>NZ_CP049887.1:1827469-2436626 GCF_011304195.1 Vagococcus hydrophili | reverse complement strand
CCAACTAAAGAACCTAAAAGAGACATTTTAATCGTGTCAAAAAGCGGTGCCCACACGCGATCTAAAAATGATAAGTCTGGCGGAAACATTCCCTTTAAAATTACAAAAAATTGATCCCCACGAGTCATCAGCGCATAAAAATCAAACTTAGTGACTCTCATCGCAATAACAGTAAAAATAAATAGTACTAAAACGACAAATGGCGTTGATGATGGTTTTTCCACCACAGTTTTACCATTACTTAAAGTAATCGTCTTTCCTTTCAATAGTGATTTCATCATTAGTTACCTTCCTGTTCGTCTTTCAAGTAAATTTCATCTAAAACCTCTTGAGTTACTTTTTCTGAAGGGCCATCATAGACAATTTCACCTTTACGAATTCCAATCACGCGATCAGCATATTCTAAAGCTAAATCAACGTGGTGAATGTTAATTAATACGGAGATATTTAAATCCTTGTTAATTCGTTTAAAATCATCCATTACCACTTTTGCTGTCACTGGATCAAGAGCTGCTACTGGCTCATCTGCCAAGATAACTTCAGGCTTTTTAGCCAATGTTCTAGCTAAAGCCACACGTTGTTGTTGCCCACCTGATAATTGATCCACACGAATATAAGCTTTATCTAAGATACCAACATTATCTAAACTTTCTAAAGCTGTAATTTTTGCTTCTTCTGGGAAGACACCTAATATTCTTCTCCACCAAGATAATTCAGGAACTGCAGAGATTAATACATTTTTTAACACTGTGGCTCTAGTAATTAAGTTGAAGGATTGGAAAATCATCCCAATAGTTTTTCTAAACTCACGAACTTCTTTTCCTTTAATGTTTTTAACGTCTGTTCCGTTAACCATTAACGACCCATCAGTGATATCATGCATTCGGTTAATACAACGAATCAAAGTTGATTTCCCTGCACCAGATAAACCGATAATCGCAACAAACTCACCTTGTTCAATTTCTAAATCAATGTCTTTTAGCCCAACATAACCATTCGGATATTTCTTTTGGACTTTATCAAATTTAATCATAATATTCCTTTCTTAAAAATAAACTGTCGCTATTTTTTAGGATAGCCACAGTTTATTTATCTCTTATTGAAAGAGGATTTATTTTTTAGTTGATTCTTGGATCATTTTTTGAGCTTTACGTTCATTGTCATAATCCTTAGATGTTGATTCTTTGTACCCTTCATGACTGTAGATTGAAATAACTTTTTTACCTTCTTCTGTTTTACCAATGTTAATAAAGGCTTTTTGTAAAGCTTTTTTCAAATCTTCGTCAACCACTTTAGAGTTTTTGCTTACTGAAATAGTATCGTTATAAATTGCTGGTGTTAC
This sequence comes from Vagococcus hydrophili, assembly GCF_011304195.1. NCBI lineage: Bacteria > Bacillati > Bacillota > Bacilli > Lactobacillales > Enterococcaceae > Vagococcus > Vagococcus hydrophili. Next base: position 2,435,284 of record NZ_CP049887.1, on the reverse strand, counting down.
ACCAATAACGTTTGTTTCATCCCAGATACCTTTTTCACGGTTGTATTCTTTTGTCCAATTTTTCTCGAAGTCACGACGAGCATCAGCATAAGCTAAGACCACATCTACCTGACCTGAAGCCAAACGAGCAAAGGCACTACCGTAAGAATCAGATTGAACAATATTTTTTAACTCAGATAAGTTTTTATCATAGTTTTCTTTTAACCATAAACTTGGATAGATATATCCAGCTGGTGAAGATGAACTCATTACACTCCATGAAGCGCCATTTAAATCATCCCAAGATAATTCTTTACCTTCGTTGACTTTTTTAGCTAATGCTTGACCTTTTGAAGATGGTCCAGCGATCATAAGTGCACGGTAAGATTCAGCTTGTTTGTCTGTTGGTTTTGTTGGTTTGTTGTCGTTCCAATCTTTTGCTTTATCAGAATCAATTGAAAGACCCGCACGAGTTGCTGTTAATAATACTTCAGCGCCATCATCATATAAAACATATGTTCCACCAGGAATAAATCCTACATCAAGTGTACCTGATGATAAAGATTCACCTACAGCTTCAAAGTTAGTACCTACTGTAATATCAATGTTTTTAACATCATAACCTTCTTTTTTTAACTCATCTTGTAACAAGTTCTTTAAAGGATCTGTTGCAGAAACAATTTCTTCTGGATCACGTGAAGGAACAAACCCAACTGATAATTTATCAATCGTTTTTGAGCCATCTGCATTCTTTTTATCTCCGTCTGATTTGCCACCACAAGCTGTTAATGTTACCACTAACGCTAAAACACCAGCATACTTAAATACCTTCTTAAACAATTATTTTTCCCCCTAAAATGCTTTATTGTGTACATCCTGTACTGCATTGAGTATATCACCTGTTATTCTTTAATTCTATGGATTACAAAATTTAAACTGATATTTTACATTTATAATACCTATTATTAATAGTTTATAAAAATTGAAGGAGAAAAGCTTTAACAACACTCATTAAATACTAATTTTCTTCACAATATAACGGTTTTTTAGTACACATAAGACTTTAGACTGATTTCTATTAATACTCGTTGACACACTATACATCGTGTCGTATAGTATAAGGTGTCAGGAGGGATATAACTTTGGATATTCAATTACGTCGCGGTTTACTCGACTACTGCGTTCTTGCAGTGCTTAAAGAAGAAGATTCGTATGGGTACATGATTATAAAAAAAATGACACCCATACTCGAGATTTCAGAATCAACGCTGTACCCTATTTTAAAAAGATTAGAAACCAATGCTTTTGTGTCCTCATATTCTGTAGAGCATAACGGACGTTTAAGAAAGTATTACAAAATCACACCTAAGGGCAGTGAAAAATTAATGTCATTCAATGATGAATGGCATGAAATCGAAAAAGTTTACAACTATATAAAAGGAGCGAATGAATTATGAACCAAAAAGAATTTATTACACGATTAAGACGTGAGTTAGTCAAGAGGAATGTGCTTGATACAGAAACCCATATCAATTACTATCAAGAAATTATTGCGGATTACGTTGAAGATGGCGTCAGCGAAGAAGAAGCTGTCGCTAAGCTAGGATCTATGGAAGATCTCGTATTGTCAATTGCAGGCAACAACGTCAGTTCTGTAGAGCTCAGATCAGAGAAGCAAAAAAGCCCGTTAATTTGGTTTTTATTAATTGTTGGTTCACCACTGTGGTTATCGATTTTACTATCCATTATTTTATTGCTTTTATCTGGAATTATTATCCTGTGGTGTTTGCCTCTTATTTTAGGTTCTTTAAGCTTTGCCTTCTTAGTCACGGGCATTGTCAGTTTAGTTGGGGCAACTTTTAACAGTAGCTTCTATTATATAGTGACACAATTAGGAGTGGGAGTCTTCGCATCTGGTTTAGGATTACTTTGTTTAATTGGAACGACATCGTCTACGCAAGTTATCTCATCTTTAGTCAAAAAACTAACAACACCCCTAACAAAAATTTTTAGTCAGAGAGGAAGAATATTCTAATGAATTATTCAAAAGAAATTGGTAAAAAAATTATTTGGATCAGTATCAGTATGATGGTAATTGGATTTGTGATTGCCGCCCTAGGTTTTTCAATGTCTGGTATGGATTATGAAAAATATCAAACAGATCATAAAAAGTGGTATCAAGTCATCTCAATTCCTAAAGATTAAATAGACAAAAAATCACGCTTGTTATTCGGTTTTTCTTTAATCGATTCTATTGTAGCAATAAACCTTTCATGGTAAAATTACTTTTAACCTAAGGAGGTTTTTTTGTTGAAAGAAGTATTATTTTTAGTGATTGCTTATCTTTTAGGCTCACTACAATCTGGTGTTTGGATTGGACAATTATTTTATAAAAAAGATATTAGAAATTTTGGTAGTGGCAATACAGGGACAACTAATACATTTCGTGTTCTAGGTAAAAAAGCTGGGACAGTTGTTTTATTCATGGATATTTTAAAAGGAACTTTGGCTACTTCTCTGCCTATTATTTTTAATCTACCGCTTAACCCTTTATGGTTTGGTGTTGCTGCTATATTAGGACATACATTCCCTATCTTCGGTAAATTTAAGGGTGGTAAAGCTGTGGCAACCAGTGCTGGTATGTTACTTGCCTATAGCCCACTATTCTTTGCTTATTCAGCAAGTATTTTTGTGATTCTTTTATTTTTAACAAGTATGGTTAGTCTGACAAGTATGCTTAGTGCTTTACTAATTACATTATCAACTATTTTATTACCAATTTTCTTTCCGGTTATTTTAACTAATCAAGATTGGTTGTTAACGATTTTGGCAACGTCTATTACATTATTTATTATTATTAGACACCGTGATAACATCAAGCGAATCAAAGATGGCACTGAAAGTCGTGTCCCTTTTGGATTAAATAAATCAGAAAAAAAATAAGAGCTTAGGCTCTTTTTTTATTTCTGATTTATATGATAGACTCCCTACTCTTTTACTCAATTATTGTTATAATAGTAATTATATAGGAGGTTGTAAAAATGGAAAAAAAATGGGTTGCTTTACTTTTAACAAGCGCGTCGCTAGGGTTAGGTGCTGTAAGTTCAAGCGCTACTACTATAGAATCTTCAACAACTGATTCTATTTTAGGAACATCAGAATCAACAGAGGTTACTAATAGTACAATATCACAGACTTCTGACTCAACAAGTACTAATCAAACAATTGAGACAAAGGTTCAAGACAAAGAATCTTTTAAAGAAATTGATCTTAGTCCTGAAAAATATGGTGTTTTATTGGATAAGAGTCAATTTTATTTTGAATCAATTCAAGATTTAGAGTCTAACCAAAATGAAAAAAGTTCAGAATTACTAGTTAATCAAATTCTTAAACTAGATAAAGAATTTGAGTCTTTAAACAACGACATCTATTTTCACTTTGAAGCACCAAATGGCATTTCTGGTTACATCAATCAAAAAAATGTCCAAAGAACTGAATCGAACAGTTTTGCAACTATTTCAAATGCCATAAAAGTCTTTAAAAACACTAAACTTACTGAGGAGCTTCCTTCAGAATTAACCACACAAAAAACTTTCTCAATCCAAGAAGAACTTGTTATTAATGGTATCACTTATTTATCAATATTTAAAAATAAAACTGAATTTATTGGGTTTATTAATAAAGATGATGTAAGCGTTTCTGATAATCCACAGGGTAATTACCAAAAATATGATAATTACATCAATATTATTAAAGATAAACAAGATATTTATCAAAATTTTGATTTTGTTAAAAAAAATAACACATCTAACTATTTAAATAAAACACTCCATGCTAAAGGAATTTATTATCATTCTAATGGAATTAACTACCTTTCAGTTTTTGATCAAAACGAAAAATGGATTGGTTATATTAAACAAGAAAATACTGTTAATGCAGTAGGCAAACAAGGTAATTACACGGCTTATGGTAAATACATCACTTTAACAAAGAAAAACTATGATTTATGGCAAAATTTTAGTTGGACACCTAAATCTAAAACAGATAAATACATGAAACAAACACTTATCGCTAAAGGTATCTATCATCATTTTAACGGTGAACGTTACTTGTCTGTCTATGACAATAACGATCGTTGGTTAGGATATGTCAACGAAAAAGGAACTACCCTAGCAAATGGACCTCAAGGTAGTTATCATTCTTTTAATAAGTACATCACCATTAAAAGTAAAAATTACGACCTGTGGAATAGCTTTGGTTGGGATAAACGGGGTCATAGTTCTAATTACTATGGTAAAACTTACAAAGCAAGAGGAATTTATTATCACTTTAATGGTAATAAATATCTAAGCGTTTATGACAACAAAGGTAAATGGTTAGGTTATCTAAATGAAACTGGCGGAAGTATTACTGACTCACCAGAAGGTAGTTATCAAAAATTAAATAAATATGTATCTGTTACAACAAGGAATTATGATCTTTGGCAGAATTTTTCTTGGAATAAAAAGAGTACCACTAGTAATTATCACAATCAAACAGTATATGCTAAAGGGGTTTATCAGCATTACAATGGCAGTACCTATTACTCTCTTTTTAACAATAAAAATCAATGGCTAGGTTATGTAAATAAGAACGGTGTCACCCTTGCTGAGGGAGCACAAGGAATTTATCACTCTTTATGGGAGGATGTCACTTTTTCAAATAGTAATTATCCTGTGTGGCGTGACTTTAACTGGAGCAAAAAAAATACAACTGATAATGTTAAAGGTAAAACTTTCAAAGCACGTGGCGTTTACTATCATTATAATGGTTCGAGCTACTATTCTATTTATAACAAAAACAAATGGATTGGCTACATTAATGCAGATGCCGCCCAAAACTATGATATGAATAAACTCATCCCAAATACAGAAAGTTTACTTGCAGTTCATCAAATTGTTTGTCAAAAAGTGCTAGATGATTCTTCTAGACCAAGCAGTATCATCGACAAAGTTTTAAGCATGTCAACGATTAGTCGAAATCAAATCAAGTTTAAAAATAATTATTTTGTTGTTTCGTTAAATGGTCGTGGATTAGGTATGGATGAAATTAAGTTAACACCTAAAGAAATTGCTCCTGCAGTTGATTATCGACTATTACCTGAAAATCAAATAAAAGGAGCGATTCCAAAACTCAATAAAAATAAAAAATACGTTGCTCTAACTTTTGACGACGGTCCAAATCCTGTTACTACACCACAATTATTAAATATTCTAAAAGCAAAAAATGTAAAAGCTAGCTTCTTTATGGTTGGAAATGGTGTCGATGCGAACCCAAAAGTGGCTAAAAGAGTCAGTAATGAGGGACATCAAATTGGAAGCCACAGCTACTCTCATCCACAATTAACCAGTCTTTCTGGGTATCAAGTCCAAAATCAAATGCGTCAAACCGATAAAGCAATCTATTATGCGACTGGTAAATTACCAAAAACATTTAGACCACCTTACGGAGCGATTAATAACTACGTTTCTAACCTAGTTTCAAAACCTGCTATTATGTGGAGTATCGATACTCGCGATTGGGAATCAAGAAATCCCTATATGATCAATAGTATCGTAAATAATAACATTCATAACGGAGCTATTATCTTACTCCATGATATTCATCAACCTTCAGTTAATTCTGTGTCAGAAATGATTGATAACTTACGTCGAAAAGGATATACATTTGTAACAATTGATGAACTTTATGAAATGCAAGAAAGACCTTTACATGGTTATTTCAGCCAAACAAATAGTATTAAATATTAAAAGCTTTCTTAGAGTTGACTATTAGGAATTGTGATTATTTAAATCACAGTTCCTTTTTTATCGCCTTATAGTTTACATAATATTTTTATAAGTTTGTAAAACTCACAAAAAAACTGTAGACCCCATGGTTAGTCTACAGTTTTTACATTTTCATTAAAATGTCTTATGCTTCTTTTGTCATAACGTTTTTTCCGTCATAATGACCACAAGATGGACATACATGATGACTTTTTCTCATTTCGCCACAGTTTGAACATGCTGTTAAACCTGGAGCTGACAATTTGTAATGAGTACGACGTCTTGCTTTTTTAGCTTTCGACGTTTTTCTAGCTGGTACTGCCATAGTTGATACACCTCCCTAAACAATAAAAACGTGTTATAAAAACACATATATTCCAATCTTACTCATCATCTTCTGTTACAAGTAACTCCGATAACTTCGCAAGACGAGGATCAATCTTAGTTTCTGAATCCAATTTTTCCGCAAATGCGACCTCTTCTTCAGACAAAACTTGCCAAAAATCACCTTTTGGAAGCCCTGATGTGCTTTGTTCTTCTTCAGCAGTTAACACCTGTAATGGTAAGTTCAGCAGGATATAATCTTCCACTGCCTCAGTTAAATCAATCAAATCTTTTTCTAAAGGTATGATTAATTCTTTCTCATCATCACTGATATCTTCTAACGCTTTAATCTGAGCATCTGTCATATATTCCTCGTCAATTATTAACGATAATGGAACTTCTACAGGCTCTAATGAACGAGATGAAGGTAAAGTAATAACAGTCTCTACAGAAAAATGAGCAGTATAACCTACTTTATCTACCTGAATAAATCCTTCTACTAAGATAGGAGCTAAATCCAAGATAAACGGTTCTCTTTTTTGTAAAGATGCTTTTAAATCTAATGCTTCTTTAAAATCTACTTGACTATTTTTAAATTTGTTTAATTCAGCCAATGCCCACTTCATTCAATCACCCCTTAAGCAACAAAAATAATTATACTAGTCCGCAATCCCTTTGTCAATCAGTTTCAACTCGTTTTTTTGTATCTTTTATTACTCATACATTCTACGGTTTTTACCTATCATATTGATTTCTTTTGTTAGATATCTCACACGTTCCATAATTCGTTTTGCTTTTAACGGCTCTTCCTCTCCGCGCTGTGTGACCCGTAAATGCTCTTCTTCTAGTTGCTTCATATTGAAATTAGATGAAAAGAAAGTTGGAAGTTGCTCCTGCATTCTATATTGCAATATAACCCCTAATATATCATCTCTGACCCAACTACTCATTGAATCTGCTCCAATATCATCAATCATCAAAATTTGGGCTTTTTTAACCGCATCTAACTTATCACCAACTGTATCCTTTTGAATCGATTGTTTCATCTCAACGGCAAACGTTGGAAAGTGAACTAAGGTAGTTTGGAAACCTTTCTCAGCCAACGTATTGGCAATCGCACCTAATAGGTAGGTTTTACCCACACCAAATGTTCCTTGGAAGTACAATCCTTGATGGAATGATTTAGGTGAATCTTCAAATTCATTAATAAACTTAAAAGCTTCTTGAAAAGCTTCTTTACGTTCAGACGTTAACTCAAAACGATCCAGTCTTGCTTCGCGAATATCTTTAGGCATATCCATCGCCTTCACTCGATTTTTAATGACTGCTTGCGCTTTTTGCTTAATCAAACTTTCTGTGGGAACGTAAGTCACATCAATAAAGTGAAAATTCATAAATAAGCGTGGCTCATACCCTGGGGCAATCATCGTTGCATCTTTTAATTCAAATTTTTTCTTCTCTTGAACAAATTCATATAACTTTGCGTAACTTTTTACAATATCATCATCCGTTAACTGCTCACGGTGATCTAGTATAAATTGCTGCACATCTGGATCATTCATCACTTCTTCCATTAAACGATCCAGTTTTCCTGTTAAGTTTTTCGCTTTTAAGGTTTTATCGATTCCTTTTCCAATATTTTCCATTAGTTGTCACCTTCTTTTGGCTTATTCGTTAATTGTTTTAATTGCTCTTGGAAAAAGGCAGTTTCTTCATCCGAAAGTGGTGTTTCTTTTCGCACAACATCTTCTTTAGCCCAATCAGGTAGCGTTTCTTTTCGCTGACTCTGGTTACCATAGTTATTTCTTTTCGCTTTAGGTTTTGCTCGTTCTTTTTGAAGATCTTGTACTTGTTTCAAGGCGTCCTCTGGTGAAAATATTTTCTTTTGAGCCCAGTCATTAGCAATCGACATCACTAGACTTTGGATAATCGATGGCTTTCCTTGAACGACTAAAGTATAGTGTATGATGACATTAATGACACTATCAGGAAGTCCTGATTGCGTTTTTAAATTTTCAATGGTTTGACTTTCACTAAAACTAACAAAGCCACCTTTTTGTTTTTTGATTGCTTTTAAGAAGACTAAAGGCGGTATTGTTTCACATGATTGAATGACCGCAATTTCTTCATCCGAAAAACCAGTTAAACGTAACGTATTTTGTCTCAATTGGTCCTTTTCAGTATCAGACAAACCCCTGTTTATGTTGTTTTCTTCTTTATTTTCAACAATTTCTTGTTTTTTTCGACTGTGATAGCCTTTATAAACGGATTGTTTAAAGTCTTTTTCAATCACCCGATTATTAACGTAGTCCACTGACTGCTTAATGTAATCAAACATTTCTAATTCATTAATCCCATATAACTGACTAAATAAATTAATGGTTCTCTTTAATTCAACTTCAATTTGATTTTGATCGATATGCAGACTTTCAATTAAACTATTAAAGAATAACCAATCAAACTGGTTACTAGTTATTGTTAATTCAGGTGCTTTATTTCTAGGTGTGACTATAGCTTTCACTTTTCTTAACTCTTCTTCTTTACCACCTAACCTGGAAGATATAGACTGAAACACATCAGTGAATGATCTAGTTACTTCTACATAATCGGTCATATCTGGTATTGAATAATCAAAAAAACGACTCAATTCTTCGACTTTTTGAAACCCTACTTTTTCAATTAAGAGTAGAGACAGTATATCATCATGTAAAAACACGCTAGGTTCTAGGGTTGGTTGAATAATGTAAATAAAATGATTTTCATTATCTAACTTTTTAACAAAAGATTTTAGTAACCCAACACTTTCTAATTTCTCACGAGCCATATAGAAATCTGGAATGCCCACGTCTAACTGATTGAGTAAGACACTGTGTTGCTGCATTCTTTCAGCTGTCTCGATTTTTTCTTCGACTAACAACGCATTAATCAATGCCAAGGCTCCTACGCCGATAATCGGTTGATACAACATACTTAAAACAACGTAATCCATTTCAGAAACATGCTGCGCTTTTTTTACTGAAAATTTATCTTTAGGTTTTAATTTTGACCATGCTTCATTCACGGGTATCGCTCACTCTCTTTTATTTGTTTTCCTTGTCAATCACTTCTTGAAGTTCCTCAAGGAAAACGCTCATATCTTTAAACTGGCGATAGACACTAGCGAATCTAATATAAGCAATCTCATCTAAATTCACTAAATCCTCCATTACGAACTCACCAATTTTGGTTGTTGAGACTTCATTTTCACCTAAACTACGAACACGATTTTCAACGTTAATCACAATTTGCTCCATAGCATCCATTGAAACAGGTCGTTTTTCTGCAGATCGAACTAACCCTCTTAATACTTTTTCACGGTTAAATTCTTCACGAGCCCCATTCTTTTTAACGACTAAAATCGGCGCTACTTCTACTCTTTCAAAGGTTGTAAATCTAAACCCACAATCTTCACATTCTCTTCTACGTCTAATTGCTCTTCCATCATCAGCAGGTCGACTATCCACTACTCTGGATCCGTTATAATGACATTTTGGACATTGCATCTGCTTCACCTCATCTATTTTATCAGTATTTACTGAAAATCACTTTCATTAATAGTGCTATTATAACATGAGATAACTAGAAAGGTATAGTCTGATTACCTTTAAATAGTAAACAAAAAAAGAAGCTTATCGCTCCTTTTACCTTGTTTGTTCAAATATTGATAACCATCTGTCTACTTGCAGTCGAGTATTTTCAATTGATGCTTCATTATCAATAATAACATCAGATAATAGTGCTTTATCAATTAAAGGCATTTGACTCTTAATTCTCTCTGTTGCTTCTTCTTCTGATAAGTTGTCTCTCTTCATTAAGCGTGTCATTTGTGTCTGATGCGAAACAAAAACTGTCATCACTTCATCACATTTTTCTTGATAATCAACTTCATATAATAAAGGAATATCCATAACAATTAACGAAAGGCTTTCTCTTTTTAGTTCGTCCACTAATTGATCAATACGTTGTTCGATTTCTCCATGAACAATCTCATTCAAGGCCATTCTTTCAGCTTCGTTATTAAAAATAATCGTTCCTAATTTTTTTCGATCAAGTTCTCCATTATTTTGTAAGATACTTGTTCCAAAATGAGAAATCACTTTTGAAAGTCCTGGTGTTCTCGGCTCAACGACTTCCTTAGCGATTTTATCTGCATCAATTACCGGGATTTTTTTTTCTAAAAAATATTCGCTTACAGTACTTTTTCCTGAAGCGATTCCTCCTGTTAAACCTAATACAAATGTCATATTAATTTCCCTTTCTATGATGATACACTTGGCATATTGGGCAATAATGAGTTCCTCTTTGGGCCACTTTTTTCTTTAAAATTTCTGTGCCACATCTCGGGCAACTTTCTCCATTTTGACCATAGACAAGAAGTGACACTTGAAATGAACCTGCATCTCCTAAGGCGTTTTTATAAGAACGAATGGTAGTACCTCCCGCTTCAACGGCTTCTCCCAGGACAGCAATTATTTCTTGATGTAATCTAGTAATTTCAGATTTTTTCAGCGTATTGGCTTCTTGTTCTGGATGTATTTCCGCTCTAAAGAGTGCCTCATCCACATAGATATTACCTAATCCTGTGACAAGAATCTGATCTAATAGTAAAGGCTTAATACTTTTTTTACGTTTTTTTAATTCTTTAGTAAATTCTTCTAAATCAAAATCTGACGCAATCGGTTCTGGACCTAGTTTTTTTAAACCTTTGTAGTCTTGAGCTGTATCTTTTGCCACAAGTACAAAACGACCAAACTTACGGACATCCAAATACCTTAATTCTGTTTCATCAGTGAATTTAAAAATCACATGACTATGCTTTAGCAAAGGATCACTACTCGAATGGAATTCAAATTTCCCTTCCATTCTTAAGTGGCTAATCATATCAAAGTGAGTGAGTTTAAAAATAAGATACTTACCGCGACGTTCCACTTCTTCAATGGTTTCTCCGATTAAGTTAATTTTGAACTCATCTACAAAAGGCGCCTCAATAATTCTTGGCCAGTAAACTTCCACACTTTCAATTGTTTTATTCTTAACTAAATTTTCCAATCCCTTACGGACCGTTTCTACTTCTGGTAATTCTGGCATAAAAAAACTCCTTATGTGAAATAAACACGAGCGGATTGACTTGATTTTTACCTAAGTCAATCCAACAGGCGATTATCTATTTATTTTATTTAGCTTCATACCATGTGTTACCGACACTACTATCTGCTTTAAGAGGAACGTTCAATGCCACTGCGTTAGCCATCGTTTCTTCAACTAGCTGTTGTAGTTTAGGAATTTCTGATTTTGGCGCTTCAAATACCAACTCATCGTGAACTTGAAGGAGCATCGTTGCTTCCATTTTTTCTTCTTTTAACTTCGCATCGATTTGAATCATCGCGATTTTCAAGATATCTGCCGCACTACCTTGAATCGGCGTATTAATTGCCGTACGTTCTGCAAAACTCCTAATGTTAAAGTTTCTCGCATTAATATCTGGCAAGTAACGACGGCGATGATACAGTGTCTCTACGTATCCTTTATCTTTTGCCTCACGAACCACAGATTCCATATAGTCTTTCACACCTGGGTATTTCTCAAAATACGTATCAATAAAATCTTGGGCTTCTTTTCTAGTAATATCTAAATTTTGAGATAAGCCATAGTCACTTATACCATAAACAATTCCAAAGTTCACGGCTTTCGCTTGGCGACGAAGATTACTATCCACATCTTCTTCCTTTTCAACACCGAAGACACGCATGGCTGTACTTGAGTGAATGTCTTGCCCTTCAAGGAAAGCAGCCTTCAAATGTTCATCATCAGAAATATGAGCTAACACACGTAATTCAATTTGAGAGTAATCTGAAGAAAAAAGTTGCCAATCTTTATTTCTAGGAACGAAAGCTTGTCTAATTTTGCGTCCTTCTTCTAAACGAATCGGAATATTTTGAAGGTTAGGGTCTACCGAACTTAAACGACCTGTTTGAGTCAACGTCTGAACATATCTCGTATGGATTTTATTATCAGAGAAAATGACTTTTAATAATCCTTCCACATAAGTTGACTGAATTTTAGCAATTTGACGATAAGCTAAAATGTCTTCAATGATCGGTGACTCACCTTTTAGTTTCTCTAACACATCTACCGCAGTTGAATAGCCTGTTTTTGTTTTCTTGATGACAGGTAGTCCCATTTTCTCAAAAAGAATCACTCCTAATTGTTTAGGTGAATTTAAATTAAATTCTTCTCCTGCTGCCTCATAGACTTTTTTCTCAATTTCAGTTAAACGTTCGGCAAACTCACCTTTCATCTCTTGCAGGCGGCTAGCATTAACTGTTATACCTTTCATTTCCATTTCTCCTAGAATCTTAGCTAAGGGAAGTTCGATGTCGATGAATAAGTCCATTTGGTTTTTATCTTCTAACTCAGTCATTAAAGGCTCATACAGGTTGCTAATTGCCATTAATTTTCTTGCCATGTGTTCATGGGTTTTTGATTCGTCCTCTGGTAAACCTTTTTTAGCGCCCTTACCGTAAACAGCTTCGTCACGATCCACATCGTAATAATTGAATTTTTGAGCCACTTCTGCCAAATCTTCACTGTTATTCGTTGAATCAATTAAGTAAGAGGCTAGTAACATATCAAATTTAATACCAGTAACTTTACTTCCATAACGATTTAAAGCGACTGTTGTACGTTTGGCATCAAAAACTTTTTTACTCATGTTTTCATCTTGTAACCACTCAACAAATAAAGGCTGTTCCAATATATCGAGGCTTGTTGTCACAAAGTATTTTTCTTCGTTTCCAAAAGCCACGCCAACCACATCAGATGTGTGGTAGTTATCGTCTAACATTTCTACATATAAACTCATATTAGGCTGGAACATGTCTTTAGTTACTTCATTAATCACTTCAAATTCAATGCTTTTCTTCTCTTCAATCTCAACATCCACTGAACTTGTATCTAATTTATTTAAAAAGGTATTAAAATCCATTTCTTTATAAAATGGTATTAGCTTCTCTAAATTTTTACCATCAAAGGCTAATTCATCCACCTTAATCGTAATTGGTGAATCGGTATTAATCGTCGCTAGTTGTTTACTCATTAGGGCGATTTCTTTTTCATTGATTAGATTTTCTTTCATTTTACTTTTCTTGAAGGTTTCAACATTTTCATAAACACCTTCGACTGTACCATATTCTTTTAGGAGTTTAATCGCTGTTTTTTCGCCAATTTTAGTCACACCTGGAATATTATCTGATTGATCTCCAGCTAAACCTTTCATATCAATAATTTGATTGGGTGTTAATCCGTATTTTTCCATGATGTGTTCGGGGGTGTAAGATTCAATTTCGCTAACACCTTTCACTGTTACGTTCACTTTAACGTTGTCAGAAGCAAGTTGGGTTAAATCCTTGTCTCCTGAAATAATAACTACATCAAATAACTCTTTATCAGCATTTGTTGCAAGAGTTCCAATAATATCATCTGCTTCGTAATTTTCTAATTCATAATGCTTCATACCTAAGCCCTCGATTAAATCTCTTAAATAAGGCATTTGTTCTTTGAATTCGCTCGGTGTTTTAGCACGCCCTGCTTTATAATCGTCATACACTGCATGTCTGAAAGTCGTTTTCCCCGCATCAAACGCTACTAAGGCATGTGTTGGTTTTTCTTTCTCTAAGATGCTCTCTAACATATTATTAACCGCGTAAAGGGCATTAGTATGCAAGCCGTTATTATTTTTGAATCTTTCTAATGATTGATACAAGGCAAAGAATCCTCTAAAAGCAATACTGTTACCATCTACTAGTAATAATTTATTTTTTGACATATTGTCACTCCATTTCCAAGCTACTTCCCAACCATTTTAACAAAAATAGCTAGGGATTGCGAAAAGAATCTACTGCTATAAAAAAAGACTGAAAAGTAATGATTACTTTTCAGTCTAAAGTTTAATTTTAGTCTCTACCGAAGATACGTAATAGAGATAAGAATAAGTTAACTAAATCTAAGTATAAGGTCATAGCACAGTAGATTGCTAAACCTGAAGCAGTTTGTTCTCCTGCTTGTTGATACATTGTTTTAATTTTTTGATTGTCATAAGCTGTTAAGCCAGCAAAAATAACTACCATAGCCAATGAAATCATTAAATCAACTGGTCCGCTTTTCAAAAAGAAGACATTAAGTAAAATAGCGATAAATGCACCAATCAATAAACTGTACATCGCGTGTCCCATAGCACTTAAATCTTTTTTAATGAACACACCTACTAGTGACATTGCAATAAACATTCCAGCAGCAGTAGCAAAAGCTAAGTAGATTTTAGTTGGTGTATACATAGCTAATGTCATTGAGATAGTAATACCTGTTAACACAGTATATAGTAAATACCCAACTAATGTTTTTCCAGAATTAGAAAAAGCATTTTTACCTAAGTAAACTACTAATCCAATTTGAACTCCCCACATTAAAAAGAAATTAATTCGATTTGCCATTAAAAAACTTGCTACTTCATAAAAGAAATAGTTCATCACAACATAAGACGTCATTGCACTAACTAATATTCCAAGCCCTAAATACCCATACACTTTACTATAAAACTTAGAAATTCCTGCAGTACGAGCTGCATTTTGATTATTGTCCATCATAAAGATCCACTTCCTTCTCATCATTTTCGTTTACTTTGGTTGGTTTAACCATGACCACAGCATCCAAGACACGCTCTTCATCATAATTTTGAGCTTTGACTGAGATAGTGACAACTTCTTTCATCAAATCAATCTTAATCACCTCAAAATGAAACGTTAAAGTCTCATAATGATGGACCGGTTGAATTAAATTAAAAGAAAAATTGACAATATTAGAGCCTGGTCCAGGTAAATGTTTGGAAATCACACTAGATATAATTCCCATTAGCATAATGCTTGGCACAATCGGCTGACCATACTCTGTTTTTTCTGTAAATTGATGTTGAATGTATAAAGGATTCGCATCATTTGTTAACCCTAAATAAAGCAATAGTTGTCCATCTTCAATGGTTTCAGTAATACTTAAGGATTCACCCTCAACTAATTCATCAATTTTCTTTCCGTTTTTCTTTGGATGATTCAGCATTTTTTGCAACACACCTTCCAACTCTTTTCAAATAACCATTACATGTTATTTCTTATAGTATTACCTAAAAGTGATTCATATGCAACTTCAAATTTTTGAACATCTCCTGCTCCCATGAAAATCATTACCGCATTTTCATGATTTAAAAGAGGTGACATATCATCAATGTTAACTACTGAGCCACCTTTAGAGATTTTAGATCCTAAATCTTCAATCTTCACGTCACCGGCATTTTCTCTTGCTGAGGCGAAAATATCACATAAATAAACTTGGTCTGCTAAATCAAGAGATGTAGCAAATTCATCTAACAAGGCAATCGTACGAGAAAAAGTATGTGGTTGGAACACCGCAATAATTTCTTTTTCAGGGTATTTTTGTCTAGCAGCATCAATCGTTGCTGAAATTTCGGCTGGATGGTGAGCGTAGTCATCTACTAATACCATATCAGCAACTTTCTTTTCGCTAAAACGACGTTTCACACCGCTAAAAGTGACCATTTCATCTGCCACTTTTTCCATATTCAATCCTTCAAGATAACTAATTGAAATGACACTTAGAGCGTTCATCACATTGTGTAAACCATAGGCAGGAACAGTAAATTTACCAATAACTTCTCCTTTATGTTTTACTTCAAAATGAGAACCAATTGTTGTCCTCTCGATATTGATTGCTTGGAAATCATCATTATCATTCACTCCGTAATAATAAACAGGAACACTAGATTCTAATTTTCTTAAATAAGCATCATCTCCAAAGGCAACAATACCTTTTTTAACACCCTCACCAAATGATTGGAATGCACTAAATACATCATCAATACTTTCATAGTAGTCTGGATGATCAAAATCAACATTGGTGATGATTGCATAATCTGGTTGGTATGACAAGAAATGACGTCGGTACTCACAAGCTTCAAAGGCAAAGAATTTAGCATCTAATTCCCCGTGACCAGTTCCATCTCCAATTAAGTAACTTGTTGGTTCCACACCCGATAAAACATGCGCTAAAAGACCTGTTGTACTTGTTTTACCATGTGAGCCAGTCACTGCAATACTTGTGTAAAGTCCGATAAACTCACCTAAGAAACGGTGATATCTAATTACTTTTAATCCTTTTTTCAAGGCTGCACGAATTTCTTCATGTGAATCTGGAAAAGCATTTCCAGCAATAACAATTAAATCATCCGTAATATTTAGTTCACTAAATGGCATTATTTTGATATTTTCTCTCTCTAAATCTCGTTGTGTGAAGAAATATTTATCAACATCTGACCCTTGAACTTTAAAACCTTTTTGGTGTAGTAATAAAGCTAAAGAACTCATACCTGAACCTTTAATGCCTACAAAATGATATATCTTATTTTTATGAATTTCCATAAAAAAATTCCCCTTTTCTCTTATGCACTTTTAATTCTATTACATAAATGTCTTATTTATTATCGTATAATTTATTTAAATAATCAATAAAAAATACTTACACGGGTAATTAGACCGCGTAAGTATTCAACTAATCAAAATAATAACTGTCTAACTTCATGCTGCCCTCTTCTTCAATAATGCCAGATAGTGTTTTTTCAAGGCGTTGGTTTTTCTTTTTATCCATCGTTTCAATCTCTTCTACTGAATCAGCATCGAAATTTTCTCCGTAAACTGGATCAAGAACCACTTGTTCCTCCATCAGCATTAAATTGTTGGTTGAAACTTTTCTTAATTCATCCACAATTAACTCACGATTATGTGCTGGTCTATCCTCAATATTTTTATCTTCAATTAATGATGCTGGGATATGTTTTGGTTTAAAAATTGTTTTATTTTTTTCACCTGGCAAATCATAAGTTGACTCGAACTGAGAACGTCCCTTATCTGTTTTTTTATGCTTGGCATTGCCATAATTGTCAGTTTCAAATAAATTATTTGAAAAACTAGACTGTGGCGATTTGTAGTCTTGCCCACTAGAAGCCATATAGGTATTCTTGTTCTCAATGGAAACAGTTTTTTTATCTAGCTTAACTTTTTTCTCATGAAATGCTGTTTTTGACGCCTTTGGTTCTGCTGAAATTTTTTCAGTTTCAAGCACAGCCTCTTTCCCAAAATAATCTGGTGCATCTATTATCTCAACAGGATCAATGGCTATATTATTTTTTTTACTTTTTCTTGCAGAGTTCTTTGGAAAAGATACAGGTTCATTATAAACAAACCCATCGTCTAAAATATCTTTTAAAAATTCTCTACTTCTCTTCTTTTCAAGTTTTACCCCTATTTCATCATCATAGGCAGGAAAACGAAAATGTTCTCTATTATCTGAAAGATTTAACATCGCTATCATTCCTTTAATTTCACTGTCTACAGTCTATCATACTCGCTTTCAGAAAAAAACCATTATTCCCTAATAAAATAAAAAAATGTTGGTTTAAATAAACCAACATTTTATTTTAAATTGTGAAAAAGTTGCCAAATCATCGGAATGTAGACATCCAATAATGGTGCGATAATACAAAATAGTAGCACACTAATAATAAGCCCACCTAATATGATTCCGCCGACTTTTCTTGATTTTTTTAAGACAAAAAAGGCGATGATGGCCAATAATCCTATTATAAGAATAACAGCAAGTTCTTTCGATTCAAAATCAATTTTCTGACCATTCATTAATTTAGCAATAATTTGAGAATAAAAGAACCAAATAAGTTCAACAATATAAATTAATAATACAAATCTCAGTACTAATTTTGATTTACCTTGTGTACTTTTGTTAGCCACGTGAATTCCACCTCCCTATTCATTGTTTACGAAATGAATTATAACAAAATTTTTCTACTTTGTTAAATGAAATCTTGAACAAATTTTAAAAATATTTACCACTAACTAAATTTAGAACGTTATTTATACCTTGTTCATTAATATTACACTATTTATTAAAACTAAAAAAAGAGGCTCTTTTGTTTTAAGCCTCTTCTGCCATTCTATTTAATTATATTTGAGACCATAACTGGTGAATTCTCTAAAGTATCAGCCACTGGACAAGTTCGGTTGATAAACGTCACAAATTTTTCGATTTCTTCATCTGTGTTATCAGCTTCAATATAAAAATTAGTAGTGATTTTAGAAAAACCGATTTTTGCCTCTTTATTTTTGCCCATAAACCCATCTGGATCTAATTCACCTTCAACTTCAATTCGGATGCTGTTCAATTTGATTTTGTGCATTCTAGCAAAACTCTTAGCCACAATCACCTTACAGGCACCTAAAGAATTTAATAATGCTTCTACTGGATTCATCCCTGTATCAGTTCCACCTAAATTTTTAGGTTCATCTAACACAAACTCAAAATTTCTTGATTTACATGAGACTTGTAAACCTTCAATACTTTCTACAACCGCTTCAAATTTTTCAATTGCCATTTAAAATTCCCCCTAAATTTCTTTTAACAACCTTAAGATAACACGAGTTTTTATTTAGTTCTATCTTTTGTGAAATAAATTACAATTAACCGCAGTATATTAGAAAACGGTTTATTCCGTTGATTTTTATTGATAGAATAGGTACGAGGAGGCGCTGTATGAAAACAGGTTCTGGAGTTGGTATTGGTAATATATTAGCTTTTATTATTTCCTACAAAAAGTGGAACAGTCTTGGTTGGGCACTTTTCCACGGCTTTTTAGGATGGTTGTACTGTTTTTATTATTTTTTTACTTACGCTGGAAAATAACTCCTAAAAAAACACCTAAACAATTAAACGTTTAGGTGTTTTTAGGTTTATAGTACCAAATGTAGTACCGCAATCAATTCGATACATACATGTTTTTGGTACTACAATAAATTTTAAATCTTAAAAACGTTGATTTACAGACGTTCATTCAACTCTTTAGCTAAATCTTCAAATCCTGGTTTACCTAGAAGTGCAAACATGTTAGCTTTATAAGCTTCCACACCTGGTTGGTCAAATGGATTTACGCCATTTAAGTAACCTGAGATACCTACTGCGATTTCGAAGAAGTACATCATGTAACCTAACGTGTAAGCATCTGTTTCAGGAATAGTTAATACAAAGTTAGGAACGTCCCCATCAGTATGAGCTAATAAAGTTCCCTGGAAAGCTTTTGTGTTAACAAAATCAATTGTATTCCCTTGAATATAACCTAAGCCATCTAAATCTTGTTCCATTTCTGGAATTGTTAATTCGTGACGTGCTTTGTCTACTTTGATAACTGTTTCAAAGATATTACGACGGCCTTCTTGAATGTATTGACCTAATGAATGTAAGTCAGTTGAGAAGTTAGCACTTGAAGGATAAATTCCTTTTTGATCTTTACCTTCTGATTCGCCGAATAATTGTTTCCACCATTCAGAGAAGTATTGTAAGTTTGGTTCGTAATTGATTAATAACTCAGTTACTTTACCTTTACGGTATAAAACATTACGTAATGCCGCATATTGGTAAGCTTCGTTAGTTGCTAAGTCGTCGTTGCTGTAAGCAATGCGAGCGTCAGCAGCACCTTTCATCATGCTATCAATGTCAGCACCTGTTACAGCGATTGGCAATAAACCAACTGGTGTTAAGACAGTAAAACGTCCACCCACATCATCAGGAATAACGAAAGTTTCCCAACCTTCAGCGTCAGCTTCAACTTTAACAGCTCCACGAGCTCTATCAGTTGTTGCATAAATACGTTTGTTGGCTTCTTCTTTACCATATTTTTTAACTAGTAAATCTTTGAATACTCTAAACGCGATAGCTGGTTCAGTTGTTGTTCCAGATTTTGAAATCACGTTAACAGAGAAATCACGATCACCAATCACATGGATTAGATCAGCTAAGTATGAAGAACTAATGCTATTTCCAGCAAAGAAAACTTGTGGAGCTTTTCTTTCTTCGTTATCTAATAAGTTATAGAATGAGTGATTCAAGAAATCAATCGCTGCTTTAGCTCCTAAATAAGAACCACCAATTCCGATTACTACCAATACTTCTGAATCTGATTTGATTTTTTCTGCTGCTTTTTTGATTCTTGCGAATTCATCTTTATCGTAGTTTTCTGGTAAATCGATCCATCCTAAAAAGTCATTACCAGCACCTGTACCTTCTCTTAACGCAGTATGAGCCGCAGTAACGCTTGATTGCATGTAACCAAGTTCATGTTCACCAATAAATTTATCCATTTTAGAATAATCTAAACTAATATGAGACATAATCATCCTCCTATATTTTGTTGTGCCTTTAGACACGATTACCACTACATTTTACCATTTTTTTGAAATTTTGGTAGTTATTTTCAACAAATATTTCAAAACTTGTTACTTGTAACAAACATCTATACCAATCCTTGACTCAACATTGCTTTAGCTACTCGTTCAAAACCAGCAATATTTGCTCCTGCTACTAAGTCGAAGTCTCCAACATATTCGTTAGATGTATCACGACATGTTTCATAAATATTTTTCATAATTAAGTTTAATTCTTGATCTACTTTTTCAAACGTCCATGGTAAACGTTGAGCATTTTGAGCCATTTCCAAAGCAGAAACAGCCACACCACCAGCATTAGCAGCTTTTCCTGGGCAATAAACAATGTTGTTTGCTTTTAAGACTTCTAAAGCCTCTAAAGTTGTGGGCATGTTTGCTCCTTCAGCAACAATTTGAACGCCGTTTGTGACTAATTTTTTAGCAAGTTCCACTGGAATTTCATTTTGTGTGGCACATGGCAAGGCAATATCATACTTGAAGTCTAACTCCCAAACTGATTGATTCGGATAAAATTCTGCATTAGGATGACTTTCTAAGTAAGTATTAATTCTTTCACGTTTCACTTCTTTAATTTCTTTTAGTAACGCTAAATCAATGCCTTCTGGGTCGATGATTGAACCAGACGAATCACAACAGCCATAAACCGTTGCGCCTAATTCTTGCGCTTTTTCAATGGCGTAGATTGCCACATTCCCACTACCAGAAACTAGTACTTTTTTACCTTCGAAACTATCATTTTGGTCTTTTAACAGGTGTGAGACAAAATAAACTAAACCATAACCAGTCGCTTCTGTTCTAGCTAAACTTCCCCAATAAGACAATGGTTTACCAGTTAAAACACCAGCATGATAACCATTTAATCGTTTGTATTCACCAAATAAATAGCCAATCTCACGTCCACCAACACCGATATCTCCCGCTGGTACGTCTTCATTTGGTCCAATATATTTTTGTAATTCTTGCATTAAACTTTGACAAAAGCGCATGATTTCTCCATCGGATTTTCCTTTAGGGTCAAAATC
The DNA here is from genome assembly GCF_011304195.1 of Vagococcus hydrophili. Taxonomy (NCBI): domain Bacteria; kingdom Bacillati; phylum Bacillota; class Bacilli; order Lactobacillales; family Enterococcaceae; genus Vagococcus; species Vagococcus hydrophili. The sequence continues at coordinate 2,413,762 of NZ_CP049887.1, read as the reverse complement.
ACTCCCGCCTTTACCACCACCGATTGGTAATGACGTTAGGCTGTTTTTAAAGATTTGCTCAAAGGCTAAAAACTTCATAATACTTTGATTAACCGTTGGATGGAATCTCATCCCACCTTTATATGGTCCTAATGCTGAATTATACTGTACGCGGTAACCACGATTAATCTTCCATTGTCCTTGATCATTCATCCAAGGAATTCTAAATTCGATAATTCGCTCAGGAATAAGTAACATCTCTAAGATATTTTTCTCTACGAACTCCGGATTTTTGACTAAAAAAGGCTCCACTGTGCCAAGAAATTCTTCCACTGCTTGTAAAAATTCTGTTTGCTCTGGGTATTTTAACTTAAGTTCTTTTTCCAAATTAGCTAAATACTGTTTAGTTTCTGTCATAAAATCACACACCTTTTCTGAATTAGTCATAGTATATCGCAATTTTTCAAATTTACAAAAAAAATCGACAAATTTTTTTTATTTTTTTGTGGTAAGATAATAATTGAAACTATTTAGGAGGCTAAGCATGAATCACTTTGATGTAATTATTATTGGTGGTGGAACAAGTGGCATGATGGCCGCTATTTCTGCCGCTGAAAATGGCGCAAAAGTCGCTATTATCGACAAAAATAGAATGTTAGGTAAAAAACTCAGATTAACTGGTGGTGGTCGCTGTAATGTTACAAACAACCGTCCGCCTGAAGAAATCATCAATTTTATTCCAGGAAACGGAAAATTCTTATACAGTGCCTTTTCCCAATTCACTAATTATGACATTATGGAATTTTTTGAAACAAATGGAGTTCCTTTAAAAGAAGAAGATCACGGGCGTTTATTCCCTGTAGAAAATACTTCAAAGGCAATTGTTGAAGGACTTGCTAAAAAATTAAAAGAGCTAAACGTAGAAATTATTACTAAAACAATTGTTCGTAGTATTAAAGAAGAAAACGGACAAATTTCTTCTGTTGTGACTGATTTAAACGAAGAATACTTTGCTCCTTGTGTTGTTCTGACAACCGGTGGTAAGACTTTCCAATATACAGGTTCTACGGGAGACGGTTACAAATTTGCCAAAAAGTTTGGGCATACTATTACCCCACTATTTGCAACCGAATCACCTATTAAATCCAAAAATCAATTTGTAGTGGATAAAACATTGCAAGGACTATCACTTAGAGACATCAAATTATCTGTTCTAAATAATAAAAATAAAGTGATTGTCGCGCATGAAATGGATTTACTATTTACTCACTTTGGTGTTTCTGGACCTGCAGCATTACGTTGTAGCATGTTTGTTAATCAGGAGTTAGATAAAGGTATCAGCGAGGTTCCTCTTTCACTTGATGCATTACCAGAGATGGAAGAAGCAGATTTATTAAAAGAGATTAATCAAAGAATCATTGACCAAGGCAGTAAATCTGTTAAAAACGGCTTAAAAAACTTATTACCTGAGCGATATTTAGAGTTTATGTTATCTGAGGCTGAAATTGATTCAAGTAACAGTTTAAAACAATTAACTGAAGGTGAAAAAGAAGCTTTTATTAGTAACGTCAAAGATTTCAAATTTACCGGTTATGATACTTACCCCCTAGACAAATCCTTTGTTACTGGTGGCGGCGTTGAATTAAAAGAAATTAGCCCTAAAACGATGGAAAGTAAATTAGTTAATGGTTTGTTCTTTGCTGGTGAGTTGTTAGATGTTAACGGCTATACAGGCGGCTACAACATTACGGCTGCTTTTGTCACTGGTCATGTCGCTGGTAAACACGCGGCTGAAATCGCAAGTTATTTTAACTATTAATATCAAAAAAATCGAAGGACCTTAACCAGTCCTCCGATTTTTATTTTTTTACATGGTTATATCCGCAAATTCACCTCGTAGAAGTTCTACTACTATTTTAGGATTGATTTCTAACTGTAATCCTCGCATACCACCTGAGCAATGAAAAACGTCTAACTCTTCAGCTTCAATTGCCACAAATGTCGGGAATTGTTTCTTCATTCCAATAAGAGAGCAGCCTCCATGAATGTAACCTGTTAAAGGTTCTAATTCTTTCATAGGAAGCATATCCACTTTTTTATTGCCACTAACTTTTGCTATTTTTTTTAAGTCTAACTCTTTGTTTCCAGGAACAACACCTACAATAGGACCTGTTTTATTGCCTACTGCGACTAAGGTTTTAAAGATATTAGCTTCATCTAAACCTAATTCCTTAGCTGTTTCTTTGGCACTAGTATGTCCTTCTGAGAAATGATATTCAGAAACACTAAAATCTATTTTCTTCTGTTCCAAAAATCGAATCGCATTGGTTTTATGCTTTTTCTTTTTGACCAAAATAAACACCTTCATCCTTTTTACCAATAACGTCCAAACCTTTACGCAATTCAGGAATCACCATCTGTCCTGGTGCAGAAGTATGCTTACCAGAAGAAGCAAATGTCATGACTGAGCCAAATAATTCACCTGTCATTCGAGTTAATCGTCCAGTCTCACCCATTCCAATTAAAACAAAAGGAATGTCTTCTCGTTCTGTTTGAATCGTATTAGAACTTTGTAAAATTGTTAAGACATCTTGCATATCATTTGGTGTGACTGCAATTTTTGAAATATCCGCACCTAAGTGTCTCATATCATAAATCATTTCTGTTAATTCATTTTCTGTTGGTGTTTTTGCATAATCATGACTTGAAATCAAAACTTTCACATTATTCTGTTTCGCAAAACGAACCACATCTGTTTGAACTTCTGTTAGTAAAGCAAGCTCTAAATCAATCACATCAACTAACCCTGTATGAACCATGTAGCGATTTAACTCAAAATAATACTCCGGCTCTATGTATTGTCCGCCACCTTCATCTAACGTTCTAAAGGTAAAGATTAAAGGTTTGTCTTCAATGGCGTATCTGATAAAATAAGCAGCTTTTCTCATGAAAGAAATATCATTAACATACATAAAATAGTCTGCACGCCATTCAATCACATCACAATCCAAACGACTTATTCTCATTGCTTCTGCAAATAATTCCTCAAAATTACTTGCTATTAAAGAAACACAAACCTTAGGCTGTTTATTACCTAATGTCACGTTTCTAACCTTTAATTTAGACATACTCATCTATCCCATCTATCATTCTTAAATGATTTTATATAATTTCATATATTAATACTTTTAAATAGTTACCTTCTTGAAAATTACTAGCGACTTTAAAATCGCTAGGTAATCTAAATTGTTCTTGCTTTTTGAATTTACGCCCTGTTTCTTGAATCCCTTTTTCTATCATAGATTTAAATTTATCCATGGTCACATTTGCGGCATTCGTTGAGGCAATCAGGTGACCATTTCTATTAACTAACTCCACCGCTTCAGTGGTTAATTTCCCGTAATCCTTACTCACTGAGAAAGTTTTCTTTTTGTTTCTCGCAAAACTCGGCGGGTCCATTACTACTATATCAAAGGATAGCTCTTTTTTCTTAGCATACTTAAAGTAGTTGAAAACATCCATGACGATGATTTTTTGACTGCTCGGATCAATCCCATTTACCTGAAATTGTTCTTCTGTTTTTTCAGTACTTCGTTTAGCCAAATCAACACTGGTTGTCTCGTAACTTCCGCCAACTGTCGCTGCAACGGAGAAAGCCCCTGTATAACTAAATGTATTGAGTAATGATTTCCCAGCAGCAAAACCATCAACCAAATAATTTCTAACTTCTTTTTGATCTAAAAAGATGCCTGTCATTAATCCTTCATTTAAATAGGTAGCGTAATTAACCCCGTTCTCTTTAACAATTAAAGGCTCCTCAGCAAGCTCACCTTCAACAAAGTATGAATCCTCTAAATCATCTCTTTTGAATCTGATTTTTTCATAGATTCCTTTTGCTTCTGGTAACACTTCTTTGATGGCTTCTAAAATCATGCTCTTATAATAGTAAATAGTTTCATTGTACCAAGATAAAACTAAGTAATGATCGTACCAATCAATGGTTAAACCACCTAAGCCGTCTCCTTCACCGTTAAGCAGGCGAAAAGCTGTTGTTTGTGCGTCATCAAAATAGTTCTTTCTTTCGTTAATGGCTTCTTTTAATAGTTTTTTAAATAACTTAGAATTAATCGGTTGTTCTTTGTCAAAACTTAATATCCAACCGTAGCCTTTATTTTGAATTCCTAAATAACCATAACCAATAAACTGATTCCCTTCACTATAAAAGGAAACCCACTCAGGATTTGTCTCATCCTCTATGTTTTTTAAATCCTCTTTATGTATTAACGGGTACTTCTTATTAAATTTAGTTAGTGCTTTATTTTTTAAAATTATTCTTCTCATAAAAATACCCTTTTCTGATTTTTCTTTACTATCTATTACTATATCAGTTTAAACACTTACGTTCCACACTTTTTTCACTACAACTTAAGTCTTAATTTTTTTTAAATGACACCTATTGTAATTGACACCCTTTCTTGATAAAGGTAAAATGTGTTAGTATGTTTAGTATAACTACAAGTTTAATAATTAAGGGTTGGAATGTAAGAAAGGAAGTTTAAATGTGAAACATAATTACTATAAAAATCTACTGAATACGAGGTTAGGTTTTTTCACGCTCTTAGCATTTTTAACATGGGCGAAAACAATCATGGCATACCTAGTAGATTTTAACTTAGGAATTGAAAGTCCTTTTCAATACTTCATTCTTTTCCTAAGTCCAATTGCCACAACCATCTTTTTATTCTCGGCATCATTATATGTTAAGAATTCAAAAAGAGCCTATACAGCGTTAATTGTCATATCAGCATTAACGACACTGTTATTATTCTCAAACGTCATCTATTACCGTGAGTTTACTGATTTCATTACAGTAAATACGATGTTAGGTGCAGGAAAAGTATCATCTGGTTTAGGAGAAAGTGCTCTACGCATGTTCAGACCTTATGACTTCTTGTATTGGATTGATATTGTCGTATTAATTGGTTTACTTGCTTTTAAAGTGATCAAGTTAGATGATCGTCCAATTAAAGCCAGAACAGCACTTGCTGTTACAAGTTTCTCAGTCTTTCTATTTGCGGCTAACTTAACTTTAGCTGAAATGGATCGTCCAGAATTACTAAAAAGAACATTCTCACGTGATCATATTGTTAAGTATTTAGGTATGAATGTCTTTACTGTGTATGATGGCGTTCAAACCTATCACGCCAATCAAAGACGCGCTCAAGCTAGTGAAAATGATTTAGTTGATGTTCAAAACTATGTTAAAGAGCATCAATCAAAACCAAACAAAGAAACATTTGGGATTGCTAAAGACCGTAACGTCATTTATATCCATTTAGAAAGTTTCCAACAATTTTTAATTGATTATAAATTGAAAGATGAAAATGGTGTGGAGCATGAAGTAACACCATTCTTAAATAGCATTTATCACTCAAATGAAACGTACAGTTTTAACAATGCCTTCCATCAAGTTGGTTCTGGTAAAACAAGTGATGCTGAAACAATGTTAGAAAATTCATTCTTTGGTTTAGGGCAAGGTCCTTTATTCACTCAGTTAGGTGATAAAAACACATTCCAAGCAGCTCCTGCTATTCTTAACCAAGAAGCCGGCTATACAAGTGCTGTCTTCCACGGTAATGGTGGTGCCTTCTGGAACAGAAACGAAACCTATAAACATTTAGGTTATGATTACTTCTTTGACGCTAGTTACTATGACGTTAATGAAAAGAATTCATTCCAATACGGCTTACACGATAAACCGTTTATGGAACAATCCGTTAAATATTTAGAGCACTTACAACAACCGTTCTACTCTAAATTTATTGCGGTAACAAATCATTATCCATATTCTCAATTTAAAGATGAAAATGCTGGCTTCCCTATTGCAAAAACACCTGATACAACAATTAATGGTTACTTTGCAACAGCCAACTACTTAGATACAGCCGTTGAAGAGTTCTTTAATTACTTGAAGAAAAGTGGTTTATACGATAACTCAATCATCGTTCTTTACGGAGATCACTATGGTATTTCAAATTCAAGAAACAAATATTTAGCAGAATTAGTCGGTAAATCAAAAGATGATTGGAACGACTTTGATGATGCTCAAATGCAACGTGTTCCAGTTATGTATCATATTCCTGGACAAAACAATGGTAAAGTCATGGAAACGTACGGTGGACAAATTGATATCCTACCTACCCTACTTCACTTACTAGGAATTGATTCATCGAAATACATTCAATTAGGTCAAGATATGTTCTCTAAAGACAAAGATCAAATCGTCGCCTTTAGAAATGGAACAATCGTGACACCTAAGTACACAATCATTGGCCAATCTGTTTACTTAAATGAAACTGGTGAATTATTAAGTAACCTGACTGATGACCAAATAAGTGAGATTGATGTCATTAGAGATAAAGCAAGTACACAGCTTAATATGTCTGATGCGTTAACCAATGGAGATCTCCTTCGTTTCTATACTGAAAGTGGCTTAGAACCTGTTAAACCTGAAGATTATGATTACAAAAATGGTTTAGATAAGTTAAAAGCGATTGAAGAGAAAAAAGGCAAGAAATCAACCAGTGTTTATTCTAAAAATGGTAATAAATCAACAGAAAATTTATATGAGACAAAGACCTACCAAGAATACAATGGGGCACCAAAAACAGATACAAGTAGTAGTTCTTCATCAGAAACTAAGAAATAAGATGAAAAGACTTTAGTTTTATACTAAAGTCTTTTTTTTATTTTCGATTATTCATATATTTTTCACAACTAATAGCTATAATTTTTATTATGGAGGTTGAGAGAATGACAACATTGACACAATCGTATAAAGCAGCTAAATATCATAAGAAACTATCTATTATCTTTTTCTTAGTATTTTCTCTACTGCTTTTTTTACTCACTTTTATATCTCAGCTTCTCTACTCACAAGAAGCCATGATGACTTTTATATTAAAAAAATGGGACTATCTTAAAACGATACTTCCTCAAGCAAATACACATTTCAATGAGCAATTAACAAATAGCCATCAATACATTACATCAGTTTATAATAACTTTTATCTTGCAACACTTTTAATCTCAGTTATTGGCTTTTTCCTACTCAGCATTTATATTGCTAAACACCGAAAAGAAGAGATTTATACTATGCAAAATATTGGTATTAAGCAAGGAACTATTTTAAAGCATTTCTTAATGGATCTTTTGTTACCGATGATTGTTAGTCTATCTTTTGTCATGCTCTTATTTTTAATTTTTCAAAATCAGTTAATTAATCGCTCAGTTAATATTAACCGAGAAGTTGTTAATAATTACTTTGAGGAGGAACTTCTTTCAATTCATGAGACAAATGATGTTTCAGCCTCAAAAAAAACTGTGACTAAAACAAAAAAAGATTTTATCGGACCTGCGACACCAGTCAAAAGTGGTTTATCACCTTACAATGAGACCACCCTTTTCGAGTTCCACGTTAGTAGTAATTCATTTAGAAAAACATTTTCAATAATCCTATCAAACTTTGCTAAACTCTGTTTGACAAGCCTCTTAGGTTGCTTACTAGGATTTTACACTTATACTTCACTCTTTCTTAATAGGAGGCCACAAACTGTATGATGCATGAAGCTAAAATAAAAAATGAAGAAATCTTTATTAATTATTTTTCAGAGAAATTATCGCTTATCCTTGAATCAACTGATACTAATCATCGAAATGATATTTCTACCTTTTTCAAAACAAGCAATCAAGATAATTATTATGCTTTAATGGGACGGGAAAATAATATGATTCCTTTTCTTTCTGTACAAGATAATCTCATGTTAGGTGTTTCTAAGAAAAATAAACAAGCCTTTTTGGAAACAGTTGATTCCATATTAGTTAGTTTTAAATTAGATAAAGAAACCCTTTTGTCACCTGCAAACTCATTAAATGACACAGAACAAATGATTTACCAGATTATTCGTTCACTTGCTCTAAAACAGAATATTATTATTTTTGACTCTGCTAACGAATCCACAGTCTTTCTAACGAATCTTATGCCACTTTTAAAAAAGTTTACTCGTCTTTCTAAAGTCGCTGTAGTGATTGTTACACCCACAAAAGAAGTCGCAGAATCTAATTACTACGATCAATGCTTAATGATTGATCACTTCTTTAAATAAAAAAAGCAATTGACATCCTTTGAAATGTCAATTGCTTTTTTTATTAATTATTTTCTAAAAGCGAGCCACAATACTCACATTTCATTATATTACCTTCTGCTATCTCTTGTTCGGCTCCACAACCTTCACACTTAACAACGCGAGCATGACGAGCTTTTTCTCTAGCAAAGGCTTCATCTTCTTTGACTTGTCGATTTGGTAAAATAATCTCCATTCGACTTTCATCCATGTAAGAATTTGGGAAGTAATTGTTTTTGATCATCATCTCTATATCACTTTTGACAGTATCCATTGGTAAATCAACAGCACTTGAAATGTCAGAAATCTTCGTTACATTTTGATAAATAATCATCGCTGAGTACTTTTTAAATTTCTCACTATTTTTCTTCATTGTTCTGGCTTTTAAGAATAACAGTACGCCAGGTGCTAAAAAACATAAAATAGCGGTAAAAATAATGGCAATGGTTTCTTCCTCATTAAACGCTCCGTAGATTCCTGCAATGGCGCATAAAATCAAGATGATTGATGAGATAAAAATTCCTTTTCCATCATAATATAAAGCTTCTTTATTTCCTACTATCTTCCGGTAAACTAGAAAAATCCCTACCGGCCAAAAGATAATACAAAAGAAAACAATCCAGCCTGTACTGATACCACTATTAACTTTCTTTTCCATTTTAACATCCTACCCAACTATTTTTTCTTTAAGACTGTGACACACTCAATATGAGATGTTTGTGGGAACATATCGATTGGTTGAACATAATCAGGTGCATAGCCACGTTCTGCATATAGTTTCAAATCACGAGCAAATGTTGCTGGATCACATGAAACATAAACGATTTTTTCAGGGTTCATTTTAGAACTTGCTTCAATAAATGTTTCAGCTAATCCTTTTCTAGGAGGATCCACAATAATAACGTTCGGTTTAATGCCGTCTTCCAACCATTTTTCAAAGACAAATTCAGCTTTTCCTACTTTGAATTCAACGTTTTCAATCCCATTAATTTCGGCATTTGTCTGTGCATCATCAATTGCATCCTGAACCATCTCAACGCCGTAAACATGTTGAACTTGTTTGGCTAAAGACAACCCAATTGTTCCAATACCACAATAAGCATCGATTACAACGTCTGTTTTCTTAAGCTCCGCACGATCGATTGCTTCTTGATACAATACTTCTGCTTGTTTTGTATTCACTTGGTAGAATGATTTAGCTGAAATTTGGTAGGTGTTCCCTAATAATTGATCTTCAATGTACTCTTCACCGTATAAACGGACAAATTCTTTACCTAAAATCACATTATTATTTTCAGTATGAATACTTTGGATAATTGATGTCACATTAGGAACAGCTGACACGATTTCTTTACAGATTTCACCGATTTTGAAGATTTTTTTCTTTTTCGTCACAAGAACGATCATTAATTCATTTGTGTAATGACCTTTTCTAATCACGATATTTTTTAAGTTTCCACCTTGTTTTTCTTCATCATAAGGTTTCACATTGTATTGTTCTAAAATTGGTTTAATCGCGATTAAAGCTGCATCAATTTCTGGTTCTTGAATATAAAAATCGTCAATCGGTACTAAATCATGACTATTTCTTCTGAAGAATCCTGTTTGAAGACGATCTTCAACCTTACGAACTGGAATTTGTGCTTTATTACGGTATTTAGATGGATTTTCCATTCCTTTAACAGCTTTTACTTCAACATCTTCAAAGCCACCGATACGTTTAATTACTTTTTCAACTTGATTTTTTTTGAAATCTAATTGTGCTTCGTAAGTCATATGGTGAAGTGGGGCAATACCTGTTCTGATCCAATCAGAAACAACATCTTCCACACGGTTTTCACTTTTAGTTTTCCATTGTAAGACTTTACCATAAGCAAATTTTTTCGTTGTCTTCATAATTCTTACTTCAATTTCTTCACCAGGAATGGCATTTTCAACAAACACTGGGTAATAATCAAGTTTGCCGACACCGCGTCCATCATGTGTTAAATCTTCAATTTTAAGCCATACTTTGTCATTCTTTTTTACAGGTATTTCTCTTTTTTCTTTCGTCATATAGTCCGCCCTTTTTCTTTATTGTTTCCCTGAGATGGTTCCATCTCCATTTAAATCTTCGTTCGTTAATTGTTCCATTTCTTTAACAAACTGATCACTTGCCTCTTCCATATCACCTGAAACAGCTGATTCTGGAATCTCATCTAAGTTCGCATATATCTCAATATGTTGTTTTAGATTTTCAAACGTCATCGGCGCATCTCCACCGTACTCTCCATCTAAATTAATCATCATACGGAAATCTTCATCTTTTGCTTCTGCATAAAATTTAGAAGTTTTTGTATAAATAACTCGTGGATCGTTCACGTGTTTACCACCGTTAATCATCATCGTTACAAGGTGCATGATTTCCAAAACATTGGCCGTTTTAACAATAATTAATGAAAATTTACCATCGTCTAATTGGGCATCTGGTGCTATCTGCTCAAAGCCACCAATTGAGTTAGTTAGTCCTAAGAAAAACATCGATGCTTCGCCTTCATAGACTCCTTCATCATACACTAGTTTCATGTCAATTGGTTTAACACGAGGTAACATTTCAGCTCCCTTAACTAAATAAGCTAGATAACCAAACACACTTTTCAATTGTGATGGCACTTCATAGGTTAATTCCGTTAAGTAGCCTCCCGCCCCAATATTCATAAAATAAGTATCGTTTGCTTTACCTATATCTGATTTAATCATTTGATTTTTCAAGATAACTTCGGCAGCTTTAACAACATTATCTCTTGGAATATGGAGCGCACGAGCGAAATCATTCGTTGTGCCTCCTGGTATGATTGCTAATTTAGGTCGTACATCAAGAGGAGCGATACCATTAATAACTTCATTAATGGTACCATCTCCTCCTGCTGCGACGATTAAATCGAATCCTGCTAAACCACATCGGTTGGCTTCATTTTTAGCTGAAAATGGTTCTGGTGTTGTCGCATAAGCACTTGATTCGTAGCCTGCTTCTTCCATCACATTTAAAATATCTGCTAAATTCTTTTTCAGTATTTCCTTACCAGATGTTGGGTTATAAATTAATCGTGCCTTCATGGCCTTACTCCTTTTTTGACGAATCTATCTTTTTGATAATTCTTCCGTCAATAGTTTATTAACAACACCTGGGTTTGCTTTACCTTTTGTTGCTTTCATAATTTGTCCTACTAAGAAGCCAACTGCTCTTCCTTTACCGTTTTTGAAATCTTCAACTGATTGCTCGTTGTTATCAAGAATGTCATTGATAATTGGTAATAATTGCGCTGGGTCTGACAATTGAACTAGTCCTTTAGCTTCAACCACTTCACGTGCATCTCCACCATTTTCAATTAATTCTTTAAAAACTGTTTTCGCTATCTTAGAACTAATTGTTCCATCAGCGATTAAGTTAATCATGCCTGCTAAGTTACTTGGCGTTAATTTCGTTTGTAACAGCTCTAAGTGTTCGCTATTTAAGTAAGCTGACACTTCACCCATTAACCAGTTAGAGGCCTGTTTAGCATCCGCACCTTCTAAAAGAGTCGCATTAAAGAAGTCTGACATGTCACGTGATAGTGTTAGAACCATTGCATCATACTCTGGTAAACCTAATTCTTTTACGTAACGTTCTCTTCTTGCTGCTGGAAGTTCTGGAATGCTTTGGCGAACTTCTTCGACCCACTCGTCAGAAATTTCAATACGTGGCACATCTGGTTCTGGGAAGTAACGGTAGTCACTTGCTCCTTCTTTAACACGCATTAAAATTGTTGATTTGGTTGCTTCATCGTATTTTCTTGTTTCTTGTTGAATTTCGCCACCTGATAATAAGACTTTAGCTTGGCGTTTTTCTTCGTGAATTAAACCTAATCTCACGTTACTAATTGAGTTTAAGTTTTTAAGTTCTGCTTTTGTACCGAATTTTTCTTGACCATACGGACGTAATGAAATGTTCGCATCACAACGCATTGAACCTTCTTCCATTTTAACGTCACTTACGCCTGAGAATTGAATAATTGATCTGATTGCTTCAAGGTAAGCTGCAGCTTCTTCTGGTGAGCGCATATCAGCTTCTGATACGATTTCGATTAATGGTGTTCCTTGACGATTTAAATCCACATAAGAGAAACCATCTGTTCCGTGAATATTTTTACCTGCATCCTCTTCTAAATGAACACGTTCAATACGGATGATTTTCTTTTTGCCTTCAACTTCAATTTCTAACCAACCATCATGTCCAATCGGCTCATCTGCTTGAGAAATTTGGTAAGCTTTTGGATTATCTGGGTAGAAATAGTTTTTGCGATCAAAATGTGTTGATTGAGAAATCGTACAGTTTAAAGCTAAAGCAGCACGCATTCCGTATTCTAAAGCGCCTTTATTCATGACAGGTAAAACACCTGGCATACTAAAGTCAACCACGTTCGTGTTTGTATTAGGATCTGCACCAAAGTGGGCTGCAGAAGATGAGAAGATTTTAGAGTTTGTTTTTAACTCCACATGCACTTCAAGTCCGATAATTGTTTCAAAATTCATTAAGCATTACCTCCTAAAATCACAGGTTTCTTTTTATGGAAATCTGTTGCTGCTTCAAAAGCACTTGCTGCTTGGTAGATTTTTTCTTCTTCAAAATAGTTTCCAATTAATTGTAAACCAACAGGCATTCCTTCTGAGAAACCACATGGTAAACTAATGCCTGGAAGGCCTGCTAAATTGACAGGGATTGTTAAAATATCACGCATATAAGCTGTCACTGGATTATCTTTATCTGTTCCAAAGTCATGCGCAATGGTTGGTGAAACTGGTCCTAGAATTAAATCGTAGTCTTTGAATACTTTTTTGAAATCTTCAACGATTAAGGTTCTAACTTGTCCTGCTTTTTTAAAGTACGCATCATAGAAACCTGCACTTAATGAGAATGTTCCTAACATAATACGGCGTTTCACTTCTTCTCCAAATCCTTCAGAACGAGAATTTACGTAAACATCTTCTAAATTAGAAATATTTTCAGTACGGTAACCATAACGAATCCCATCAAAACGTTGTAAGTTTGATGATGCTTCTGATGAGGCCATAATATAATAAACTTGAACACCGTATTGTGAATGAGGTAAACTCACTTCTTCAACTGCCGCACCTAATTCGCGGTATGTTTCAATGGCTTCTTCGATTGATTTTCTAACTTCAGGATTCACACCTTCTGTCATAAATTCTTTCGGTACACCAATTTTCATACCTTTCATGCTTTGACCAATCATTGAAGTAAAATCAGGAACTTCTTTTTTAGCACTTGTTCCATCATGAACATCGTGACCAGAAATAGCGTTTAAAATCATAGCGTTGTCTTCCACATTACGAGTCATTGGACCAATTTGATCTAAACTTGACGCAAAAGCAATTAAACCAAAACGTGACACACGACCATAAGTTGGTTTCATCCCAACGATTCCGTTGTATGAAGCTGGCTGGCGAATACTTCCCCCTGTATCAGTTCCAAGTGAAGCTGGAATTTGACCGGCTGCCACACTGGCTGCTGAACCACCTGAAGAACCACCCGGAACTTTTTTATCGCTCCACGCATTTTTCGTTTTCTTGAAATATGAAGTTTCAGTCGATGAACCCATAGCAAACTCATCCATGTTCAATTTTCCAACAGGAATCATGTTAGCACCGTATAGATTTGTCATAACAGTCGCATCATAAGGCGGGTTAAAGTTATATAACATTTTACTTGCGGCTGTTGTTAATAAATCTTTCGTCACAATATTATCTTTAATTCCGATTGGAATACCTGCTAAGGGTTTATCACTTGATGGCCCTTTAGCATCTAATTCTTTTGCCATTTCTAAAGATTTTTCTTCATTTAATGTTAAAAATGCTTCTAATTGCTCGTCTGTTGCTTCAATTCTTGAAAACGTTTCTTTCACAACTTCTGTGACAGAAACTTCTTTTGATTGAATTTTATCTGAAAGTTCTTTAACTCCTAATTTATATAACTCGCTCATTATGCGCCTGCCTCCCCATTATCCATAATTGCTGGCACTTTAATAAAGCCATCTTTTGTTTCTGGAACATTTTTTAATAACTCTTCACGTGATTCACCTTGAACCACGACATCTTCTCTTAACACACTGATTTCAGGGAATACGTTAGATGTGAAAGGAACGCCCTCAGTATCCACGCTTTCTAATTGTTCGACCATTTCAATGATACTTCCCAGTTGTGTCGTGAAAAGTTCTAATTCACTTTCATCAAACTTCAATTTAGAAAGATGTGCGACACGTTTGACTTCTTCTTTTGTTATTGCCATATTTATTTTCGCTCCTTACATTACTTATTATCATAATACCTATACATTACACTATTTTATTCAACTTTTGTACTATTTTCAATGGCTTCTACCATTTGAGCTTCGTCCCAGACTGTAATTTCTAGTTTTTCAGCTTTTTCAAGCTTACTTCCAGCCTCTTCACCTGCCACAACGATGTCTGTTTTCTTAGAAACACTACCAGTTACTTTACCACCTAAAGCCTCAATTTTTTCTTTGGCTTCATTTCGGTTAAAGTGAGTCAATTTTCCAGTTAACACCACTACTTTGTCCTTAAAAGGAGAATCAACTTGGCTCAAATCTTCTTTTGTTTGACCTAAGTAAGATAGATTAATTTCTGCACGTTTTAATTCTTCCACCAAAGCATGAACTTCTTCATTATCAAAATATTTAACCACACTATCCGCGATAACAGGTCCAATGGCATCAATCTCATTAATGTCTTCTTTAGATGCTTTCATAACCTCATCAAGAAACTTAAAGCGTTCTGAAATCAACTTAGCTGCTTTAGCGCCTACATGCTGAATACCTAAGCCAAACATTAATTTTTCCAAAGAATTCCCTTTACTATTTTGAATAGCGGTCAAAATGTTATTAGCTGATTTCTCTTTGATTTTATCTAAAGTTAAGAGTTCTTCCTCAGTAACAAAATACAAATCAGCCACATTTTTAATAATTTCTTTTTCGTACATCTGCTCTAAAACACGAGGTCCTAAGCCATCAATGTTCATGGCGTTCCGAGAAACAAAATGATTCAAACCTTCTTTGATTTGCGCCGGACACATCGGATTCATACATCTTAATGCCACTTCTGATTCAATTCGTTCAAGTTCTGAGTCACAGGTTGGACAATGAGTTGGTATCTCATAAGGCTGACTTGCGTCCGTTCTCTTATCAACTAGTACACGAGTAACTTCTGGAATAATATCCCCTGCTTTGTGAATCATCACAGCGTCCAGTAAGCGAATGTCTTTATCACGAATTAAATCCACATTATGCAGACTCGCACGAGCCACCGTTGTTCCAGCTAGTTGGACAGGATCCATGACGGCAGTTGGTGTCACTACCCCTGTACGTCCCACTGTCCACTCAATATCTCTTACAATAGTTTCAGCTTCTTCAGCAGGGAATTTGTAAGCAATCGCCCATTTAGGTGCTTTAACCGTAAAACCAATTTCTTGTTGGGCATTAAAATCATTGACTTTAATCACAATTCCGTCGATTTCATAGTCTAGCTCATGACGTTGATCTAATAAGGATTCGATATACTCCCAAACTTCTTCAATAGAAGCGCATAATTTACGTTGATGGTTAGTTTTTAACCCTAACTCGTCTAACTTATCTAAAGAATCACTTTGAGTAGTCATCATAAAATTATCAGTATCTGCTATATTATATATAAACGTACTTAGATTTCTTTCAGCCGTTACTTTTGAATCTAGCTGTCTTAAACTACCTGCCGCTGCATTACGGGGATTAGCAAAAACATTCTCCCCAGCTTCTTCACGTTTTTCGTTTAAAGCGATAAAAGATTTCTTTGGCATATAACACTCACCACGAACATCAATTGTTAAAGGTTCCGCCAACTTTTTAGGAATTGATTTCACCGTATTTAAGTTATTCGTGATATCTTCCCCAATCGTTCCATCCCCACGAGTCGCTCCTTGCATGAACTTACCATTTTCATAACGGAGATTAATTGCTAAACCGTCAATTTTAAGTTCCACCATGTATTCAAGAGGAATATCTGTTAATTTTTTGATTCGCTTATCGAAGTTAATCAAATCTTCTTTATTAAAGGCGTTACCCAAACTCATCATAGGAATTTGATGTTGGACTTTTGTGAAACCAGTTGATACTTCTCCACCAATACGTTGTGTGATTGAGTCAGAGGAAACAAGTTCTGGATGAGCTTCTTCTAATGTAACTAACTGTCTATACACTTGATCATACTCAGCATCTTCCACAGTTGGTGTATCTTTTTCATAGTATTCTTTGGCCCACTGATTTAACTTTTGATTGAGTTCAAAAAGTTCTGTTTTAACTTGTTCTTTATCCACTCTTCATCACTTCCTTAGTTTACTTTTGTTATTGGGGCGAAGGCTGCTAATAAGCGTTTAATTCCTTGTTGGGGAAAAGCAATATCTAACTCTAAATCTTTACTTGATCCGCTCACTTTAACGACTGTTCCAACGCCCCATTTTTTATGCTCAGCTTTGTCGCCAGGTTTCCAAGCGCTCGCCTCTCCACCAGTTTGAACTTTACTTGATACTTTAGCATTTTCCGGTTGAATATAACTTGAACGTGTTTTTCTTTCACCAATTGGCGTTTGTCTAACGACTTTATTTTCACGTCCAAATGATTCCATGACTTTATCATCAATTTCACCTAAGAAACGAGATGGACGATTATATTGAGTACGTCCGTAAAGTGTTCGACTAAATGCATTGGTTAAAAACAGTTGCTCTTCCGCTCGTGTAATCCCCACATAAGCTAACCGACGTTCTTCTTCTAGCTCATCATTTTCAAGTAGCGCTCTAGAAAGTGGGAAGACGCCTTCTTCCATTCCCATTAAGAAAACCACTGGGAATTCTAATCCTTTTGCCGCATGAAGGGTCATGAAAGTAACTTGAGTTTGGCCTTCTTCTAAATTATCTAAATCTGAAACTAGAGCTAAGTCATTTAAGAAAAGTGTGAGTTTATTTGGTAATTCACCCTCATCTTCTCCATTATCATACTCACCAGCTTCAAAACGTTTGTCAAATTCTTTCGTTACTGATAGAAATTCTTCTAAGTTTTCTAATCGAGAATGAGCTTCTAATGTATTTTGACGGCGTAAGTCTTCACGGTAATCACTTTTATCTAGAACTTGTTCCACTAATTCAGTCACACTTAAAAATGGAATCATGTTTTTGAAATCTTCCATCATGGCACCAAAGCCAGCTAATTCATTACGAGCTTTACCTGTAATACCAGTTAAATCAACGTCAATGGCTGCTTGAAGAAGTGACCAAGCATGAATATCTGCAAAATCACGTAATTTCTGAACTGTACCAGGCCCAATCCCACGTTTTGGCACATTCACCACACGCTCAAAACTTAATGAATCCATTTCATTAGAAATGACATTTAAGTAAGCTAAAATATCACGAATTTCCTTACGGTCGTAGAATTTATGTCCACCAACCATTTTATAAGGAATATTTGATTTTAAGAATGTTTCCTCAACCACACGACTCATCGCATTTGTTCGGTAAAGGACACAGAAATCGCCATATTTTTTCCCTTGTTCATTGATGAATTTTTGGACATTAGAAACGATAAACTGGGTTTCATCACGTTCTGTTTCTCCGCGGAAATAAATGATCTTTTCTCCTTCATCATTATCCGTCCAAAGTGCTTTCTTCTTACGATTGTCATTTTTATCAATGACACTGTTTGCTGCTTGTAAGATATTTTTACTAGAACGATAATTTTGTTCTAAGAGAATCGTTGTTGCATCTGGGTAATCTTTTTCAAAGTCTAAAATATTTTGCATGTCAGCCCCGCGCCAACCGTAAATACTTTGGTCTGCATCCCCAACAACACATAAATTTTTGAATCTTTCAGCAAGCATATTAACTAACGTATATTGCGCGTGGTTCGTATCTTGATACTCGTCCACATGAATATACTGGAATTTATTTTGATAAAATTTTAAAATTTCAGGGTTTTCTTTTAATAAACGAATCGTCAGCATAATCAAATCATCAAAATCCATTGACTGGTTTTGTCTTAGTTCTTTTTGATATCGTTTATAGCAGGTCCCAACAACCTTTTCAAAGAAACCTGTGTATCTTTCTGCATACAATTCAGGTGTTAAAAGTTCATTTTTCGCATTACTAATCGCACCAATCATACTGCGAGGATCATATTTTTTAGGATCAATGTTTTCTTCCTTTAAAATTCGCTTCATTAAAGTCAATTGATCACTACTATCTAAAATCGTGAAGTTCCGATTATAACCAATAGCATCCACATCACGACGTAACATGCGAACACACATCGAGTGAAATGTTGAAACCCAAACATCTTCTCCACTAGAACCTAAAATACCAACAACACGCTCTTTCATTTCTCGAGCTGCTTTATTCGTAAAGGTAATGGCTAAAATATTCCATGGATTAATATCTTTTTCATGGATAATGTACGCAATTCGATGAGTTAAAACACGTGTTTTCCCACTACCTGCCCCAGCCATAATTAAAAGTGGTCCATTAATATTCATAACCGCTTCTTTTTGTTTTTGATTTAAGCCTTGGATGAGGCTATCTTTTTTACTCATGATGTACGAACACCCTTTCTTATCAAATCTTTTCCATTATAGCAAAAATCCCACCAAATTTCTTTAAAATGAGAAGATTTTTGCATTAATTCTAGGCTTTTTTAGTTAGTAGCTTTTTCTTAGCTATTAAAAAAAATATCCTTTTTTAATCAGCCAAAAAATGTAGCCAAATACACAAAAAAATGAGGCGATATCGCCTCATTCTTCTTAGTTCTCAGCTGTTTTTTTCTTTTTAGCTGCTTTTTCACGTTCAGATTTGTTTAAGATTTGTTTTCTTAAACGGATACTTTCTGGCGTTACTTCACAGTACTCATCATCATTTAAGAATTGTAATGATTCTTCTAATGTTAAGATTTTTGGTTTTTTGATAACAGAAGTTTGATCTTTGTTAGCAGAACGAACGTTAGTCATTTGTTTTGCTTTAGTGATATTAACACCTAAGTCGTTTTCACGGCTGTTTTGTCCAATGATCATACCTTCGTATACGTCAGTACCTGGTTCAACATAAACAGTTCCACGTTCTTCAATACTCATGATACTGTATGTCGTAGCTTTACCTTGATCAATTGATACAAGAGCTCCGTTACGACGTCCACTTACTAAACCAGAAATTACTGGTAAGTAAGAATCAAATGTGTGGTTCATGATTCCGTAACCACGTGTTAATGACATGAATTCAGTTGAGTAACCAATTAATCCACGAGCTGGTGCTAAGAAGACTAATCTTACTTGACCATTTCCTGAGTTAATCATGTCTTGCATTTCAGCTTTACGTTGACCTAATGATTCAATAACCCCACCCATGTATTCTTCAGGTGTGTCTATTTGAACACGTTCAAAAGGCTCACATACAGTTCCATCAACGTTACGGTAAATAACGGTTGGACGAGATACTTGTAACTCATAACCTTCACGACGCATGTTTTCAATTAAAATTGATAAATGTAATTCTCCACGGCCTGATACAGTCCATTTATCTGGAGATTCAGTTTCTTCAACTTTTAATGAAACGTCTGTTTGTAATTGGTTTAATAAACGTTCTTCAATTTTACGTGAAGTAACGTATTTACCTTCTTTACCAGCAAATGGTGAATTATTTACTAAGAAAGTCATTTGTAGAGTTGGCTCATCAATGTGTAAGATTGGTAAAGCATCTTGATGATCAACAGGAGTTACTGTTTCTCCAACAAAGATATCTTCCATACCAGATACAGCAATTAAATCTCCAGCTTTAGCTTCTTGAATTTCAACACGGTCTAAACCGAAGAAACCTAAAAGTTTTGTTACTCTAAATTTCTTAACTTCGCCGTCAAGTTTCATCAAGGCTACTTGATCCCCAACTTTGATTGTTCCACGGAACACACGACCAATACCAATACGTCCTACATAGTCACTATAATCTAATAATGATACTTGGAATTGTAATGGCTCTTCGCTATTATCAACTGGTGCTGGGATGTGCTCTAAAATAGCATCGTAAACATAATCCATAGTTGCTTCTTGGTTTGCTGGATCATCTGATAAACTAGTTGTTCCGTTTACAGCTGAAGCGTAAACTACTGGGAATTCTAATTGATCATCATCAGCGCCTAATTCGATTAATAATTCTAATACTTCGTCTACAACTTCTGCAGGACGAGCAGTTGCTTTATCAATTTTATTAACAACGACGATTGGTGTTAATTTTTGCTCTAAGGCTTTTTTAAGTACGAAACGTGTTTGAGGCATTGTTCCTTCGTAAGCATCTACTACTAAGATAACGCCATCTACCATTTTCATGATACGTTCAACTTCACCACCGAAGTCCGCATGTCCCGGTGTATCTAAAATGTTGATATGTTTGTCTTTGTAGTTAATGGCAGTATTTTTTGCCAAAATTGTAATACCACGTTCTTTTTCAATGTCTCCAGAATCCATGGCTCTTTCTTGAATTTGTTCATGATCATCAAATGTATTTGACTGTTTCAACAATTCATCAACCAATGTTGTTTTACCATGATCGACGTGGGCAATAATTGCCACATTACGAATATCTTCTCTTAATTTCACTATTATAGACTCTCCTCACTCTATTAAAACAATAGACAAACCTTGCTTGCCTAATTTTTCCGACTGCTTATTATAACAAATAAAACGGCTGAAAAAAAGTGAAAAGTTTTCATTTCACCACTTTTTTTCAAAAAAATTAATAATTAGCTATTTCTTCATATGTTTTTTGGGTAGCCACAAGGAAATATTGTCGTTCTCCCAAAATATCATACGGACTTCCATCAAACTTAGAGCACTTTAAGCCAAGGGGTTCACTTAAAGCAACACCTGCAGCAAAATCCCAAGGTGCTAAGTTAGAAATGTAGCCATTTTGTTTTCCACGAATCACATTTAGAAAATCCAGACCCGCACAGCCAAGCATTCTGACACCTACAGCTTCTATAGCAATATCACGGACATTAAACGTATTATGGCAGAACATCGCACCGTTGACACCGATTAATCCGTCTCTTAAACACACATTCTCAACTTGGTTCACTGATTGAGAATTGAGAAACACACCCGTTTTAGCCCCACCATAGGCAAATTCATCTTTAACAACATCATAAATAAAACCAAGTATCGGCACATTGTCCTCAAAAATTCCAATCATAATACAAAAATTTTCTTGCTGTTTCACAAAATTTAAGGTGCCATCAATCGGATCAATCACCCAGATTCTTCCCTTTGTATCAGACAAATTATCTCCTAGACCTTCTTCACCTAAGATATGGTCATCAGGATAATTAGTGCGTATCTTTTCTACTAAAAAGGCTTCCGTTTCTTTGTCCACATTCGTCACTAAATCATGGCGATTACTTTTTTCTTCCACCATAATCGGCGACTTCAGTTTTTCACGTATTTGATCTGCTGCTTCATTCACCCATTCAACCACTTGGTTCATTAAGGCAACTTGTGTCATTTAGCAAAATCCTTTCTGTTAAGGATACCTGTTTTCTGCGCTCTGGCTTGTTTAGCTACATGGTATAAAGAATAACCAGACGCTTCTTCAAAATCTCGACCAAGCTCTCGTTCTTCTCCAATACTCTTCACAACCGTTTTAAATCCAGCATAGGCTTTTAAAAATGATTCAGCCGTTACTTTTTTTTCATAAGTCTCTTCCAAAGTTCCCCATAAATTCACGACTAATATCAATTCGTCTGTCGTCCATTCAGGGTTTAATGGATAATTGTAGTTTTCTTTCATCATTTCACCTTTTCCTCTTAAATTCAGTGTATCAAAAAAATAGAATTTGTGATAGTCATAAGAAACA
Source organism: Vagococcus hydrophili (assembly GCF_011304195.1). Lineage (NCBI taxonomy): Bacteria > Bacillati > Bacillota > Bacilli > Lactobacillales > Enterococcaceae > Vagococcus > Vagococcus hydrophili. Next base: position 2,391,632 of record NZ_CP049887.1, on the reverse strand, counting down.
AAAAATAATAGTCTATGCCTAAAACTCCTAAAAAAGAGACTGACAAAAGGCGTCAATCTCAAATGAAATCTTTATTCTGCTACTTCTTCCTCAACTTTATCAGGAAAATTAATGTGGAAGGTTGTTCCTTGGTCAACAATACTTTCAATATCAATTGAACCACCATGAAGTTTCACTAATTGATCCACAATGGATAACCCTAATCCCGATTCTCCGTATTTTGTATTTTTACGAGATGGATCAGCTTTATAATATCTATCCCAAACATTTTTAACTTGTTCCTCACTCATACCAATACCTGTATCAGCAATCGAGACTGTTGTTTCCATATAACCTCTTGAAACGGTAATTTTAATCTCGCCCTCTTCAGTAAACTGAATCGCATTGGTGATTATATTGACCATAATCTGAACGAATCTGTCGTAATCAGCATAGACTTCCACAGGTTCTAAGGTTTCAAGGATAATTTGATTCTTTTTATCCTCAGCTTTTCCTTTAAGTTGTTCGGATAATGTCTCCAAAATCTCAGTAGCATTTAATTTTTGAATCGTAATGCTTATTTGATTCGTTAATATTTTTTCATAATCTAAGTTTTCATTAACTAAACGAATCAGACGTTTGGTTTCATTTTGCATCAAGTTAATACACTTATCTTGTTGATTAGCTGGTATGGCATTGTAGGCTAAACCTTCAAGTAACCCATTGATTGTCGTTAACGGGGTTCTCATTTCATGAGCCACATCTGCCATAAAGTTTCGACGGCGTTCTTCTTGTCGCTCAATTTCAGTATGAGAATCCTTTAAAGCGCCAGCCATTTTATTAAAATCTTCCGCTAAATCATCGAGTTCATCATTATTTTTCACCTCTAAATGGACATCAAAGTTTCCAGCTGAAATCTGATTCGTCGCTTTTCGCATTCGGTTAATCCGATTCACTTGGAATTTAGCTAAAATGTAACTAATAATCAAGGCAATAATCGTTGAAATGATGAAGCCTTTAAACAAGTTTTGCGTTAAAGAACTAACACTTTCTTCTATATTACTACTTGGTTGCCAAACCATTAAAATGTATTCAAAGTCAAAATTATCACTGTTAAACAACGGTTGAATATGAACTGCCATTGTTGTTTTTTTCCCATCAGTACCTAGGGACACATTAGAAATTGTTTTTTGAATTTTTTTACCCTTTTTTAGTAACTTTAATTCATCATTTGAGATTAAATTATCCCCACTATGCCCTTTTGCGGAGGGTGGATAAACAGCTGTTCGATTTGGTTGTAATAGAAAAAAGCCGATATTTTGATTTTCAACAATCGCACTGGCTGTATTCAATGATTGTTGCAACGTCCAATCTTGCTTACTCATATTTTGGACAACTGTTGTCGCATATCCTTCTAATTGATCATAGGTTGTTTCTTTCACCGTATTTTTAGTAAACGTGGTAAAAGACACCCCAAAAATAATCAGAACTGTTAAAATAATCGCAAAAAAAGCAATCATTTGTTGTAGCAAGTATCTCATTACTCACCAACCCCAGAATCATCAAACTTGTAGCCAACGCCCCAAACTGTTTGAATCACTTGTGGTCCAACTTTTTCAATTTTTTGTCTTAATTTTTTAATGTGAGCATCCACTGTTCGCTCATCGCCAAAGTATTGATAATCCCAAACAAGTTCTAATAATTTTTCTCTTGAAAAGACTTGTCTTGGTTTTTTAGCTAATGTTAATAATAAGTCAAATTCTTTTGGTGTTAAGCCATCAACTAATTGATCATCTAAATAAGCTTCACGTGTTTTGATATTCATTTTGAAATGATCAGTAACCACATCAAAATCACCTTGAATATCATTCGTTGTTTTTTCTGAATCGTCGGTTAGAATTGCACGACGATGAAGAGCTTTAATACGAGCAATTAATGTAATAGGACTAAACGGTTTTGTCACATAGTCATCTGCTCCCATCTCAAGTCCAATAACTTGATCACTTTCTGAATCTCTCGCCGTTAACATGATAATCGGAACAGTTGATGAAACTTTTCTAATTTCGCGACAGACCGTTACGCCATCCATTGTTGGTAAGTTTAAATCTAAAGTAATCATGTCCCAACCTTCAGGATCAGTTAAAAATTCGTCTAAACCATCTTTACCGTCATATTTAAAACTAACATCCCATTCTTCATTTAAAAAAAACATTTTCATCATTTCTGATACGGATTCGTTATCTTCTACCATTAATAATTTCATTTGCTCGCCACGTCCTCTTCTTGTTTATCGTGAAATTTTTCTAACTCTAGTTCAATTTTATAAAAAATACCAATAATCGGAACCCCGATTAATAGAACTTCAATAATATATAAATGGATCATTCCGAAATAACGCAGAACTAATCCGATGAGTAGTGTGATTGCTCCTATGAAAAAGAAAGTTTTCCCTGCTACTTTTTGAGCATAAGTATAGCTTGCTTCACTTAATTTTGCTCTTTGAGTTCGATACCCATATTTGTTGATTCTGTTTTTAGAAGGGAAAATCAAATAAATAACCCCAACTACCGTTAATAATATTCCGACAAAATAAAAAACCATTTCCTCACACCAACCTCGCTTAATATCTATTAGTATACTATGTTTCTGACAATTCTTAAACATACTTTATCAGAAAGCTTCACATTTTATATCTTAATAAAAACTTATGAAAAAATCATGAAAATAATAGTCTTATTACTTGATTTTTAAAAAAACCTATGATAAATTGTAAATAGGAATTTTGTTACCATGAAATCTTATGCCTTTCTCAAGCAAATTTACACACGAGAGGAGAATTTATTATGGTATTTAACAACCAAGCAATTTCATACCGTATTACTTTAAACACTGAGGAAAATATCTTTATTGTATTTGATGCAAACAATGAAAACATCTCAGCACAAGGTTCTACGATTGAAGAAGCAAAAAACAAATTAAATCAACTAGTTAAGGAGTAATCAACTGTGGACGATTCCAGCTATTGACGAAGGTATTCAATCATTTCATATGGATGGATACTTTTTTGTTATGCAAAAAAATAAATTTAAAGCATATTGCCCTAAATTTATTTATCCTTAAACCCATCTAATTTTTTGTACTTACAAGGCAAAGCAATATTCATTCCAAATGCAACAAACATACCGATAAAGCTGTCCACGACTCTAGCTAAAGCATAAGTATACGACTGGTTATCAGGAATCATAAATAGAATCGTTAGAAACGTAGCACAAGCCCCAACAGTTCCTTCATAACAATGAGCCGTAGAAAGCAGCCAAATCATACCCGTTACTAAAAGTGGGATTGCGATTAATTGAACAAGATCACCGTCGCCAAATTGTTGAAAAATAAAAATAGCCACTACTGAAAATAGCGCCCCATGATATTACCTACGACACGATGTCTCCCAAATTTTAGGGTATTATACATGTCTTCCCTTAAGGTAAAGACTGCTGTAATCGAAGACACAACGTACGTATCACGATTAAAAATAAAACTAATTAATATACAAACAAAAACACTCAGACCTGTTTTGATTGTCCTCATACCAATTTTCAACTTTTTTTCAATCCTTCTTTCTTTTTTCTGCGCGTAAAAAAAGTTCCCTTAAAAAATAAGAAAACTTTCGTCATGACTCTATTCTATACACTTTACGAACAAAAAGCAAGTCACTCTAAGAACGCAAGATTTTCTCCATCTTCTTTCCCTTAGCAAGTTCATCGACTAATTTATCCAAGTATCTGATTTTTTGCATGAGCTTATCTTCAATTTCTTCCACGCGGTAACCACAAATAACACCTTTTATTAGTTGAGTATTTAGATTCATTTCTGGCGCTTCTTCAAAAAAGACTCTAAAAGAAACGTCTCGCTGAATTTGTTGTTGAATTCCTTCTGATGAGTAGCCAGTTAGCCAAGTAATTACTTGAATCAACTCTTCTTCTGTTCGACCTTTTTTCTCAATTTTCTTTACATACAATGGATAGACGCTACTAAAAGTCATCTCAAACACTTTTTCATTGTTCATTTAAATTGCCTCCTTGACTATTACTTTGACTACATCGCCAACATTTTTTTGCAATTTCTTTCTAATTTCTTTTTTGATACCAATAATATAAGCAACCGACCCATCCTCATGTTTAACACCCATATTAACAATGCTGCCTATGTATTCAACCTTGTCAAAATAGACTGTTACTTTGACTCGGCCTTTGCCAAATTCTTCTCTGATATCATAAGGAAAAATGACATATGCTCCACCTTTACCTATTTCTGAAGCTTTAATTTCTGCTTCAAATTGATACTCTTTAGCTGTCATTTTTTTGCGTTCTCTTTTCTATTCATATATTTTTCGTAAGATGCAATCCATTCTTCCATGGTAATTTTTGTCATTAACTCACCAATAAGATCATAAGGAATATTTTTAACGTTAGTAAACCGAATACAGCTCTTCCCCATATTGAGTTTTGTTGGCACTTGTTTAGCATACTCCTCTTCAAACCATGTTAATATTTCTTTATTTCCCATAATCCCCATATGATATAAAGCAATATGATTTTTTTGTGCTGCAAGTGATACAAAAGGTAACGGCTCATCAACTCTCCCTAAATATCCATTCGGGTAACTTTCTAAAGGAACAACGAAGCTAATCATCCCGTAAGTTATCATCTCTTCAAAACCACTTGGTATGCTGTCTTTCACTACATCATATAATTTATGAAAAGCTTCACTTCTTTTTTCATCGACATTGCTTAAATACTCTTCTATCTCAGACATAAAGCACCTTCTTTTTTTAATTAATATAGCATTTTTAAGAAATATAAAGGTATCTTTTTGCTCAAAGACTAGAATGGTGAAAAAGGCGTTTAACTCCAAGCAACTGGAGAAAAGCGTAAACAATCCACGATTTTGGGATTGATTATGCTTTTCTCCAGTTGTCGTAGGAGTTGCCTTTTGAACCTGGACTATAGAACACGTTTAACTCAAAGCAACTATAGAAAAACAAACAAATAAGAGGCTGACACTTAGGTCATCCTCTCACTCGTTTGTTTTATTTAAATAAATTAGAGAAGAAATCTTTTATTCCTTGCCAGAAACCTGATATGCCGCTTTTGGCTTTTTCTACGTTTTCATCAGACAATAAATTATCTTTGAATTCTTTCCCATTTTTAACTAAATCATCTTTAAATCCTGTTAATTGTTTCGTCATTTCCTTGTCGTTAATCGCATCTGTACTACTAAATGACACCATGTTGTTAACAATTTGTGTTTTTTGATCATTTGAAATCGCATTGGTCATCCCGTTTTTGTCGATTTGATCCGTTACGACATTGGTAACTTCTTTGACTTTTTGCTCTTCAGACATTTCTTGTAATTTTTTATTCATTTTTTGAAGCTCTAATTGAATATCAGCTAACATAACTAACATGTTTTCAGATGAATAATCTTTCTTGTCTTTGTTCGCTTCATCAATTGAAGAAACAACTTTCATTTGTTCTTGAGCTACTTCACGTTTTTCATCACGACTCTTTTGATCTTGGGTGTCACTTGCTGGATCTACTTCATCATAAATCTTGTAAATACCTGCTAATGCACCACTACCATCCATTGTTCGAACGCTACCAATTCTGATATACGCGTCATAAACACCACTTGTAATGGCTGCGGAACGATACATCGCTTCAGTACGTGCTGTGATGTTTTCTGGGGTCACGATTTCAACATCTACACCAGTTCCTTCTTTGGTTCTTGCAATTAGTGCACTTGAGTAGGCTTTTGAGTTAGATGTAAATTCTGGTACATCCGTTACATACTTGACTAAATCATTTCCATCAACTTCAAATTGATTTTTCTTTGTCACATCCGTTCCAGTTAACGACTTCACCTTATCTAAATCTTTCGTTAAAATTTCTGTTGTTTTGGTTTTTTCTGCTTCAGTCAATCCATTTCCCAAAGCGATATTGGGCACGTTCCAACCTTCGTCTTTTGTTTTTTCATTTGCTGCTAAAACAGTTGGCCCTGCTATTAAAGTCGTTAATAGTAACGCACTCAGTGATAATTTTTTTGTATTCTTCATTAAATACCTCCATTAATTATGTATCTGCCATTGATTATAACAAGTATCGGTTGAAGTTTCCTCATCCTTAAGTTGGGTTTTAGAAATTCTTTGAGATTAGTCATAAAAAAGTCATATAAGTAGTTATTTTTGAAAAATATATGAACGTCCGCCTTCTGGATATTCTTTTTCGCCTGTTTTCTTGAAGCCGTTTTTTTGATAAAAATGATGATTGGAAAGTGAATAGCTAGGTGTTTCTAATCGCCAGTAATCTTTTCCGTATTTATCTTCTATATCCTTCCAAACAGCGGATCCAACACCTTGATTAATACATTCTGGTAACACACAAAAATATAGAACCTCTCTAATTTCTGGATTAATTGCGATTATCCCTATTATTTTATCAGCACGAGTAATCAATAAAGAGTCTGCCTCTTGATTAGCCAGTAATCTTTTAAATAGACGACCATCAGAATATCCTGGTGGTCCATCCTCTGCGCCTTTTCCAAAATGTAAAGCTGTATCATAATTAAAAGACTCAGTAAAAATCTTAGTAACCATTTGCTCATCTTTTTCTGTCATTTTTCGATAAGTTAACTTCATTTTAACTCCTTTTTCAGAAAATATTTTGTCGTTCCTTCTACCGGACAATCTGTAAGTTCTCCAAAGACTGTGAATCCATATTTTTGATAGAAACCTAATCCTTGGTAATCTTGTGTGTTAACAGTTAAATATTTAGCGGATTTATTTTTTGCTATGAGTTCTATTTTCTCAAGCAACAAGCTACCTAAACCACTACCTCTATTTTCTTCTTTAATAGCTAGTAACGAAATATGAACTCGATTTCCAGTCTTCTTCGCTGTTAAACCACCTTGGTAGATATCATCTTTCATCACAGCAAAAGAAAACGTAATCTCTGAAAATTCAATTTCTGAAAATTTTTGATGCTGATGTTTTTCTAAAATATGGATAATTTGTTCTACATTTTCTTTAGAGTCTAGTTTAAAAATCTGAATAGTTTGATTACTCATATTACCCTCCTATTTAATCCAGATTAAATGTCATTTCTAAATAGCAATCCTCTTGCTTTTCTTTTGGATGATTAATTGCTTGTAGTACTTTGTATGACAGTATATGGGCAAACTCTTCAAAAGGATTCTCTAAAGTCTTAATTTGCGGGCGAATATTTTTTAATAACTCAATCCCATCAAAGCCGATAATTTCAATTTCTTCATTCACTCGTTTTCCAGAATCAAATACTGCTTGATAACACCCTAATGCTAAGTTATCATCACTACAAAAAATAGCTGTTACTTCGCTATTTTTCATAATTTTTTGTGCACCTAAATAGCCACTTTCGACTGAAAAATCAGTACTTGTTATTCTCTTATCATTTATAGGAATACCGTGTTTTTGTAGGGCATCCTTATAAGCTTTCCCTCTTTCAGGAAATGAAAATTCAATTCCATTATCTTTAATCAAACCTATCTTTTGATGCCCTTTTTCAATCAACCACTCCATCGCCTTAAAAACTGTCTCATACTCGTTTAAATAAACATTACCATATGGACTATGATTAATCCCTTTATCAATAAAAACAACAGGAATTTCTTGAAAACAACCTCCCTTGAACCATTCACTAGGAAAGACTGTACCTGTAAAACAAAAAATAGCTTCCACAGAAAACTGAGCATATCGTTCTAAAATTTTCTTTTCCTCTTCCATTTCACCAAAAGATTCACTGGTTATTAAGTGATAGTTCTTTTGACTTAACTCTTTTTGAATTAAATTAATCAATGTCGCGGCAAAAGGCTCCTTAATAGTTGGCACAACAATACCAATTAATTGGGATTTCTTTTTAATAATATTTGAAGCAAAATAATTAGGTGTATAGTGATTTTCTTCCACAACTTTAAATACTTTCCGCTTCGTTTCATCACTGAAGCGATCTCCTTTGCCATTTAAAATTAAAGAAACCGTTGTAATGGAAACATCCGCTAGTTTCGCTATTTCTCTAATGGTTAACTTCATTTAATCCCCTCGTTATTTTTTATTTTTAAATCCTTAACTGCATCATTAAGCCAAGGATGTAGAATGTTTAAATCTGGTAAAACCCACTGTAAATAAACCTTGCAACCTTCATTTAAAGACAAGTTTAGTGCTAGTTTTAACTCTTTTAAGTAAGGCGCACTGTCTTTACTACCCCACTTCACTTTATCTGCAATAAACACCAACTTATCTAAATCACTGGCATTCTTTTTTTAGGTCGTGTGACATTCTATAGCTGATAGGATTTCTAAGACTTCTATACCGAACACTTCTTTTGCTAAAATAACTCCATGTTTTTGATGTAGCAGCATAGGTAATTTGCTTTCCGCGTCACAGACAGATACATTGTAGTATTCAGAAAAAACGATGCGTTCATTATCTGGTATCACGCAACCAATATCATGAATTAATCCTGCAATATACGCTTTTTCTACAGGTAAGTTGTATTTTTCTGCCAATCTTTGACATTCCTCTGCTACCTCTAAAGAATGTTCTAATATAAAAATTTCTTCGTGTTCTTTATAAAATTCTGTGACTTGTTCTTTAATATCCGTAGATTTAAAAGCTATTTTATATGATTCAATCGACTTCATTTTTTCAACTCCTCCAGAATTTTTAAAAGGTGTTCACCCACTAAATCACTGGCTACAATTTCAAAATTGTCATAAGAATCGTCTGCTTGATCGTCCGCTAAATCAGAAATACACCTTAGAGAAATAAACGGTACCTCATTCAAATAACAACAATGTGCAATCGCACTTGTTTCCATATCAACTGAAATCGGATTAAATTGTTGTTTTATTTGCTGTTTTTCTTCGTTATTTGCAATAAAAGATTCACTCGACGTCATAACTCCTTCATGAATCGTTGGAATTTTCTCTTTGATTAGTTTTAACAGAACGTCACTTGCTGGAAACGCTCGTTTATTAGGAAATAAGCTTTCTGCCTGTTTAACATTCACATCATGGTGACTGTATGAATTTCCCACAACTAAATCGAGAGTTTTCACACCTTCACCTAATCCTCCAGCAATCCCAATATTAATTATGTAATCGGGACTTTGATCATCAATTAACAATTGCGTATAAACAGCCGCATTCACTTTCCCAACACCACAGACAACACAGACAATATCGATTCCCTGATAACTTCCAATAGTAAATTGATTCATCTTTTTCTTAATTGTCTCTTTTATTTTGATATGTTCAAAAACATACGCCATCTCTGAAGGCATGGCTGAAATGATTCCTACTTTCATGGTGACACTCCTTTTTGTGGTCTTTTGTTTATTTTATCATAAGAAACTAATAAAAAAACACAAAAAAACTTCTACCAAAACGATAGAAGTTTCCCCTAAATAATTATTTCTCTTCACTACCCATAAATTTAGCAACAATTGCTGCTACTGCTGATCCAACTAATGGCGCTAACAAGTATACCCAGTAGTTTGATAAAGCACTACCACCTGCAAAAATAGCTGGTCCAAAACTACGTGCTGGGTTTAATGAGCCACCTGTTACATTTAAAGCCACAATAATTAAGAAAGCTAAAACTGTACCGATAGCAATTGGTGCTAGTGTTTGATTACCAAATTTAGCACTTGTTACCATTAAAATCACAAAAACAAATAAGAACGTTATAATTGCTTCAAAAAGAAACGCTTGTCCTGCTGTAACATTTGGAAAATCTGTTTGACCAAAGCCATCTTTTGGTAAGTCTAGGGCTTTGATGAAAATTGATAAAACGCCTGATGCAGCAACGGCACCTAAAAATTGGGAAATAATGTAGAAAATACCATCTTTCACTTCTAAACGTTTGTTCATCATCATTGCAAGTGATACGGCTGGGTTAAAGTTACCACCAGAAACACCACCAACGGCACATGCCATAACCATAACAGCCATACCGAATGCTAAACCAATACCAAGATAACCAATCGCTGTTTCTCCAGAGTTAGCAATTGCTACTGTTCCAGTTCCTAAAAACACAAGAACAAATGTCCCTATAAATTCTGCTAAATACTTCTTCAAAAAAAATCCTCCTACGTTTTTTAATCTAAATAAAAGATTAAAAAAACACTATTTTTATGCACTTTTCTTAAGCACTTTTAGAGTATAGCTAACTGAAAAATCAGAGTAAATTTAATTGCTTGTTTACTTTTTCTTCAATGTTTTTTTAACATATTAAAAGAAACTAACAGGAATAACTATTATGATCCTTTAGAAAATGATATCCTTATTAAGTAAACGTTTTATCCTTTTAAAAGTATTAATGAATTTAGGAGCTTGTTATGCAAAAAAATTTTAATGCCTATCAACTTAAGCTTATCGCTATTCTCGCGATGATCATCAACCACTTTGGAAAAGCTTTTAATTTAGCCGAAATATCTAATTTTCTGTATTTCTTAACAGAAACGATTGGTAAATTAACCTTTCCAATTATGGCCTATTTTTTAGTTGAAGGTTTCTTTTATACAAAAAATTTTAAGAAATACCTTTTACGAATGGCACTATTTTGGTTGCTATCGATTTATCCATTCTATCTATTGTTTCACTCAGAAGTTTCTTTTTCGCCCATTGAATTTGCTAATAATATCTTCTTCACATTGATGTTAGGTCTCATCATGTTAAAAGTCACAGATACGATTTACAATGAGTGGTTAAATCTTTTAGTTATCATGATTTTTTCTAGTTTGACTTTGTATTCCGATTGGAACATGATTGGCATTTTGATGATTTACGGTTTCCAAAAAAACGCTGGATCGAAAGATAGAGTCAAAGGACCCTGTATTTTTATAACTTTTTGGCTATTTATTATGACCACTTTTGATTTTATTTATTTTCCAGAAACAAGCCATTGGTACATCCCATTGACTACTTTAGGCGTTTTACTTGTGATCCCCCTACTCCTAAGGTATACAGGAGAACGAGGGAAGAATACAATCTTTACCAAGTGGAGTTTTTATGTTATATATCCAGTGCATTTGGTTATTTTAATCATTCTAAAAAACTATCACTAAAAGTTTATATCAACTTTTAGTGATAGTTTCAGTGTTGTTTGGTATTTTTGATAATTCTGTTAGTTTTACGATCGTTTCTTTTTCAATTCCTAAGTAAACGACAAGTTGTGTATCAGGATATGCAGGAAGTAGTAACGTCGTCACATCTAATGTTAGATTTCCAACGATTGGGTGATATAACTTTTTATGTTTACTCTTAGGAGGTTCAATATCATAATTTTGCCACCACTCACCAAAGTCGGTAGAAACTATTTTTAATTGTTCAATGAATTCGTTATACCAATTCTCACCTACATAAGAACGACTACTATACCTAAACAAAGCAACAGAGCGCCTTGCTTCTGCTTGCCATTCAACCATCAATTCTTTTTGATAAGGATTTGTAAACATGGTCCAGATAAGATTTTTTTCTTGCCAAGGTAACGTATCATATGAAGTTATATTTGGGCTGACAAATAATTTGTAAGCATTTTGATTTCCTGCCACAAGGTTCCAACAACTATCAATAATGTAGGCTGGATTATCTCCAAAAGAGTCTAATATAGCTTGAACATCCTCTCTTTTAGGGTGATTTAACTTTCCAAGCTCTGGAATAGGTTGATTTTTAGCCAGTTCAAATAAATAGTCTTTTTCGGCTTTATCAAATACTAAAACAGTGGCAATACTGTTTAAAACCTCATCAGATACACTGATTGGACGGCCTTGTTCGAGCCAAGTATACCAAGATACACTCACACCGGCAATTTGAGCAAGCTCTTCTCTTCTTAATCCTGGTGTTCTTCTTCTTCCGGTAACTAAAACCCCAAAATCTTCGGGTTTAACTTTTTCTCTTCGTTGTCGTAAAAAAGCGCCCAACGCTTGTCTTCTAGCAGTTTCTAATTTTTCTAATTCACTATGATATTTTGTCATAGGATAATTACACTCCTTGTTAGCTAAAAATTGATTTGCCATAATGATACCACACAGAAGAAACTTAATTAGATAGTTCTTTTGAAAAAATACGAATAGAGGAATCTTTATGGAAAATTTTGAATTTCAAAACCCAACAAAAATTTTATTTGGTAAAAATCAACTAGAAAAGCTAAATCAAGAAATACCTAAAAATGCAAAAGTGCTAATCATTTACGGTAGTTCTAGTGCAGAAAAAAGCGGCTTACTGGACAATGTAAAAAAACAACTATCTGAATTTGATTATGATGAATATGGAGGAATTGAACCTAATCCAACATATGAAAAATTAATGGAAGTGGTCTTATTTGTCAAAAAAAATCAAATTAACTTCCTATTAGCTGTTGGTGGTGGTTCTGTCATCGACGGAGTTAAATTCATTGCGGCTGCTTCTTGTTTTGAAGAAGGAATTCCTTCAGATATTCTCATTAAGCAAATACCCGTGACAAAAGCATTACCACTAGGCACTGTTCTAACACTATCTGGCACAGGAACTGAGATGAATGGTGAGGCTGTTATCTCTGTTAAATCAGAAGGATCTAAAATTCCATTTCGTAGTCCAGTAATTTATCCTAAATTTTCAATACTTGATCCAACTTATACTTATAGTGCTCCTCTTAATCAGATAAGTAACGGGATTGTTGACACCTTTACTCATATTATGGAGCAATATTTAACCTATCCAGTCGATGCTTATGTTCAGGACCGGTTTGCAGAAAGTCTCTTAGTAACACTTATTGAAGAAGGTCCAAAAGTTCTCCACACACCAACAGATTATACATTACGTGCCAATCTAATGTGGGCATCTACCATGGCAATTAACGGAATAATTGGATCTGGCGTGCCACAAGATTGGTCAACTCATATTATCGGACATGCGATTACTGCTTCACACAACATTGATCATGGCAAAACCATGGGGGCTATTTTACCAGCTATCATGGAGGTTCAAAAAGAGGAAAAACGTGAGAAATTACTCCAATACGCCAAACGCGTTTGGAAAATTGAAAAAGGATCAGAAGAAGAGATGATTGCGCTAAGTATTTTTAAGACAAAAGAATTTTTTGAAATTATGGGCGTTTCTACCAAACTATCATCATACGGATTAGATCATACTATTATTCCTACTGTGATCCAATCACTGGAACCACTAACCGATTTAGGGATAACTTTAGGGGAAAGAGGATCGTTGACTTTGGATAAAGTAACACAAGTTTTAGAACTTAGTTTGTAGAATAATTTTTAAGCGATTAAAAAAGTATGAGATGTATAGCCCTGTCAAGGATAAACACATCTCATACTTTTTTGATAAATTTTACCATTTTTAATTGACGACACTTAAAATTCAGTTTCTATTTATCACTTTCTTTCATTTCTCTTTTTCAAAATTAATTCTCAATTTAGCCTTTGAGTCCACACTCTTTAAAATACTTTCATAATATTCTTTTGACTGCTCCTTCAACCATTCTTCATTCATTTTAATGTACTTATTTAAAGTTTTATTATTCATCGCTTTGTTTGCTAATTCATGTGTGTCTATATCTTCTGTTGTAAAACTCAAAAACTCACCTTTATTATCTAAGACTTTAAAATCTGGATTGCTAATACCTACAATAATAAATTCAGGTATTAAAATATCATATGTATTTTCTTCTGTTTTTGACTTTTTAATTTCAACTTTTTTTCCGTCAAAACCTAATTTCGCTTCGAAAGTTCCTTTTAAGTATGCTGTTTTCTCACTTAATGGAATATCTAAACCGAAAATAGTTCCCCCTTGCGTTTTATCATAAATATCAGTAATACTCAAACCTAAAACTGCTACTTGTTTCTGTTTAGTCATAGCTGTAACTACTTGAGTTTCAACTGAAGATTCTTCTTTTTCAAATAGTTTCATTTTTCCTAAAAAAACTCCTGACGCCCCTATTGCTAAGACGACTAAGAATATTAGCATTATTAGCCAGAGAGGTACTTTTATCTTAAAAAATTTTTTCAAAATCATTTATCTTTCCTCCTAGAAATACAACTTTATTATACTACATGTTATTAAAACAAAGTAATTGATTATTACAAAAAATTTTAAACGATTTAAAGTATAGTGAAAGATGATGTGAAAAATAACCTAATTAAGAAAATTTTACTACTTTTCCTCATCTAAATAATATCGACTATATTTTTTCATTTGCACAATATTAAAGAGCACCCTAATTCTCTACATATTCCTCATTTTTTGGCATAAAAAAAACTCCTTCATCAATTTTGAAAATTGATAAAAGAGTTCCCATAATTTTGTGTTTTAGTTTGCTTTTTAACCCAAAACCCACTCATTTGGTCTGGTATCCAAGTTTCATAAAATTGGCTTGGACTACTGACAAAAAATGTCATCAAACCCTAACAAAAACACCTGTAAACGTTGATATACCGCTACTTAATTCCCAACGATATCCTCGCATATCTGCTCATTCTATCTGTCGTCCACGCCGGATACCATACAAGTTTCACTTCAACTTCTTTAACTTCTTCCACTTCGCTCACAGCAAGGTGGATTTGTTCTGTGATAACGTCTGCTAAAGGACAACCCATTGTTGTTAAGGTCATCTTGATTTCACAGTAGCCATTATCATCTAAATTTACTTCATATATAAGGCCTAGATTAACAATATCAATTCCTAACTCTGGATCGATAACTGTTTCTAAAGAGGCTAAAATATCATCCTTGATTGTTTCTAATTGTTCGTCTGTCCATTTTTCGCTCATGTTTAGTGCTCCTCTCTATTTCTTCTCTATAATAACTGAGTTAAGTTCATTTGTAAACAAAGTAAGACGGATAATCAGGCAAGAAAAGAGGCTAACAAAAATGTCAGCCCCTACCTTGTTTAGATGAAGTTTTTACTGGTCATGGATAAAAACGCTTTTTTATCCACGCTATGTAGTCTGGGTTCAAAAGGCAGCTCCTGCGGCAACTTCGCAAATACTAATCAATCCGAAAAACGTGGATTGTTTAGTATTCACTCCAGTTGCTTGGAGCTAAACGCCATTTTCACCACTCTAATTAAAACTTCCTAAATCGTTCATATCTCTGTTCTATTAACTCTTCAGGAGTCATTTTACTTAACTCACTTATCTTAATTAATAGCTCTTCTTTCAAATTATCACAGATTTCTTCGGTGCTTAAGTTTTCTTCATCTCTTGTTTCTGGAATGATTTTCTCGATGACTTCTAGTTCTTTCAAGTCAAAAGAAGTCAGTTTCATCACTTCCGCTGCTTCTTCTGCGCGAGAGCTGTCTTTCCACAAAATAGAAGCAAATCCTTCTGGTGAGAGGATGGAGTAAATACTATTTTCTAGCATCCACACCTCGTTAGCAACTGCAATGGCAATCGCACCACCACTACCACCTTCACCTGTAAAAATCGAAATGATTGGCACTTTTAATTGACTCATCTCATAAAGATTATTAGCAATCGCTTCACCTTCACCACGTTCTTCTGCTTCAATCCCACAAAAAGCTCCTGGGGTATTCACAAAAGTAATGATTGGACGATTAAATTTCTCTGCTTGCTTCATAAGTCTCAAAGACTTTCGGTATCCTTCTGGACTTGGTGAACCAAAATTAGTAGCCAAGTTTTCTTCCAAATTTTTACCTTTTTGAATCCCAATAACCGTGACAGGTAACTCGCCTAAAAAAGCGACACCACCTACAATTGCCCCGTCATCTCCGTAATATCGATCCCCATGAAATTCTGTAAATGAATCAAAGATTGACTCGAAAAACTCTAAAGATGTGATTCGATTGGCATCACGAGCTATTTTGACAATCTCGTTAGCTGTTTTTGTTCTTTCCATGACTCACTACTCCTTTCCTTGGTGAAATGATAATAAAAGTGTTAAGGTTTCTCTTAATTCAGATCGAGGGACAATTCTATCAATAAAGCCTTTTTCTAATAAGAACTCTGCTTTTTGAAAGTCATCAGGTAATTTTTGTCTAATCGTTTGCTCAATAACTCGACGACCTGCAAAACCAATCATTGTTTGTGGTTCAGCAATAATAATATCCCCTTGCATGGCAAAACTAGCCGTCACACCACCTGTTGTTGGGTCTGTAAGGACGGGAATATAAAGTAAGCCAGCTTCACTATGACGTTTCACTGCGCCAGATATTTTGGCCATTTGCATTAAGGACATAATACCCTCCTGCATTCTGGCGCCACCTGAAGCGGTAAACATAATCACTGGTAAGTTCAAAAATCTCGCTTTTTCAAAAGCACGAGTAATTTTCTCGCCTACCACACTGCTCATACTTCCCATAATAAATTGACTATCCATCACACCAATTACCACATCAAAACCACCGATTTTAGCTTTTCCTGTCAGAACAGCCTCATCAAGTCCTATCTTTTCCTTAGCAATTGACACTTTTTTTTCATAATCTGGGTAGTTAATCGGGTTTTTAAAAGCAATATCTGTATCCCAAACTTCAAAACTATCCTCATCTACAATCAAGGATAGTCGTTGTTTTGCTCCAATTCTAAAACCATAGCCACAATGATGACAAGTTCTTTCTGCCCCTAACTCTTTTTTATGTAGGGCTTTATGACAACTAGGACATTTCTCCCAAGAGCCATCTGGAACAAAAGGTTTTTGTTGATTGGTTTCTTCTTGCGTTTGGGACGGAGTGATACGAATATATTCTCTTTTTTTAAATAGCCCCATATCTCTCCTCCTCCATCATTTAATGATTCCAATTTGGTAAAAATGTTTCTTGTAAAAAGCTTGTATCATAAACACCTTTTAACACGTCAGGATGTGTAATCAAATCAAGTTGAAAATCTTGATTCGTTAACAATCCTTCTGTCACAAGTTCGGACAAAGCACGTTGCATTTTGGCTAGAGCTTCCACACGAGTTTCTCCATGAACAATCACCTTAGCAATCATCGAATCATAGTAAGGTGGAATTGTATAGCCATTATAAACTGCACTATCCACTCGAAGTCCTAAACCACCACTTGGTAATAAAAGATTAGACACGGTTCCAGGAGAAGGCGCGAAATTAAATGAGGGATTTTCTGCATTAATTCGGCATTCAATGGAATGTCCTTTTAACTTAATATCCTCTTGTGATAACGTTAAAACTTCACCTGAAGCAATTTTTAATTGCCACTTCACGATATCAACTCGTGTGACCATTTCAGTGACTGGATGCTCCACTTGGATTCTTGTGTTCATTTCCATGAAATAAAACTGGTTGTCTTGATCAACTAGAAACTCGATCGTTCCAGCATTCTCATAACTCACAGCACTCGCTGCTTTTAAGGCTGCGGCTCCCATTTTTTGGCGCAACTCTTCGGATAAGCCATAGGCCGGTGCTTCTTCTAGAACTTTTTGATTACTTCTTTGGAGGGAACAATCTCTTTCTCCTAGATGAATCACATGACCAAAACTATCTCCTAAGATTTGAACTTCAATATGGCGAGCAGGATAAATTATTTTCTCAATGTACATTTGACCGTTACCAAAAGCTGCCAATGCTTCTTGTTGAGCTGATTGGAACTGGGCTTCTAATTCATCTTCTTTCAATACTTTACGAATCCCTTTTCCACCACCACCAGCCGCAGCTTTTAGCATGACAGGATAACCTATAGAATCAGCAATTTCTTTTGCTTCTTTCATGGTGGAGACTTCACCGTCACTTCCTGGAATAACAGGAACTTTCGCTTCAATCATCAATTTTCTCGCATTAATTTTATTCCCCATGGCATCAATTGTTTCTGCCTTTGGACCAATAAACTTAATTTGGCATTCTTCACACATCTCAGCAAACATACTGTTTTCAGCTAAAAATCCAAAGCCAGGATGAATCGCCTCAGCTCCACTAACAATCGCTGCACTTAAAACGTTGTGCATGTTTAGATAAGAGTCGGTTGCCTTAGCTGGACCGATACAAATCGCTTCGTCTGCCATCTCAACATGCAAGGCTTCTTTATCTGCCTCAGAGTAAACCGCCACTGTTTTAATTCCTAATTCTTTACAGCCGCGAATAATTCTAACGGCGATTTCTCCTCGATTGGCAATTAAAACTTTATTAAACATAGGCTTACGCTCCAATAATAAATGTCATTAAAGCTGTACAAACTTTTTTACCTTCAACAGATGCCGTTGCTTTACCAACACCAATGTTACCTTTTTGTTTAATGATTTCCATTTCCATCACTAATACATCACCTGGAACAACTTTTTGACGGAATTTCACTTTATCAATACCACCTAAGTAACCAGTTTGACCTTGGAATTCTTCACTCTTAAGTAAAGGAATTGAACCTGTTTGAGCTAAGGCTTCTAAAATTAAAACGCCAGGCATAACGGGTTCTCCTGGGAAATGTCCTGGGAAGAAACTTTCGTTATAAGTCACGTTTTTAATCGCTTTAACATATTTTCCTGGTTCTAATTCAGTTACCTTATCTACCATCATGATTGGGTAGCGGTTTGGGATAATTTCCATAATTTCTTGTACATTTAATTGCATAGTAATCCTCCTAGGCGATACGGAATAAGGTTTGACCAAATTCAACGACATCTTCATTTTCTATTAGTATTTCAGTAACCACACCGGCTACATCGCTTTTTATTTCATTCATAATTTTCATGGCTTCAACGATACATAAGGTATCTCCCACGGCTACTGTATCACCAACACTCACAAAACTCGGAGCACTTGGATCACTTGATGTGTAAACAACACCCACGATAGGGGAAGTAACTGGCTCACCTTCAGCAACTGCAGTAGTTTCAGATAACACTTGAGAAGCTTGTTCGACCACTTCTTTTGTTTGCGTTACAACTGGCGCTTCAACAGTTGGCGTTGGAACACTTACAGTTTGGACTTTTTCACGACTTGTTTCATTTTTGCTTAAGTAAAGACTTAACTCGTCTTGTTTCAAATCTAATTCACGAATATTACCAGCTTCAAAAAGCTCTAGTAATTCTTTAATATCTGAGAATGACAAAATTACTCACCTCGCCATTTCTTCATGCAGATCACAGCGTTGTGACCACCAAAGCCTAAAGAGTTACTTAAAGTGTATTCCACTTCTTGTTTACGTCCAACTTGTGGCACGTAATCTAAATCGCAACCAACGCCCGGATTTTCTAAACCAATTGTTGGTGGAATAAAGTCTGCTTCAAGGGCTGCTAAACAAGCGATCGCTTCAACCGCTCCTGCTGCTCCTAATAAATGTCCGACCATACTTTTCGTACTTGAAACAGGGACATTTTTAGCTTCTTCACCTAAAGCATATTTGATTGCCGTCGTTTCACCACTATCATTGGCTGGTGTACTTGTTCCGTGAGCATTGATATAGCTAACTTGGCTTGGAGTGATTCCTGCTTCGTCCATCGCTAATTTCATACATTTACCCGCTCCAGAACCATCTGGATTAGGACTTGTAATATGATATGAGTCTCCGTTTGTTCCATAACCGACGATTTCACCGTAAATCTTAGCCCCACGTTTTAACGCATGCTCTAATTCTTCTAAAACAATCACGGCACTCCCTTCACCCATAACAAAACCACTACGGTCTTTATCAAAAGGAATAGAGGCACGATTTGGGTCAGTTGCGGGTGTTAACGCAGTCAATGAAGCAAATCCAGAAATACCAATTTCACAGACAGTAGCTTCTGCCCCACCTGCTAAAATCGCATCTGAGTAACCATGTTTAATGTTGCGGAAGGCTTCACCAATCGCATTAGTTGCTGAGGCACATGCCGTCACAATTGACGAACAAATTCCTTTAGCGCCAACTTTGATTGAAATATTTCCCGCAGCCATGTTACCAATAGCCATTGGTACAAAGAATGGTGCCACACGTTTTGGCCCTTTATCGTGCATTCTGATTACTTGGTTTTGAATTGTTTCCATTCCACCAATTCCAGAACTCACAATAACACCTAAACGATCTGCATCGATTTCATCTATTTTTAAGCCACTATCTTCCATAGCTTGGGTTGCTGCAGCAATACCATAAACAGAAAACATATCCATTCTTTTGGCTTCTTTTTTCTCCATATATAAAGTAGGATCGAAATCTTTCACCTCAGCGGCAACTGTGATACCTGTTTGACTGGCATCAAAGCGTTTGATTGGGGCAATCCCATTTTTTCCAGCTAAAACATTCTTTTTGAATTCTTCTGCTGTATTTCCTAAAGGTGTCACTGCACCCATTCCTGTTACTACAACTCGTCTCATGAGTTACCTCCTAGCCATTCATAACCATGCCACCATCAACGTTGATGACCTGACCTGTGATGTATTTGTTTGTCGCTAAAAAGACAGCGGCTCTTGCGATATCTTCCACTTGTCCTAATTTTTTCAAAGGAATTTGAGCAATCGTTGCTTCTTTCACTTTGTCACTTAAAACATCTGTCATGTCTGTTTCAATAAATCCTGGAGCAATCGCGTTACATGTAATGCCGCGAGATGATAATTCACGAGCAACTGATTTTGTTAAACCAATGACACCTGCTTTACTGGCTGCATAGTTCGCTTGACCTGCGTTCCCCGTTAAACCAACCACACTAGACATATTAATAATCGTGCCAGATTTTTGTTTTAACATAATACTTGAAGCGTGTTGAATCGTGTTAAATGTTCCTTTAAGGTTCACGTTAATCACTGAATCAAACTCTTCTTCTTTCATTCGCATTAATAACATATCACGAGTAATACCCGCATTATTGATTAACACGTCTACCGATCCAAAGACTTCTTTTGCTTCTGTAATCAGTTTTTTAGCTTCTTCAAAATATTGAATATCCCCTAAAACCACATGTGTTTTAACTCCATAAGATTCAATTTCAGAAATTAATTCTTGATCGATTTCTTTTCTTGCGTTTAATACAATATTGGCGCCTTGTTTGGCAAATTCAAGCGCTAATCCACGACCGATTCCTCTTGAACTTCCAGTAATAACTACTGTTTGATTTTTTAACAAGTTGTCATCTCCTTAATCCTTAGCTAATCGTTCTGATAAGCGGTTTAATGTTTTTATGTCTTCCACGTTTTGGATGATCATTTTTTTATTGATTTTCTTAATGAAGCTACTTAATGTTTTTCCAGGTCCAATTTCGATAAACGTATCCACACCTGATTCAATCATGGTGTTAATACAATCCTCAAAATAGACTGGTGACATGACTTGCTTTGTTAAAGTTTCTACTAAAGCATCTCTTTCAGAAATAACAGCTCCCGTTACATTAGTAACAACTGGAATCTTCATCTCTTTAAATGAGACTTTCTTTAAAACTACTTCTAATTGCTGTGCTGCTGTTTCTAATAAAGGTGTATGGAAAGGTCCACTTACTTTTAAAGGAATGACACGTTTAGTGCCAGCTTCCCTTAAGAGTTCTTCTGCTTTTTCTACACCTTCTTTATAGCCACCAATCACAATTTGTCCTGGCATATTAAAGTTAGCAGGATAGACACCTTTAACTTTTGATGCTTCTAAACAAGCTGATTGAATCGTTTCACGATCTAATCCCATCACGGCTGTCATGGCACCCACACCTTGAGGAACCGCTTCTTGCATCAACTTACCTCGTTTATTCACCAAGGTAATAGCTTCCTCAAAAGTTAAGGCACCACTTTCAACTAATGCTGTGTACTCACCTAAACTTAATCCCGCTACAACAGCTGGTTTAATCTTAAGTTCACTTTTAACTATCTCAGAAATTGCCACACTCATCGCTAAAATAATGGGTTGTGTGTATTCAGTGAGGTTTAATTTTTCTTCATCCTCAAACATAATTTCAGCAATGTTGACTCCTAAAATATCACTGGCTTGATCTATTCTATTTTTGAAATATTCTGACTCTTCGTAAAAATTCTTTCCCATGCCAAGGTATTGTGCACCTTGACCACTAAATACAAATCCGATTGTCATGTTTGACTCCTTTTAGCTCCAAACTTTAGAGCGTTCGTTTAATACTTGTTTTGTTTCTATCATTAACTCTTGAATAATTTCAGCACAACTTTGAGTGTCGGTTTTAATCATCCCAGCAATTTGACCTGCCATCATGGAGCTGTTTTTAGTGTCTCCATCGATTACCGCACGTTTTAGAGCACCTTTTCCTAATTCTTCTAAACGATCAAAATCAGGAGTTTCTTGACCACCTTCAAAACGTTCTGCTTTTTCAAATTCTTTGGTTAATTTATTTTTTAAACCACGAACTGGATGCCCTGTTAACATCCCTGTAATCACTGTATCAATATCTTTCGCTTTAACCACTTTTTCTTTAAAGTTTTCATGGGCAATCGATTCAGTGGAAACTAAGAAACGTGTTCCAAGTTGAACAGCTTCTGCCCCTAGCATCAAAGCTGCGGCAACACCACGTCCGTCTCCAATCCCGCCAGCTGCGATAACTGGAATCGAAACGGCATCGACAACTTGTGGAACTAAGGTCATGGTCGTTGACTTACCGATATGTCCCCCACCTTCCATACCTTCAACAACCACTGCGTCTGCCCCAACTTTTTCCATACGGCGAGCTTGCGCCACTGAAGCAACCACTGGAATAACAATAATTCCTGCTTCTTTAAAGCGTTTCATGTAATTTCCAGGTGATCCAGCACCTGTTGTAATCACTTTTACTTTTTCTTCTATTACTAAATCAATAATATCTTCAACAAAAGGTGACATCATCATGATATTTACGCCAAATGTTTTATCCGTCAATTTCTTAGCAATATCAATTTTTTCTTTAATAATTTCTTTGGGTGCATGTCCTGATGCAATCAGTCCTAACCCACCAGCGTTTGCCACAGCACTCGCTAATTTTTCTTCTGCTACCCAAGCCATTGCTCCTTGAAAAATTGGATAATCTATATCTAACATCTCACATAATCTTGATTTTTCCATCAGTTCACCCTCTCAATTGCCTTTAAAAAAATAGCTCATAAAGTCAGTGACTTTACAGCTATTTTCTCTATTTTTATTTAAATTAGTTATTTTCTGCTATTTGTTTGTCAACGAACTTCACTAGGTCTTCAACAGTGTTTAAACCTTCGTCAGTTTCAATTTTAACGTCTGAATCTTCGAATGCGTCTTCGATATCATTCATGATTTGGAATAAATCTAAACTGTCCGCTTCTAATTCTTCACGGAAATTTGTTGTTAATTGTACTTCTTCTTCTTCTTTACCTAATTGATCCACGATGATTTCTTGAATTTTTGCAAATGTTGACATAATAATTTTCCTCCAATAATGGTTATATTTTTTTATAATTTCAGTAAGATACTTCCCCAGGTCAACCCAGCACCGTAGCCAGTTAGCATTAGTTTCTGATGACTCCCTAGAGTTAAGGTTCCCTTTTCAAGTTCATCAACGAGAAGTAGGGGAACAGAGGCAGCCGACGTATTGCCGTAATACTGCACATTGTGTAACATTTTAGACATTGGAATTTTAGTTTTTTTAGCAATCGCTTCTAAAATTCGAATGTTTGCCTGATGGGCTAAGCAATAATCTAGCCCCTCTTTAAAATCTAAGTTTAGACTTAAGGTTTCAAGCATATTTTTGGAAACGTCTCTTAGTGCGAAATCAAATATCTGTTTTCCTTCCATTTTCATTCCTTCCGACTTATTGTCAGTCGGCTTTTTAAATGGATTTTGATTGATATTTTCTTTAGCGAATAAAGCCATTCCCCGAGTACCATCTGATTGAAGTTTTTCTTCAAAGAACTTCTGAGTGGTTGATGTGTTTTCTAATAACACACCCGCTGCTCCGTCTCCAAATAGTACCGCTGTACTTCTGTCTTCCCAATTAAGCATGGTTGACATTGTTTCAGCACCAATCACTAATCCTCTTTGGTATTTTCCACTTGATAAAAATTTTTCAGCGGTGGAAAGGGCAAAGATAAAACCAGAACAGGCTGCATTAATGTCTAAACAAAAAGCATTTTTTGCTCCAATATTATTTTGAACCAAACAAGCAGTCGATGGTGTGCCGTAATCTGCAGTCATTGTCGCAATAATAATAAAATCTAAACTTAATACATCTAATTCTTTAACGAGCTGTTTGGCTACTCCTGTGGCAAGATCACTCGTTGTTTCTTCTATAGAAATACGACGTTCTCTGATACCTGTTCTTGAAGCAATCCATTCATCACTTGTCTCCATGATTTTTGATAAATCATCATTTGTTACTTTATTAGATGGTAAGTACTTTGCCACCCTCGTGATTTGAGGATACAACTGCATAACATTACAACTCCTTACTCGTCTAATAATATTTCTTTAGAAAATTGTGAAGACTTTTTAATCCTCTTACAAGGGCTTCTTTCTCTTCTCCTGCCATATCTTCTAAGGCAGCTTCAACCATTTTTTTATGGAATAGCTGATGAGATCTGTAAAACAGACGACCTCGATTTGTCAACTTCAAGCGGACAATTCGTCTATCTGAATCACTTCTCACACGATCAACATATCCTTTTTTCACCAAATTATTCACAGCCACCGTTAAGGTACCGACTGTTACAGATAACTCCTTTGCTACTTCTCCTGTTGTTTTACTCTCACCCATACCAATTGCCTCAATTGTATGCATCTCTTTGATTGATAAATCAGAAAAGCTGCTCTTTTTAAGTTCCGACTCTTCAATCGTCAAAATGTCATTAAAGACTCTTACTAGCTGGGCATTGACGAGATTCATCTTATCATCCATTTCAAATGCCTCTTTCACTATTAGTTTGATAATCAAAGTATATGGGTAAAAAAAAGAAAAAGCAACGAAAAAATAGTTTGATAATCAAATGATTTGATAATCAAAGTATATGTAATGCGTTAATAAATTGCAAGCTTTTTTTATTATAAAATTAGAAATTCATTTAGAAGCATTGATATCAAAGGATTTTAAACCTAAAAAAAAACAAGCGACAAAGAGCATTATTGCTCTTTCATCGCTTCTCTCATCATTTTTTTCTTTTCATTTTGTTGATCTTCGTTCCAGAAACTTCCGAAAACAGTTTGTGTTGGAAGAATATTTATAAAAGCATTTTGATCCACCATGCGCACAGCTTGTTCTAATGCATAAAGTTCATATTTGGTAACAACCATCATAATCACTGTTACCTCTTTTCGAGAATAAACGCCTGTTCCAGGTAAAAGTGTCATCCCACGAACAATTTCATCTTGAATCGATTTAATCGCTTCTTCTGGTTTGGAGGTCATAATAAAGGCGGTCACTTTTTGATGGCTTGTATGAATCATATCCACTACTTGTGTGGTACAGAAAATCGAAATAATTGTAAAGAGTGCTGATTCCCAGTCGAAAACAAAACCTGCTGTTCCAATAATAAAGACGTTGATAAACATCATTAGAGAGCCTACTGTACGTCCAGTTGTTTTTGCTAACACAAGAGAAACGATATCCATTCCACCTGTACTAAAACCGTATTTCATTGTCGTTCCAACGGCTACCCCTGTTAAAACACCACCGACAATCCCGTTCATCATTTGGTTATCTGTAATTTCTGTGACAGGAATAATTAACGTCATCACAGTAACAGAAACCACTGTAAGTAAACTATAAATCGTTGCTGATTTTCCAAGCTTGATCCAACCTAAGACTGCAATGGGCACATTCATAATAAATATCAAAATCCCAGTATCCATCTTTATATTATACTCTCCAAGTATCCCCGAAAGTAATTGTGCAATCCCGTTCACACCAGCTGAGAAAACATTGGCTGGTATTAAAAACAAATTCAAAGCAACTGCTAGTACAATACCAGCAAAGACAACAATAATACTCTTTTTAATCATCTCATTTTTTTGATAAGCTTTTTTAATATGTCCCATTTTTTATCCTCCTTAATCTATCTATCCTGATAAGATTAACAATTAAACACAAAAAAAGAAAGAAGAATTTCTTCTTTTTCCTTTTTTTCTTAACATTGTTTAATGTTTAGTCTGGTTTTATTAATCTTCTTAAATTTTCACTTCATATTACTAAAATCATTATGATCAATAAATTAGCTGTTACTTTTAATAAAAAGAGGTTAGTTATTTATTCTTCGCTAATTTGTACAATAGTTTTTCAGTTTCTTGCCAACCTAAGCACGGATCTGTGATGGATTGTCCGAACAATGCTTCCTCAACTTCGGCTCGACCATTTTCTAAGAAACTCTCGATCATAAATCCTCTGACAAGTGGTTTTAATTCTTGATTCCACTCTCTGTGAGCTAACACTTCATTGACGATTCTCACTTGTTCTAAATGCTGTTTTCCTGAATTATCATGATTGGTATCGATCACTACAAAAGGATTTTTTAAATCAGATTGTTTGTATTGCTCAGAAACCTTTACTAAATCTTCGTAGTGATAATTAGGTATATTTTTCCCGTAACTATCCAAACCACCCCTTAAAACAACATGAGCATATGGATTAGAACTTGTTTTAACTTCTTGATTGTTAAAAATAAATTCTTGTGATTGTTGGGCTGCATAAACCGAGTTGAACATCACACTTAAATGACCACTCGTTGGATTTTTCATTCCCACAGGTTGATCACTTCCACTTGCCACAAAACGGTGCTGTTGGTTTTCAACAGATCGTGCACCTACAGCAATATAACTAATTAGATCTTCAACAAACTCTAAATTTTCAGGATACAGCATCTCATCTGCTGTTGTTAAGCCTGTTTCACTTAACACACGGTGGTGGATTTGTCGAACAGATTGAATCCCTTGCACTAAATTTATTTTCCCATTGGCACTCGGTTGATGTAACAATCCTTTATACCCATCCCCATTTGTTCTTGGCTTGTTCGTATAGATTCGAGGAATAATAAAAACTTCGTTCTCGATTTTTTCTTGTAGTTTGCTAAGTAAATGAGTGTATTCCAAAACTGCCTCTTCGTCATGAGCAGAACAGGGACCAATAATAGCTAACAATCGATCGTCTTTCCCTGATAAAATATTCTTTAATTCTAAATCTCGTTCTGCTTTTCTTTTTTTATCAATTCCCGATAATCGATAACTTTTTAACAGCTCTTTTTTGTCAATTTCTTGACTAATATATTCAAATCCCATAACTTAACCTCCATTTTTTTGTAAATAAAGAGAGGGTGGCATTTTTGTCGCCATCCTCACTTCATTACTACTTCTGTAACAACCTTTAATTTTCTATCTTACTTCGATACTTAATTCTTCAGAAAGAGCTGTATTTACTTTCTCCATCACTGATGTTACGTCTTCATCAACAAGGGTTGCTTCGTCATTTCTGAATATTAATGAATAAGCCAATGATTTTTTATTGTGTCCTAATTTTTCATTTTCAAACACATCAAATAATTGGATATCCACTAAGAATTTACCACCTTTACCACGGATTACATCGATAATTTGTTGACTCGTTACCGCTGTATCAGCTAAAAGGGCGATGTCACGTTTAATAGAAGGGTATTTACCTACTTCTTTATATGTTGGCTCTTCTTTTGCTAGCGCGCATAGATGTTCTAAATCTAACTCACAAACGTAGGTTTCATTGATTTCCATCTCTTTAGCAAATACCGGATGAACTTGTCCCATGAAACCAACTTTATCTTCTCCCACAAAGATTTCAGCAGTACGTCCCGGATGCATTTCTTGATACTCTTTAGATGCCACAAAGAGAAGATCCGCCTCTAATCCAAGTAACTCAGATAAATTCTCTATGATTCCTTTTAAGGTATAGAAATCAACAGTTGTTGCTGGACTGTCCCAAGTTTTACCAAACCATGTGCCAGATAACGCCATGCTTAAGTGTTTTGTTTCTTTTGGTAAACCTGTTGTTTCTAATTGTTCAAAGATATTTCCGATTTCATAAAAAGCAACTTGGTTATGTTTACGCGCTTGGTTATACGCCACATTTTTCAATAATCCCGGTACTAAACTTTGACGAGCAGTTGATCGTTCTTCACTCATCGGAAGGTCTAATGCCACCACGTTTTTTGGTTCAAGTACAAATTTAGTTGCCAACTCAGGTGTTGTTAACATGTAACTAATCGCTTCAGTTAAGCCATTTCCTTCTAACTGACGACGAACATCTCTTGTAACTTTTTGATTTCTTGATAATTTACCAGCGACAGATGAACCACTTGGTAGTGTTGAAGGTAAGTTATCATAACCAAAAATACGTGCTACTTCTTCTACTAAATCTGCTTCGATTGAAATATCCCAACGTCTTGGTGGAATACTTACTGTAAATGTTCCTGCTGCTTCAACAGAACCAAATCCTAAGCTTTCAAATATCCCTTGAACATCAGTTAGAGATAACTCAGTTCCTAATGAACGGTTAATTTTATCTAATGTAATTGAAACAACCACATCTTCTTTCGTGTAGTCATTTGAAATAACTTCACCTGTAACTACTACACCACCGCTTAATTCAGCAATCATTTGAGCGGCAAAAGCACTTGCTTCTTCCATCGTTGAAACATTGATGCCACGTTCAAAACGTTTGCTTGACTCACTTGTTAAACCAAATCCACGAGCTGTACGACGTGTTAAAGTTGAGTTAAAAAGTGCTGTTTCTAAAGCAACAGTTGTCGTTGTTTCAGTAATTTCAGAGTCCAAACCACCCATAACACCAGCTAAAGCGATTGGGGTTTTTCCATTTGTAATCACGATGTTTTCTGAAGTTAATTCTCTTTCTTCTTCATCTAAAGTTACTAGTTTTTCGCCATCATTAGCACGGCGAACTTTAATCTCTTTACTTCCTAATTTGTCATAGTCAAAGGCATGTTGTGGTTGTCCGAATAAAAGTAACACGTAGTTTGTCACATCGACCACATTATTAATTGGACGAATACCTTCATTCATTAATAATGTTTGTAACCACATTGGACTTTCTTTAATCACCACATCTTTAATCACACGCATACGATAAGTTGGTGTATCTTCTTGGCTTTCAATCGCTACTGATACGTAATCTGAGATATTAGCGTCACTTGCTTCAACTAATTCTTTTGTTGGGAAAGTCACTTTTCTATCGTAAATAGCAGCCACTTCATGAGCCACCCCTCGCATACTTAGAGCATCTGCTCTATTAGGTGTGATTGATAGTTCAACAATCGCATCATCCATTGCTAAGTATGAGAAAACTTCATCTCCTGGTGTTGCATCATCTGGTAAGAAATAAATTCCATCAGCATACGCTTTTGGTACCACACTGTTAGAATAACCAAGCTCATCTAATGAACACACCATTCCAAGAGAGACTTCTCCACGCATTTTACCTTTTTTAATTTTAACATTCCCAGTAATACGAGAATTTGGTAAAGCAACAATTACTTTTTTACCTGCACGAATATTAGGAGCTCCGCAGACGATTTGATAAAGTTCTTCTTCACCTACATCGATTTGACACACTGATAAATGATCGCTATCACCATGAGGACGACATTCTTTCACGTCACCTACAACGATTTTTTTAAGTCCTTCTTGAGGAATGGCAACATCTTCTACTTCAATTCCAGAACGAGACATTTTATCTGCTAATTGTTCTGGCGTAATATCTTTTAAATCTACTAATTTTTCTAACCATTTATAAGAAACTAACATTGTTTTACCCCTTTACTTTGAATTGTTCTAAGAATCGTAAGTCATTTTGATAGAAATAACGAATATCATTCACGCCGTATTTCAACATTGCCACACGGTCTGGTCCTAAACCAAAGGCAAAGCCACTAAATTTAGTTGAATCAATACCTGACATTTCTAGTACGTTAGGATGGATGATACCAGCACCTAAGATTTCAATCCAACCTGTCTGTTTACAAACGTTACAGCCTTTACCGCCACATTTGAAACAGCTAATATCTACCTCTACTGACGGCTCAGTAAATGGGAAGTAACTTGGACGTAAACGAATTTCACGCTCTTCACCAAATAATTTTTTAAGTAACACTTCTAACGTGCCTTTTAAATCACCCATTGTAATATGTTCATCAATCACTAAACCTTCAATTTGGTGGAATTGGTGACTGTGGGTTGCATCATCACTATCACGGCGGAACACTTTTCCTGGACTGATCATTCTAAGTGGCCCAGTTGAAAAATCATGTTTTTCCATTGTTCTTGCTTGAACTGGTGACGTGTGTGTTCTAAGTAAAACATCCTCTGAAATATAGAAAGTATCATGCATGTCACGAGCTGGGTGATCTTGCGGAATATTCATACGCTCAAAGTTATAGTGATCTTGCTCTACTTCATAACCTTCAATCACTTCATAACCTAATCCCAAGAACACGTCTTCGATTTCTTCCATCACTTGAGTTAAAATGTGAGGTGTTCCTGTTTTGAATTCATGACCAGGTAATGTGATATCAATCGTTTCTTTTTCAAGAGCAGCATTCATTGCTTCTGCTTCTAAAGCAACTTTCTTTTGTTCTAGTTCTTCTGTTAAATGATCACGAACCTCGTTAGCAAATCCACCAACAATTGGTCTCATTTCAGGATCTAAATCTTTCATTCCTCTTAACACTTCTGTGATTGAGCCTTTTTTACCTAAAATCTGAACTCTGATGTCATTCAAATGATCTAACGTTTGCGTTGATTCAATTTTTGTTAATGTTTCTTTCTTTAATTGTTCCAATGTTTCTTTTAAAGACATTATTCTCCATCCTTCCTATTTTTAGCAACAAAAAAAGACACCATTCCTTATACAAAGGAACGATGTCTCGCGGTACCATCCTAATTCACACGCTATGTGTGCACTTTTATTTGTTAACGATGAATCCACCGGTTTATTACTGAGATAAACAACGTGAGAAGTGAACTTCGTTTAATCTTTTAACAACTTGCTTTCAGTCAGTGACAAGTCTCCCTTTTGAAAAAATAATTAAATTACTCTTTTCTCTTAATGTTATTGTTATATTGCATTCATACTACAAGAAACAAGGCAAAAGGTCAAGTCTAAACTTAAACCCATTTCTCGCCCCATACTTTGATTTCATCCATGACTGGTTTTAGCTCTAACCCTTTTTTGGTTAAGCCATACTCAATCCGATTGGTTTCTTCTGAAAAAACTTTTCTCTCTAAAATACCTTTTTCTTCAAGTTCTTTTAAACGTTCTACTAACACACGATCACTAACGTCTGGGATTTTAGTCGCAAGTTCAACAAAGCGTTGACAACCATCCTCGATTAAGACATCGATGATTAGACCATTCCATTTTTTTCCTAAAATTTCGAATGTTTTCTCAAACTTAGGACATAACATAAATTGACGTTCTTTACATGATTCCATACTTTCACCTCATCCATACCATTTATCTTAAAAAGTATATCCTTAGTATAAATGAAAAAGCCGACCTTTTCTAGCAAGTCGACTCATTTTTTATACATTTACTAAGCCAAAATAATTTGAGGCTTTAAATTTCATCTTTTCATATAGGGGAACAAATACTTCTTCACACGCACAATACTTATCAACTAATGTAACAATATAGCTTTCTTTGTACTTAGGTGGTGCGATCGTTGCGCCAAACATATGCTTTACAATGATATCTTCTTCTAAATCTGAAATTTCAGTTAATTTTCTTGCGTTTTCTAAAGCAATTCTTGGGTGCACATAAGCATGTGAGCCATTTGGAGATTTTTCTTCTGTTTTCCAATCATAATAGAATAAATCATGTAACAGACCTGCTCTTGCAGTTGCTCTCGTATTGCCGTTCCATTTTTTTGCTAGTAGAAAGCTTCTATACGACACACTAATCGAATGTTCTAAACGGTTTGAATAGTGATGTTGCTTGAATTCGACTAAGCTTTGTACGTCTTTTGTGTCAATCAAATCTGCTACTAATTCTAAATATTCA
This sequence comes from Vagococcus hydrophili, assembly GCF_011304195.1. Classification (NCBI taxonomy): domain Bacteria; kingdom Bacillati; phylum Bacillota; class Bacilli; order Lactobacillales; family Enterococcaceae; genus Vagococcus; species Vagococcus hydrophili. The sequence continues at coordinate 2,359,702 of NZ_CP049887.1, read as the reverse complement.
GTGTCATTTTGCCAGTTTAATGTCATAAGTTATAGTCACTTTCCTTTAGTTATATGTTAGTTTAATTAATTACTTCATTCACATTAGTAGTATTCTATCATGAAGAAATCATAATTACTAGTTTAGTAAACGTCCTTAATAAAATTGTAATATATTACACGGAAAACATAATAATTCCTGCGGCTATGGCTACGTTTAAGGATTCTGCTTGACCTTTCATTGGAATGTATACATTATAATCCGTATTTTCTAGCACCTCTCTTGAAACACCTTGTCCCTCATTACCTAAAATAATTCCTAATTTGTGGTCCTTGTTTATTTCTTGATAAGAAATAGCTTCCTCATTTAATTCAGTTCCATAAAGAGTCACACTAGACTGCTTAAGTTCATCTATTTTTTTTAACAAATCAGCTTCTTCGATTTGTATGTGAAATTGACTGCCTTGCATAGAACGAACCACTTTTGAATTATAAATATCCGCTGTTCCTTCACCTAAGATAACGGCATCAAATCCAGCTGCATCCGCTGTTCTAATCATTGTCCCCACATTTCCTGGATCTTGAACATTGTCTAATAGTAGTAATCTTGTTGCAGATGCTAACTTAATTTCAGCTATATTTTTCTCTACAATGGCTGCTACTGGTTGTGGACTTGGTAAACCTGAGATATGTTTCATAATATCATCTGTCACTTGAATAATTTTTTCGACGTCCATTTTTTCAACTAAACTAATATGAGTTGTTAAAGCTGATTCAGTAATAATGAAACTTTCCACAGGCGCGTTAAATGCGATAGCTTCCTCTACTAAGTGCTCTCCTTCAATAAGATACCTATTTTGTTGATCTCTATGTTTTTTTTGTTCTAATTTTTTTATTTGTTTAACCCAATCATTTTTTAGCGATTCTATTATTTTCATTGTTTTCCCTCTCAATCTCAATCATTATAACAAATTTTAGCTAAATTTACAGTTTAAGATTCACGAGATATAATGGTGTAAATAAATAAAAAGCGAGGTCATTTTATGAAAGTATCATTACGAGTATCAGGTCGAGTTCAAGGTGTTGGGTTTAGATATATGACCAAAATAAAAGCGGATGAATTAGGAATTTTAGGTATGGTGCGAAATGAAGACAATGGAGATGTTTATATTGAGGCGCTCGGTAGTGAAAATTTAATTCAACAGTTTATCGCCATTGTAAAAAAGTCACCTGCACCTTTTGGTCGGGTTGATCACGTCACTATTCAGCCACATGAAAATTTAGAAGATTATCCTGATTTTTCTGTGAGGTACTAAATATATTTTACTTTTAGATTGAAAAAGCCCGTGATTTTAGATATAGTATTCTTTGTGTAGATTATAGTAAAGGAACGAATTGAATGAAGCGATTAAAACGATGGATGATGACATCCAGTTTATTCGGGTTACTGATTTTTCTTTCTGGTTGTGTTAAGACAGATAAAACAGGAAATCCTACAGGGGACGGATTTGTTTACAATTTCCTTGTGAAACCTATGAGTAACATGATTACCTTTTTAGCTGAGGACTGGGGACTTGGTTTTGGTTTAGCCATCATCCTACTAACAGTTGTCGTTCGTTTGATTATTATGCCACTTGGTTTAAGTCAAATGAAAAAATCAATGATTCAACAGGAAAAAATGGCCTCAGTTAAGCCATATACTGATGAAATCAACAAAAGAATGAAGGCTGCTACTTCAAACGAAGAAAAAATGCAGGCTCAAACTGAGTTACAACAACTTTATAAAGACAACAACATTAATCTAATGGGTGGTATGGGTTGTTTACCATTACTTCTTCAAATGCCTATCTTTACCGCATTATTCTTTGCGGCTAAATTTACGCCAGGTATTAATGAAACTGTCTTTATGGGAATTAACTTAGGAAAACCAAGTATGCTTTTAGTCGCTTTAGCAGGTATTAGTTACTTTGCTCAAAGTTATATTAGCATGATTGGTATGAACGAAGAACAGAAGAAACAAATGAAGATGATGAGCTACATGTCACCTATCATGATTATTATGTTCTCAATCAGCGCTCCTGCTGGTGTAACACTTTACTGGGTAATCGGTGGTATTTTCAGTTGTATTCAATCTTTAATTACTAACCTTTACCATAAACCAAAAATTAAAGCAGAACTTGCTGAACAATTGGAAAAAAATCCGATTAAAGTAGTGAAGCCTAAAATTAAAGATGTGACGCCGCAAGGAAAACAAAAACCAGCCAACAAAAACAATGGCAATAATAAAAATGCTAAAGGTCGCAATGCTGGTAAACAACAAAATAAATAATAATCTATTAAAAAAAGAGACTGACAAAAAAATGTTAGTCTCTTTCTTTTTTATAAAACTCGAACTCCTATTTTATCAACTTCTAGATTTTTGACAAGACAGCGATTCAGTTTTTCTTGTAGCACTGACGTAATCTTAGCTGATTCATCCTTTTTACATAAGGCCAAAATAGTCGGACCCGCCCCACTTAAAACAGCCGTGTATAAATTTAGCTTTTTCTTCAATGCTCGCACCTTATTTAATTCTGGAACTAAAGCATTTCTAAACGGTTCGTGCCATTTGTCTTGTTCCATTAATAAACAAGCTTGCTCTAAATTCCCTGTAATTAGAGAACTTAAAACAACATTCGAAATACTACTAGCCTCTACTGCGTATTCATGGGTTAGTCTTTCTGGTAAGACATTGCGACTATCTGACGTTAGTAAATGATAATTTGGAATCACCGCGATAATGCCACATTCAGGAAAATCATGCTTCGTATAGAAAACATCTTCTTCCAATTGACTAGCTGCCACAAAACTGCCTAAAATAGAAGGAGCCACATTATCGGGATGTCCTTCAATCCTGGCAGCAATTCTTAATTTAGCGTCACTTGTTAAATTCAACTCACCTAACTGGTTGGCTAGTTCAATCCCTGCGACAATAGCAGATGAACTACTACCTAAACCGCGAGCTAAAGGTATCTCAGAAACCATTTTTAACCGATGAGGAACTAATTCAGGGTATAAATCAAGGGCTGTTTTAATAATTAAATTAGTTTCATCAGCTGATATTCCTTTAAAGTCATGTTCGATGACCCATTCTTCACTTTTACCAACAACTTCTATCTCCAAATACATCGACAAAGCCAAACCAAAAGAATCAAAACCTGGACCTAAATTGGCTGTCGTTGCAGGGACAATAATTTTCATAGACTCACTCCTCTTAAATAACGTGATAACTTTTTTGATTACTTAGCTTAAATTCAGCTTTTATTTCCTCTAACAATAAAACTAACTCTTCATTGTTCATTTTACTAGTTAGTATCGCTGTAAACACTTGCTCTTTTTCACTAGTTTTTTGAATAATCTGATCCTTCTTAATGTGTTTATCTTTCAGTATATTAAAAAAAGTTTCATTACTTGTTTCCATCTCAAAGGTTACAAAGTATTTTGAATAACTATCTGATTCAGCAGCCAAAACAACAGACTCCTCAAATCTAGTTACGGAAGAAACTTCCACTTTATTTTTTAGTTGCTCACCTATAACCATAAGATCATTTAGAATGCTGCTAGCTGTAGGATTACCACCTGCACCAGCTCCGTAATACATCGTCTCTCCCATTCCAAAACTATCAATAAATACTGCATTTTTTTCATTTTCTACACTAGCTAAAGGATGACTATTAGAAACTAAGGTCGGAGCAACGCTTGTTTTGACTCCTTGATTAATCATTTTGGCTGATCCTAGTAATTTAATTTGATAACCCATTTCCTCAGCACACAAAATATCTTGTTTACTAATTTGAGTAATTCCTTGAGTTGAGACATCTTTCATTTGAAGAGACATCCCAAAACATAATTTAGTTAAAATAACCATTTTATAAGCGGCATCAATACCTTCTACATCATTTGTCGGATCAGATTCAGCAAAACCTAAACGTTGTGCTTCTTTTAATGCTTCATCGTAACTCCAATTATTCGTTGTCATTTGGGTTAACATATAGTTCGTCGTCCCATTAACAATTCCGTAAACACTATTGATTTTATCGGAGATGAAACTATTAGAGAGGGTTCTCAAAATCGGAATCCCACCAGCGACAGCCGCTTCATAATATAGCCAACAACTATTTTCTCGGGCTATTTTTTCGATTTCATTTCCGTGTTGAGCAATCAAGTCTTTATTCGCAGTGATAACATGTTTTTTATTCTTTAAAGCTGTTATGATGCTATCTTTTGCGATAGTCGTCCCACCCATTACTTCAACGATAATATCAATTTCTTGATTCTCAATCACGTCTCTAATATCTGTTGTTAACTTGAGGTTAAATTGATTGGCTATTTCTTGTTTATTTGAAACATTTCTCACAAACACTTTCTCAATTTCAAAAGAGAGGCCTGTTAGCTTTTGTATTTTTTCTTCTTGTTCTCTTAACAAGAATGGTATAGCTGAACCCACAGTTCCCAAACCTAAAATGCCTATTTTTATTATTTTTGCCATTCGATCACTCCTATGTTATTAAAACACACTCATTTTTTTCTAATATTTTGTTAATTATAACTAATTTTATCTATAAAAAAAAGAGGAAGAGACAATATTTTGTCTCAATCCCCTGTTTAATGTTAATCACACTCTTTGATATGACTTAAATGTAAGAATGTTTCAGATAAAATTTCTGTTACATGATGATCGTCTAAAGAATAGACAACTGTTTTGCCTTCTTTTCTAGACTTCACTAAGTAATTTTCTCTTAGTAATTTTAATTGATGAGAAATGGCGGACTGTTCCATTCCTAACTTATTAGTAATCGACGTCACATTCAATTCTTCTTCTGAAAGAGCTAGTAAAATTTTTAACCGCGTTGGATCACTAATACTTTTATAAAATCTACTCACTCTTAATATATTCTCATCTGTTACGCCTTCAACCATCATTTCTCTCCACCTTCATCTATTCACATTGATTAATCGATAAATTGACCAACAGCTTTTTCAAAGGCAATGATTTTTTCATTTGTATCTGATAAACTGCTTCCTTTAACACCTAAATAGAATTTAATTTTAGGTTCTGTTCCAGAAGGTCTAATAGCAATCCAGCTACCATCTTCTAAAAAGAATTTCAGAACATCTGCTGTTGGTAAATCAATCGTTTCTGTTGCTTTTGTTGCGTAAGTTCTCACTTGAGATTGGTAATCTTCATAGTAAGCCACTTTAATACCAGCAAATTCTGTTGGAATATCCTTACGAACGTCTTTCATTAATTGTTTAATTTTCTCAACGCCTTCAATACCACTCATGGTAACCGAAATTGTTTTTTCTTCAAAATAACCAAATTCTTGATAAATATCTTCCATGGCATCTGCTAATGTTTTATTTTGTTCTTTATAGTAAGCTGCAATTTCTGCCAGTAATAGTAATGCTTGAATCGCATCTTTATCTCTTACGAAAGGTTGAACTAAATAGCCATAGCTTTCTTCAAAACCAAACACAAAATGTTGTGAGTTATCTTTTTCATACTCTTTGATTTTTTCAGCAATGAATTTAAATCCTGTTAAAACATTCACCATTTTAACATCAAATTTTTGACAGATTGCTGTTGATAATTCACTTGATACAATTGATTTTAACACAACTGCTTTTTCTGATAAAGTTCCTTGCTCTTTTTGTGCTTGAAGCAAGTAATGAACCATTAAGCTACCTAGTTGATTTCCTGTTAAGACTTTGTAACTTCCATCTGCACATTTAACGGCTGCGCCTAAACGGTCCGCATCAGGGTCTGTGGCAACTAAAATTTCTGCCCCTTCTTTTTCTCCTAATTTAATCGCATACTCAAAAGCCGAGTGTTCTTCTGGGTTTGGAGAAGCTACCGTTGAAAAGTCAGGGTCTGCAACGGCTTGTTCTGGCACTAATTGGAAACTTTCAAAACCAGCTTGCTTTAAGGCACGTTCTCCTAGCATTTTCCCCGTTCCATGTAATGGTGTAAAAATTAATTTCAAGTCTTTTCCAGTGCGTTTAATCAAGTCGTGATTCACACTCACTGATTTAATATTTTCTAAATAAGTCGCATCAACTTCTTCACCAATAATGGTAATCAAGTCCCCTGCTTCTTCTTGTAATTTAAATTCAATTTCTAAAGGATTTTTGATTGAACGGACAAATTCTGTAACAGCATCTGCATCATGTGGTGGCATTTGACCGCCATCTTCCCCGTACACTTTAAAACCATTATAGGCAGCAGGATTGTGACTAGCTGTAATCATGATTCCAGCAATACAGTTAAAGTGTCTAACTGCAAATGATAATTCTGGCGTTGGACGTAAGCTTTCAAAAACATATGAAGCAATCCCACGAGCCGCTAATGTTTCTGCTGCAGCCATAGCAAACTCTGGTGATTGGTGTCTTGAATCATAAGCAATCGCTACACCGCGTTCTTTTTCAGCATCTCCTAAATTTTCAATAAATTTACCCAAGCCGTCTGTTGCTTGTCTGACAGTATAAACATTCATACGGTTAATTCCAGCACCAATAATTCCGCGCATACCGGCAGTCCCAAACTCTAAGGGAGCATAAAAAGCGTCTTTCATCTTCGCTTCATCTGATGCCATTTCCAATAAACTTGTTTTTACAAGCTCATCTATATTTTCAAATTCATTCCATTGTTGATAGGTTGTTTTCCATTCCATTTCTTATCACCTCTGTTTTTTATTCGCTTTCATTATACCACTTAAAGAAGTCCAAAAGTAAAAAAAATAGGAGGTTATAATAAAACTATCATCTGTTTTATTTATAACCTCTTTATCTATTTTTATCTGTTTAGTACGTCTAGTCTAAACTAGTTATATATTTATAAACTTCTTGTCCAGCAATACTACCATCTCCAACCGCTGTTGCAATTTGGCGTAACACTGTATCACGAACGTCCCCTATGGCATAAACTCCAGGAATACGTGTTTCCATATGGTTATTTGTTTCAATCCAACCTTCGCCGTTTGTAATATTTAACTCTTGAAATGGTTCTGTTAATGGATCTAATCCAATATAAATGAAGATACCTTCTGCATCCACAGTCGTTAATTCATCCGTTTTTGTATCTTTTAAGGTTAAATTAGTGATTTTTTTATCATCCCCTGTTATTTCTACAGGGACTTTGTTCCACATAAAATCAATTTTTTCATTTTTAAAGGCACGATCTTGTAAGATTTTTTGAGCACGTAATTCTTCTCTACGGTGAACAATCGTTACTTTGCTAGCAAATTGTGTTAAATATAGTCCTTCTTCAACGGCAGAATCTCCACCACCAACCACATATAAGTGGCGCTCTTTAAAGAATGCACCATCACATACGGCACAATATGACACTCCGCGACCTGCGTATTCTTCTTCACCAGGAATACCGATTTTACGATGTTCGCTTCCTGAGGCAATAATCACTGTTTTTGCTTCATATACTTCATCATCACAATACACTCTTTTAACTAATCCATCATTTTCTAAACGAGTCACATTGCCGTAAGCATGCGTTGCCCCAAAATTTGAGGAATTGTCATACATTTTCATGGCTAAATCAGGTCCTGTAATTGACTCAAATCCTGGATAATTTTCCACATCTGATGTATTCATCAATTGTCCACCAGGAGCGCCTCTTTCAATCACTAAAACAGATAAATCTGAACGTGACGCATAAAGTGCGGCTGTCATCCCACCAGGTCCTGCACCAATTATAATTACATCGTACATAAATATACCCCCATAAGTTTTATTTCATCATTACTTTAACGCTTCAAGTTGTCCTTGTCTATTCTTTTGCTTATATCTTTTTGCACATATGAATTGACTTATTTGATAATATCGCTAAAATACTATCATAGCAAATTAAATCAAAAAGGAGGAGAAAATTTTTAATGTTTCTTTCAATTAAATCGTTTTTTAGTAAAAATAGTGTCTCTAATAAAGATTTATTTTTTCTAAGTTGGCCAATCTTTATTGAATTATTTTTACGCGTTTTTATTGGTAATGTCAATGTTTGGATGATTTCTCAACATTCGGAATCTGCTGTTGCCGCTGTGGGAGCGGCTAATCAACTACTAACACTCTCAGTTTTCATCTACGGGTTTATTACAGTCGGTGTACAAATTATCATTGCCCAGCTCATTGGAGCAAAAAAACAAGAACAAATCAAATCCGTTATCACAACAGGTATTAGCGGGGCTTTTATTATTGGCTTACTACTTAGCGCTGTATTTGTCATTTTTCCAGAGCAATTATTATCATTTATGAATTTACCACCAAATATTGTCGCAATCGGTGTTAAGTACACACAAATATTTGGCGCTAGCCTTTTCGTTACTTCTATTTCAGCCATTATTGTTGCCGTCTTACGGAGTCACGGAAAAACTAAATCAGCCCTTCTAATTCCCATGGTCGCTTTAATTTTCTCATTAATCGGAAATTACGCTGCTCTTTATAGCCCTTTTGGTTTACCAAATCTAGGGGTTGCTGGTCTTGGAGTATCTGCTGTTATTAGTAATACCGTTGCACTACTAGTTGCCTTTATTATTTTAAACAAAGAAATTCATTTTAATATTTTGAAAATATCGTTTAAAGATTTCTCAAAAGAAAAACTAAAATTAATTTTAACACTAGGTTTGCCGTCTTCTGGCGAGAACCTGTCTTATATGGCTTCACAAGTTGTTGTAACGATGATTGTTGCCTCACTTGGGGAAAATATGTTAATTGCTAAATCATACGTTACAGCCATCACTCAGTTCATTTATTTGTTTGCCGCGGCACTAAGTCAAGGAAATCAAATTATGATTGGGCGCAATATTGGCGCTAGAGAATTTGACCGGGCTTATGACCGAGGCAAGAATACAATTATAATTGGTATGCTTGCAACTGGTGTTATTTCACTCTTAACTTGGATTTTCATTGAACCAATTATGCATGTTTTTACCTACAATCCAGAAGTTATCGCCATTGCTAAAATTGTCTTTTTAGTCGATATCTTTTTAGAAGCTTTTAGAGTCATTAATATGACCATGGTTGGCTCTCTTAATGCAACTGGAGACGTAAAATTCCCATTAATTTGTAGCTTAATTGTACTTTGGGTCATTAGTCTTCCATTTTCATATGTGATGGCCATTACTTTTAATTTAGGCCTTGTTGGCGTCTGGTTAGCTTACACAATCGATGAAGGGCTGCGTTCAATCTTAATGATTAAGCGATGGAAATCAGGTGTCTGGCGGAGCAAAAGTCATATTCATTAATTACTTGAAACGATCAAACACGCTCAAACTGAGAGTATTTGGTTGTTTTTTAATTTATTAAATTTTATTTAAAATAACTTTAAAACTTACTTTCACCATTCAATTAATGGTAGATTAATAAACGGAATTTTAAATTTATTTTAAAGGGTGATGTTATTGTCACAAAGACGATCAAGACATATACAAAAACAAACGATTAACTACGGCCTTTTCTTACCAATTTTCTTAATGCTCCTTTTAAGTATTTGGCTCCAATATTGGGTTGCCACCTATGAAGATTACTCTGCAGTCAACCAAGCAATTAAACAAATGGCTTTTGTTTTAATCGGTTTAGCCTGCATGTTTTCTTTGAAGTTTATTAATAAGAAAATCATTTGGAAATTAGTTCCTTGGTTATACCTCTTTTCTCTACTTCTCATGCTGTCACTTTATTTTTTCTATGATGCTACCATGTATGATTTAACGAATACGAAACGCTGGATCGATATTGCTGGTATTAAATTTCAACCTTCTGAGCTAGCTAAAATCGCGTATATTTTATTCATCTCAAAAGAATTGATTAAATACGATATGAGAACAAAAGAAAAAACCGTTAAAACGGATTTACATCTCATCAAAAGATTAATCATACTAAGTTTACCTTTATACGCTTTAATGTTTATGCAAAAAGACTTCGGAACTTCTCTTGTCTTCGTTTGTGTATTAGGGGCACTTTTAATCGCTGTTGGCATTGATTGGAAGATCTTGGCAACCTTGGCTTCAATTTTAGCTGTAGTTGGTGGGATTTTAATTGTTCTTGTTTTTACAGAATTTGGAAATGACATTCTAGCTTCATTACATTTTAAACAATATCAATTAAATCGTGTCAAAGCATGGCGAGATCCTTTTTCTTATGCAGATGGTATTGCCTATCAACAAGTTCAAGGATTAGTTGCCATGGGCTCTGGTGGCCTATTAGGTAAAGGCGCTAGTGGCGTTCAAGTTTACGTTCCTGTTCGAGAGTCAGATATGATTTTTACCTTTGTAGGTGAAGCTTATGGATTTGTGGGAGCATCTCTTGTTATCATCTTGTATTTCTATCTGTTCTTCCAAATTTTCTATGCTGGTTTAAAGAGTAACTCGAAGTTTAATCTTTACATCTGTGTCGGAATTGTTTTCATGTTAGTCTTCCAAACTTTCGAAAATATTGGGGCTTCCATTGGACTATTGCCTTTAACTGGTATCCCGTTACCTTTCTTAAGCCAAGGTGGAACATCACTAGTAGCGATACTAATTGCACTAGGATTGATATTCGAGATGGATGTCTATGATTAATAAGCGTGATGAAAAAGGCGTTTAACTCCAAGCAACTGTAAGAAATTAATTCGTGGTTTTTGAATTAATTTTAATTTCTGAAGTTGCCGCAGGAGTTGCCTTTTGAATCCGGACTATAAAGCGTGATGAAAAAGGCAGTTTAATCCTAACAATTAAAAAGGATATAACAGCTAGTTCACATTGAACTAGTACTGTTATATCCTTTTTAGTTTATTTAAATGGTTTACCTTCTGCTAAGTTATCATTAAATTTCGTTTTAGCAAAAATAATTAAAATTTGAATTGCTAAACCAAAGGCCTGAATTGTCATCATTAAGGTAATATCATAATGAATCAATCCAATGATAGTTGCAATGAATGTACTTAAGAAAAGTGAATTAAGTGTTACGTTCAAGGCTTCTTTATATGATTTAATCGATGAAATATGATTTCTTTTCGTTAACCAGATGAAAAAGGCTGTTCCGAACACCAAAAATAACGTACTACTTAAAACAAGTAAAGCAACTAGCATCGTCATACTTAAAATACGGTAAGGAGCATTTTGAGCATTCCATTCTTTGTTTAACCACGTTTCAAACTCTTCAACACTTGAAAAATTTGCAAACTTCCAATCTTCTGTATATCTTAATTCAAAAGATAAGCCATTTTCATCTTTCATAACCAACTTATCGTTTTCAAAATTAAGCCCTGTCTTTACTTTTTCAAAATCCTTTTTTGATGTGTTTAAGTAAATCTCGTTACTTAGCTTTTTTGATTCTTGTTCAGTTAATTTATTATCGGTAAAAGTGATTTGTTTAATCTCTTCAATATTTGATTTAGATACTTGTTTCGTTAAATCTGGCATAATACTATTTAATTTGAATTCTGGAGAGTTATTCGCATTAATCGCTACCGGATTTAATAACATAAAAATTAAAAAGATGATTACAATCAGCATTTGCCATATTTTTAACTCACGACGATTTAAAAACATTTTTTTAGCTGAAAAACAATTAGCAAAATAAGTAACTGGGAATTGACTTGACTTCATTTAGAAAAACTCCTATCCTTTTGTTCCTCCAGCAAGTAAACCTGATACAAAGTTCTTTTGCAAGAAGAAGAATAACACTGTAATTGGTAATGCAATTAGAATTGCACCTGCGGCAAACAAAGCCACTTGTTGATCCTTAGAGTTACTGATGAATGTTTGAAGACCAACAGCAACCGTAATTTTTTCTGGTGAGCGTAGTAAGAATTTAGCTAACATGTAATCACCAAAAGGTCCCATGAACGCCCATAACGCTTGAACAGCAATCATTGGTTTTACTAATGGTAACACAATTTGAGCAAAAATTCTAAAGTGACCAGCACCATCTAATTTAGCAGACTCATCTAAATCGATTGGTACAGTATCAAAATAGCCTTTCATTAACCAAGTGTTCATTGGGATCCCACCACCGATATAAATCAATGTTAAGAACCAAGGTTGGTCTAAAGCATTAAGTAATAATGCCATAACGTAGAAGGCTGTTAAAGCTGCCATCGTTGGAACCATTTGAACGATTAAGAAAAGTTTTAAACTACTGTTACGACCAACGAAACGATAACGACTGTAAGTGTAACCTGCTAGAGTAATAATTGTTACCTGACACACCATTGTGAAGATAGCAATAATTAATGTATTGATATACCAGCTACCATAAAGTGTTTCATTCAGTAAGCGACTAAAGTTATTAAGCGTCCATTCACTGTTAAAATCTAAACTGAATGCACTAACATTTCCAGCTTTAAACGCTGTACTGACCGTAATTAAAATTGGATAAACCACGATTACTGCTAAGACAATTAAGAATAAATACGTAAAGAAATGAGATAAAAATCTAGTACGTTTTACGGAGTGTGTTTTCTTCATTTTATTTGCCCTCCATATCAAAAGCGTTTGTTTTCTTAAAGACAATCATTGAGATACTAATTACAATAAATGAAATAATTAACGTCACAGCTGCTGCCACAGAATATTGCGGAGCGTTACCTGTTGTTAATTTGTAAATCCAAGAAATCAAGATATCTGTTGAACCAGCGCCACCACCGACACTACCTGGTCCACCATTATTGAATAAGTAAATCATTGAGAAGTTGTTAAAGTTACCTGTATATTGAGTAACAAAAATTGGTGCGGCTACAAATAGAATCATTGGTAATGTGATTGTTCTAAAACGTTGAATCGCATTAGCACCATCGATTTTAGCTGCTTCATATAATTCACCAGGAATTGATTGTAAAATCCCTGTTGTCATAACATAAATATAAGGGAAACCTAACCAACCTTGAATCATGATAATCGCAACTTTTGTCCAGAATGGATCTGTTTTCCATGAAATCGCACTAATATCAACGAATGGTAAGTGATTAATCATTGGAATAACTTGTGTATTGATTGCTCCAATACTATCGTTGAAGATATTAGAGAAACTCATGATGGTGATAAACGCTGGAACTGCCCAAGGAAGTAAGAAGATAACCCCGAAAAGTCTTTTTCCTTTAATAAATTGTTGGTTAGCAATTACAGCTGTTAAAACACCTAAAACAATTTGTAATGTAGAGGCACAAACTGTCCAAATAACTGTCCAACTAAATACTGCTCCAAATGTAGCACGGTAAGAACTTAAGAAGAAAATACTAAAGAAGTTCTTGATTCCTACCCAGTCAATCAAGCCAGCAGGTGGAATATGTTTAAAGTCATAGTTAGTAAATGCCATAAATAATGTAACTAAAACTGGAAAAATAATAGCAACTGTCATAACGAGATAAGCTGGTAATGTTAAAAGGTATGGAAAACCATCATCCAACACATTCTCAATAATTGATTTTGCTGTTGTATTAACTTTTTGACCATCGTTCCATTTTTTAGCAACCACACGTGCATCACGAATGTTTAAGTAATAAAAAATCAGAAAAATTGCAGTAATAATAATTTGTAGGGTTCCTTCTATTAAAAGAAATAGTGAATGATCTTCGACTGGAACAGTCCCTAATGTAATAAATCCTTCAAATGCAGATAAACCAAAAGTAAACAACTCTACGATGAATAGCGCAAAAACTCCTAAGAAGATAAATCCTTTAAATTTTTGTTCATTATAAATTTGGCCTAAACCTGGAATAATTGAAAGAAGCGTCGCTTTTTTAACGTCTTTCTTTTTTTGATTTGTATCCATTGTCTTTCTCCTTATCTATAAAAGAAATCGGCAGAGTTTTTTATATGCTCTGCCGATTTAACTCCTTATTCGCCGTATTTTTGATCGATATTTTCTTTGATTACTTTCACTGCAGCGTCAGCAGCTTCTTGAGGAGTTTTCTTACCAGATGCAGCATCAAACATTAAGTTTTCGCCACCAGCAAAGATTTCAGCCATTTCTGGAATGTTTGGCATTGGTTTAGAGTTTTTATATTGTTCGATAACAGCAGTTGTTAATTCGTTATTTTCTTTTGTTGCAGCTTCACGAGCATTGTTGTTAGCTGGAACTTCTTGTGTTGCTTTGTAGAATGCTTCTTGGTTTTTATCGTTTGTTACGTAATCTAACCATTTTTGTGACATTTCTTTGTTTTTAGAATAGTTACTTACTACCCATGCTTTACCGCCACCAAAGGCTTCGTATTCTTTGCCATTGTTTAATGTAGGAATTTTAGCAGCGCCAAAGTTTAAACCTGCATCTTTATAGTTAGCAGCAGCCCAAGGTCCATCGATAATTGCTGCAGCGTGTCCCTCAGTAAATTGAGTTGTAACAAAATCACCAGCAGCTTTAACATCCATCATACCTTTTGGCCAAGTTTTTTGGAACCAATCAGTAGCATATTGAATTCCTTCAACAGCACCTTTGTTGTTTAAACCAACATCTTTAGGATCAGTACCGTCTTTACCAAATGTATAACCACCGTAACCAGAAATTAATCCATATGCGAAGTAGAAGTCAGTCCATTTAGCTAAGAATGCTGTATTTTTTCCTTCTTCACCTTTAAAGGCATATTTTTCATCTTTAGATAATTCTTCTAATTCTTTAAATGTTTTTGGTGCTTCTTTAAGTAAATCTTTGTTATAGTACATAATTAACGTTTCAATAACTGCTGGAGAACCATATTGTTTATCTTGAACCGTTACTTGTTTTTTATCAGTATCATTGTAGTGTGAGTCTTCACTTAATTTAACTTCTGCTAAATGTCCTTGTAACCCTAAAGGTCCTAAGCGGTCAAATGCTGACATCATTACGTCAGGTGCTTTACCAGCAGGTCCATCAAGAGATAAAGCATCTAATTGTTCGAACATATCTTTTTCGATAACTTTTACTTTAATACCATTTTCTTTTTCAAAGTCACCTTTGATTTCGTTTACATATTTAACATAGCCTTTTGCTACTGATACTTCTAAAGTATCATCTTTTTTACCTTCGTCTTTTTTATCTTTGCCTCCACCACATGCAGTTAATGCTAATACTGCTGATGCTGCAACTAAACCTAGACCAAAGCGTTTCCATCCTTTTTTCATTGAGAAAGCCTCCTATGTATTTTCTTTACACCCTTAGATTATGCTGTTACGGCTTTCAATGCAACCGTTTTTACAATGTTACCGTTAACACCTTTTGTTTTATTTCGAAACGATGAAACCATTTTCACGAATAACGTATCCTGACGCTGTTTTCTCAACATTTTGGCTCATTAACACTTCTAAATCACCTGAGACAGTTTGTTCTTTTGCTCCTTTGTTAAAGAAACCTTTAACTTGTCCTTCTGTTGTTTGACGAGTAAATTCAACATATTGTCCCTCATTATCCAGTGTTTCAAATGTTAAGTCACCGTAAGAAAGAATTGGTTGATAATCTTTTCTTAATGCAACCAGTTGCTTAGTGAATGCTAGGAAGATTTGATCTTGATTTTCTTCTTCCCAAACCATACATCTACGGCAATCAGGATCGTTATCACCAGTCATACCAATTTCAGTTCCATAATAAATACATGGTGATCCTTGTTGTAAGAAGGTAAATGTTAAAGCCATCTTCGCAATGTCTTTGTTCTCACCTGAAATATGTAACAGTCTAGCTGTATCATGAGAGTCTAAACAGTTAAACATCACTTGATTCGTTTGATCACGGTATAACATTAATTGTTCGTATAAACCACTGGCCATCTTAGTTGCTGAAATAGCGTCTTTAACGAAGAAGTTTGTCACTGTTTCTGTAAAGGCGTAGTTCATCACCCCGTGGAATTCATCTCCTTGTAACCAACTTTGAGAAGAGTGCCAGATTTCACCTAAAATGTAGAAATCTTTATCTAAGGCAGTTGTTGCTTCATAGAATTTTTTCCAGAAATGATGATCCACTTCATTAGCCACATCTAAACGCCATGCGTCAATGTTAAATTCTCTCACCCAGTAAGTCGCAATATCTAATAAGTAATCTTGAACTTCTTTATTAGCTGTATTTAATTTTGGCATCATTGGAGTGAAGGCAAATGTATCATATGATAACGTTTTAGCTCCTTCAAAATTACCATTTGTTCCGATTTCCACTGGGAAGCTATGAATATGGAACCAATCTGCGTATTGAGAGTTCTCACCATTCTTCACAACATCTTGGAATTGTGGTGCATAGTATCCTGTATGGTTAAAGACCGCATCCAACATAATTTTAATCCCACGTTTGTGCGCTTCTTCTACTAATTTTTTGAATGTTTCTTTGTCTCCAAAGTCTGGATCAATATCAAAGTAATCGATTGTATCATATTTATGGTTAGATGACGCTTTAAAGATTGGACAGAAGTATAATCCGTTTATCCCTAAATCAACTAAATAATCTAAATGATCAATCACACCTTGAAGATCTCCACCAAAGAAGTCTTCACGACCTGGTAATTGACTGCCCCATGGTAATGTTCCTTCTGGGTCATTTGATGTGTCTCCATTAGCAAAGCGCTCTGGGAAAATTTGATACCAAACTGTTTCTTTTACCCATTCAGGCGCTTTGAAACGATCAACTTCTTGGAAAAATGGCATTCTGAAGTAATTTTCAGCTTTTTCAATCACTGATTCTGATAAATCAAAAATCCCGCGATCTCCGTAAAAGACTTCTTCTCCATCAGTTCCAACAATATCAAACGCATATTGGATACGTCTAAATTCAGCGTCCACTGCGATTTGATAATAATCGTAATCTTCAGTTGTTGCCACTAAAGTCATCTTTTCTGATTCTTTGTACCATTTGTCTTCATTAATTAAGTAAGGATCTCCCTTAATAATCTTTACTTCTTTCACGTCACTTCTTTTTGTTCTTAAACGGATGTGCATCACGTCTTTTTCAAATAAATAAGCGTATTCGCTATCTGGTCTATGTAATAATGCTGCTCTTTCCATGTCTTAAAATTCCCCATTTTCTAATTTTTATATACGATATATGTATATGGTAAGAGTTCTTTTTCATCCATTTCGACTTCTGAACTAAGAACTTCTTGCCAATCTTTGTATTGAGCCAACCATTCTGGTGTCTCAACGCTTTCATTAGTTAAATTAACTAATACTACTGCAGATTGATCTTCATAAGTTCTTTTGTATGCTAATAATTGATCTGAACTTTCTAAAAATTCAACATCTCCTAAAGAGAAGATATCTTCTTGTTTTAATTTAAGTAATTGTTGATAGAATCTTAAAATACTTGTTTCATCTTTTAATTCAGATTCAACATTGTATTTTTCTTCCACATTTTCACCAATCCAACTTGCTTTAGTTGAAAAACCAGCAAAATCACTCTTGTTCCACTGCATCACACCACGACTCGCCTCTTTATTAACTGAAGCAATAATTTCTAAAGACTCTGCCTTTGAGAATCCTGATTCAAGTAACTGGATATGTTGTCTAACAGCCTTTGGACTTTGGAAAGTATCCACACTGTCCACTGCTAGATTTTTCATACCAATTTCTTCTCCGTAAAGAATAACTGGAATCCCTTTTAATAAATACATCCCAGTTGCTAAAGCTTTCGCACTTTTATCTCGGTAAGTCTCATCATCACCAAATCTAGAAACAGCTCTTGGCATATCATGATTATTCCAATAAAGTGTTGGGTATTTACTAGGTGTTAATGCTTCTTGCCAATCTGATAAATTAGCTTTCATTTTTTTCGCATCAATGGCTCTTTCTTCTAAACCTTCTGGTATTCTCTTATCATCACCAATTATTTTCTCATCAAAATGATCAAATGAAATCACTGCGCCACACAAATCTTCCCTAATATAACTATCTGCCAACTCAGGTGTTGCAGAAGCTGCTTCACCTAAAATAAAGCAGTCAGGTTTAATGTGTTTGATGGCTGAGATGAATTCTGATAAGTAGTGTTTCACTTCAGGAAGATTAGCGTAATATTCTTCCGCTATGGCAATTTCACCTTTGGAGACGTTTGCAACTTGGAACGAAAACTTAGATTTGATCATATGAATAAACGCATCCAATCTAAAACCATCTATTCCTTTATCTAACCAAAACTTAGCAATATCAATCATTGATTTCATCACTTCTGGATTTTCCCAGTTCAAATCTGGCATTTCTTTATCAAATAAATGGAAATAATACTGATCACTCTTATAGTCTTTTTCCCAAACCGAACCACCAAAGAAAGATTCCCAATTATTAGGTAATGAGCCATCTAATTGTTCATCTGCCCACAGGTAATAGTCTCGGTATAAATTGTCTGGTCCCTTTAAAGCCTCTTGGAACCAAGGATGTTGACTTGAGGTATGATTTAAAACTAAATCAAAAATAATTTTCAAATCACGCTTATGAGCCTCGTTAATCAATTCTTCCACATCTTTTATATCTCCAAATATTTCATCAATCGCATAATAGTTCGAAATATCGTAACCGTTATCAACTTGTGGTGAAATAAAAATAGGATTTAACCACAGAGTATTAACCCCTAGTTCTTTAATATAATCTAACGATTTTATAATTCCTTGCAAGTCTCCGATACCATCATTATTCGTATCTTTAAAACTTTTAGGATAAATTTGGTAGACGATTGCTTTTTCCCACCAATTTTCAGTCATACTTTTCCCCTCCTTTGTAAGCTCATTCATAGTCTATGAAATGTTACAAAATAACTCAACTAATAAATGCTTGTTAACGTTAACAAAAATAAAAAAACAGCAGTTGTTGGCGATATCATGTTATTTCTTAGTGATTATTCTCATTTAATTCAGTGATTTAGTCATTTTTCTAAAATAGAAATGTTAATTTTTGATTAAAATCGTTTTATCTGTTTTAATCTTTTTATAATAACGGTATAATTAACTTAACAAAACAAAAAAATGTAAGGGAGATAGTATGATGGTTATTAGAAGAGATGCTAGTTATGAGATGGTAAAGAATGATGTCATTGTCAATCAACTACTATGGTCTGTCACTGAGAATAATATTAGAATAATTGAAGAAATCTACTGCGAAGATCATCTTAATGAACTAATGAATGCCTTTATCTCTGATGCTCAATATGACAATCAGTTAATTATTCCTCTTTCTCCTTTAGCTCAATTTTATTTTGAGAATGAACCGACCTTCAACTATTTAATTCAACCTCTCGAACTAGAAGTCACGACTAGAACAACTAAAATTCTAATATAATAAAAACAAGGGACTGTGACATAAGTACGTCGCAATCCCTTGTTTTTATTTATCTTTTTCAGTGCTTCCTCTAACAACAAGTGAGGCTTCAAACAATAAGTTACCTTGTGGTGCTCCTTTTTGTTTAATTTTATTTAACAACATATTGGCACAAGCTGCCCCCATTTCAAAAACAGGTTGTTTTACTGTTGTTAATTTCGGGAAAGCGATTTGATCTAAAAAGACACCATCAAAGCCAATCACACCGTAATCTTCTGGCACTTTCGCTTTACTTGCTTGAAGTCCACGCTCAATTCCAATAGCTAAACGATCACTACTACAAACAAACGCTGTCTTTTTAGGATATCTTAAAAATTTATCAGCAATAAACTGGTAAGAAAAATGCGAGCGATTGTTGAATCTCACAATTTCTGGGACTTTCTGGTAGCGTTGCATCGTGTTTATGTAGCCTGATTCTCTTGAAAACTCGAAAGGCTCCTTAACATCAATTCCAACATAAACAATTTTTTCATACCCTTGAGAGATGGCGTGTTCAGTAGACAACTCGGTCCCTTTTGCGTTATCTGTATCCACAAAATCATACCCATAACGATTTTCACCAAACAAAACAAAGGGTTTTTCCAAACGTTCAATCCAAGGGTAATCTTCGTCTCTCATCCCTGTAATGATATAGCCGTCGCTTTGACCTAAATCAAAACTATTTTCAGTCACAAGTTGTAAGGAATATTGATGCTTATCCAGTTCTTTTGAGATTCCCATTAATAAATTCATGTAATAAGGTTCTGTTGTATCAATTTCTTCTAAAATAAAAAACTTAATAACTTGCGTTCTGTTGTTCGCTAAAGCTTTAGCCGCCACATTGGGTTTATAATCTAAATCTTTCATCGCTTTAAATACTAATTCTTTTAATTCATCTGTTACTTTTTCTGGATGGTTAATCACCCTAGAAACGGTCATTTTTGATACATTCGCTTTTTTGGCAACATCTGATAAAGTTGTCATTTCCCCACCCCATTTTGAGCATATTACTGTCATTATACTTTAAAAAAAATAATTTACTATTAAAAAATGCTTAATTTCATATTTTTTCAATAAAATAAAGCGATTCAAATCTGATTGAGAATACACAAAAAGATAGGTACTAAAAAGCACCTATCCTTTCCTTGTATGGTTGAAAGCCTCTTTAAACACTACTATTTTTTCTTTTTAGTATTTTGAGGTTTCATATTTTGCATCATTTGACGGATTTTCTTCTCAGATGGTTTTTGTCCCATTTGAGCCATCATCATACGTAACATATCCTCATTAACTGGAGGATTTTTCTCTAATTGATCTTCGAATGTTTTTTTAGCGAAAAAGAATCCACCTACTGCACCGACTAACAATGCAATAACAATGAATAATATAACTAATCCTGTATTCATATTTTTGGTCACTCCTTCCACTAATTTATTAATCTCACAATTCTATATTTTACTAGATAACCCTTGAAAAGAAAAGGATTTTTATTATATTTTATTAACTATTTGTAATTAAATCTAGTAAATCAGGATTGAATTTCTTTTCTTTTAACATCGCGATTTCAAAAGCATAAGGCGCTTTCGCTGTTTTCTTATCTTCACCGACATAAGGTGTTTCTAAAATTTTTGGCAAGTTTTCTAATTGTGGATGATGAACCACATAACTTAAGGCATCAAATCCAATCGTTCCAAAACCGATATTTGCATGACGGTCTTTATGAGAACCTTGCGGATTTTTTGAGTCATTCACATGAATCACTTTTAAGCGGTCAAGACCAATAATTTTATCAAACTCTTCTAAAACGCCATCAAAGTCTTCACGTATATTATAGCCAGCATCATTGATATGACACGTATCTAATGTTACAGATAACTTGTCATTGTGTGTAACACCATCGATAATTTGAGCCAACTCTTCAAAAGAACGACCAATTTCAGTTCCTTTACCAGCCATAGTTTCTAAGGCAATTTGAGGAACTTGATCTTGTCTTAAGACTTCATTCAAACCTTTGATAATTTGATTAATCCCTTTTTCTGCTCCTTCGCCCACATGAGCTCCTGGATGAAGAGTGATTTGAGTGGCACCAATAGCCTCCACGCGTTCAATTTCTTGACGTAGAAAATCCACAGCAAAACCAAAATTTTGAGGTTTAATCGTATTACCTAAATTTATAATATAAGGGGCATGAACCACAATATCTTTAATATCCAAATTGTTTTCAGCCATAAACGCTAAGCCATTTTCAATATTTAGTTCTTCGACAGGCTTTCTTCTTGTGTTTTGTGGTGCTCCTGTATAAATCATAAAGGTATTAGCGCCGTAACTAACAGCTGATTCTGCAGAACCTAATAACATTGCCTTACCATTCATGCTTACGTGTGATCCTAATAACATATTTATTCGCTCCCTTTTATCTATTCTCCTAATTGTACAATTTAAGAAATTAGCAAACAAGTTTCTTGCCTAAAATAAGAGCAAAACTTTCGCTATTTTTTTAATTCAGCATATTTATATTCAAATCTTGGGCCCACGTTATGGAATTTGACATTTTTTAACTCCGTACTTCTTAGATAGGTTGGATTTGAACTGTAGATAGGGGTGATTCCTTGTTCTTTCATGAGTAAATTTTCAGCATCTATTAGATTTTGCCATCTCTTTTCTGGCACTAAACTATTTTTCTTAGCTTCTGAAAGTAAGTTATCATATTTTGGTTGTTGATATTTCCCCCAATTACTACCTGAATCCGATTTGAATAATTGCAACATGGCATTAGGATCAGCATAATCCGCTCCCCAACTAACAAGATATAAATCAAAAGCTTGTTTATTCGCATTGTCCATAAAAACAGACACTGGGTATGAATTAATTTCAACTTTAGCTCCTTCTAAATTTTCAGTGATCACACCTTGTAAGTATTCTGCTGTTTTTGCCATATCTTCATTTTCAAATGTAATTAACTGAATTGTTACTTTTTCAGTTTCTTCTAAACCTAATTCTTTCTTTCCTTCTAACCAAAGTTGCTTCGCTTTATCTACATCTGTTGCCAGTAATGACGGGCGATTTTTAGTGAAATCTTCTCCCGTTTTAGGATTAACCGCTAAGTGTTCGAAGATTAAACCTGTTGCTGGTTCCACGCCATTCCCTAAAATATTGTGAGCTAATTCTTCTCGGTTAATTAGTAAAGAGATTGCTTGCCTAATTTTAGCATTTTGATAGAATTCTTTGGTGTGATTATAACCAAGAAAAACCGTTTGAGTCGTCTTCTCTTGAACAAATTGAGGATCCTCTTTTTTATTTTTAGCATATTCACCTAAAACACTCACCTCATCTGTTTGCCCGTTCTCAAATAAATTGACATTAGTTGTTGTTTCTTTGACCACATCAAACTTTATTTTGTCTAACTTCACTTCTTCTTTATCCCAATAGGTTTCATTTTTAAGATACACCCAGTTACTACTCGTTCCAGCGCCTTTAAATTCACTTAGAACAAACGGGCCATTGTAAAGGGCGTTTTCACTCGTTGTCGCAAAATCATCTCCCTTCTCCTCAATAAATTCTTGATTTAACGGAAAAAAAACAGGCATTGCTAACATTGCTGTAAAATAAGGAGTCGCTTCAGATAACTCAAATTGAAGTGTCATATCATCAATTTTTTTAATCCCTAACTCTTCAACTGATTTCTTTTTTTCTAAAACCTCATGACCATTTTTAATGTTGTCATAAAAATAATTGTTTTGCGGGGCGTCTTTTGAGGTAATCGATCTTTTTAGTGCATATATATAATCATCTGCTGTTATTTTTTTACCATTTGACCAAACAGCTTCTGGGTTTAACTTTATCACATAAATCAAGCCATCTTCACTAATTTCCGGTAACGCCTTCGCGCCAGCAGGTATTGGCTGATTTTCCATATCTAATCGGTACAAACCTTCATAAATATTATTTAACACAATGTTACTATTAACATCCACAGAAAAGGATGGGTCTATTGTATTTAACTCCTGAATAACATTTATTTTAGCGACTTCTTCACTTTCTTTCTCTTTAGTTTTGGTTGTCGTACAGGCTGTTAAAATAAAAATAGAACTTATTAGAATTAGATAAAAACTGCTTTTTCTCACAATACCGTCTCCTTTAAAATAACAAATTATTTTTTTCACAATTAAAACTTACCAAAAAATTAACAGGAATGCAATATTTATTTAACGTGATGTTTTTATACAATAAAGATATTTTTATCCTTGAGGATGGGGTTACCACACGGTGTAGAATGGAACTATCAATGAAAGGTGGTTTATCATGGACATTACTGTTACTTACGATAATCAAAAAAATGGGGAGAATATAAAAGCACTTGTTTTAGAAAGTTTTCATAACAAATTTAAACAAAGTCATTTTACAAATACTGAAATTATTCAACTTTCCAGTAAATTTTGGCAACTTCCTAATAAGGAAAGTTCTAATATTCAATATATCGCAGAAACTGAGCATCACATTGCCGGTTCCCTCCTTCTCAAACGAAATAATGAGAGTGATACGACGATGAAAGAGTTTGTTTCCTTATTCTTTAAATATTCTCCATTGAAAATACTAAAGCTATTAACTATTTTTAGCATTTTAGAACATCACGTTGAACAAAATGAAGTTTATATTGACTATGTGGTGGTTGATCAAACCTTTAGAGGACAAGGAATTGGGCATCAATTGATTAATCAAGCGAAAAATACGGTTCATGAGCACGAATACCTCTCTCTTTATGTGGCAGAATCAAATATTGGAGCAATTAAACTATATAGAAATCTGGGCTTTAAGATTGTATCAGCAAAAAACAGTTTTTTTAGAAAATTATTTTTAAACGAGACAGGTTGGTACTATATGACTTGGAGACCTGACAATTAATAAAAATAAATAAAACTTTATTAATTAATCAAATCATATTCTTCAAAACTAGGCATAGTAGGGATAAAATGATATAATTTTATCATTATAAGTTTTGAGGTGATATATTGACACAACCTAGCAACAACAACAATCAACCGCCTATCCCTCCAACTCCTGATAACGAAAATATATCAAGAACAATCAACTCTGAAAATCAAGAGCAACCAAAGAAAACTTTCTCGTTTTCTCTAAACGTCTTTTACCGAGTGATGCGTTCCATTTTTTTAATTTTCGTTCTGATAGCTTCAGGATTAGGTTTTCTTGGCTTAGGTGTTGGCTTTGGCTACTTTGCTTCTCTGGTTTCAGACTTAAATGTGCCAGGTAAAGAAGAGCTCTCGCAAAAGATTAATGACTTAGAACAACAATCCAAGATTTTATATTCTAATGGAGAACTTGTTTCAGTCATTAAATCAGATTTAATTCGGACATCTGTTAAATCTGAAGATATTTCGCCTTTTGTAAAAAAAGCCCTTGTTTCTACAGAGGATGAAAATTTTTACGATCATAAAGGAATTGTTCCTAAAGCTATTATTCGTGCAACCGCCTCTGATATTCTTGGCGTTGGTGGTAGTTCTGGTGGTTCAACCATCACTCAACAATTGATTAAACAACAAGTATTAACGAGTGAAACATCCTACAAACGTAAATCTTCTGAAATATTACTCGCAGCAAGAACCGAAAAATTCTTTTCAAAGGAAGAAATTTTAAATTCTTACTTAAATGTCTCTCCTTTTGGACGAAATAACCACGGAGAAAACATCGCTGGTATTGAAGAAGCTGCATTAGGTATTTTTGGTGTTCATGCCAAAGATGTCTCCTTACCACAAGCTGCCTTTTTAGCAGGGTTACCTCAAAGTCCAATTGAGTACTCACCCTATACAAATACAGCTACCTTTAAGGAAAATTTTGATGCAGGTCTTAATCGAAAAAATGACGTTCTTTTTAACATGTATCGTGAGAAAATGATTAATGAAAAAGAGTATCAAGAAGCCAAAGATTATGACTTAGCAAAAGATTTTATTCAACCAGAACCACCATTAAGTAATAACAGTGGTTACTTGTATGATTATTTAGTCAATGAAGCTGCAACAAAAATTATGCCAACCTATTATGAAAAAGATGGGCTAAGCGCTAAAGATATTGCAGAATCAAAAGATTTAAATGATAAATATCTTGAAATTTCTAAAAGAGAATTGCGCCAAAATGGTTACACTGTTCACAGTTCTATTGATAAAAATGTCCATAATTCAATGCAAGAAGCTGTTGCTCAATACGGGTACGTTTTAGATGACGGACGGGACATGACCTTAGAAACAGGTAGTGTTTTAATGGACAATAAAACGGGACGTATTTACGGATTTATTGGTGGACGTGATTACAGTAAAAATCAATATAATCATGCGTTCCAAATGAATCGCCAACCAGGTTCAACGATCAAACCAATCATTGCTTACGCGCCTGCGATTGATGTGGGTCTAATTGGCTCAGAATCAATGCTTTCAGATTATCCAAAGAAATATAAAAGTGGTCAAGTCATTAATAACTATTCAGATAAAGGAAGTAATTCTTTCAAATCAGTTAGAGAATCATTGAAATGGTCCCTTAATATCCCTGTGGTTAATCTTTATGGCGAATTAGGTAATGAAGTTAACCCTAAAGAGTATTTCGATAAAATGAATATAAAAGGCATTAGTGCAGAGGAATTTGGATACGAGTCAATCCCCTTGGGTGGAACATCAACCGGAATTTCTGTTTTTGAGGAAACTGTTGCTTATGCTACTCTAGCCAATAAAGGTGTTTATAACGAAGGTTACGCCATTGATAAGATTACGGACAACAGTGGCAAAATTATCTACGAACACAAAAAAGACCCTGTTCAAGTCTTCAAACCTTCCACTGCAAGTATTATGAATGATATGATGAAAGACGTCATTAATTCGGGGACTGGGCAACAAGCAAAAGATACCTTCAATAGTATTGGGTCTCCCTTAGCTAAAGCTGATTGGGCAGGAAAAACAGGAACGACCGATGACATGAAAGATTACTGGTTTACTGCTTCTAATCCTTCTGTGACGATGAGTAGCTGGATTGGATACGATCAACCGACTATCATGTATGACACGTGGAATAAACAGAATATGGTTTACTGGTCTTACATTACTAACTATGTCTATCAACAAAATCCAGACATCTTTGGTATCGACGAAAAATTCTCTCTAGATTCTAGCGTCAAGAAAGAAAAAGTAGTTGATTTTACTGGTCAAAAAGAAGGTAGTTTCAATACAGAAGGTTATAACATGAATCTTCGTGGTTCTAAAACAAAAACAAGTCTTTACTCTGAAGGAAGCAGTCCTAAAGACAGCTCCTTTAGATTTGGTATTGGTGGAACAGATGATAACTATAAGGATGCTTGGAATTCTTACTTTAAGCCGCAAAACACGAAAAAGAAACGATAACTTAAATAGATTGAGGATGATTGGTCTCATCCTTAATCTATTTTTTTGCAAAAAAAATCATTGACTCTGAAGCTAGTCTCAACTTCAGAATCAATGGTTTCTATTTTTATTCTACTGTAACACTTTTAGCTAAGTTTCTTGGTTTATCAACATCTAAGCCACGTTGTAAACTAGCATAGTATGCTAAGAATTGTAACGGAATCACTGTCAACAATGGACTAATTAAGCCATGGACATGTGGTAAAACAATCGCATCCGTTTCTTTTTCAAATCCTTCAACTGCGATAACTAATGTTTTAGCCCACGAGATTCTACTTCTTTAATATTTCCACGTGTATGACTTCCCATCTCTTCATTTGAGATAATCGCAACCACTGGTGTGTTGTCTTCGATTAAAGCAATCGTACCATGTTTTAACTCACCAGCTGCAAAACCTTCTGCTTGAATGTAAGAAATTTCTTTCAGTTTTAAAGAACCTTCTAATGAAACGGCGTAGTCTAACCCACGACCAATGTAGAAAGCGTTTCTTGTTTCAAAGAAGAAATCTTCACTGAGTTTAGCAAAATCTTCTTTCATATCAACAAGTGTTTCCATACCAGCTGCAACTATACCTAACTCATGAACTAAGTCTAATGCTTGTGCTTGAGTATTGCTTAACTTCTCACCCATTGCTTTGGCTAAAAAGGCCATAACAGCAATTTGTGATGTGTATGCTTTTGTTGAAGCAACTGCAATTTCAGGGCCAGCATGTAATAATAATGTATGAGTTGCTTCACGTGATAGAGTTGAACCTTTTACATTAGTGATGGTTAATGATGGTAATTTCATAGCATTAACTTTTACTAATACTTGACGGCTATCGGCAGTTTCTCCACTTTGAGTTAAGAAAATGAAGTAAGGTTTTTTAGAAAGAATCGGCATATCATAACCCATCTCACTTGCTAAATGAACCTCAACTGGAATACCAGTTAACTCTTCAATAATTTTTTTACCAACAATTCCTGCATGCCAGCTTGTTCCACAACCAACAATATAAATACGGTCGCTTGCTGTCATTTCATCTAAAATATCATCAGAGATCGTACTTACGCCATCAACTGTCATATACTCTTGGATTAATGTTCTCATAACTGCTGGTTGCTCATCAATTTCTTTTGCCATGTAATGAGGATATAAGCCTTTTTCAGCATCATTGGCGTCAATTTCAGCCACATAAAAGTCTCTTGAGACTTCTTGATTGTCATTATCTAAAATGGTTACTTCTGTTGCTGTTAAAATAATTCTTTCCCCGTCCATAATCTCAACAAAACGGTCTGTTTCAGCAATCATCGCTAAAGCGTCACTACCTACTAAGTTATAACCATCTGCTAAACCGATTAATAATGGACTTTTATTTTTAGCTAAGTAAATTTTTTGATCATCTTCAACGTCGATTAATGCTAAAGCATATGACCCTTTTACTTCACCTAACATTTTTGTAAAGGCATCTAAAGTTGATAAACCTTGTCTTGAAAAATAATCAACCACTTCAACGATAATTTCGCTATCAGTGTCGCCTGCTAACGTAATATCTGTTAAATATGTATCTCTTAAAGTTTCATAGTTTTCAATCACGCCATTATGAACTAAACCAAAACGACCACTTTTTGCTAAATGAGGATGAGCGTTATTTTCAGTTGGTTGACCATGAGTTGCCCAACGAGTATGCCCAATTCCTGTTCCAGAATCTTTTTGATCTGAGACTAAAGCTTCTAATTCAGCCACGCGTCCTGGTGTTTTTGACACATACATGCCCTGTTCATTACTTAGCATAATTCCTGCTGAATCATAACCTCGATACTCTAATTTATGTAATCCATTTAATAAAATATTCTTTGTATTTTGACTTCCTACGACTCCAACGATTCCACACATACTATATTATCCAACTTTCATTTTAAATTTAATGTTTTTCTGTCCTGCGTGATCAACACTTTGTCAAAGACATTACTGTCTAATTTTACTGTTCATCTTTAGGATGCAGCTTCCTAGAACTACCCGCCGAAATCTTCGATAAGTTCTTCCTCGTCACCTGTCTAAAACAGGTCTGGCGCTATCCAATCAATTGGTACACTATCCTCCTCGTGATATTTATAACAGAAACAAGAATAGCTTACTTCTATTTCAATGTTTAGTCAATAAAATTCCACAAAAAATTGTTTTTTTAAAATAATTGGTATAGATACACTGGTGTATCTGCTAGGAAATTGGTATAAAAAAATGACAGTAAGAGCTTCTTTCAGCTCTCCTGTCATTCTTTATTAAGCATTTAATATTTCATATAAAACAAATAATTCCCAATCTGATATTTGAATTCGGTAAAACTGTTCCAAAATATAAAGGATGTCCTTCATATTTTGATAAAAGAACTTATTATTTAGTTTAAGCTCTGATAAATTACCTGGCACAGGATAATCTGTGTCACCTAGCATCATTCGCTCAATCATTAACGCCAAATGCATGGTAAAATTAAATTTCATTTTTGCGCTTAATTGTAAATTAAAGCGTTTCTCACATTTTTCAGTGGTATTTTCAACTTGCTTAATAATCACATCAGGGTTTAAAAACTCTAATTTTTCAGACAAACCTTCTTTTGAAAAGAAATGAATAAACTCATTTAAAATATTTGCCACATTATTTGGATGAATCAAATTTTTAAAGGTTATATCCAATTGTTTTTCTGCATCTTCATCTAAAACATCAAGTAAATTGACACTTGGAACATCTGTTTGATTATCTAAATAAGAAGTTGTTAGGATGAGAGAAGTTTCCTTCAAATAATCCTGCTCATTACTGGCCCGATCTAAAATGTTTCTAAGTTCATTAAAATTCAGCGTAATAATTTTTATATCAGGATTAAAGTTCTTCTCACAAATTGCTTTTAATTTTTTAGATATATCATGTCCAGAGATACTTGAGATGATAATATTTTTTTCAACCGAAAAACCTTCAAAATATTGAACGTTGGTTTGAAAGGTTTTTTCTGCGTGTTTAGCTACATCATAGAACATTTGACCGTTAACCAACTGCTGTCCAATCTCAAGGGCGTACGACGTGGTCAAGTTATTGATTACAAGTAACTCACCTAGTATTTGTGGTTTCAAACTTTTGTATAAATGAGTTAACGATCCCATATCTACCAACATAATAACGCCCTCTGAAGTATCTCTTTCCGAAAGCCAAATTTTCACCTGAGCCACCACATCTCTAATTGATGAGGTTAAAGGCATATTGATTGCGTCAAAAATATATTCCCCACACAACTTATTAGCAACTCCTCGAATGCTTGAGGCTGTGGTATCTCCGTGAGCAACAAGTAAGGCGTGATATCTAATGTCCTCAGATATCTTGTCAATAAGCAACACGCTTAACATAACTTCCACAAATAACTTGATTTCAGACGATACTTTTTCTGTCACATAATGAGCAAATAAGGCTGTTCGGGGATATTCCTTCGTGACTTTTCTTTTGAGCTCCTCAAGAGTTTTAATCGACAAAGAATTTTGATTAATTTGAAGAAACCGAATAATACTTTTGACACTACGACAAGTTAACTGTGGGTCATTAATTATTTGTTGATTGTTCTGACTTATTTGAAGCATTAACTGATTGCCTAAGACATCATTTTCCACATGAAAATTGCCTTCTAAAAAATGAGTATCAAATTGTAAGAGTTCCTCCTTCAAATCAATGACAGCTGTTTCGCTATTCATTAATGAGGTAAACGCATCATTTAATTGACTCATGTAATCAATTTTACGACTACTTTGATGTGCTTGATAAGAAATCATCGTAAATTCCGTTTGTTTTCCTTCACTTATTTCTAAGACCTCCGGAGTGGTACTTTTTCTTAAAGCATCTGCACAGTACATTTGAATTTCATTAATCAAACTTCCTACATTTCCCGGAATTTGTTGATCTAATAATTGCTTAAAAATTTTACTCTCAATTTTTAAATCACAATTTAAACGCAGTGATTCTCTCATAAATAAATGATTAACTAAAGATATTCGCTCCAAAATAGACCGTTCATGAAGGGCAGGTAGATTAACAACCACTGAAATCCGTCGGTAAAAAGTGGGCAATAAGACTTCTTTTGGTTCTTCCGTTGTTGCAAATAACAGACGAACTTGGCTAGAGACAACTTTGCTTTCTTCACCCACCGGTCTGAATTTACCACTATCCATAAATTGGAACAGTTTTTCTTGATTTTCTTTTGATAATCGGTGAACTTCATCTAAAAATAAGACGCCGCCATTTGCTTGAAGCAATAGGCCTTTTTTATCATTTTCGGCTCCTGTAAACGCACCTTTTGTGTGTCCAAATAAAATCGATGATAATAACTCTGGATTATTCGCGTAATCTGCACAGTTAAATGTAATAAAAGTCTTCGCTTCTTCTTTTCTGTGCTCCTTCAAGTAATCAAAAATAATTTTTGCTAAAAAACTTTTTCCCACACCACTTGGACCACACAATAACAAAGGTAAGCCAATGGGAGGATACAAAATTGCTGCTTTACATTTTTCTATCGCTTCACGAGCACTTCCGTCATAGCCGATGTATTGTTGAAAAACATCTTTAATCTCTGTTTGACTTAAACCAATGGATTGCCATAAAACAGGGCGACTTCCTTTTTGATCAATTTCTCTTTTTTCTAGTAATTTATTTAAATACAAACTAGTAGCTGAACGACTTAAATCAAGTGCCTTTGCTATTTCTGTTGTTGTCAGACCTTCTTTTTCATTTTCCAGTATTTTTAATATTAGGTCATGGGTTTCTTTTTTCATCCTAACCACCTTCTACATCTCTGATATATTAATTTTAAGTAAAAATAACCTAAATTAATTTTCTAAAAAAGCAATACAAACAAAACTTAAAATTAAGTGTCTGCATTGCTTTTTATTCATTACCAAACAACGTTTAGTATAACGTAAAAATGATGTTTTATTAGTAAATACATTCATTTTTTACATTAATCGTAACTAATATTAACAAATACCTAATAGACCTAAAATAATTCCTAAGAACATAATACCAAACATAACCACATTAACATTGACTTTTTTACGTAGTAACCAAAACGCACCCAAGGTAACAATTAACGGGATCAGACCAATAAACAATTGATCTAAGTAGACTTGCATCTTCATGGCTTCTTTACTGCCTTTAACACTTACTTCTAAAATTGTTTTGAATTTAACGTTTGAAGCTGTCATACTACCCATCATCATTAAACCAAGCATACTAGAAGCTTTCGTTAAAATTTTCATTCCTCCAGATTCATACATTTTCTGAATGAAACTAGCACCAACTGAATACCCACTATAAAGAGCGTAGTAGTGAATTAAAAAGGCTGGAATATTATATAGTAATAAGAAAACAATCGCGCCCATAGGTGAGCCTGTAGCCGCTAAAGAAATCCCAATACCTGCAGCGATAACTCTTAAAATACCCCAAAAGAACGAATCGCCAATACCTGAAATTGGACCCATTAAAGACGCTTTAACGGCAGTGATTGAACTATCATCAAAAGTTTCATCTTCACTGTTTTGTTTCTCCATTGACGCAACTAGTCCCATAATAAAGTTATTAATGTGCATTGTGGCATTAAACCATGTTGTATGTCGCACAATGGCCTCAGCGCGCTCTTCATCTGTTTTATAAAAACGATTGATAACTGGCAGTAACGTATAAATAACTCCCACCGCATGATATTGTGTTGCTCCTGTACGACTAGCGTTCATTGTCCATGAGCGCCAAAATACAGAACGCATCATTTTCTTTTCTTCTTTGTTTAAATTTTCTTGGAATTTCATGCGAAAAAGTCCTCCTCTTCATCTTGTTTAGATACCGTTCCACTTGCTGCTGTTTTTACACCACTTGAAGGAATTTCTTGAATTTGTAAATCACGTTGAGCGCTGACTACACAAATAACTACACCTAAAACAGCCACTGCAACAGCTGGTAAATTTAAATAAGCTGTTAGAACAAAGCCTAAAATATAAAAGACTGATAATTTTTTATCCCATAATAATTTCATTAACATAGCAAAACCTACGGCTGGAAGTAATCCTCCTGCTGCACTTAAACCATTCATCAAACGTTCTGGAATATTTTCAACAAAGGTGTTAACTGGACCACTTCCTGCTAAAATTCCGATAAATGAAATAGAAGCAATGATTAGGTAATAGATTACCCACGTTCCATAATGAAGCGTCACAATCATTTTTTGATTGTTTTCACGTGCTGCTTTATCAAGCATTGGTGCAAAAATATTCATAAAAACATTTTTTAAAAACATTACGACAAAAGCTGCTAACATTCCGATTGGCACAGCCAAAGTCATGGCGGCTTTTTGATCAATATTTGAAATAATGGCAAACGTTGTTGCTAAAGTTGTTGCTGTTACTGGTTCTGCAGCAATCACACCACCAATATTAACATTTCCTAAGAACACAGCTTCTAGCGCTGCCCCCATTAAAACCCCTGTTTTCATATCTCCTAAAAGCATACCTGTCACAAGACCAACAACAAGTGGTCTTTCCATCATACTTTGACCTGTTAAGTAGTTTCCCGCAAAACAGATAAATACAGCTAAAGCTGCCATGGATGCATTCATTAACATAATTCAATTTCCCCCTTTTAAAATTTGCTTATTGTTTCTTTTAAATCAATTTGTGGATTCGTTGGTAACACTTGGTTATAACTTTTGACTCTTTCTAAGGAAGCCAACTCTTTAGCTGCCAAAATCTCTTCTGGATTTAACTGAACACTTGGAAAGACCATTTGTTTCGTTGCTGGATCTGATTTATCAAAGCGACCTGCATTAGCTACATTGACTGCATCCAAATCTGTCACATTTTGAGCAATTTTATTGGCATCAGAAACACTGTTTACAATAACAAAAATTCGTTTATCTTTTCCTCTAGGGTCATTAAACAATTCAATAGCATCCGCAACTGAACGAATTAATAACTTCATCCCATTAGGAACAGCCATTTTTAATGTCATTTGCATCACATTATTTTTAGCTGCCTCGTCATTTGCTACAACTAAAAGTGGGGCGTTTAATTCTTTGGTCCAAACAACTGCAACTTGTCCGTGGATTAATCTGTCATCAACTCTAACTTGTGTAATCATTCTTTTTTCCTCCTAAAAGATATCTTCTTCTTCATCATCTTGATTTGTTTGTACAAGTGTTACCTGACTTTCATTGATAGCCTCTTGAATCATTTCTGTGGTAATTGCACTTTCTTCTGGTAAAAATAAAATCGATAAAATAATAGCTAAATTAATATTAGATAAAATAAAAATATCTTCTCTGCCTGCTGTTAAAACTTCTGTTACGACTTTTTGATTCACACTCCCACCAAATAAATCAGTAAAAATAACGCCTTGTTCGTTTTCACCAATGCTATTAATAAAGTCAACAATAACAGGTGTGTAATCTTCATCTGTCATGTAGGCATTAATAACAGTCACATCATCTCCCTTTCCAGCTAAGATATTAAGTGAACTTTGAATACCTTTGGCTAATTCTCCATGTGTTGCAATTAAATAATTTCTTTTCATCTATTTCTCACCTCATTTATATATAAGCAATTCACGTGCCAACTTCTAAAACAGATTTAGAGCCTTATATAACGCTCTTTTAAGCAAATAAAAAAGTGTTTAAACAGATAATTATCCATTTAAACACTTTATTTTTTTCTATTCTACAAACTCTGCTAATCTAATTTCTGTTTTTTGCTCTTCAAATTCTAAAGGTTCTGCTTCAATAACTTCTTTATTACCTAGACGGTTATCGAAATCCATATTAATGTCTGGACGCATTGATTTTTCAACACTACGAACAAAGAATTGCTTCTCTAATTTCTCAACTTTTTGATCAACATCTATATCATCAACATAGAGCACAACGTATTTCATTTTTTTTGATACATGATGGACATAACCAAAACGACGTAAATTTTTTAATTGTTTCAAACTATAAACCCAGACCACTAAACCTCTTCTGGGAACTAGCTCTAACGTATCTTCAACTTCTTTAACTAACATGACAACTACCTCCACATCCTCTTTTTGCAAATTCAAAAAATGGATTACCGGCATCAATTTTGATGTCATCTGAAATAGCTTTCGCAAGATCATGAGTCACGTAATCTAACATATTTTGAAGTGAGGTTTCTTGATATTTAAAACTAGAGACTAAGTCATTCGTATCTAATAGTCTCTTTTTCTGTCTTAGTTCTCGGCGCTTCTCTTTGAAATCGGGTGCGTATTTACCATAAGGTTCAATTTTTTCAAAACTTTCCTTAGCCTTTAAAAACTCTGTCAATACGACATCCACCTCAGTACTTTGATCCATTTCTTTATAAATGGATACATACTCTAAAACGTGTTGACTATTTAATAATTCAACCGATAATTCATTCACTAGATTTTCAATTTCGAAAAAATCTTCATTATAAATCAAGGTTTATCACTACTTTCAATCGTCTGTTTTTTTTCTTCTTCACCAAAGAAAATTAATGATTTTTCTTTGGTAAATGTGATGCCAACCGTTGTATCTTTTTTATGATCAATTTCTTCATGATAGAAACGGCTGCCATACCAATTAGTAACCATAAAAGGAACGTCGTTGACTGGACCATAAAATACACCGTGATCTTTTTTACTTTTCAATTCAACTTCCTTGCCTAATTTTAACATCTCTTCATCTGATAATAACAAGATAGCCTCTGATTGTTTTTCGCTCATCTTCTTCCAATCAGCCAGATGATCTTGATCAGTAATAATTGATTCTGGCTTTTCTGATAAAATCTCTAAGCCTTTATTTGCTTTGTTTTGTAAATCAACATCTACATGGTAGCCTTTTTTTTCATCTTTCTCTCTAAAAAGATTAAGTAAAGTGACTAATTGTTCTCGGTTAGCTTCATCTACTTTTTTAAAATCAGTGGTATCCTTTTGTTTAGTCAGCTTAACATGATTTTCTTGTTCCATTTGATAGGGCATGATACTAAGGAGCGTCTGTTTATCAAGATAGCGAATGCCTAAGAGTTTCCCTGTCAATTGATTCATATGCAAGATAGCAAAAGTACCATTATTAAAAGCGACTAAAGGCCTATAGTTCATGTCATCTTCTGTTAATTCAACCTCGTATTTTTGATCCCCATACTCAAAATTGAAGTTAGAAAAAATTGTTGTAATTTCTGCTAAATCAACTAAATTCATGTTCATTGTAAAAGGGCTTGAATCAACGTCACTTCCTAAAACAAAGGCACTGACTACCACATGGTTTTTTATTTCAACTTGATAATAATCATTAACTGAGTCCCCGTAAACAAGCCACTCTGTTTGATCATATGATTCCCAGCGTTTTTTAGGATTGGGAAATTCTTTTAGAAATTCTTCTTTTGTTTTACCAATCTGATTTGCCATCCCTGTTGTATTTAGTTCATAGTAGGGCACAGATTTATGGGTCATTTTTACTTTCTCAATTGAAAGATCGTTCTTAGGCTTTGGATTTTTGTAAGATGATATGACTGGTTTTATATAAACCACACTAAAGACTAATATCAAACAGACAACAAATTCAATTATTCGTTTCACTTATAATGCCTACTTCCTTTTGAATTAAATCGTTAATTCAATCATTAAATCTCCTGATTGAATGGCATCCGCTTTTGAAACTAACACACGTTTCACCACGCCATCGCGCTTAGAATAAATCGTTGTTTCCATTTTCATCGCTTCTGTTACAAGGAGCGCTTGTCCTTTTTGAACTGCCTCTCCAGGCGTTACAAGAACATCTAAAACTGAGCCAGACATAGTTGCTGCCACATGTCCTTTATTGGTTGGTTCTGCTTTTTCTTTTAACAAGACTTTAGATTTCACATTTTGGTCCTTAATCACGATTTCACGACGTTGACCATTTAAATTAAAGAATAACACACGATTACCTTCTAAGTCAGGTTCACCAACCTCATCTAAAGTAATAATCAAAGTTTTACCTTTTTCAATTCTAACTTCAACTGTTTCACCCACACGCATCCCTTTAAAGAACGTTAACGTATCCAGTAACTCCACATCTCCAAAAGCATCATGCATTTTACAGTAATCAAGAAAGACTTGAGGGTACATAATATAACTTAAAACATCTTGCTTGCTTGGTTCAAAACCAACTAAGTCTTTTAACTCTAACTTAACAGCCTCAAAATCAACTGCTTTAGCTAAACTTCCTGGTCTAACTTCAATTGAATCACGACCATTTAAGATAATTTCCTTAAGTTCTTTAGGAAATCCTCCTGTTGGCTGACCTAAATCTCCTTGGAAGAAACTAATCACAGATTCAGGATAATTTAACTCTCGACCTTTAGCATAGATATCATCTGAGTTTAAGTTATTTTGAACCATGAATAAAGCCATATCCCCTACTACTTTAGATGATGGGGTTACTTTAACGATATCTCCAAATAGTTCATTCACATCAGAATACATACCTTTGATATCTTCCCATTTTTCTTCAAGTCCAACAGCTTTTGCTTGTTGTTGAAGATTTGAATATTGACCACCTGGCATCTCATGAGAATAAACTTCTGTTTGAGGGGCACTAATACCATTTTCAAATGGCGCATAAAACTTACGAACATCTTCCCAATAATGGTTAATCTGTTGAATATTTTCTATATTAACATCGGGCGTTCTTGGTCCATTGTTAAGAGCGTAATATAAACTACTCATGCTTGGTTGACTTGTGGCACTACTCATCGCACTCATAGCCACATCAATAATATCGACACCAGCTTTCGTTGCAGCTGAATAAGTGATAATCCCATTACCTGATGTATCATGAGTATGCAAATGGATTGGCACATCTACTGCTGATTTCAACTCAGTAATTAAGTGATACGCAGCTTGTGGTTTAAGTAACCCTGCCATATCTTTAATTGCAATAATGTGAGCACCCATTTTTTCCAGCTCTTTTGCCATATCTCGGTAATAAGCAAGATTGTATTTCGCACGATTTGGATCTAACACGTCTCCAGTGTAGCAAATCGCTGCTTCAGCAATTTTCCCTGTATCTCGAACATACTGAATACTTTTTTCCATTTGTGGTAACCAGTTTAAACTATCAAAAATACGGAAGACATCAATTCCTTCTGCCGCAGATACTTCAATGAACTCTTTTAACACATTATCTGGATAGTTTTGATAGCCTACAGCATTCGATCCTCTAAAGAGCATTTGGAACAATGTATTTGGCATTAATTTTCTTAGCTTACGTAATCGTACCCATGGATCTTCATTTAAGAAACGGTACGCCACATCAAAGGTCGCACCACCCCACATTTCACTTGAAAACAATTCAGGAACACCTTCGTCTGTTAATTGAGCAATTTTCTTTAAGTCATTCGTTCTAACACGAGTTGCTAATAAACTTTGATGGGCATCTCTAAAGGTTGTATCCGTCAGTAACACTTCATCTTTATTTTTAATCCAATCAACCACAGCATCAGCACCTTGAGTATCTAAGATGTTCTTAGCTGTTTGAATTGTTGGTTTTGTGATGATTTTCCCCGGAATTCTAGCTTCACTTTGGAAATTTTTCTCTAGTTTCCCAACACCAGGAAAACCATTAACTGTCACTTCACCAATATATTTCATCGTTTTATTTCCACGATCTCTTACACGAGGAAACTCAAACAGTTCTGGTGATTCATCAATAAAGGTTGTAATCGCGTCACCCGATTTAAAGGTTGGATGTGAAATCACATTGGCTAAGAAAGGAATGTTCGTTTTTACACCACGAATTCTAAACTCTTTAAGTGCACGATTCATTTTTGAAATTGTTTGATCAAAAGTAATTCCGTGAGTACAGACTTTTACAAGTAAAGAATCAAAGAATGGTGTTACCACAGCTCCTGCAAAAGCATTTCCTAAATCCAGTCTGATACCATAACCACCTGGTGATCTGTAGGTATCTATTTTACCAGTATCAGGCATAAAATTATTCAAAGGATCTTCTGTTGTGATCCGACATTGAATTGCAAAGCCGTGAATACTAATTTTTTCTTGTTCTGGAATACCGATTTCTTTATGTAAGTCTTTGCCCATTGCAATTTCTAATTGAGACATGACAATATCCACGTCAGTAATTAATTCAGTAATTGTATGTTCTACTTGGACACGAGGATTGACTTCAATGAAATAAAAATTCTCACCTTCAACTAAAAATTCAACCGTTCCAGCATTCACATAACCAACGTGTTTCATTAGTTTAACAGCAGCATCGCAAATCTTCACACGTTGCTCATCTGACATAGACACACAGGGAGCCACTTCAACAACTTTTTGATGACGTCTTTGAACGGAGCAATCTCTTTCAAATAAATGAATCACATTACCGTGTGTATCTCCTAAAATTTGAACTTCAATATGTTTAGGATTTGAAATGTATTTCTCTGCGTAGACTTCATCATTACCAAAAGCTGCTTTCGCTTCACTTTTAGCACGTTCATAACCATCTCTTGCTTCTTCTTCATTACGAGCAACACGCATACCACGACCACCACCGCCAAGTGTGGCTTTAATCATAATTGGATAAGAAAATTCATTCGCAAATTCTAAAACCTCTTCAACTGAGTTAACTGGACCGTCTGTTCCTGGTATAGACTGAACACCTGCAGAAATAGCGGCATCTTTTGCTTTAATCTTATCACCGAACATATCTAAGTGTTCTAACGTTGGCCCGATAAAAATAATACCTTCTTCATGACATCTTTTAGCAAACTCTAAATTTTCAGATAAAAATCCATATCCCGGATGGATGGCATCTACTTTACTACTTTTGGCGATGCGAATAATGTCTTCAATATCTAAATACGCGTCTGTTGCCTTTTTACCTTTCCCGACTAGGTAAGCTTCATCTGCTTTAAATCGATGAATTGATCTCTCATCCTCCATTGCGTAAATACCCACAGTTTGGATATTTAACTCTGTACATGCGCGAAAAACACGAATAGCGATCTCACCACGGTTAGCTACTAAAACTCTTTTCATACTAAATTCCTCCAACCTTATTTATGATATTCAAGCATACGTGTTGTCTGCTCTCTTGAGTACTCTATTGCTAGTTTTTCATTTTGTTTGTCAAAATGACTTTTTTTCTCATCTGCACTGATATTTAAAGCAAAACCAACAGCGATAGATAACGTGATTAAGCTTGAGCCACCTTGACTTAAAAATGGAAAAGTTACCCCTGTTAAAGGAATAATCCCTGTAATACCACCAATATTGATAAATGTTTGAATAAGCATCATCCCGCCGATACCAATACACATCATCGAATTAAAGGTATTTTTTGACTTAATACCAATAATTAAAATTCTTAAAATTAAAAACAATAACACGCCTAAAATAACAAAAGAGACAATCAAACCTAGTTCTTCAATAACAATCGAGAACATGAAATCGGTTTGAGCTTCTGGTAGGAAGCCTTTCTTTTGAATACTATTACCAATCCCTAATCCAAACCAACCACCATTACTCATGGCGTAGTAAGAATTGACCATTTGATGTCCGGCACCTAATGGGTCAACAAATGGGTTAGAGAAGGTTCTAAAACGATTATAAACATATTGAAAGCGATCAGGAAAAATGAGTCCTCCTGTTAAAACAATCGTTTGAATCGCTAAAAAGGCACCAACAATTCCTGTTCCCATTGCTAGGACTGTATAAAAATAATTAATACCACTAGCAAAAATCATGATAGAAGCAATCATTGCTAAAATAACAGCTCCCCCATTATCTGGTTGGATTACGACTAAGAAAATCAAACCACCAATTAAAATTAACGGTTTCATCGCCGCTTCCTTGAAATTTTTATTAATCATATTTTGTCTTCTGGATAAAATATAAGCTAGATACCAGATAATCACAATTTTCAGAAATTCTGCTGGTTGAAGTGTAATTCCCCCAATGTTTAACCAACCATCTGCTCCACCACCAGATTGTCCCATATTCGTAAATTTAGTTAAAATTAACATTAAACTAATTACGCCAATAGCAATCATAATAAAATTTTTATTTTGAAAAACTTTTGTCTTCATTTTATAGATAAACGTGATTGCTAGTAAGCCAATCACAAAAAAAGCTGCTTGCTTAATGGCGTCTGATGCTGGATTCCTTCCCTGCATCGCCAATTTAGCGGAGCTAGCACTATAAACCATAATAATCCCCATAATTGATAAAAATAAATACGGAATTAAAATACCATAATCTAAATACAAGCGTTTATTGATTTGTTTCGGCAAAAAAACCACTTCCTCTCGCTACTTACTTGTTTCTTTTTTCTTTTGCTCATCAAAAACAGATCCGTACACTTGATTTAATTCTTGCTCTAAATCGCTAATTATTTTACTGCCTTCTTCTCTTGTTAAAATGCCAATTCTTTTAGCATAATCTATTTGTTTTGAAAAACCATACATTTGTGTATCAACCACTTCTTCAAACGCTTTACATTGAGTAATACACTGATAGTTTTTTTGATTGGTAATCAATTGTCTTATTTTGGCTGCTTCTTTATTTAATTCCTCTAATGCTTCAGCTTTTACTATCTCTAAAATCATGATAGCCCTCCTTAATTCCTTGACCTATTATAACATACTCAAGAATTTTCATTTATATGTTCATTCATTAAATTAATAAATAGTTTCTTTCATATATAATAGTCTATTTAAGCCATCATTGTAAAGAATTCTACCAAATAAAAAAGAGTAAAAGAAGAATTCTTTTACTCTTTGGGTTATTTTTCTATTTTACTGCTGAGAAACGTTTGTTTACTTCTTCCCAGTTAACAACATTAAAGAATGCTTTAATGTAATCAGGACGAACGTTACTATATTTTTTATAGTAAGCATGTTCCCAAACATCTAAACCTAATACAGGTGTTTTTCCTTCTGATAATGGTGAATCTTGATTTGGTGTTGACATGATTTCTAATTTACCTTCATTAACAACTAACCAAGCCCAACCAGAACCAAAACGTCCTAAAGCTGCTGCTGTGAAGGCTGTTTTAAATTCTTCATAACTTCCAAATGCACTTTCAATGGCTCCTTTAATTGCTCCTGTTGGTTCGCCATCAGCGTTTGCTGCCATAATTTCCCAGAAGAAAGTATGGTTTGCATGTCCACCACCATTATTTCTAACTGCCATACGAATGTCTTCAGGTACATCGTTTAAGTTAGATACTAATTCTTCAACTGTTTTAGATCCTAATTCTGGATGTTTTTCAATTGCTGCGTTTAAATTAGTTACATATGTATTGTGATGTTTGTCATGATGTAATTTCATTGTTAATTCATCAATGTGTGGTTCTAGTGCATCGTATGCATATGGTAATTCTGGTAATGTGTATGTCATTATAAAAGCCTCCTAATAGTTAGTAAATCAATCCTTAATGGTCTGACTTAACACATTAAATATAACATTAAGCGACAATAAAAACAAAAAATTGAACTGAAAAAAACATTTATCCCAAAAGCTTGTTTCCGTGATTCAAACGCGTTACAATAAAAGGTATTGACTAATTCACAAAGGAGATCTTATGAGTACATTTAAATTAATTCAAGCAGCATTTAAGCAACCTTCTCTTTTGATTGAAGCAAGAAAGAAAAAAGGGTTCCATGTTTTCTTATACATGATTCTTTTATCTATCATCTTGAGCTTACCAACGGTGATTCAAAGTATGAGTTTTCTTGATTCATTAAAAGAAGATGGCGATAAAATCATTCAGAAAGTGCCCGACTTTTCAATTAAAGATGGGGCGATTAAAACAGATAAGAAAGATGCCGGTTTTATTTATCAAACCAATTCAATGATCTTCACCTTTGATCCTGAAGGCAAACGTAATAAGAAGGATATTGAAACAGATGCTACTGGTGGTAACATGGCTCTAGCACTTCTAAAAAATGAAGTTGTTTTAGTTTTACCTACAGTTGGCTCTACTGCTGATGTTCTAGATAGCAGTGTGTTATCATTACCTTATACAACACCTCAACTCAAAATATTGGATAAAGATTTTTTAACCAATCTACTAACGAATGATTCTCAAAAAATGGTATTAGTGCTATTTATTTTATTAACATCAGGTTTAGTCATTTTCTTAAGTTTATTATTTGATTTAGTCGTTATGACATTTTTCGCTAATATCTTTACCAAACTTAAGATGATCAATTTAAAATTTGGCGAAATTTTCAAAGTTTTAGTATATTGTGCAACGATTCCAACTATTTTAACCATTGTCCTTCAATTTTTATGGCCTAGTCTTTCATTAGGGTCTGCTGGACTTGCCTTAACACTTTTGATTTACTTTAATATTTTCCCTAAACCAAATCGAAAAACAAAACAAAAATAAAAAGATAAGGAATCTGACGTAACTGTCATTTTCCTTATCTTTTTTATCTATAATAATAAGCTGGCTCTTTTAATGTCTCATCTAAAGAAACCTCTAAGGTGTAATCAGCAAAAAACCATTCGTCCCCTACTTCAGTGAAAAACGTAATCCCATTTTCCACTTTTTCAATGAGTGCTTCATTAGGAGTGGTTACTTCTAATCCTGTTGAAAAACCAACATGGACATTAGTTGCTCCGCCATATTTCCCATAAATTCTAATGCTGTCTCCAGAGCTTAATAGTAATTCATTCTCAAACCACTCAACTGCTTCTGGGGTTATTTCTAGTTTCATTCCATCACTCCATTTCTTACAAATGAATTGTAACATATAAAAAAAAAAGCAATGAGCATTTTGCTCACTGCTAACGGTTCATCTTTTCATCTAAATGATCCACATCTTCATTGTGCCCGACAACTAACAAAATATCATTTTCAATAATCATCTGATTAGCTGGGGGTGAGACGATTAACTCATTTTTTGCACGTCTGATAGCTACAATGGTTAAATTAAAATGTTTTCTAAAGTTAATTTCTTCAATGGTTTTATTATAAAACTTCTTATGCGTGATCATGACTTCGGCTAATGAATAATCCTCAGAAAGCTCGATGAAGTCCAACATATTGTTCGAGGTTAATTTATGCCCTAACCGAATACCCATGTCTCTTTCTGGATGGACAACTGTATCTGCTCCCACTTTATCTAAAACGCGGGCATGATACTCGTCTTGGGCTTTAGCTGTGATTCTTGGCACACCCATCTCTTTTGCCATTAAAGTAACTAAGATACTTGCTTGAATATCTTCCCCAATTGCGACAATCACATGATCAAAATTTCTAAGACCTAATGACCGTAATGTTGCTTCATCTTGAGCATTAGCTACAACAGCATGTGTTGCAATATTCATGTATTCATTCACTCTATCTTCACAACTATCAATGGCTAATACCTCTTGATCCGATTTAATTAATTCACGACAAACACTCCCACCAAATCTTCCT
Organism: Vagococcus hydrophili; assembly: GCF_011304195.1. Lineage (NCBI taxonomy): Bacteria > Bacillati > Bacillota > Bacilli > Lactobacillales > Enterococcaceae > Vagococcus > Vagococcus hydrophili. The sequence goes on along the minus strand of NZ_CP049887.1, from coordinate 2,315,568 downwards.
AATCCAATAATAGCAAATGATTTACGCATAATGATTCTCCCTACTTATTTAATTTATTTGACAATACCTTGCTTAAACGCATAAATAGCCGCTTGCGTACGGTCTTCAACATCTAATTTTGATAAAATATTTGAAACGTGTGTTTTCACTGTTTTTAGTGTGATAAATAATTCGTCTGCAATTTCTTGATTGCTTTTACCTTCTGAAATAAGTAATAAAATTTCTTTTTCTCGGTTGGTTAAGTCTTCATGTAAAACATGTTCTTTTGGTTTTGATAACCGTTCCATCATCTTACTTGTCACTTCAGGTTCTAACACTTTTTCCCCTTGGTGAGCTGAACGAATCGCATTGGCAATATCTTTGGCTGATGATGTTTTTAGGAGATAACCTGCCGCTCCGGCTTCAATGGCTGGATAAACTTTCTCATCGTCAATAAAGCTCGTCACAATAATGACACGTGCCTCAGGCCAATCTGAAAGAATTTTCTTTGTTGCTTCAATCCCGTCCATGACATCCATCACTAAATCCATTAAAATGACATCCGGTTTCAATTCTAATGCTTTCTCATAACCAATCAAGCCGTTTTCAGCTTCTGCAATCACTTCAATATCTGATTGAATCATTAAATAAGATGAGACTCCTAATCTTACCATCTCATGATCATCAACTAACAATACTTTAATCATTCGTTTCACTCTCCTCTAATACAGGAACTTTTATTTCAATACTTGTCCCTTGTCCTTTAAAACTGACAATTCGACAAGTACCTCCCATGCCAGCAACCCGCTCTCTGATATTATTTAAACCGTAACTACCTACTTTTGGCTGATTCATGTCAAAACCTTGACCATCATCCACCACTCTTAGTAAAACTGTTTGGTCAATTTTTTTCAAATAAACTTCCAAAGATTTTGCATTGGCGTGTCGCAGCGTATTTGAAAGTAATTCTTGAATAATTCTAAATAGATTATCTTCAATTGAACTAGGTAAGCAAACATCTTCTACATTCCATAAGAGTTCGATATTAATTTTAGTTTGAAGTTCGTTTAAAAGCATCTCAATACCTTGTTTCAATGACTTAGCTTCTAAATTAATTGGTCGCAGATGCAGCAACAGGGCACGCATCTCAGATTGAGAAGTATTAATGATATTTGCAATCATTTGAACTTGTTTTTCCACAACTTCTGGAACATCTAGTTCTGAGACACCCTCATTAAGCGCTGATAACATCATAGTTGCGGCAAATAATTGCTGACTAACCGAATCATGTAACTCCCTTGCAATACGATGACGCTCCTCTTTGATGACTTCTTCTTTTGTTTCACCTTCAAGCATTTTAGGGTAACTATTTGATTCTTGAAGCTCTCTTGAGATTGTCACCATTTTATTTCTAATTTTATAGATATCTTGCTCAAGTTCTGAAACAAACTCATCTTGACTGACAAAGGTTTCAATTTCTGTAAATGATTCATGTTCATAATTACCTACTGCCAAAAGCTGGAGCTGTTCCTCTATTTTACTATATGTTTTTCGATTTGACACAAAAAGAAGTGTAATTACAATGCCGCTAACAGCTAATGCAATCACAATCACATAAATGATGATAGGGACTTTAAACATGGTCGTATGAATTAATTCTAACATCCATTTTTTTTGATTTTTTGCGTAAAAATAAGTATATAAAGTAATAATTAAGATCATAAACGTCATTAAAAAGGAGTAGAAAAAGATTAAAGGACGACTCTTTTTAGAAATCATACTCTAATCACCTCAATATCTCCAAATAATGTGTTCGTTACAATTTTAACACGTCTTGCCGCTTCATCAAACTCATTACTATATAATTTTAGAGACTCATTCTTCAAATTGAAATGTTCTCCTTCAAATGCCGCTTCTCCAATCATTGCTGAGTGCTCTAAACAAACACCAATTCCTGTTGGCACTAAAATGCGTGTTTTACCAAAGCCTTTTCTAACAATCACGACATTGTCTTCTTTAGGTAATAAAGTATTGCCTAAATCAATGATTGTGTCTCCGTAAATAATCGACATATTGATATCGTCCCATTCGTAGGTATCACTTCCAAATCGTTGATTGCCCACCCAAGGACGTTTAAAACGACGACCTGACTTTGGCTCGCTTGCTGTTGTTTTCACCATTTTGATTTGTTTTTTTCGCCAAGGTGCACTTGAAAACAGATCAATACCTGACACTTCAACACCCTTAAGACCAACAAAAAGAATCGCTAAAACAAGCATCAACCAAACGGCGGGACTATATAAAAGACAAATCAACATCGCCGCTAGACTACCAATTTTTTGAAACTGATTGAAGGAAGTTTTATAAACTTTTTTAGCTGAATAGACAAAATTTATAATAGCAAAAATTAAAATTAATAACACTGGCACATTATCAAATAATTGATAGACTGCCCATAAAAATAGTAATAATTCAGTTACTATAAAGAATCTCCATGAACTTTGCATAAGCTTTCCCCTTTACTTAAATTTCTCTATCCCTAGTATATAGTGAAATACACATTTTACAAAACCACAAAAGAAGGAACATTCTCTACGACTTTAGTCCTAGTTTTTTATTTTTCCATTCTGACAAAAACAAGTCATTAAACACAAAAATCAATTTTGCGGCTAATGACTTGTTTTAAATTAGATCTTTATTGTTTTTAATTAAGAAATTTCTTCAATGCGAACTTCCATGTCTCCACCTGGTGTACTAATTGTCACAACTTCATTTAATTTGTGTCCAATTAAAGCTTTCGCAATTGGTGAATCATTAGAAATTTTACCTGATAAAGGATCAGCTTCCGCACTCCCTACGATAGTGTACTCTTCTTCGTCACCATCTGGTAATTCTATAAATTTAACAGTTCGTCCAATAGATACTTCATCTTTTGAAACATTATTATTATCAATGATTTGTGCAAAACGAATCATATTTTCTAATGTTGTAATTCGCCCTTCAACAAAGGCTTGCTCATCTTTTGCAGACTCATACTCTGAGTTCTCAGATAAATCGCCAAAACTTCTTGCAATTTTAATACGTTCTACAATTTCTTTACGTTTAACTGTTTTTAACTCTTCAAGTTCTTGCTCTAATTTTTCTTTACCTTCTAAAGTCATCGGATATACTTTTTCCATAATCGACTCACGTCTCCTTAAAACGATATTAAGTTATTTGACAAATGAAGAGCTTTTCCGAAATGTATCGGAAAAGCTTTTCACTAGCAATATAACAAACAGATTACCATGTTAGGATTAAAAAGTAAACATCAAAAAACAAATTTTTTGTTCACTCTTTAAAAAAATTTCATCTATTTTTTATCGTCAATATATTCTTTTTTAAGTTCTAAATGTTCTTCATATGTCTTAGCATAGTACACTTTACCTGTTGTCACATCTGCTAAGAAATAGATATAATCATTAGGTTCTGGACTCATAACAGCTGAGATTGCCTCTTCACTAGGATTATTAAACGGTCCCGGTCCATAACCTTTATTCACATACAAGTTATAAGGTGAATCAATTTGCGTGTCTTTGTTCGACAAATGCACTTTATGTTGATCCATCGCATAGAGAATTGAGATATCAGATTGTAATGGCATATCCGTCTCGATTCTATTGAAGAAAACTTGGGCAATTTTTTGACGGTCTTCTTTTAAACTACCTTCTTTTTCAACTAAAGAAGATAAAGTCAAGACTTGTTGGACAGTCATTTTCTTTTGCTCAATTGTCTCGTAAAATGGTGTCATCACTTGATTTGTTTTAACAATCATTTGCTCAATGATATCTTCAAGAGACGTATCCTTGTAGTAATTGTATGTCGCAGGATATAAATAACCTTCTAATCGGTAACGCACATCTTTTGCTTGTTTAGCACTAGTTAACAACTCTGGGTATTTTCCAGCCATTTTATTGAAGAATTTCTCGTCTTCAATAACTTTCATAAAATCTTCTTTTTTAACATCAGCTTTTTTCTCAAACAATTCAGCAATTTGATCAATTGATGAACCTTCTGGAATTGTAATCTTAGCGTCCGCTAAAGCCTCTGGTTCTGATGTTCCACCCGCTTGTAAATTCTTTGTGATATCTTCAAGGGTCATGTTAGGTGCCATTTGATAATACCCTGCTTGAAAATCAGAAATATTATTCATTTTTACATAGTAAGAAAAAACTAAACCACTTTTTATGATTTTACTTTTTTCTAACACTTGCCCAATTTCTTTACTAGAGCTACCAATCGGAATTTCAATTTGAACCAATTTATCATTACTTGAATCAAGTGGTTTTAAGCTAGACTTAAAGTAGCTATAGAACGAAAAGACTGCTACAGCGATTGTCAGCACAAGCGCCAATGAAATAATCAAAACAATTTTTTTCACCATATTATTTTCTTTTTTTCTTGAGCTGTATTTATCTTGCTTACCACCTCGAGATCGTCTTGGGACTTCTTGATTAACTTCAGGTTTTTCCGGCACTACTTCCTCAGTATCTGGAGTTTCCTGTAGAGAATTTAATACATAATCTTTTAAATCTTTTCCAGACTTGGGACCATCATCTTTTTGGTTAAAATCGTTATCTTTATTGTTCGTCAAAAAGGTGTCCTCCTTAACTTCTTTTTTTAAATTTGCTCCTATCATTATACATGATTCTTTAAAAATTCCAAATATTAAATAAAAAAAATGTTTTTTATTTAATATTTGTTACTTAATTATAATGCTTGTTCATTCATAAAACTAGGTATTAAGAATAAACTTCCTTTTTTAGATTCAATAGGTTACAATAACATTGATAAAATTTAAAGGAGAGTTTACATGACAACATTACCAAATTGCCCTAACTGTGAATCAGCATATACTTATGAAGATAGAGGTTTATTCGTTTGTCCTGAGTGCGCCCACGAATGGTCACAAGAACAAGATTCAGCTGAATCAACTGAGTTTATCGTTAAAGATTCAAACGGCAATATCTTAGTTGATGGAGACAGCATTACTGTCATTAAAGACCTTAAAGTAAAAGGTGCAAGCAACCCAATCAAACAAGGAACAAAAGTGAAAAACATTAAATTAGTTGATAGCGATCATAATATTGATTGTAAAATTGATGGCTTTGGTCCAATGAAATTAAAATCAGAATTTGTAAAAAAACTATAATCTTTTTTAGTAACAAGGAGTTGATTCTCTTTGTTACTATTTTTTTGAATAAAAAGGTTAATTTTTGGGTAATAAGTTTAAAAAAAATAATGATAATCCCTCATAAATAAAGGATTATCACTATTGGTTCAAAGCCACCTACCAGGATTGAACTGGTGACCTTTTGCTTACCATGCAAACGCTCTACCTACTGAGCTAAGGCGGCAAATACTCTTCTATCATTAAATAGGATACCGTTATCCTTAACGTAAGTCAACTTCTTTTACAATAATTCATAAAAGTTGCTTCTTGCTTTCAACTCCTTTAAATTTATAAGTAATTACTATAGAAGATAAAGGAGTTTATTTTATGTTATTACCTATTGCAAAAGCCTCGATGCCTCGTGTTACACAGACTTGGAACAAAGGATTCAGCGATTACCTTGTTCCAATTAATATGACTGAACAGCAATTAAACCATCGGATCGACTCTCTAGGCCTCTCTCGGGATTTTTCTTGCGTTTTTGAAGAAGAAGGCGCTTATCTTGGTGTAATCCTTTTAGGGATTCAAACATTAAATCATAAAAGAATAATGTGGGTTGGAGGTATCTCTGTTGATCCTGCTTCAAGAGGAAAACACGTCGGTACGAAATTAATGAAACACGCTGAACTACTAGCTACTCAAAATAATTGTGAAGGGATTCGCCTGGAAGTGATTGCCACTAATTATAAAGCTAAAAAAATGTACGACTCTCTTTCATATAGTATATTAAATGAACTGATTATTGCTGATATCAGTAATTTAGATAACAAACAAGACTCACTTGTTGAGCTTATCCAGTTTCCAATGGATCGTATCAGCCTCAAAGAACCTATCACCATTCCTTGGCAAAATAGATTAATCTTTGCTCAAAATTCTTTAATGATTCACTATCAACATCAGATTATCGGTTATTTAAGTTTTACAGAAAGTGATTCGAGCATAGCAATTCAACAGTTAGTTATATTTAATGAACAGCACTTATCTTTGATAAAAGATATCTTAATTTACCTAAATAATCAATTCGAAAAAACACTCACATTAAGTAATTTTGACTCTTCGTCTAAAGAATTTTCAATGTTACATTCCTTTGGTTTAACAACTAAATTAACTCAATTACAGCTTTTTTTACCTCTTAAAAAATAAATTATATTCTATACGGTTATTGAAATAATGTTCTTTTTGAGGTAGTCTTAATAGGTATCTATGAGACTGGAGACAAAATCAAATGAAAATTAGAATTATAGGCTATGCTGGAAGTGGCAAAACCTCATTAACTATCAAACTTCAAGAAAAATATCTCATCCAAGGTATTTCATTGGATGATTTTTTAAAAATAAAAGATAAAAATCAACGCTTCACTTTACTCAACTCACGTCTGTCTTCACTGGATGCGTGGATTGTTGAAGGCGTTCAAGTCAGCTCTTGGACGAAACAAACGTTTGACGAGGCACAATTGATTGTTATTTTAGATTATCCTATTTTTATCACACAATACAGAGTTTTCAAACGAACGGTTTCCCAAGTTTTTGATAAATCCAGATCTTTTGAACAGAAGAAAAAAGTCATTAAGCGAATGTTTAAATTATTCAAATGGAATCATCGTTTTAGAAAAAGATTACCTAGTATAAAAACAAATTTGTATAATCAAACCTCTCGTGTCATGATTTTAGAGTCTCCAAAAGATGAGAAAAGATTACACCAATACATGAAGAATCAGCAGCGAATGAAAAAACATGCTGAAAACAGAAAACATCGTATGCGTGGTACACAATAAAAAAGCGAACTTAGCCATATTTATCTAAGTTCGCTTTTTTTATTTTATTAAAAATCCATTAATCTTAAAATATCATAACCTTCAATTTTATCGCGACCGTTTAGTTCATTTAATTCAACTAAAAAGGCACAACCCACAACAATGCCACCTAATTGTTCTACTAATTCGATTGTTGCAGCAATTGTTCCACCTGTTGCCAATAAATCATCACAAATAATCACTTTTTGACCAGGTTTAATCGCATCTTTATGAATCGTTAAAATATCAGTCCCATATTCTAAGCCGTATTCTACTTCAATTGTTTCACGAGGTAATTTCCCTTTTTTACGAGCAGGAGCAAAGCCAATTCCTAACTCATAAGCCACGGGACAACCGATAATAAATCCACGAGCTTCTGGTCCGACAACCATCTCTGCACCACGTTCTTTAGCGTAAGCTACAATTTGTCTTGTTGCTTCCTGGTAAGCTGCTCCGTCTCCCATTAAAGGTGAAATATCTCTGAAGATAACCCTTCTTTTGGGTAGTCTGGAATACTAGCAATATAATCTTTTAAATTCATTTGAATTCCTCCTGTTGCAAAATCCACTGTTTAATTTCTTTAATGTCGCTGTATAAAAATAATTTTTCCATCTCAATTTTGTGTTGATAATCTTGATAGATTTTACTTTCTGGTAAGGGCTTATTCACTGGATTTTGGACTTTAGTCATTAGACCATCATCTATTGTAACAAATCCTAAGTCAAAAAACACCTGAATCATAAAAATTAATAGATTTTTATCAATTTTTAAATACATTGAAATGTCTTTAATTTTATTTCTGATGTCAATTGATTCTTGTGCTGCGATTAGTTTGAATAGTTTTGAAAATTGTTCTCTGGTTGGAAGTCCGGTTAAATAATGCTCTTGCAATACATTAGCTTCTAGAAAGACTCTTGCGACATTTAGTTGACTAAAAATAGCCTTAGCATTTTCTAAATCATAAGGACAATCCACAATAACTACTTCCTCATGTGAATTAATCCTTTCAATTAACGCTTCATTCATATCTTTTATTAAGTAAGTATGCGGATTTCTAGATTGAACTTTCTCAAACACTTTCTCCTCGAAAACAAGATAGCCCACATTGTCTGTTTGTGGATTGATTTCTTGTTTTTTCTTACCACGGGCATCAAAAATTTGCCAATCTGAAATAGCGAAATCAGTCAGCATCACTTGAGGCTTTCTAAAACCATTCCATTCGTTAATTGATAACTGCCCTACGATTTCAATCTCATCTGCAAATTCAAATTCATGAATTTCTTGACCACGATTAAAAGCGAGACAATCGACTGTCGTTTCTTTTTCACTTAACTGGCATTTTAAATGAGCATTATCTGCCCCGATTTGTTTAATGTTTTTTAGCTTATTAGATTTAATTAAAAAATAAGGTGACGGGTTATCTGTCCCAAATGGTGATAATAATTTTAACCGTTCAATAAATTCCACATTGACTGAATCTAACTCAAGAACGCGGTCAATCAGTAATTCCTCTTTATCTAGAGAAGTCATTCCTAAGTCAATAATTTTTTGGTTCACTTGGCTTTTTATATCTTCTAATTTTTCGTGTTTCAAGGTTAAGCCAGCAGCCATATGATGACCACCAAAACTTTCTAACTCGTCCTTCACCGAACTTAAGACTTGAAATAAATCAACTCCTTGAACACTCCGACCAGACCCTTTTAAAAGACCAGTCTCTTTGTCTAAATTCAAAACAATTGTTGGTTTATGCAATTCTTGAACAACTCGACTGGCAACAATTCCTAAAACTCCTTGATGCCATGTTTCATTCACTAAAATTAAAATAGCATCATCTGTTTTTTCTCTAGCCATCTCAAGAGCTTCTGCTGTAATATCTTTTACAATGGTTTGACGTTCCGTATTTTTTTGTTGAATAAATGTGGCAATATTGGCTGCTTCTTCATCATCAAAGGTAGATAATAACTCAACACCAGGTGAAGCATCTCCTAGACGACCAATAGCATTTAATCTAGGGGCTAGAGTAAATCCAACCGTTTCCTCTGAGGCGCTTGTCAAATCAACTTTTGCAACGTCAGCAAGAGCATTTAATCCAATTCTTTCGCTTTGTTTCATTATTTCTAAACCAATTTTTACCATGGCTCTATTTTCATCGGTTAAAGAAACTAAATCAGCAATTGTCCCAATCGCCACTAAATCCAGACTCTCCATCGGAATTTCACCTAAGAGGGCGGTTGCTACTTTAAAAGCTACACCGACCCCTGCTAAATCGTTGAAAGGATAGTTTCCTTTTGGGTGTCTCGGATGAATAATAGCAAAAGCCTCTGGTAATTCTTCTGGTAATTCATGGTGATCTGTAACAATCACATCCACACCTTTTGTATTAGCGTATTGAATGGCTTCATGCCCACTTACTCCGTTATCAACAGTTACAATAAGTTGAATTTCCTCTTCTTCAATCATTCTCTTATAAACAGCCACATTAGGTCCATAACCATCTGTAAAACGATTAGGTAGGTAGTAACAGACATTACCACCAATCAACTCAATAGCTTCTTTCATAACGGTAGTGCTTGTAATACCATCAGCATCATAATCACCGTAAACCAGTATTTTTTCGCCATTTTCGATGGCTTGCTGAATTCTCTCCACACTTTTTTCCATATCATAAAGTAAAAAAGGATCGTGGAAATTTGCCACAGTTGGATTGAAATAAGTTTCTATTTGTTCTGGCGTAGTAATCCCTCTGCTCCATAAAAGTGGTGCTAACTCTTGATTAATCTTTAATCTGTCTAATTCAGGAATAAGTACGCTAGACGTCTCTTCCTCTGCTTGTACATTCCATTTATATAGTGATTCTTTCAAATTAACACTCCTGATCTTAAACTTTTTTCCAATAAAAAAAAGACCCATGTCTCTCTCACTCATTTTAGCACAACTTCGAAAAAAGAGGAAACAGTTCTCAGTCTATCTTGCTTAGATACCAATGTTTTGTTAAACTTTCTAATAGAAATAAAAATTAAGGAGGCCCTTATGAAAAAGAAATGGGTTTGGTTACTCTTCTTTTTATTAATTGTCGAAGTAGCCCTAGCAAGTTTCATCTTTTTAAACCCCTTCAAAACTAAAGAAGTGGCAAAAACATCATCTTCCTCAACTGAGGTCACAGCTTTATCAACTGAAACCAGTTCAACTTCCAAAGAGAAAACAAAATGGATTGAGAGCGATACAGAAATTAGTTTCCCGATTTTAATGTATCACAGTTTAACAGAGCCTGAAGGAAACTCACTAAAAGTTCCTCCTGCTGAATTCAAAGAACATATGAAATGGCTCAAAGATAATGGTTACTATACCTTAACACCAGAAGAAGCCTATATTGTTTTAACAGAAAATAAAAAGCCAGCTGAAAAAATTGTTTGGGTTACTTTAGATGATGGTTATCTCAACAACTACACAGAAGGGTTCCCAATTTTAAAAGATCTTAAAATGAAAGCAACAATTAGTTACATCACATCTAAACTGGGATCATCAAGTTATTTTGACTTAGCACAAATGAAAGAAATGGCTCAAAGTGACACCATTAATATCGAAAGCCACACTGTTTCCCATTTAGACTTGAACACTCTTGAAGATAGCCATATTACAAGCGAGTTGAAAGATTCTAAAGCTTGGTTTGATAAAGAATTGAGTCAAAACACTAGCTTACTCTGCTATCCTGCTGGGCGATATGACGAACGTGTTCAACGCATCGCAGAAGAAGTAGGTTACAAAATGGCGATTACAACTGAACCAGGATATGCTAAAAAATCAGATGGTCTATTTGCCTTAAAAAGAGTTCGAATCTCACCAGGATATGATGGAAATGCTTTTGGAGAGTTTGTTACATCTTACCAATAAAAAAGAGAGGTTGTGACCTACTTATGTCACAGTCTCTCTTTTTTACTCTAAAATTTTGAAAATAATTTAACTAATTTTAAATTCCATTTAACACTTTCTGCGTAAAAAAAGTTTCCACCATCTTTATAAAGCTTTCCCCCATTATGCATCAAAGCAAAGGGATGCTTATAAAAATAAGTTTCCTGAGTTTTATTTCCTAATAACGGTGCTAAAATATCTCTTGAATACGTTTCAGAAATTTCTAGCGTATTCTTTTTGCCGTGATCAGAAACATAATTTATATACTTCGAACCGAAATTATAAGCTTGAACTGCTGTCCAAATATCACACTTTTGAGCATCAGCTTCTTTAATCACTTCTGCTAAGTGCTCGACACCTGATTCAATACTTTCTTCACTTGTAAAAATACGATTTCTTGTCCCATATTTACTTTCACTACTCTGCATTAAATCCACATGATCACCTTTACTTTCAGTATAGATAATCGCTAAGATCACATCACTATATTCTTCAATCCCATATTGTTTGGCAGCTGTTGTTACTTGATCTTCCCAAACCATGACATTTTTAACTTGCTTCCTTAATATAAAGACTGTAACGATAGATAGGACCACCAAGCTGAGCAATAAAGTAAATACAAACTTTTTAAAAAAACTTTTTTTCTTCTTTACTTTCAACTAATTATTGCTCCCTTTTTACTAATTTTAACTTACGAGTTATTTTGTCATAATTTGGCTTCTCTTTCAAGTAAAACCGACAAAACTTAAGCCATAATTAAGATATGACCGCAACTAAATGATATAAAAAAATAGAGACTAACTCAAAGGTCAGGCTCTATTTTTCATTTTTCATTCAAAATCTGTTCTTTTTTGCCAATCTTTAGATAAAAACTCTGTAGGATTCATCTTATATTCTGGCTTAGTTGTATCCTTTAAGAATCCTTGTAAATCCTGATCCATTTGCATCCAACCACGCCATCCTAAATGAATCGTATCTTCCATAAAGTATGGTTCAGCACGCTTCTGCGTATAATCATACACATGGTTAAACCCTTGAGAATTTAACTGATAGGTAATCTTTTTACTGAAAGTATCTAACATATCTGTTGAAAGACCTGTATAGTCTGACCATTTCTGATTAACTGGCGGAATGACAAACATAGCGTCAATATTGTTTTCAGCTAATTTATTTAAAACTAACTGGAAATCTGAAAATTCAGGAGAAACAGTATAATCAAATTTCGTTTGAGAATTTTCTAATTTACCTTTCATTGGACTAATGCGATTAGTGTAGAAAGAATTAGCAATTTCAAACTCATTATTACTTGTTCCTTTTTTACCTGCTTCAAAAGCCATCTTATCTAATTCTTCATAAGAATATTGACTTGGTAATTTTTTTGTTTTCTCAGTAATCTTATCACTTTTAGATGTGATACCAATTCGGCTGAATAAGCTATCTTCTTTTGAAAGAACTTCATAATTATACGATGCACGGTTGTAATTCATCGTTGATAACTCTTCACCAGACTTAATTTTTTTCATCATTAATTTCATCTGAGTATCTGTTCTAACACTTGAAAATTTCAGCATACGTCTTGCTAAGTATTGATCATTTTCATCAACTTTATCTAAGTTCATCAAATATTGATTGACTTGTAGTGGTGAGTAAAACAATGAGAACATTGGGTCACCCACACCGTCTTTAACAAACCATTGAGGAGAGATAACAAAGACAACTTTTTTATTCTTTAATTCTTTTTCCATAGAGTTTAACATGAAAAAGTGAGTTAAAGATTGGGTCCCAGGAGCACCTAGTAAATAAGGCTCATAAGGTCGATCGTATTTCTGAGCTAATACTGACGGATGAAAAGCATTCACACGACTTAACTCTGATGAACCAAAGAAGGGTAAATATTTACCGCTACCCATAGCCTCGTTTTTTAAATCATTTCCTTTTAATACATTTACTGCCATCGATGATGCCGATTTATGTACTGCTTTTTGCGATGGTTTAGAAAACCAATTGATTGGGGAAAAGATCACCGCACCAACAATAATTAAAGCGACAAAAAGTGGCCCAATCGCAGTAAATAATTTTTTCTTAGAGATCATCCTTGTAAAGCTGTAATTTGGTTAATGATTTGTTGTGGTGTTCCCCATTCGCTTCTTTCATATTCTGAAACTGGTACTGTAATACCTAATTGACCATCTACTTCAACAAGCATTTGAACAGTTGCCATTGAATCTAATAACCCTTCATCATATAAATCTAAATCTAAAGTCCCACTTACGTCTTGACCTGTTAAATCTTCTAAAATTGCTAATACTGTTTCTTTAATATCCATTCCTGTCATCTCCTATTATTATATATTAAATAATTGCTTAGCTAGTGTATCTAAGAATCCTGAGAAAATCAAGAAACTGAAACAAACTGCGTTAAACGTTAAAAATATTGCAAAAGCATTGGTCCATTTGTTACTTGGTAATTGCTCTTTATGTTTTTTCTTAAATCTTAACCACGCATCACAAGTACAAATTAAAAGAGCATGATACAAACCATAAACAATATAATACCATGTTAAACCATGCCAAACACCCATGATTAAGAATAAAGCAAAGTAGCCAACATTTGATGCTACTATTCTACTCTTAAATACTTTTTTCTTCATCAAGGTAAACATTAATCTCATGTAAACATAATCTCTAAACCAAAAAGAGAGAGACATGTGCCATCTGTTCCAAAATTCTTTAATATTTGGGCTTAAAAACGGTTTGTTAAAGTTGATAGGTGTTTCGTAACCAAGTAGGTAACTTACCCCTACCGCAAACAAACTGTAACCTGCAAAATCAAAGAATAAATACAAACTATAGACATACATATAACCTAATGTTCCAAGGAATACGCCTTCTCTTGTCAAAGCAAAAGATTGAACTAAAGGTAATAAATGACTACCTAAAGCATAACCAATTAAAAATTTATATAAAAAGCCTAAGAAGATAAAATGAATTCCTTTACCTAGTAGCTCAGTATATTTTTCTTTTGATGGTGGATTATTTAAATCTTTTAAAAATCTTCGGTAACGGTCAATCGGTCCTGAAGAAATTGTTGGAAAGAAGAGTAAGAATTGAATATAGTGCTTAAGTTTGTAATCTTTAATAATGCCATCTCTAATTTCCATAATCACTTGAACAGATTTAAACGTTAAGTAAGAATAACCTAAAAAGTAAAAGAGTAAGAATGATTTACTATCTGTCAGCGGTCCTACTTTTAAAATAATCATCGGTATAATACTTAAAAATACCGCAATATAAAACCAGAAAGTACTGTTAGCTTTCTGACGATATCTAAAGTAAACACCAGTTAAAAGACATTGCCAAACAACATAACCAATTAGGGCATAACCTTGCTTTATGTTAGGTCCTGCAAAACTAATCCATAAAAAGAATACTGTTAAAAGCGTTTGGTACCAATGCAGCCTCTTACCTCTCAATGAATAAATAATTGAGGGAATAAATAAAACGGCAATTAGTACAAAATAAAATGGTTTTTCATAAGGTGTTAAATAAGTAATAAACTGTGCTAATTTATCTATCATTTGTTTACCTCATTAATCAACCACTTACGATCAACCTTACCATTTGGTGTTAATGGTAATTGATCCACATAAATGAAACGTTGTGGAATCATATAGTCCATAACACTAGATTCTAGTTCAGCTTTCAAAACTTTCGTTAACTCTTTTTCTTCGAGTTCACTTTCAGTCTCTAATACAACATACGCAATCAATTGTTGAACTTTGTGGTTTTTATTGTATTTTGGAACCACACACGCATTTCTTAAACGCGAATTTTCCATTAAGTGATGATCAATATCCCCTAATTCAATTCGGTAGCCATGCCATTTAATTTGGAAATCTAAGCGACCTTTATAATAGAGCAGACCATCTTGAAGTAAACCAGCATCGCCCGTTTTATAAGCAGGCTTACCTTCGTAAGAAAAGAAAGCTTCTTCTGTTTTTTCAATATTATTGAAGTAACCCGTTGAAACTCCAGGTCCTTCGATGATGATTTCACCAATTTCGCCTTCTGGTTGAGCCTGACCTTCATCATTTAAAATAATTAATCGTGTATCTGACTTAGCTCTTCCTAAAGGTAATCTTTCGTTACTATCTAAAATGTCTTGTGTAATTTGAACACTTGTAATCGCAACAGTTGCTTCTGTTGGACCATACGTATTAAAAATTATCGCTTCTGGAAAACGTTCCAATAATTTTTGAGCCACACCATGTGGTAACTCTTCACCACAAAATTGGAAATTTTCCAAACTAGGTAATTTTTCTCCAGTGAAATCTGGATTTAGTAAACAAATTTCAACAAGCGAAGGCGTTGATACCCACACGTTTAAGTTCATTTTAGGAATACTGCTAAACAGTAATGGGAAACTCTCTACCATATTTTTTTCCATCGGTACTAACGTTCCTGCAGTTAGTAATGAAGGATATAAATCCATTACTGATAAGTCGAAAGAAAATGGTGCCTGGCATAAAAAGCGTTGCTCTGTCTTTAAACTAAAATCTGACAACATCCACTCACAAAAACTTTCTAAATTATCATAAGTAATTTGGACGCCTTTAGGTTTCCCAGTGGTACCAGAAGTAAAGATTGTATAGTAGACATCTTCACCTACAACCATATGCTTTAAGGAAGCTTTATCTCCTGCAGTCGTCAATGCTTCATATTTTTCTAAGGTAATCACTTTATCAGAGACATTCAACGGCCATTCGCTTAAAGAAATGACACATGTTGCTTGTGATTCTTCTAAAATCATTTCAACACGATCGACTGGCGTGTGAGCATCTACTGGAATGTAACCATGACCCGATTTGGTACAAGCTAAGAAGCTGGTAACCATTTGGCTATTTTGTCCACCATAAACTAAAATATTATCTTTGTTTTGATGATTGTTTTCTAAGTAAAACGCAAGTGAATCAGATTTTTTTTCTAAATCTGCATACGTAGGGCTTAGTGTCCCTTCGTCGAAAAAAATAGTGTCCGCTTTTTCATCAGACCATTTTTTGACTGTTTCTAAGATTATATTTTTCATCGATCAAATACTCCTTCTAGAATTGGTTGTAAATAAAGGAACCTCCGCCTACTGAACTATAGTGATATAAATAGATTAAACCTAACAATATAGTTGCATAAAGCACTGTTTTTCCCACAAAAGATAACCAATATCTTGATTCTTCATTTTTAATTACTTTTTTCATTTCCATTTCAACTTCATCCTCTCGTCTTTATCATAAACAAATTATATCGTAGAATATTATTTTTGGTATCAAGCATATGTTGTAATTTTTTCTACGACCTAAGACCTAGAAATCGTCATAATAGAAACATTTGTAACATCACAGTAATATTAATACAAAATTATTATAAACAACGAGAAATCAAAACACAAGATATAATTCTACACTATTATCTTAAGTTTTGAAAGTTCTAAATGATGTGATTATTTGATAATTTCTGTTTAATACTTTCAATCAATAAATCAACTAGAAGAAAGAAACCAATTCGAGAAATAGAATCATCCTTTTTCGTATCAAAGTTATCGGTATGACAGTATAAACTATAATCTGAATAATCACTTAATTTATTCGATTGAAATGATGTAATACTAATCATTTTCGCTCCTTTTACATTAAGAACCCTTGCTGTTTCAAGAATTTTTTTCGTTTGACCAGATAGTGAAAACAAAATCACTACATCATCCTCTGTGACCAGTCGTGTAAAAGACTCTGATAAATTATAATCATCAATAAAAAAGCAGTGAAGACCCATGGAAAATAATAAATGCTCTAAATAATACCCAACAGGTTTACTGGTTCCCCTTGCCATGATAAAAATATTTTTTGCTTGTAGGATTGAATCAACCGAGCCATCAATCGTCTCATCTATAACTAAGGATAACGTCTTTTCAATGCTTTTTTCGAGTTTCTTGATTACTTTATCTTCATTTAGTTCTTCTGATACCAGCTCTTCTCTTATTGAATTATTAATGGTAAATTTCAACTCTTTAAAACCACTAAAGCCCAACTTTTGACATAAATTAATAATCACGGT
Source organism: Vagococcus hydrophili (assembly GCF_011304195.1). Lineage (NCBI taxonomy): Bacteria > Bacillati > Bacillota > Bacilli > Lactobacillales > Enterococcaceae > Vagococcus > Vagococcus hydrophili. The sequence continues at coordinate 2,298,572 of NZ_CP049887.1, read as the reverse complement.
CTTCGACACGAAATTGACATCTGCAAGTTGATTGATATTCATATAAGGAACGGCTTTAGTATTGTCTATAACATAGCGAAGTACCTTTTTCTCACTAACAGTTAACTCATCGTAATTCTTAAGAAAGTCCATTCCACTCCCTACCCCCTACTATTTGGAATTATATCATAAACTCCTACTTATGTCTGATACAAAGAACGGCAAAAAAGACTGATATCTCTAAATATTCACTAACTTTTTGTTAGTTTTATCTAAAAATATTAGCCTTTATGTTCTTAAATTAAATTTGATTAAAAATCATGGTAATTACATAGTTCAAATTCATACTCGGAAAATAATTTACTAAGATCTAAGTCACATAAAATTGAAACTTCTCTCATTCTAGCTAAATTAAAACTTGAGCCAAACCAAACTTCCTCATCCAAAAACCCAGGATGACAAACAGCTTCTACTTTATTTTTCTCAGAGTATTTTTGGCAATCTTTCACGATTATCTTAAAAAGTTGTTGTTTTACTTCTAAAAACCTTTTATCCATTCTTTTCATTTCTGGATAGTTAAATAGGGGCCATAACTCCTCGGCAGGACTTAAATTAGGATTAATAAATTTAGTTCTCACATCATGACTATTTCTAATTGGTAAATGATATTTAAGGGATAAAGCCTCTACTACCCTATAATGATCTCCCATCGAGTGAGTATAATGATGGGAATCAAGATGACTAATGTTGATCCCTGCCTGTTGAATGTGTTTGATTTGTGCATCCCATTCATCATAAAGCTGCTCTAAATTAGTTTCAAATAATTCCGCCTTGATTTTATCTAAACATTTAAACTTCCCAGTTTCTTCCACTAAATCAGTAACATTAGTAAGTATTGGTTTGCCACATGTCATTGACAAATGAACTCCCACTCCTAAATTGGGATTACTACGGCTTAATTCTACGGCATGGTCAAATCCTGGCATGTTTGCCATTAGAGTCGTTGAAGTTAAAACACCATTCTGAAAAGAATCAATAATACCGTGGTTAATTGCCTTAGAATAACCAAAATCATCTGCGTTTATGACCAACTTTGCCATTACTTATAATTCTCTTGAATAAATTTAGCTGTTTCATGAGCTCGTATTGCTTCTTTGGACGCTAGTTCACTGGAAAGTCCCACATAGTTTCTAGGATCGATTAGTGCTTTCACTTCTTCTGCTGTAAATTCTGAAGAAATTAAGCTATTTTTCATGAGATTTGTGTAGAAGTCTTCACCATCAGCTGCTGTTTTAATCGCAATGTCATATAGAAGTGAATGAGCTTCATCTTTCCCAAGTTTATCAGCCATTTTCATCATAACGTATTCTGTATTATCTAAGCCTTTATTTCTCAACACATTGTGAAGCATTCGCTCAGGATGAGGGACCATTGTTCTAGTTAATTCCTCTGTTCTAAGCAAAACTTCAGTTGTGAGTTCTAGGGCTTCTTCTAAAATGCCATCAAATAACATGTATGAACTACTGTCACCTTCATATGGTCTAACGGCTGAGTACATACCAACACCAGGTAATGAATACAATTTTTGAGAATTGGCTACAATGCCTTTAGCTAGTTTAGGGTTAATTTTATGAGGCATGGTACTACTTCCAACTGTCCCTTTGCTAAATCCTTCCGACACTTCAGCAATTTCTTCTAAAGTAGTACTATAAACTTCTTCTCCAATTTTATGACAAATATTTGCCATTAATGATAAATTCATCATGTACTCTAATTTATGAGTACTAATATTTCTTGAAGGAACTTCCATTGGATACATACCTGTTAACTCAGCTACGCGCTTTTGAACATCAATCCCAACTTCTGGCATGGAGCTAAATGTTCCTACCGCTCCACCCATCATAATTTTAAAGACACGTTTTTCTGCCTCTCTCATTCTCTCCACACATTCAATGAAGTCACTTATCCAAACAGAAACTTTATAGCCATATGTAATCGGAGTGGCATGACGACCATGAGTCCGACCTGTCATGACAGTATCTTTATTATCCTCAGCTAGTTTACTTAAGTTCTCTAAAATCTCACCCAGAAGTTTCATGTATTTATCATGAACGGTTTTCACCATATATAATTGAGAACTTTGCTGAATATTTTGAGTGGTAATCCCGTAATGAATATATTTCCCGCTCTCTTTTGGACAAGCTTTAACTAAAACTTTTAGAAAAGGCACAAACCCATGTCCAATTTTTAAATAGATTCTATTCATTTCCTCAAAATCAATATTTTCAATTTTAGCGGCTTCTTTAATATCAAGAGCGGCTTGTTTAGGAATAAAACCACACTCCGCTTGTGCTTCTGCTAAGGCAGCTTCAAACATTAGCCACGTTTTATATTTTGCTTCATTCGAGAATAACTCTTTTATCCCTCGATCATCCATTGTTTTACTTTTTGAATCATATAGTGCTCTCACTTTTTTTCCTCCTCATTTTTTACTATGCTAATGCTTCATCTACAGCATTTCTAACGAATTCAACTTGAGGGCCATAAACAACATGAATATGTTTTGCTGCCGGGAAGAAGAAACCAGTACAACCTGATTTTTCAAGCAACTCTTTATTGACAACATTAATATCCTTCAAATCAATTCTTAGACGGGTAATACAGTTTTCAACGTTTTCAATATTTTCCTTACCACCTAGCGCTTCAACCACGATCTCAGCAACTTCTGTGTAACGTTTTTCTTTAATTAATGTATTATCCATATTTTGTGATTCTTCACGACCAGGTGTTTTAATATCAAATTTAATAATTGCCCAGTAAAAAATAAAATAAGTAACAACTGCTAAACCAAGTCCAATAATTACTAAGAATATCCAGTTAGTCTTTTCATATAATAATCCGAAAATCGCAAAGTCAAAAACCGTTCCCCTAATGTATCCAACTGCCACTCCTGCTAAAGAAAGTAGCACAGCTCCAATCCCAACAATAACTGCATAAGCTAAATACAAGAGAGGGGCAATGAACACAAAAGTAAATTCTAACGGCTCAGTAACGTTTCCTAACATCGCTGTTAAAACCAACGTAATCAGCATCGACTTAACTTCTATTCTATTTTCTACACGACACGCTTTATACATGGCTAAAGCAATCGCAGGGAAAAGAAACAGTGTCACAAGCATTTGTTGTTGTGCCATGAATCTTGTTAAATCAGGCATCATTGACCAATACTCACTATTTGGCCCTTGATTGAATAACACTTCATTCATCGCTGGGACAACTCCAACAAAGGTTTCCCCATCAATTACATAAGACCCGCCTGCTTCAGTAAATCTAAAGAGCGCGTTCCATACATGGTGTAAACCAAAAGGAATAAATAATCGTTCACCAGCTGCCGTAAAGAATGGACCAACTGTGCTTAAAATAACCACTGAAAATTTCGTTAAAACTAGCACAAAAACTTCCCAAACAAATGGTAATAACGCCCCAATTAAAATCATGACGCCAATTGTAATAATTGGTACTGACTTCTTACCTGAAAAGAATGCAAATGCAGTTGGAAGTTCTAAATTATAGAACTTATCTGTTGCCCAAGCAGCAACTAACCCTGTAACAATCCCCCCTGCTGCACTGATATTCATTGTTTGAATACCCAAAACATTTATTTGTCCAACTTGTGTCATAATTTCTGGATCAGCCATCTTACCAGTTAAAGTCAACCAAACATTCATAGTAATGATTAAAGTTAAATAACCAGTCACAGCAGCAAAAACAGAAATTCCTTTATCCTTTTTACTCATTCCATAAGCCACACCCATAGCGAATAGTAGTGGAATATTATCAAAGATAACGCTTGCAATCGTTCTAATACTAATAAGAATAGCATTAACATTTTCATTTCCTAAAAATGCAAACTTTTCAATCATATAAGGTTGAACAAATGCTCCACTGATTCCTAAAATCATCCCGACCGGTGCTAAAACCCCAATTGGAAGAAGTAACGTTCGTCCAAACTTTTGTAGTGACTCACCAAAATCCCCTTTTTTAATCATCTTTTCTTCTCCTTTTCAAATGATAAATATATACTAACACTTAAATTTTTTTATAAAAAGCTTCTTAACATTACTTAATACTATCTAGATAAGCAAAAATGACTTAGATCATTTTTGGACAAAAAAAAAGACTTGAATCATCAAGTCTTAACTGGGCTAGCTGGATTCGAACCAACGATGACGGAGTCAAAGTCCGTTGCCTTACCGCTTGGCTATAGCCCAATATTATTAAATAGGCGACTGATGGGAATCGAACCCACGCATGTCGGAACCACAATCCGATGTGTTAACCACTTCACCACAATCGCCATGATAAAAATGGAGGGGGCAGATTCGAACTGCCGAACCCAAAGGAGCGGATTTACAGTCCGCCGCGTTTAGCCACTTCGCTACCCCTCCATATAATGGCGCAAGACAGAATCGAACTGCCGACACACGGAGCTTCAATCCGTTGCTCTACCAACTGAGCTACTGCGCCCAAACTATAATTAATAGTTTAGTAATGACCCGTACGGGAATCGAACCCGTGATACCGCCGTGAAAGGGCGGTGTCTTAACCGCTTGACCAACGGGCCTAAGAATTATAAAATTACGGAAAGTAAGGGATTCGAACCCTTGAGACAGTTATTACCGTCTACATGATTTCCAATCATGCTCCTTCGGCCAACTCGGACAACTCTCCAGGTTCAAAAAACTTATTTAAAGTAAAACTCCGGCAGTAGGACTCGAACCTACGACATCATGATTAACAGTCATGCGCTACTACCAACTGAGCTATGCCGGATTATTTAATTATTAGACTATCCTTATATGCAATAAATGCAATACCGGCGGCCGGGGTCGAACCGGCACGCCCTTGCGGGCACAGGATTTTGAGTCCAGCGCGTCTGCCAATTCCGCCACGCCGGCATAAGGATATATCTATAAAAGGCGGTAACCGGATTTGAACCGATGATAAAGGTGTTGCAGACCTCTGCCTTACCACTTGGCTATACCGCCAAAAACTGGGCTAGCTGGATTCGAACCAACGATGACGGAGTCAAAGTCCGTTGCCTTACCGCTTGGCTATAGCCCAATATTATTAAATAGGCGACTGATGGGAATCGAACCCACGCATGTCGGAACCACAATCCGATGTGTTAACCACTTCACCACAATCGCCATAGTAAAAACAGGGGTAGTAGGAATCGAACCCACGCTGACGGTTTTGGAGACCGTAGTTCTACCGCTAAACTATACCCCTATAGTTTGATAATATTAATAATGGAGGGGGGCAGATTCGAACTGCCGAACCCGAAGGAGCGGATTTACAGTCCGCCGCGTTTAGCCACTTCGCTACCCCTCCATATAATGGCGCAAGACAGAATCGAACTGCCGACACACGGAGCTTCAATCCGTTGCTCTACCAACTGAGCTACTGCGCCTAAACGGTCCCGACGGGATTTGAACCCGCGATCTCCTGCGTGACAGGCAGGCATGTTAACCCCTACACCACGGAACCAGTTTAGATAATGGAGGTTAACGGGATCGAACCGCTGACCCCCTGCTTGTAAGGCAGGTGCTCTCCCAGCTGAGCTAAACCTCCATATATGGAATATATTATGTTACATGACCCGTACGGGAATCGAACCCGTGATACCGCCGTGAAAGGGCGGTGTCTTAACCGCTTGACCAACGGGCCTTTTGAAACAACTCCGGCAGTAGGACTCGAACCTACGACATCATGATTAACAGTCATGCGCTACTACCAACTGAGCTATGCCGGATAATTTATAATAAGCATGGCAACGTCCTACTCTCACAAGGGGAAACCCCTCACTACCCTCGGCGCTAAGAAACTTAACTTCTGTGTTCGGCATGGGAACAGGTGTATCCTTCTTGCCATCATCGCCACACTTATTATTAGAGTGATTGTTCACTCAAAACTGAATGTTTTAGTTAGACATCTTTTTTACTTCACCGTTTTTCTTTGGTTAAGTCCTCGATCGATTAGTACTAGTCCGCTCCGTACATCACTGCACTTCCACTCCTAGCCTATCTACCTGATCATCTTTCAGGGATCTTACTTTCTTAAAGAAATGGGAAATTTCATCTTGAGGGGGCTTCACGCTTAGATGCTTTCAGCGTTTATCCCTTCCACACATAGCTACCCAGCAATGCCCTTGGCAGAACAACTGGTACACCAGAGGTGTGTCCATCCCGGTCCTCTCGTACTAAGGACAGCTCCTCTCAAATTTCCAACGCCCGCGACGGATAGGGACCGAACTGTCTCACGACGTTCTGAACCCAGCTCGCGTGCCGCTTTAATGGGCGAACAGCCCAACCCTTGGGACCGACTACAGCCCCAGGATGCGACGAGCCGACATCGAGGTGCCAAACCTCCCGTCGATGTGAACTCTTGGGGGAGATAAGCCTGTTATCCCCAGGGTAGCTTTTATCCGTTGAGCGATGGCCCTTCCATGCGGAACCACCGGATCACTAAGCCCGACTTTCGTCCCTGCTCGAGTTGTAGCTCTCGCAGTCAAGCTCCCTTATGCCTTTGCACTCTACGAATGATTTCCAACCATTCTGAGGGAACCTTTGGGCGCCTCCGTTACTTTTTAGGAGGCGACCGCCCCAGTCAAACTGTCCATCTGACACTGTCTCCCGCCACGATAAGTGGCGCGGGTTAGAATGGTCATAACACAAGGGTAGTATCCCACCAATGCCTCCCTCGAGACTAGCGTCCCGAGCTCTACGGCTCCTACCTATCCTGTACATGTGTTACAAACATTCAATATCAAACTACAGTAAAGCTCCATGGGGTCTTTCCGTCCTGTCGCGGGTAACCTGCATCTTCACAGGTACTAAAATTTCACCGAGTCTCTCGTTGAGACAGTGCCCAAATCGTTACGCCTTTCGTGCGGGTCGGAACTTACCCGACAAGGAATTTCGCTACCTTAGGACCGTTATAGTTACGGCCGCCGTTTACTGGGGCTTCAATTCTGAGCTTCGCTACTAGCTAACCCATCCTCTTAACCTTCCAGCACCGGGCAGGCGTCAGCCCCTATACGTCATCTTTCGATTTTGCAGAGACCTGTGTTTTTGATAAACAGTCGCTTGGGCCTATTCACTGCGGCTGAACTTGCGTTCAGCACCCCTTCTCCCTAAGTTACGGGGTCATTTTGCCGAGTTCCTTAACGAGAGTTCTCTCGCTCACCTTAGGATTCTCTCCTCGACTACCTGTGTCGGTTTGCGGTACGGGCCGTTTGTTTCTAACTAGAAGCTTTTCTTGGCAGTGTGATATTAAGACTTCGGTACTTAATTTCCCTCCTCATCACAACTTGTCCTTAAAGGTAAAAGCATTTGACTCTTACCAAGACTTGTTGCTTGAACGCACATATCCAACAGTGCGATCTTGTAACCTACTGCGTCCCTCCATTGTTCAAACAAAACAAACGGGTACAGGAATCTCAACCTGTTATCCATCGCCTACGCCTATCGGCCTCAGCTTAGGTCCCGACTAACCCTGGGAGGACGAGCCTTCCCCAGGAAACCTTAGTCATTCGGTGGACAGGATTCTCACCTGTCTTTCGCTACTCATACCGGCATTCTCACTTCTAAGCGCTCCACCAGTCCTTACGATCTAGCTTCAACGCCCTTAGAACGCTCTCCTACCATAGAACCTAAGTTCTATCCACAGCTTCGGTAATATGTTTAGCCCCGGTACATTTTCGGCGCAAGGGCACTCGACTAGTGAGCTATTACGCACTCTTTAAATGGTGGCTGCTTCTGAGCCAACATCCTAGTTGTTTGTGCACCCTCACATCCTTTTCCACTTAACATATATTTGGGGACCTTAGCTGGTGGTCTGGGCTGTTTCCCTTTCGACAATGGATCTTATCACTCACTGTCTGACTCCCGGACATAAATGAATGGCATTCGGAGTTTATCTGAATTCGGTAACCCGAGACGGGCCCCTAGTCCAAACAGTGCTCTACCTCCATCATTCTAATTCCGAGGCTAGCCCTAAAGCTATTTCGGAGAGAACCAGCTATCTCCAAGTTCGTTTGGAATTTCTCCGCTACCCACACCTCATCCCCGCACTTTTCAACGTACGTGGGTTCGGTCCTCCAGTGCGTTTTACCGCACCTTCAACCTGGACATGGGTAGGTCACTTGGTTTCGGGTCTACGACTACATACTCACTCGCCCTATTCAGACTCGCTTTCGCTACGGCTCCGCTTCTTCAGCTTAACCTCGCATGCAATCGTAACTCGCCGGTTCATTCTGCAAAAGGCACGCCATCACCCATTAACGGGCTCTGACTTTTTGTAGGCACACGGTTTCAGGTTCTATTTCACTCCCCTTCCGGGGTGCTTTTCACCTTTCCCTCACGGTACTGGTACACTATCGGTCACTAGAGAGTATTTAGCCTTGGGAGATGGTCCTCCCGGATTCCGACGGAATTTCTCGTGTTCCGCCGTACTCAGGATACTCATAGGTGTGTTGTCAATTTCGTCTACGGGGCTTTTACCCGCTCCGGCTGACCTTTCCAGGTCGATTCGACTATCCACAACAGCTACCACAGCTGAGTCCTACAACCCCAACAAGCAAGCTTGTTGGTTTGGGCTGTTTCCGTTTCGCTCGCCGCTACTAAGGAAATCGATTTTTCTTTCTCTTCCTGCAGGTACTTAGATGTTTCAGTTCTCTGCGTCTACCTCTAACAAGCTATGTATTCACTTGAAAGTAACATCCTATAAAAGATGCTGGGTTCCCCCATTCGGAAATCTCTGGATCATAGCTTACTTACAGCTCCCCAAAGCATATCGGAGTTAGTCCCGTCCTTCATCGGCTTCTAGTGCCAAGGCATCCACCGTGCGCCCTTATTCACTTAACCTTTTTCTAACCTAATGGTTAGACTTTGTTTATTTAAATCAACTAGCGATAGCTAATTTAAATAGTATTTTATGTATCACAATTTTAATAATAAAACTGATCAACTCGGTGTGTTAAAAAAAAATGTTGATGTCTAACTTCAACTATCCAGTTTTCAATGAACAATATGTTTTAGTATTATAACAATACTAATGGAGCCTAGCGGGATCGAACCGCTGACCTCCTGCGTGCAAGGCAGGCGCTCTCCCAGCTGAGCTAAGGCCCCTTGTTTAAGGATTTATTTTTAAAAATAGATCTCTCAAAACTAAACAAAGTAAGTACAACCATGTGATTTCCGTAATATTCCTTAGAAAGGAGGTGATCCAGCCGCACCTTCCGATACGGCTACCTTGTTACGACTTCACCCCAATCATCTATCCCACCTTAGGCGGCTGGCTCCTAAAAGGTTACCTCACCGACTTTGGGTGTTACAAACTCTCGTGGTGTGACGGGCGGTGTGTACAAGGCCCGGGAACGTATTCACCGTGGCATGCTGATCCACGATTACTAGCGATTCCGGCTTCATGTAGGCGAGTTGCAGCCTACAATCCGAACTGAGAACGGCTTTAAGAGATTAGCTAAACCTCGCGGTCTCGCAACTCATTGTACCGTCCATTGTAGCACGTGTGTAGCCCAGGTCATAAGGGGCATGATGATTTGACGTCATCCCCACCTTCCTCCGGTTTGTCACCGGCAGTCTTGCTAGAGTGCCCAACTAAATGATGGCAACTAACAATAAGGGTTGCGCTCGTTGCGGGACTTAACCCAACATCTCACGACACGAGCTGACGACAACCATGCACCACCTGTCACTTTGTCCCCGAAGGGAAAGCTCTATCTCTAGAGTGGTCAAAGGATGTCAAGACCTGGTAAGGTTCTTCGCGTTGCTTCGAATTAAACCACATGCTCCACCGCTTGTGCGGGCCCCCGTCAATTCCTTTGAGTTTCAACCTTGCGGTCGTACTCCCCAGGCGGAGTGCTTAATGCGTTAACTGCAGCACTGAAGGGCGGAAACCCTCCAACACTTAGCACTCATCGTTTACGGCGTGGACTACCAGGGTATCTAATCCTGTTTGCTCCCCACGCTTTCGAGCCTCAGCGTCAGTTACAGACCAGAGAGTCGCCTTCGCCACTGGTGTTCCTCCATATATCTACGCATTTCACCGCTACACATGGAATTCCACTCTCCTCTTCTGCACTCAAGTCCTCCAGTTTCCAATGACCTTCCTCGGTTGAGCCGAGGGCTTTCACATCAGACTTAAAAGACCGCCTGCGCTCGCTTTACGCCCAATAAATCCGGACAACGCTTGCCACCTACGTATTACCGCGGCTGCTGGCACGTAGTTAGCCGTGGCTTTCTGGTTAGATACCGTCAAGGTGGGAGCAGTTACTCTCCCACTTGTTCTTCTCTAACAACAGAGTTTTACGATCCGAAAACCTTCTTCACTCACGCGGCGTTGCTCGGTCAGACTTTCGTCCATTGCCGAAGATTCCCTACTGCTGCCTCCCGTAGGAGTCTGGGCCGTGTCTCAGTCCCAGTGTGGCCGATCACCCTCTCAGGTCGGCTATGCATCACGGTCTTGGTAGGCCATTACCCCACCAACTAACTAATGCAGCGCGGGCCCATCCAACAGTGACACCCGAAAGCGTCTTTTATTATTCTCCCATGCGGGAAAACAAATTATGCGGTATTAGCACCTGTTTCCAAGTGTTATCCCCCTCTGTTGGGCAGGTTGCCCACGTGTTACTCACCCGTCCGCCACTCTCTGATTTTCGGTGGAGCAAGCTCCGGTGAAAATCAAAGCGTTCGACTTGCATGTATTAGGCACGCCGCCAGCGTTCGTCCTGAGCCAGGATCAAACTCTCAATAAAAGTTGATTAACATCTTGCGATGTTTAGCTCATTAATTTTAAAACTTGCTAGCGAATGTTATTTCACTAAATATGGTTTGTTTCTATAAAATAGAAACGCCCTATCACATTTGGTTTGTCTTACTTTGTTTAGTTTTCAAAGATCCATTTCGTTGCCGTAACAACTTTTATATCTTATCACAACTTCTTTTGAATGTCAACTCTTTTTAAAAAAGTTTTCCCAGAAGTTGTTATTTAATATGTCAGTTATCTTTTCGACTTAATGATAATAACACATATCATTTCGTTGTTCAAGTGTTTTGTTTAAATATTTTTTTGTTATTTAAAATTAACACCCGTCGTAACGACATGTATTAATATATCAATTGTTTAAATAAAAATCAAGCTTATTTTTAATTTTTTTTCAAAAAAACTAAAAAAAATAAAAAACAGGTGAAAATCACCTGCTTTTTACTACGATTCTTTTTGACAATCAGGACATAACCCATACATCTCTAAGCGATGTTCCCTTACTTTAAATCCTGTTAATTGCTCAGTTGCCGACTCCACATCTTCCAAGCCAGGGTAATAGACATCAACTACTTTACCACAATTATCGCAAATAGCATGGTAATGCTTTGTAGATGTAAAATCAAATCGACTAGAAGAGTCTCCATAAGCCATTTCAATAACAAAACCTATGTCTGTAAATAATCTTAAATTGTTATATACCGTTGCTACACTCATATTTGGGAAACGATGCTCAAGATGTTTATAAATTTCATCCGCTGTTGGATGACTTTTACTCTCAACTAAATACTCTAAGATTGCATATCTTTGTGGTGTGATACGTATATTAGATTCTTTCATCTTATTTATTGCATCTTCAACAATATGATTTGACATATTCATCATCCTTGTGAATTTTTTATATTTTCATTCTACTACCATTTTAACAATATATCAAGAATCTACGTTATATAAGTATATTTTATTTACATTCCTTTAGATTTCTCTTCAAAAAATAAGATATATACAAAAATACACATAACACCTATTACTAATGAAACATCCGCAAAATTGAAGATTGGAAAATTAAAAAACTCTACTTGAAACATATCAACAACCTCGCCTAATCGGATACGATCGATGAAATTCCCTAACGTGCCACCAATAATTAAACTTAAACCAATCGTCATCCATTTACTTTCATTATGATATTTATAAAGTAAGTAAGGTAATATTATCAAAGCGATAACTGTGACGACAGTAAAGAACCACATTTTCCCTTCTAAAATACTCCACGCTGCCCCACTATTTCTTATATGAGTTAGGGATAAGATTGGATTACTAAAAATCGTTTCATGTATTTCAATGTTTGATACCACCCAATATTTAATCAATTGATCAATTATTACCGATGCTAAAACTATTAAACTATAATAAATCATATTTTTTCTCACTCTCCAAATAAATCTTTAGGACTAATAATCCCAATTAATTTGCCGTTACTTTTACCATTCTGAGTAACTAAGATTGCTTCTAGTCTCGGATTACTTTTAAATAGTTCTTTTGCTTTGTATTCTGTGTCACTCAATGATAAAAAGGAGACAGCATCTCTTTTATTATCTAGATCTAAGATATCAATCGCTGTGTAATAATTAAGATCCATCATATTATTATCAGCATTTTTAGCAAACCACATACCAATTCCTTTGGTTGTAATTAAGCCTCTAAACTTTTTGTTTTGATAAATTGGAAACTGAGAATATTCTTTTTCTACTATTATATAAAGGATTTCTTGAAGCGGAACATCTGCTGTAAAAATCTTTACATTTGTTTTTAAAATGCGTTCCACTAGGCGCGGATGCAGTAGCTCATTTTCAATTTCAAGTATTCTCTCCACTGCCCATTCATTAGGCTCAGCAATAATAAAATCTGTTTCAATCCTATTATGCACAATGGCATTTCTTAGTTGGGAAAACTCGATAAGATCAAATTCAATCTCTGCAATTGGTAAATCAGAACGTTTTTTGACTCTCCTCAACATTTCTGTTACCCCCATATTACTTGGGAATTCTAATTGCTTTTTCAACCATTTCTCTATTTTATTAAATGAGACTAAAAAAATATCAGCCCTATTCATCAGACACCTCATTTCTTAATTACTAAAGATTAGTATATAACAATTCCCTTAAAGTAAAAAGAGTTATTATTTATACTTTACATGATTAAGCCTGTGTTTGACGTAACAATACTTACACCGTATAATGAATATAGGCATGTAAATGACCACTAGGGGGTATGTAAAATGAAATTCGGCACAGTGAAATGGTTTGACGTTAGAAAAGGATATGGTTTTCTAGTGTATGACGGAGACGAAGAAATTTTTGTACATTTTACCGGCATCATTCAAGAGGGATTCAAAGTACTTTTTGAAGGTCAAAAAGTAGAGTTTGCGATTAAAGAAGGTGCACGTGGTCTACAAGCAGCAGAAGTACTTGTGATTGAATAAAAATAAAAAGTGTTGACTTATTTTTCGTCAACACTTTTTTCTATTCCGTAAATCGTCCCCGTAAATAAGCTTTCCTTCTGTAAATTTAAAACAAATGCATTTTTAGATGGTGGAAACATCACATAAACATACTCTCTAGCTTCTGTTTTAATCGTTATACCGTGACTACCTACTGAAATGTTTTTTATTTTATCAATATCAATTTGATAACGATTTTTTTTTAAAATAGCGGATACTTTCAATTGTTCGTTGGTGAGAATCATTTTTCTTCTAGTTCCTAGGTAAACAAAAAAAAGAAAAATTAAAAATGTGATAATACTAAATAAATTGATTCTTCCTTGTTCTTCTAGTAGTCCTATCATGCTCAATAAAAACAGGACAAATGTCATCGACCAATAGATTATTGATCCTGAAAGTTCAGGTTGGTATCGAAAAACATGTATTTTACTCGTACTCATATTAGCCTCCTATAAAAAGCTCTTCTACAATTACCTATCTTACCATAAGATAAATAAATAAAAAATAAAAATGGAGAATCCGATGATAAAAATCTATATTGATGCCGCAACTCATCAAAAAAAACAAGTTAGTGCGGGTGGTATGATTGTTCTAATAGATAAAGAACAATTACAAATAAAACAACCACTTAGAGCAAAAACTAATAATGAAGCTGAATTTGAAATACTTTTATTTGCTTTAGAATTTGCACTTACTCATAATTGGGAGAAAGAAACAATATTCATCTATTCAGATAGTCGAATTGTTGTTCAATCCTTAGAAAAAAAATATGCTAAAGACCCTATTTTTTCTAGTCTTCTGAAAAAAATATTGATTTTAACCGACCGATTCGATCTACTGTTCATCGAATGGCAAGGGGAACAAAAAAATAAAGGCGCTGACAACTTAGCTAAGCAAGCGCTGCAACTAACACTAAAAAAATGATGAGGTAGACTCAATAAGTCTCCTCATCATTTTTAATTTATTTAATAACGTCTAAAAGCAATTTTGCAAATTCAGGGTCTCCGTTAAATGGGTGGATATAATTAAACTCTTCTCCCCCATTTTCCATAAAGTATTCTCTATTTTCGCCTTCAATCTCCTCTAGAGTCTCAATACAATCTGAAACAAATCCTGGTGTAATAATGAGAACTTTTTTCACGCCTTCGCTTGGCAAATTCATCAATGTTTGATCTAAGGCAGGTGTTAACCACTCTTCTGGTCCAAATTTTGATTGATAGGTTACCTTATGAGGAACGTCTATCTCAAAACCATCAAAAATTGCAGCGGTTGTTTTGGCACATTGTTCTTTATAAGGGTCCCCTTTTTCAATGTAAGAAACAGGTAAACCGTGATAAGAAAAAACTAAAAGTTCAGGATTGTATTCTTTAATCCCTAAAATAATTTGCTCTCTTAGCATCTCAATATATAAGGGATGACTTGTGAACTCTCTAATCAAATGAAGTTTAGGAATGTTTTCTTCTTTCAAATAATGCTTAAATACTGCATCATGAATTGAAGCTGTGGTAGTTGTTGAATACTGAGGGTATAAAGGAACTATTGTAATCTCCTCTACACCTTCCTCCTCAAATGCTTTTAGTGATTCTGAAATAGTCGGGTGACTGTATCCCATACCAAATTTAACCGATACATCAGGCAACAGTTTTTGTAAATTTTCTGTTTGCGCTTTGGTATGAATTAATAAAGGTGACCCTTCTTCTTCCCAAATACTTTTATATAGAGCAGCCGATTTCTTAGGCCGCGTATTTAAAATAATTCCGTGTAAAATAGGTAACCATTGCCACCTTGGTTTATCAATCACACGTTTGTCTCCTAAGAAGTGTTTTAAATACTCACGCACTTCCTTTGTTTCTGGTTTATCTGGTGTTCCGATGTTTGCTAATAAAACGCCTTGTTTTACCAAGTATTTTCTCCCCCTTTTGTAACTCTACCAGTTTAACATTTTTTGTTAAAAGTTAAAAAGAAAGTATACTTTTTCACGAAATAATTCTTTATTTGACAAATCAGCACTTTTGATTTAGCATATGGGTAATTAAATAAATTGATAACGATTGAAATAGTAGTCCCTTATCCCTGTTTATAGAAAGTCAAAGGTTGCTGAAATTTGACACACATAAGTTGATGAATTACATTCAGTTGCACTAGTTATCTACGGCTTGTAACCGATAAAAACTATGAGTGGTGTGATGCTTCACACTAACTTGGGTGGTACCACGGAAAATTATTATTTCGTCCCTATAGAGAGTAATCTCTGTAGGGACTTTTTATTTATCTATAGAAAGGGATGTTTTTATGACAACAAATATTATCGATGAGTTAATGTGGCGTGACGCAATTAATCAACAAACAGATGCTGAAGGTTTACGTGACTATGTAGAACACAATAAAATTTCTTTATACTGCGGGGTTGACCCAACTGGAGACAGCATGCATATTGGGCATTTAATTCCTTTTATGATGCTAAAAAGATTCCAATTATTAGGACATCATCCATACATCGTAATCGGTGGGGCAACTGGTACAATTGGCGATCCTAGTGGACGCACGAGTGAGCGTCAACTTCAAACAATGGAGCAAGTTCAACACAACGTGGATTGTTTAACAAATCAAATGAGAAAACTTTTCTTTGATGAAGATAACGATCAACAATTATCAATGGTGAATAACTACGATTGGACAAAAGATTTATCTCTTCTTGATTTCTTAAGAGATTACGGTAAAAACTTTAACATTAATACCATGTTAGCAAAAGATATCGTTTCTAGTCGTTTAGAAACTGGTATTTCATTTACTGAATTTACTTACCAAATTTTACAATCAATGGACTACTTACACTTATTCCGTCACCATGATGTCCGTCTTCAAATCGGTGGAGCTGATCAATGGGGAAATATTACAGCTGGTTTAGATTTAATTAGAAAACAAGAAGGTGCTGAGGCTAAAGCGTTCGGTTTAACGATTCCCTTAATGTTAAAATCTGATGGAACTAAATTCGGTAAAACAGCTGGTGGTGCCATTTGGTTAGATCCAGAGAAAACATCTCCTTACGAATTTTACCAATTTTGGTTAAACCAAGATGACCGTGATGTTATCAAGTACTTAAAATTTTTCACTTTCTTAACGCAAGAAGAAATCACTGCATTGGAAGAAAAAGTAGCTACTGAACCACACAAACGTGAAGCGCAAAAAACATTAGCTAGCCAAATGACAACCTTTGTTCATGGTGAAGAAGCATTAAATGATGCCTTAACGATTACTGCTGCTCTATTCTCTGGCGACGTGAAGCAGTTAACAGCTCATCAAATCGAAGATGGCTTTAAAAACATGCCAAATGCTACGATTGGCAAAGATACAATGAACATTGTTGATTGGTTAGTTGAAACAAAAGTAGAACCTTCTAAACGTCAAGCACGTGAAGATGTCACAAATGGTGCCATTTCAATCAATGGTGAAAAAATCAAGGATGTCACAGTCGATATTACAGCCGACTTATCAATCGAAGATAAATTCATCATTGTAAGAAAAGGAAAGAAAAAATACACACTGATTAATTTAGTATAGAGTGAATAAAAAATCGTTTTGCTCCAAGCAACTGGAGAACATTTAAAATAATTCGTGCTTTTTGAATTAATTTTAATGTTTGAAGTTGTCGTAGGAGCAGATTTTTTATTCCAGACTACAATAGAGTGATCAAAAAGGTGCTTAACTCCAAGCAGCTGGAGCGAATCATAAACAATCCACGCTTTTAGGATTGATTATGATTTGTGAAGCTGCCGCAGGAGTTGCCTTTTGAATCCAGACTACATAAAGTGGTGAAAAAGGCGTTTTACTCTGAGTAACTGGTGGAAATTAAAAAAGACGAAACTGGCAATAATCAGTTTCGTCTTTTTTTACTTCAATTTTTAGATAACTCATAATTTTGTATGTATAAATAAAGTATTGTGACTAGACCGTTCACACTTGCTAGCATCAGTAAATTAAACGCTGATACTTCAATAATTGAAAGACAAATGATCAAAGCATTAGCTGCTGAAAGTACTGCTAACCAAGTAAGTAAACTAGAACTTTCTTTTCTTTTTAAATGTCCATTCTTTTGAACTAGAAACAAAATAACAATAATAAAAGTAATGGTTTGTACCTGAATAATTGTTAACATTCCCCTTCACTCCCTTTTATTTAATTATACTAAAAAATGAACCTATAACATCCGTCAAAAGGCTGATTTTTTTTGTCTTTTTAACCCCTACTTGTTATACTTAACAAGATGTAATTACAAAGGAGTTTACTATGTTTAAGAAAAAGTGGTCTTTATTCCAATTAAGGCGGGATGGACATCGATTTGTTAACACTCATCTGTCCACCATTCAAATTATTTTTACCTACTACGTCTTAATGACAATCGTTTCATTTTTTTTATTAAGTCTACCTTTTTTCCAAAAAGAAGGTGCTGATGTTTCCGCATTTGACATGCTTTTCATGGCGGTAAGTACTGTCAGCGTTACTGGTCTTAGTACCTTTAATATTAACGAAGTCTTCAACCAACGTGGTATCGTCCTACTAGAAATACTCTTTCAAATCGGAGGACTTGGGATTATGATGTTCTCTACCTTTTTCTTTATTCTCTCAAGAAAAAGAATTTCCCTTAAAAGACGGCAACTGATTATGACTGACATGAACTCTCCTAAATTAAGTGGAAGTGTTCGTTTAATCAAAAATACAGTTTACACTTTATTAATTATCCAATTTATTTTTGGTATTATTTTCTCATTACGTTTTTATTTTTCAGGGCATCACCCCACGATTGGAGAAGCTACCTTCCAAGGTTTTTATCAAGCGATCTCCGCTGTAACAAATTCTGGATTTGATGTCACTGGCTCATCAGCAACTCCGTACTCACAGGATTATCTTTTTATTACCATCTTAATTTTATTAATTATGGTAGGTGGAATTGGTTTTCCAGTTATTATGGAAATTAAAGAATGGCTAACATATAAAAGATATCAAACAGGTTTCCCCTTTAGATTTTCACTATTTAGTAAACTAGCTATCAGTATTTATTTAATTCTATTTGTTTTTGGAACGTTAGCCATATACCTTCTTGAGCGAAATCATTTATTCTCTGAGATGCCTGAAATCCAAAAATGGATGAGCTCCATGTTTTACTCTACAACAACTAGAAATGCTGGTTTACAGATGAATGATTTAAATGATTTCCAAACACCGACACTCTTACTTTTTTCTATGCTCATGTTTATTGGATGTAGTCCTAGTTCAGTTGGTGGTGGGGTTCGAACAACAACCATTGCGATTCTCGGCTTATACATGCTTTCATTCATTAAAAGCGAAGATAACGTTACTATTTTTAGCCGCCGAATCGATGATCGAGACATCAAAAAAGCTGTTGTTGTATTTAATCTATCTATCGCCATGTGCTTCTTTGCCGTTCTAATTTTATCCATCACCGAAGAACACTCCATGATTGCGATTATCGTAGAAGTCGCATCAGCTTTCGGTACAACTGGACTTTCACTTGGCATCACCGATGACCTTACCTTGATCGGAAAACTAACGATTGCAGTCCTGATGTTCATCGGACGCATTGGGATGTTATATACCCTAATGGTCTTCGTCCCAAAAGAACGACAAGACCACGGTTATTTATTCCCAACAGAAAAAATAATTATCGGGTAATTCAGAGTGGTGAAAAAGGCGTTTAACTCCAAGCAGCTGGAGCGAAGCATAAACAATCCATGCTTTTCGGATTGATTATACTTTGTGAAGCTGCCGCAGGAGTTGCCTTTTGAACCCGGACTACAACGGAGTGAATAAAAAATCGTTTTGCTCCAAGCAACTGGAAGAAACTAAAAATAATTCACGCTTTTCGAATTAATTTTAGTTTCTTCCAGTTGTCGTAGGAGCAGATTTTTTATTCCGGACCAGATAGCGTGGTGAAAAAGGCGTTTAACTCCAAGTAACTAAAAAACAAACAAAAAACACAAAAATTATCTTTTAAATTTTTGTGTTTTTTATTATGCTATTAAATAAAATTAACTTCTTCTACCACTTTAATTCTCGGATCTAAAGACTGCATGACTGGGCAATGTTTACTAATTAACTTCAATCCTCGCTCTGCTCGTCCTTGACTTTTTTCATCAACTTTAACAAAGAAATTAATTTTAACTTCTTTTAAAGGTTCACTTTGAATTTCTGTATCTCTTTCATACTCAATTTCAACTTTTTCAAAGACGTACTCAATTCTTGAACTCTCTAAAATACTTTGATAAACATAAGCGCCACAAGCCCCGATTGCTCCAACCATACTTTGAACAGGTGAGTAACCTTCATTTCTAAGCATTACCCAGTTACCCGTAGCAACAGGCAACTCCATTCCTTTTTCTCCTTGAATTAATTCAATTTTATCGACTGACATGTTATCTCTCCTTTAAAACAAAATGTTCTGGGCTAATTTCAACCCATTCTGTTTGATTGCTTGTATCTATTTCTTCTAAGTGGTTCATCTCATTTTCTGCTTGAGCAGCTCTTGCTTTTTTAGGGTCTGCAATGGGAATGGCTTGTAATAATCGTTTAGTATAGGCATGCTGAGGTTCACTAAATATTTTTTCAGCTGGTCCAAGTTCAACTAACTTCCCTAAATACATCACAGCAATTCGATCTGAAATATATCTCACCATGGATAAATCATGAGAGATGAAAAGATAAGTTAAGCCTAATTCTTTCTGCAAATCAACAAGTAAGTTAATTACTTGAGCTTGAATAGAGACATCCAAAGCTGAAATTGGCTCATCACACAAAATGAATTCAGGTTTCACAACGACAGCTCGAGCGATACCAATTCTTTGACGTTGTCCCCCACTAAACTCTTTTGGGTATTTTGAGAACATTTCTTCAGTGAAGCCAACTTTAGTAAGTATTGCTTTTGCCTTTTCTAAAGCCTCCGTTTTAGAAAATTGTAAAAGTAAAGGCTCTAAAACAAGATCTAAAGCTGTCATTCTCGGATTAAGAGATGAATAAGGATCTTGAAAAATAATTTGCATTTCTTTTAGTAACTGTTTCTTTTCTTCTTTACTACTTGTAATTAGGGATTGATCTTTAAAATAGATTTGACCTTCATCGATTGTTTCTAGTTGTAAGATGCTTCTACCTAGAGTCGTCTTGCCACTTCCAGACTCGCCTACTAAACCTAATGTTTCCCCTTTTTTGATTGTTAGAGATACATTATCAACGGCTTTCACCACGGTCTTGACTTGTCCAAAATTATTTTTGACTGGAAAATAACGTTTAATGTTTTCTACGCGGATTAATTCATTACTCATGACTTTCTCCTCCATTTCCCAACACACGGTGAGTATTTGATAAAACGTACATTTCAGCTTGTTCTCTTTCTTCTGTGGTTTCCTTATAACTACTTAAAGAATACAAGGTTTGTCCTTTATCTCCTGTTGGAATAGCTTTTAACAGCTCTTTTGTATAAGGATGTGCTGGCTCATAGAAGACTTCATCAATTTGACCTTCTTCCACAATTTTACCGTCATACATCACGCGAATACTTTGACACATACCAGCAACAATTCCAAAGTCATGGGTCACAAGAATCACTGAAAGATCTTCTTCTTTTTGAAGATTTCGAATCAACTCTAATATCTGTGCTTGAATTGTCACATCCAAAGCTGTTGTAGGCTCATCTGCAATCAATAATTTTGGTTTAGCCAGTAAAGCCATCGCAATCATTACCCGTTGTCGCATTCCACCAGATAGTTCATGTGGGTACTGGTTCATTCTTTTTTCAGGTAAATTGATACCTACCTTTTCCAACTCTTTTAAGGCTAATTTTTCTGCTTCTTTTTTATTGACCTTTTGTTTTCTTTGGACTACTTCGATTAAATGATAGCCAATCGTTCTTAAAGGATTTAAAGACGTCATTGGGTCTTGAAAAATCATTGCTGCTGGAATCCGTTCTTTTTTACCTTCTTGATTCACTCCATCAAAGTAAAAACTATCATAAGTTGTATGACCATTTTCCGGTAAAATCTTCATTAAACTTTTCATGGTCATACTTTTTCCGCTACCAGATTCACCAACGATTCCAACAATTTCTCCTTTAGGAATTGTTAAATCAATCCCCTTGATAATACGAATAGCGTCTTTATTTTTCTTATTAACTGAAACTGCTAAATGTTTAATTTCTAAAATATTTTCTGTCATCATTATCCCTCCACACTCGTTAATTCACGTAAGTAATTACCTAAACTATTAAATGAAAAGACGGTTAAGATAATAAATAAACCTGGTAAAACTGCCATGTACGGTGCTTGTTGTAAACTCGCTTGGGCATTTTGTAGTAAACTTCCCCAAGATGCCACTGGAGGCTGAATACCAATCCCAAGAAAACTTAAAGCTGATTCGGTCATAATCGCTGAAGAAATACTTCCTGTTGCAGCCACAATCAAAGTTGGTAAAACAGCTGGGAAAATATGTTTCATAATAATCTTAGAATCCTTTTCACCAATAAATTGGGCGTAGATCACATATTCTCTTTCTTTAACAGATAAGGTTTCCGCTCGAATTAAACGAGAAATACTCATCCATGAAAAACAACCAATCACAAAAATAATTGTTACTAAACCTGGTTTTAACAATACGCTTAGTACAATCACTAAAACTAACCAAGGGATTGAAGACAAGATATCGACAATTCGCATCAACAAACTATCAATCCAACCACCAAAATAACCTGAAACAATCCCAATCACTGTTCCTATCAGTGTTGAAGCTAACATCGCTAAGACACCCACAAGAAGGGAAATCCGACTACCATAAACCACCCGAATAAAGTAATCTCTCCCGACTTCATCTGTCCCAAAAACATGTTTAAAACTTGGCGGAGATGACATTTGCGCTACATCTGTTGCATTAGGATCAATTGGCAGAAGTGGCGCGATTAATGCTAACAGTGTTAAGCCGACTAAAAAGATAATCGGGAACCAATATGTTTTGTTTTCTTTTAAAATGTTCAACCATTTCTTTTCTTTCATTTTACTTATCCCCCTGACTAATCCGAGGATCAACAATCGTATATAAAATATCCGATAATAAATTCCCTAAAATCACTAAAGTTGCCGATAAGAGCATAACTGCCATAATAATTGGGAAATCTAGTGCTTTAGTGGCACTCATTAAATATGGTCCAATGCCTGGCCAACCAAAAATACTTTCAGTAATAATTGCTCCTGTTACAAGCATTGGTAAGGCTAAACCAATTTGAGTCACAATTGGTAACAAGACGTTTTTACTCACATGTCTAAAGAAGATTTCCTTTTTACTTGCTCCAAATGACTGTTGAACCATGACATAGTCTTCCGATAATTGTAACATTGTGGAAGACCTCACATAACGAGTTAAGTCTGGGAAAAATGCCACAGTTAAAACAATATAAGGCATAATGAAATGTTGGAGAAAATCAAGAAAAGAATCTTCATTTCCAACCGTATGCATACCAATAATTGGTAAGGCATTTAGTTTATATCCAAAGAAGTAAATCATTAACATGGCAAACCAAAATGTTGGCATTGAAATTCCAACAGAACAAATCCCGTCGATGAATTTATCAAGGAATTTACCTTTATTTGCTCCAGCTACTAAACCTAGAACAATCGCAATAATAAGGGCTGTGATATAAGCTGGTAAAATCAATTTAATCGTATTTGGAATTCTAATTGCCAATTCTTGAGCGATACTTTGTTGACTCACTAAAGAATGTCCAAAGTCTCCAGTTAGAATTTGTTTTAACCACATAAAATATTGAACTAAAAAGGGTTGATCTAATCCATAACGCTGTCTTAATATCTCCACCGTTTCTTTCGACATATTAGGTGTTGTGATTGAATCGATTGCATCATAAGGTGCTAAATGAATCAATGAGAACACGATAAATGAAACAATAAAAAGAAGTGGGATTACTTGTAAGACTCTTTTTAAAATATACTTAGCCATTTTTCTTCATCCTTTATCCATTTTATTTTCTTTCTATATGACAGAAAAAACTTCGGGCAAGGATTAATTTGCTTACGAAGTTTTTTCAACTAAATTATCTCTATTTGATTGATAATTTAGAAAGATCTTCAAATGTATAAATTGGAATTAAACCAGCTTTTTCTACATCTTTAACTGCTTTATTAACTGCTAATACTTTTTTACTATCTACGATTGGATAAAAGACAGCATCATCAGCAATTTGTTTTTGTAAATCAGCATAAACATCTTTACGTTTAGCATCATCTAATTCAACAACACCTGCATTAAACAATTTATCTGTCTTATCACTACTATAGTGGAAGTAATTAGAAGAACCACCTGTTTTAAATAATGAAGAATATAAATCAGGATCATTACCCATGATGTAACCACCCATGAATAAATCATATTTCTTCGTTTCAGGTTTTTGCATTTCAGCAAAATAGGCTGCACTATCCCCACCAGTAAGTTCTAAGGTGATACCTGCTTTTTGTAATTGTTGTTGCATTAACGTTGCTTGAATCGTTTGAACAGGATCATCAGAAGAGAAAGCTAAGTTGATTTTTAAATCTTCTGCACCGGCTTCTTTTAATAATTTTTTAGATTTTTCAACATCAGTGTCGTATTTTTCGACTTTATCAGTTGCGTATGGGTTATTTGGTGGCAAAATAGAATACACATTGTCATAATATTTAGCATCTAAGTAACCTGCTTTGTTTAATTCTTCTTTATTTAAAGCGTAAAATATTGCTTGGCGAACTTTCACATCTTTTAATTTATCCGAGTTATTGTTAACACCCATGTAGCCAACACGGTTTTCACTGTATTCATACGTTGCTACATCAGATTTTTTAATGTCTTCAATGTTATTAGGTAAGATGTATGAAGCATCCACTTCGCCTTTTTGAAGAGCCACTTTCGTTGTATCTGCATTACTAATAATTCTCAAGTTTACTTTAGGAACATTCACTTTGCCGCCATAATATGTATCGTTGGCTTCAAATTGCAAATATTCACCACGTTTGTAATTCGTTAATTTGTAAGGACCAGTTCCTACAGGTTTAGCTTTTAATTCATTGACTGAAAAATCTGGTTCATCTTTATAAACATGCTCTGGAATAATATACGTTTCTGTGGCGATATTGTTCATTGCTGCGGCACTCACAGAAGGGAAATTAAACTTAACAGTTGTGTCATCTACTTTTTCAAATGCGATAGGTTTATCATCAATCCATAAACTATCCGCATTGCCATTTTCTTTTTTCACTTTTTGTTCATAGGTAAAGATAACATCATCCGCTGTTAATTTTTCACCGTCTGACCATTTGATATCGTCTTTTAGTTTAACGGTAACTGACTTACCATCTTCACTTGGTGTCACTTCTTTGGCTAACTCCATTTTCTGAGTGCCATCTCCTTCAATGCGGACAAGTGGTGAGAAAATCATATTAGTTGTTGTTAATCCCCATCTATCTCCCACATTGATTGGATTAAGTGACGTTGGGTCCCCACTAATTGCGTAGGTAAACGTATCTTTATCCTTTTTTTCTTTTGGTGCTTCTGTCTTATTAGAACCACATGCCGTTAACGTCATCGCGATAACTGCAGTCATTCCGAAAAGCCATTTTTTTTCCATCAAATCTCTCCTTGTTGATGATTAATTGATTTAAAGGATCTTTTAATCACATTTTAATATATAACAGTCCTAAGTATAGCCAAATCAAGGATTTCCGTCAATTGTTTACACTTATAAAAAGATAGTAAATTTATCATTCTAAGAACAAATCTTATTTATTTCATAAAATCTGTTTAATTTTAGGTTTGATTCTTTACATTTAGTCAATGTTTTAAATATAATATGGTATTATATATTAGTTGAAGTTTTAAATAGGAGGAAGCATACATGAGCGTACGCAGTAGTTTGGCGACTTTTGCTGGTAAGTCAAGTCGTTGGTTTTTACAAACATTTTTTAAAGGTGGTAGTAGCCTCCCAGGTAAAATAGCTTTAAAAATTGATCCAAAGGTTTTAGATCAATTAGCGAAAGACTATCATATTATCGTTGTCACAGGGACAAATGGTAAAACCTTAACCACTGCCCTTACAGTGAACATATTAAAACAAGAGTTTGGAGAAGTTTTAACCAATACAACAGGAGCAAATATGCTTCAAGGAATTGTTTCAACTTTTCTTTCAGGTAAAAAGAATAAGAATGGAAAAAATTTCGCAGTTCTTGAGATAGATGAAGCTAGTCTGAGTAAAGTCACTGAATTTTTAACACCAGAATTGTTTGTTTTTACTAATATTTTTAGAGATCAAATGGATCGTTATGGTGAAATTTACACAACTTACAAATTAATCGTAGACGGCGCTAAAAAAGCACCTGAAGCGACTATTTTAATGAATGGCGATTTACCAATCTTTAATTCTGTTAAAACTCTAAATCCCGTTAAATATTACGGATTTAATCACAAGGAAGACCAAGCGCTCCATGCCCATTACAATACAGATGGCGTTTTATGTCCTGAGTGTCAACATATCTTAGAATATAAAATGATTACTTATAGTAACTTAGGTAAATACTATTGTCCTAACTGTGACTTTAAACGTCCTGAGCTTGAGTATCAGTTAACAGATTTAATCAAAACAACGAATACTTCTGCTGAATTTGTGATTGATAAGGAAACGTATAATATTGAAGTTGGTGGATTATATAATGTTTATAACGCCCTTTCAGCGACTGCTGTAGCAGAATACTACAATATTGCGCCTGAAAAAATCCGAAAAGGTTTAGCTTATGATGAAAAAGTATTTGGTCGTCAAGAAGTGATTCAAATTGGAGATAAAAAATGTACCCTTGTCTTAGTAAAAAATCCAGTTGGGCTTAACCAAGTCATTGATACAATGAAGATGGCACCTTTTGACTTTTCACTTGTTGCTTTACTTAATGCTAACTATGCAGATGGGATTGATATTAGTTGGATTTGGGACAGTCAATTAGAAGAATTACAAGAGATGTCCATTCCCAAAGTGATTACAGGCGGCGAGCGTCATGAAGATATGACTTTACGTCTGAAAGTAGCTGGGATTGATCCTAAAAACTTAACCGAGATGCCTAATATTAAAGAAGTTATTTCTGAAATTAAACAAGTTCCAACTGAACATGTTTACGTTTTAGCAACTTACACGGCAGTACTGCAAATGAGAAAAGAATTAATCCAACAAGGCTATATTAAGGAGGCGAACTAAATTGGCAACTTATAATTTACGTGTGTGTCATCTTTATGGCAATTTACTTAATACATATGGTGATAATGGCAACCTGTTATTATTAGAATTTTATGCAAAACAATTAGGAATTGATTTTTCTATTGATATTGTTAGTATCTATGAAGAGTTTAACGCTGATGATTTTGATTTAATTTTCTTTGGCGGTGGTCAAGACTACGAACAAGTCATTGTATCAAAAGACATTCAAACTAAAAAACAAGAATTAACTAAATACATTGAAGATGACGGTGTGGTCCTTGCAATCTGTGGTGGTTTCCAACTTCTAGGTGAGTATTACATTGGCGCACAAGGTGAGAAAATTGAAGGAATTCATGCGATGCCTCATTACACACTAAGCCAAGATAACAATCGTTTTATTGGGGATATCGAAATTTATAACGAAGAATTTGATGAAACCTACCTTGGATTTGAAAACCATAATGGAACAACTTTCTTAGGAGAAGGCGAAAAACCTTTAGGGATTGTCAAAAAAGGTTATGGTAACAACGGTAAAGATCAAACAGAAGGCGTTGTTTATAAAAATGTTATTGGATCTTACTTCCACGGCCCACTCCTTGCTAAAAATAAAAATCTTGCTTTAAGAATTTTGAATATGGCAACAGAGAAAAAATATAACCAAACATTTTCATTAACTGATTTGAAAGATTAAAAAAAGGATTTGCTGCATAATTTTATGTTAGCAAATCCTTTTTTTATGAAAATAATTGTTTTCATAAATGAAAAATCATACGAAATAATTTTTGTGATATCATGCACTTTTTCCTTAGAAATACCTAGAATCTTATTTTTGTTAGGTGTATACTTAGGCTAGCGGTAGAATTCTTATTTAAAAGACAGGAGGAATCTCTATGAAAATTGGGATACCAAAGGAACTGAAAAACAATGAAAACCGTGTGGCTTTAACACCTCCATTTGTCAAAACATTGACAGATAACAATCATGAAGTGCTTATCGAAACCAACGCCGGCATCGGCTCTGGTTACACGGATGCAGAGTATCAAGAAAATGGAGCAACAATTGTCAAAGAAGCCAAAGAAGCTTGGGATGTAGAAATGGTCTTAAAAGTAAAAGAACCTTTAAAAGAGGAATATATTTACTTTAAAGAAGATTTGATCTTATTTACCTATTTACATTTAGCACCAGCTAAAGAATTAACTGATGCCTTAATTGAAAGCAAAGTAACAGCTATTGCCTATGAATCAGTGCAATTACCAGATGGCAGTTTACCACTATTAACGCCAATGTCTGAAATTGCTGGACGTATGGCACCTCAAACTGGCGCTTTCTTCTTACAAAAAACGCAAGGTGGCTCTGGAGTATTACTATCTTCAGTACCTGGTGTACCTAAAGGAAATGTATTAATTATCGGTGGTGGTGTGGCTGGAACAAACGCTGCTAAAATCGCTATCGGTTTAGGAGCAAACGTTCGTATCTTAGATGTGAACCAAAAACGTTTAGCTCAATTAGATGATATTTTTGGAAACAATATTGAAACAGTGATGTCTAATTCTCATAATATCCACCATTCACTAAAAAAAGCTGACTTAGTTATCGGAGCTGTTCTGATTCCAGGACGTAAAGCACCTACTCTTGTCACTGAAGAAATGGTTAAGGATATGAAGGAAGGTTCTGTTATTATTGATATCGCAATCGACCAAGGTGGTATTTTTGCGACGACAGATAAAATCACGAGTCATGATGATCCTGTTTATACGCGTCACGGCGTTCTTCATTATGCTGTAGCAAATATGCCAGGTGCAGTTGCTAGAACTGCTACACTTGCTTTAACAAACAATACCTTACCTTACATCACACAATTAGCTAACAAAGGATTTGTTCAAGCAGTCAATGATAGCAACGTTTTAGCTTCTGGTGTTAATACATGTAAAGGGCATTTAACCTTTAAACAAGTGGCGCTCGATCAAGACCGCAGCTTTACACCATTAGTTGATTTAATTTAAAAAAATAAAAGGGATTATGACAAAACTTTGTCGTAATCCCTTTTTTGATTATCTGTTTTTAGTTCCTGGTTCAGAAGCAATAATTTTTAAATCGCCTTCTAAATGCCATTTTTCAATATCTGAAGTTAAGATGAAATGTTGCCCTTTTTTAAGTTCAACTTTTTCTTTTTGGTCATTAAGTGAGATATAACCAAAACCATCTAACACACTCACTAACGTATAAGGAGCTGTCGCTTTAAGATTTAGCATACCTGATACTTCCCAGTTATAAACGTTAAAATAATCTGATTCAATATAAGTGATTACACTTGATTCCCCTTGTCCTTCTTCTTTAATTCCTAATTCAGGATCAACGTGAGGGACATTTGTTACGTCTAGTGATTGCTGAATGTGTAATTCACGAGGATTTCCTGCATCATCCAAGCGATCATAATCGTACACACGGTAAGTTGTGTCACTACTTTGTTGGGTTTCTAAAATCATGATACCTTTACCAATCGCATGAATTGTCCCACTTGGAACAAAGTAAAACTCACCTTTTTTTACTGGTACACGTCTTAATAAATGTTCCCAGTCACCACTATTAATCATCTCAGCTAATTCTTCTTTTGTTTTTGCATGATGTCCATAAATAATTTCAGCACCTGGATCAGCACTAATAATATACCAACATTCCGTTTTTCCTAATTCACCTTCATGCTCTTTTCCGTATAAATCATCTGGATGAACTTGAACAGATAAGTCATCTGCCGCATCTAAAATTTTAGTTAATAAAGGAAAAACGTCTTCTTTTGAATTACCAAAAAGTTCTGGTTGATTTTTCCAAAGTTCATCTAATTTTTCACCTTTAAATGGACCATTTTCAACAGTACAAACCCCATGAGGATGCGCACTAATTGCCCAACACTCACCGACTTTATCACTTTCTAATGGGTATTCAAAATCTGTTTTTAATTTTGTTCCACCCCAAATTTTTTCTTGAAGCACTGGTTGTAAAAATAATGGTTCTAACATGTACAATCTCTCCCTAAATTAACATTTATTTTTTCGGCTAAATAAATTGCCACTAACTCATCTCGAATTGCGAGGTACTCTTCTCTCTTATCTATTGGGTGAACCCGGTTAGACAAGAAAATAAAAGCGCCTTGTGTTTGGATATCCAGAATAATGAAAGTTCCTGTATAACCTGTGTGATATAGTAAAAACCGTTCCTCATAAGGAATCAAATCCCAACCTAAAGACCTTGGGCGTTCACAATTTTCAGTATAATTGTTTAATAATAAGTCGATACTTTCTGACTTAAGAAACGTTTTCTGATTGTGTTTACCACGACTTAACATCATTTTAGAAAAAGCAATGGTATCATCGAGGGTGCTAAATAATCCAGCACTGCCACAATTTTCACCTAAAACAAAAGCCTTTGGGTCATGAACATCCCCTTGGACTAATCCACGATCGCTTCTTTTTTCCGTTGGAGCTGCCTTTTCTTTCGGAAAATTTTTAAATCTACTTTGTGTCATATCTAAAGGAATCAAAACTTCCTCCATAAACACCTCTTGAACTGATTTTCCGTACACTTTTTCAATCAGAAAACCTAGAAGAATCGTTCCAGTATCCGTATATTTGACAACTTTTCCTCTTGATTCATCAGACGTTAATCTTAAAATAGCAGCTCTTAACTCTTCTTTTTCTAACTCATTTCGGTTTGGAATAAAAGGATTGATACCTGAAGTATGGGTTAACAACTCTTTAATTGTTACCTTTTCATCTAAAAAGTCAGGTAAGTAAACATTGAGCGGTTGCTCTATCTCAATTGTTTTTGTTTCCAATAGTTTCAAGATCACTGTGTTAGTACAAATCATTTTCGTTAATGATGCCATATCGTACAAAGTTTCTTTTTCCAATGGTTCAATATTTGGATATGTCTGCTTAACTCCTATTTGATTTTTTTCAAGAGAGTCACCCTCAATAAATGCAAAAGTAATTCCTGGAATTTGCTCTTCATTGACAATTTTCTGCATAAAAGCTTTCGTTTGTTGGTACATAAATGGTTTACTCCTATTTTTAATTACGCCTATATTCTACCACAATTTCTTCAATAAAATAAAAATAGAGATAAAGTTCCTTAATTTGGACACTTTTATCTCTACTTTTTTCATTCTTATTGGCACTTACATGCAATAAACCATAACTGAATACCATTCGGATCATTAATACCAATAATTTTTTTACCTTTATTAAAGTAAAAATCAACTTCTTGGGCTTCAAGATGTTCTTTTAAAAGTAACAAACTCTCAAATGTTGGTAAATTAAAAGTAATATGATCCACACCTAAATCAGTTTCGGTAACTAATGGTGTTTGAATCGCTGGTGTCCACTCATTTAAAGCAATTTGATGATGGTAATCGTTCACCGTTAAAAAGTGCGTGTTAGCAAAATCATCGTCTTTAATAGCGAAACCTAGTGTTTTCACATAGAAATCACCACTTTGATCTAAATTTGAAATAGACAAATGAACATGACCTACCTTTGTTTCTGCAGGAATCATTTCATAAGTTCCTTCAACACGACATAAAAATTTATGCATGTTCAATTCTTTCGTCACACCATTAATTTTACCTTCTAAGAGCGGCCATTTTTCTTTTGGTTTATCCCAACTAAATTCAAGGCGGTTACCTTCTGGGTCATTGATATAAATTGATTCTGAATAACCATGGTCACTTTGACCCTCGATAGGATAGTTCATTAACATAATGTGTTTCAAAAAAAGGGCGAGATCTTCTCTTGTTGGAAGCACAAAAGCCATATGATATAAACCAGTCCGAGTGTTGGAATCTTCCTTTCCATCTGGTGTGGCTATCAAACCAACTAATTTTTTTCGCTTACTTCCAATTCCCATAATCGCCATGTCGTTTTCTTCACTGATAGTGCTCATACCTATTACACGTTGATAAAAATTAATCATTTTGTCTAAGTCTTTAACTTTCAATGCAATAGACGACAAGGTAGTTTTTGGGTCTAACGAAAAGCTTCCCATACAATAAATTCCTCCTAGTATATTATCAATCTTCATAACTATAAATTGTTCGGTTATCATTGTACCATTATTATATGAAATTTGACTAATAATATAACTATTTATTTGGAAATAAGCTCTTTTTAGTCCTAAACTAACTTAAATTGAAACATTGCCACTAAATTGACTGTTATATAAATCGGCATATAAGCCTTCATTTGCCATTAACTTATCATGATTTCCAGTTTCTACGATTGAGCCTTTTTCCATCACAATAATATTATCCGCATCTCTAATTGTTGATAATCTGTGAGCCACGACAAAACTTGTTCTATTTTTAAGCAACTCATCCATGCCATTTTGAATTAAAATTTCCGTTCTTGTATCCACACTTGAGGTTGCTTCATCTAATATTAAAACTTCTGGATTGGCAAGAAAGGCTCTTGCGATGGTAACTAATTGCCGTTGTCCTTGAGAAATATTCGATGCTTCCTCGTTAAGAATTGTTTGATATCCCTCTGGCAATCTGCGAATGAAATCATCTGCTCTAGCCGCCTTAGCAGCTTCGTAAATTTCTTCATCTGTGGCTTTTTGATTCCCATATTTTATATTATCAAAAATAGTTCCTGTAAATAACCAAGTATCTTGTAACACCATGGAGATATCTGCTCGTAATTCTTCTCGCTTCATGTTTCGAATGTCTCGATTTCGATATAAAATATTTCCTTGACTCACATCATAGAAACGTTCTAATAAGTTAATTAAGGTTGTTTTACCTGCTCCTGTTGGGCCTACAATCGCAATTTTTTGACCCTTTTCAACGCTTAAGTTAAAATCATTCATTAGAATATTATCTTCCGAGTATCCAAATGCCACGTTATTAAAAACAACTTCCGCCTTAGTATCAAGACTTGTTGGCACTTCTACAACACTATCTGTCATTTCGATTTCATCCATGACTTCAAAAATCCGCTCAGCTGACGCCACTGTCGCTTGAATTGTATTAATTAAATTCGCCATTTGTCCTAATGGTTGGGCAAATTGATTGGTATATTGCATGAAGGCTTGGACATTACCAATGGTGATTTGCCCATTAGCTACTTGAATCCCACCAATAACCGCCACAAATACATAACTAATATTTTTAATAAAATTCATTAAAGGCATGATCATCGCTGATATAAATTGTGCTTTCCAACCTGAATTAAACAATTCACTATTTTGTTCTTCGAAAGTTTCGATATTTTCTTTTTCGTGGTTGAAACTTTTAACCACAGCATGAGCCCCGTAAGTTTCTTCTATTTGATTGTTGAGTAAACCCAGTGTCTTTTGTTGTTTCGCAAAATAACGTTGTGATTTAGGCGCAATCATCATTGTTACAATTAAACTTAGAGGAACTGTAATCAATGCGACTAACGTTAATTTCCAACTAATCGTTAACATCATAAACAAGACACCAAAGAACATAATCACACTAGTTACTAATTGAGTTAAACTTTGTTGCAATGTTCCTGAGATATTATCCATGTCATTAATAGCCCGGGACATGATATCACCATTACTATGGGTATCATAATACGAAATTGGCACTCGACCCATTTTTTCTTTCAACTCTTGTCTTAATTGATAGACCATGTTTTGAGAAATCCGAGTCATAATAAACTGTTGGATAAAGCTAAAGATAGCTGATGCTAAGTACATTCCTAAAACAATAAAAATAATTGTTCCAATTTTATCAAAATCAATCGGAACACTATCCACTTTCACGCCTTGCAGCATTTGTTCTTTTGCTTTCATTAATCCTTTAAAAATTTCAGTTGTCGCTTCACCTAATATTTTTGGTGTTCTGATTTGAAAGACTGTTGAGGTAATTGCCAAGATAATAACAAAAAGAACAAGATAGATTTTTTTAGAAAGATAGCCCATTAATCGTTTGGTTGTTTTCCAGAAATTTTTAGCTTTATCTGGTTTACCTTTCATATTGTGTTGCTTTCCTGGTCCGCCTCTCATGCAATTTCCTCCTCTCTAAGTTGAGATGTTAAAATCTCTTGATATGTTTCATTGGTTTCTTTTAATTCTTGGTGATTTCCTTTACCTACCATGGCACCATTATCTAAAACTAAAATCGTATCAGCTTCTACAACTGTACTGATTCTTTGAGCGACAATAACAACAATCGACTCTGTGACAGATTCTTTTAATGCTTTTCTAAGAAGCGCATCTGTTTTAAAATCTAAAGCTGAAAATGAATCGTCAAAAATGTAAATATCTGCCGGTTTGATTAAAGCACGCGCAATACATAAACGTTGTCTTTGTCCACCTGAGAAATTACTTCCCCCTTGTTCCACAATACTATCTAATCCTTCTGAAAGTTCTAAAACAAACTCTTTTGCTTGAGCAATTTCTAAAGCCTTCCAGATATCATCTTCTGTGGCTTCTGGAAAACTATACAACATGTTAGAACGAATAGTCCCAGTGAATAAAACAGCTTTTTGAGGCACAAATCCAATCCGGTCCCGAAGCGCAACTTGATCGACTTCTTTCACATTTTGATTGTTTACCTTCAAGCTACCTTTCGTCACATCATAGAATCTTGGAATCATATTAATTAAGGTTGTCTTTCCTGACCCAGTTCCTCCTATAATTGCTAATGTTTCTCCTGATTTGACGCTCACATCAATTTGAGTAATAGCGGCCTTTTCAGCACCTGGATAACTGAACTCAACATCATGAAATAGTAAATTTTTATCTCCAGTCAGCTCTTTCACCTCATTTTTATTTTCAATATCATTTTTAAGGTCAAGAACTTCATTGATTCTCACTGCAGAAGCTTGGGCACGAGGAACAAAAATGAAAATCATGGTCATCATCATAAAACTCATTAAAATTTGCATAGCATAAGTCATGAAAGCCATCATCGTTCCTACTTCTAAGCTTCCTTCAGCCACATTATGACCACCAAACCAAACAATAGAAACGTTGGTAATACTAATAATCAGCGTCACAATAGGTAATAAGAAACTCATTAATGTATTCACTTTAATCGCTGTTTGCGTGTAATCCTTGTTAGCATCATCAAATCTTTTTTCTTCAAAAATCGTTTGGTTAAAGGCGCGAATAACACGGACACCTGTCAAACCTTCTCTAAAGACTAAATTCAATTTATCTGTTTTTAATTGTAAACTTTTAAATAGAGGAACTGCAAAATACATAATTCCCCCTACAATGATAATTAAAGCTGGCATAATATATAAAAATATTTTTGTTAATTCTGGATCTCTTGAATAAGCTAAGACGCTCGCTCCAATTAAGGTAATCGGTGCATTAATCATCAATCTAAGAAACATTTGACTCACCATTTGAATTTGATTCACGTCAGTTGTTGTTCTTGTAATCAGTGAAGCTGTGCCAATTTTTTCAAATTCTGTATGAGAAGCAAACTCAACTTTTTCATATATTTCTGAACGTAGTCTCTTTCCTAATTTTTGTGCCTCTCGACTGGCGATTAGCGTATTAAAAACAGACGCGACGATCCCAATTAAAGAGATACCAATCATAATTAACCCGACATGCATGATGTAGGACGTGTCCCCCTTAGTTACGCCTTTATCGATAATATCAGATGTTAGCGTTGGTAAATATAAATCACTCGTAATTTGAATGACCATGAAGATAATTGCCCCTAAAAATGCAGTCATCGACATTTTTTTGATTATTCGGATCATTTGATCACTCCATTTCTACTAATTAGCTACACCATTTTTTAGCCAATCAATTTTTAAATTAAAATCTTGAATTAGTTGTTCCACACTAAATTTTTTATCACATTTTTTTATTCGATACCCTTCATTAATGGTATTAGAAATCATTGTACATAATTGACGAAACAACATTTTAAATTCCCTTTCAGATGTCGTTTTTAATAACTCATGATTGACCATCTGATAAATTCGCTGAAAAGCTTCTTTTGATCCTTTACGGTGATTTTCAATGTGATTTTTTCTTGCTTCTTGTTCCTTCTCACTCAATTCATTCAGAAGTGCTCGACTAGAATTGTGATACGTCATATGTAAAAAAATATTTTTAAAGAATAAGGTTTCCTCACCTTCAAAAACTTCTTTAACAAAATAATCAAAAAACTTCTTAAATGCCTCTAATAAATCTCCCTTTTCTGATTCTAAACACTCAAACAAATAATCTTCCGGTCCTTTTCTCACTCTATCAAACAAATAATAAAACAAATCCTCTTTTCCAGAAAAATACTGATAAAAGCTACCTCTTGGAATATCCGCCTCTTTAATAATCTTTGCAATTGACGCTTCATTAATTGGCGCTTCTGTAAATTCTTTTTTGGCTGCTTGGATAATTTTATCTTGCTTTTCTTGATCTAATCTAAAAAAAGTTGTCGTTGGCATGTTTCTCACTCCTTCTTTATGACACCCTGTCATTATATATGACAGGGTGTCATAAGTCAAAAAAATATGCTTTTTGCCTTAACTGATTTATACTACAAGTTGAGATTTAAACCTTAAGGAGTCGATAAAATGAACGAAAATATATATGATATTACTATTATTGGTGGTGGACCAACCGGACTTTTTGCAGGCTTTTACGCTGGCATGCGTCAAGCCAAAACAAAAATCATTGAAGTCTTACCTGATTTAGGGGGGCAACTTTCATTACTTTACCCTGAAAAACTTATTTATGATGTAGCAGGTTTTCCAAATGTTAAAGCACAAACTTTAGTTGATTCTTTGGCTAAACAGATTGAACCATTCAATCATACGATTTGTTTAGGTGAAGAAGTTTTGTCATTTGATAAAGAAGAGGATGTCTTTGAAATCAAAACAAATTTAGGCACTCATTACTCTAAAACAATTATTATCGCAGCTGGTAACGGTTCTTTCCAACCAAGACGATTAAATTTAGAGGGCCATGAAAATTTTGAAGGGCAACAATTACATTACTATGTCAAAGATATGTCTGTCTTTTCTGGCAAGAATGTCACAATTTGTGGTGGTGGCGATTCTGCTGTGGATTGGGCGTTAATGCTTGAAAATATTGCTGAATCAGTGACATTGATTCATCGTCGCCCTGCTTTTCGCGCTCACGAACATAGTGTGAATCAATTAATGAATTCAACGATTAACATTAAAACACCTTATGTCATTGATACTTTAAATGGCATTAACGGAACACTTTCTTCAATCACAATCAAAAATCCAAAAGAAGAAACTAGTGAGGAAATTCAGATTGATGACTTAATTGTTAATTACGGTTTTTCATCTTCACTTGGTCCTATTAAGAAATGGCCCCTTGATTTTAAAGGATCGTCCATTTTAACCAAATCAAATACAGAAACGTCTATTTCTGGGGTGTTTGCTATTGGAGACATTACAACGTATGAAGGTAAAGTAAAACTAATCGCCACAGGATTTGGTGAAGCGCCAACTGCGGTAAATAACGCGATTCACTACATTAACCCTAAAGAAAGACTGCAACCAATGCACAGTACCAGTCTTTATGAATAACAAATGTCCCTTGTTCTTAGTCTCTTAATTTTGTATAATTATTAACATGACACACATAAGAAGGTGAATCAATGATAGTAAAAAAAGAAACATTAAAAGAAAGTGCCAATAGCTTGTTATTAGAGCGCGGTGTAACACTTGATGATATGGGAGAATTAGTTTACTTCTTACAAAAAGATTATGTTGAAAATTTAACGTTAGCGATTTGTAAAGAAAACGTGGAAGCTGTTCTTGAAAAAAGAGAAGTTCAAAATGCTATTGTTACTGGGATTCAATTAGATATCCTTGCTGAAAAAAATCAATTATTAGAACCATTACAAGAAATCATCTCAACGGATGAAAGTTTATACGGAATTGATGAAATCATGGCCTTATCGATTGTTAATGTCTATGGTTCAATCGGTTTTACTAACTACGGTTACATCGATAAAGTGAAGCCTGGTATTTTAGCGAAGTTAAATTCTCATGAAGGCGGACAAGTCCATACTTTCTTAGATGATTTAGTGGGAGCTATTGCGGCAGCAGCGGCTAGTCGTATCGCTCACTCAATACCAAAATAAAAAAAGAAATCTGTGCTCTTTCATTTCTTGGAAAGAGCCAGATTTCTTATTTTTTTGATTTAATTAACGTCTTTAATTGTCTTCTCCCGACAAAAATAAAGCTCGTTATAAAAGCGATAAATAGGATGAAGAACAACATAAAACAGTGCATAAAATACTCTTGGGGCAATGCCATAATTATGGGATCCGTTATTGGATTAAAGACCCAGGCATCATTGTTAAAAAAGACTTCATGAAATTTCACAAAAAAAGTATCAAATCCAACAGCCATAAAGAAAACAAGCATGACAAGACCTGTTAATAGGTACGTAAAAGGTCTAACAATTTCCCATAACCTGCCACTTTTATATTGATTTTTCACATACAAAACACTAGGAATAACCGTTAGAAGCAAAACAGCATAATTAATTTGAAAAAGACGTTTCACCTCATAAAAATGAAGCGCTCCACTCTCAGATACTGGAAAATCAGTCATCTTTAGAGGATTCATCCAAATGACATTTAAATAATGCATTAATTGATCATAATTAACAAGTAGTTGTTTTTTTGACACATCTAAATAATCTAAAATATCTAGCCGGTTGATATCCATCACATAGAGCCATCTCGCATTAATCGTTAGTGTTATAGCTAAAGTTAATAAAAATAAAACCAACATTAAGATACTTCCATATTTTTTAATTTTTTCCATGCACTAAAATGTCCATTCATCTAAAGAATCAATGACAAAGGTTGGTTGGATACTTAAATCTTTCACTGCATTTTTTGGTGTGAAACCTGTTAAAACCAGTAAACTGTCAATGCCGTTATCAATGCCAGCCCTAATATCAGTTTCGTAATTATCTCCTACCATAATCACTTCTTCTTTTATTAAATTTAATCTTTCCAAAGCTTTGTTCATAATGATTGCTTCTGGTTTTCCGATGATTACTGCACGTTGTTTTGTCGCAATCTCAAGCATTCCAATTAAGCTGCCTGCTCCAGGGAGTAAACCGCGATCTGTCGGGATATTCTTATCAGGATTCGTTCCGATAAAATGTGCCCCTTTTTGAATAGCTAATGTGGCTGTGGCAATTTTTTGATAAGTTACTTGTGTGTCTAAACCAACGACCACATAATCAGGTTCTTGGTCTGTCAATTCAAAACCAGCTGCTTCAATGCCTGATTTTAGTCCCGATTCACCGATGACATAGACTTTTTTACCTAAGTTTTTTTCTATCATATAATCTGCAGTCGCAAGAGTTGCTGTATAAATTGTCTGGCTTGTTACATGAATATCAAATTGCTTAGACAGTTTTTCTTTCACTGCTTCTGGGGTTTTTGTTGTATTGTTCGTCACAAATAGAAACGGAATTTCTCTCGCTTGTAATTTTTCAACAAATCTCTTACCTGCTAGAATAGGTTCTTCACCTAAATAAATTGTCCCGTCTAGATCAATCAAATAACCTTGATACTCTTTCATCTAGTTTCCCTCACTTTTAGCTTGTGATTCTTTTTTTCTAATTGTAAATTGATGATTATTATTTTTTGAAGTTTGACTTGATTCTGCTTTTTTCTTATTCTCTTGATTTGGTTTATTGTTTCCTTTAAATTTTGGTTTTCTTTTATTCTTATTTTGATTGAATTTCTTTTCTTCTGTGTGAGCCTTAGGTTTTGGCTTGTTGTTATTGTTGTTATTATTTCGTTTTTGATTGCTGACATTACGTCCACGACGTTTAAATTCTCCAGTTTGCTGAATAACAAAATAAGCGCAGCCAAAATTACAGTACTCATATAAGTAATCTTCTAAGGTACTTATTTTAGCGTCCATTGGAGCCCCTTTAAAATCATCTAAAAAGAAGCCTTTTAAACGCAATTGATCATAACCCCAATCACCTACGATATAATCATATTTTTCCAAAACATCATTATAACGTTTGATAATTGCTTCATAATCAAAGCCATCACGGTAATTTTTAACTAATGCGTAAGTTCCTTGACCTAACGCAAAACTATCTGGGGTAAAATTTGCCAACATCTCTTGTAGGGCTTCATCCACCTCTTCAACAACTTCTTCTACTTCTTCATTTACTTCTAATTCATTCTTTACTTCTTCAGTCATTATTTTTACACCTCTAGTTTTAACTAAATTTATTGGTTATATGTTTACCGACAACTTTTCTTAAAAAGTCCGGACTAATTATTTGAATGTCACCTGCAATTTCCATGGTTGGAAAGAAAGGTAAGAACGACAAATGATCAACTGTCACAAATTCGTACATAGTGTCATCATTTATTTCTTTATCACACCATTTAACTTCTCTTTTTTCTTGGCAAAAGCTAAGACTATCATAACATATTTCGCCAAAATATTTTCCTCTAAATTTCATTCCTACCACTTGATAGTTTTGTAAATAATCTCTCAATCGTTCAATCTCATAAACGAGTCGCTTGACATCACGACCTTTTAATTGTACTTTGATTAAATTCATAGGATGAGGATAACAATCGTGGAGTTCTTTTTTAGTCACATTGCCTTTTTCCAAATCAGTTAAAATAGTCCCAGTATTTAATAAGGCAACCTCTAATCCTGAGTACTCTTTCATTGCCTCAAGGGTAAATGCCATAAGAGAAGTTTTTTTCTCCAATTTTTCTGGTAAAGAGCCAACTAATTGTTTCTTTAATAATTGACTACCTAACTGCTGATATCGAACAATTTCTTCTTGATCTTTTATATCAGTTGGTAAGTTTTCAACTTTAACTGTTTTAGCGTTTTTAGCAATCAATTGATGTTCTACAATAGTCAGCTCAACTTCACCAATATGTTGTCCAAATTTTCCTGCAGCTGCTAATAAGACATTGCAGTGCATTAACCCTGTTTCAAATAAATGATGGGTATGAGATTCGATAATGACATCAATTTCAGAAAATTTTTCAGCAATTTTTTTATCATCTGGTAATCCTAAATGTGATAAAACAATAATGATATCAGCTTGTGCTTTCATTTCCGGTAACCATCTACTTAATGTTTCTAAAGGATCCAAAGCAGTCCAGCCAAAAGGTTCATACGTTAAATTAATCGGACAGGTTAATCCAATTACAGCGATTCTTGTTTTTTCTTTCGTTATTTTTATATCATAAGGCTTCGCCCATTTAGGAAAATCTTTTGTATCGTTATCCAAAAGATTAGCTAGGATAACATCAAAATGAGCCTCATTATACAAATTATTTAAATGTTGTTTACTATTGGTAATTCCTTCGTTATTGCCAATCGTTGCATAATCATAAGGCACTTGATTCATAAGTCCAGTATTCGCAATGCCATCTGTCACGTCTGTCAACGGATGAAACCGATCCATGAAATCACCTAAATCAACTAAAATAGTCTCT
The DNA here is from genome assembly GCF_011304195.1 of Vagococcus hydrophili. Taxonomy (NCBI): domain Bacteria; kingdom Bacillati; phylum Bacillota; class Bacilli; order Lactobacillales; family Enterococcaceae; genus Vagococcus; species Vagococcus hydrophili. The sequence continues at coordinate 2,257,487 of NZ_CP049887.1, read as the reverse complement.
TCATTTTTTTCTTGATAGTGACTATGTGCTTGATTAAGATAACGTCTAATTTTAGGCCAATTCTCAAAGTGAGAATGTAGGTCATTTGTATGTAATATATTGATTATTTCATTCATATAGCCATTTACCTTTCATGCTACTTTACCTTATAATATTACCATACCTTGTAAAAAACGGATATGATAAGAGATATAAAAGGAGTGGGTATGATGTATTTAGAATTTGGTGCACTTAAAATTTGGCTAACTGCTGATGATATAGGTATCACCCGAATTGACTTTGTTGAAGAAGCAATAGATCAACCTGAACTTAGTTTTCTACAAAAACAACATTTAGAACAAGCAAAAAAAGAGCTTACTGCCTATTTTAATGGAGAATTATTGACTTTCACCGTACCACTACATTTAACAATTGGAACGACTTTTCAGCGTAAAGTTTGGCATGCTCTTCAAACCATTCCTTACGGCGAAATTAGAAACTATCAAGAAATTGCGATTCTAGCTGATTCTCCAAAGGCCCAACGAGCAGTAGGACAAGCCAATCGAAATAATCCCATTCCTATTATTATTCCTTGCCACCGAGTTATTGGAAAAAACGGCAAATTGGTTGGTTATTCTGGCAATAGCCCCGAAGGAATTGCCATTAAACGTAGATTATTATCATTAGAAAAAAATAAAAAGGGACTGTGACATAATACGTCACAGTCTCTTTTTTACAAACTAAACGGTGTCACAGAAGTAGCTTCTTTAAGAAATAAGCCGAAAATCACAACAATTTGAAAAGCAATTTTCGTGATTTCCTTCTTATTTCTTGAAGCTAAACACTTCTGTCACAACCTCTTTTTTATTAAGCTGTATAAGCTGATTTCATATCTTTAAAGAAGCTTTTCGGCATGTGTAAACCGTTTGTAATATAGCCTTCAAACCCGCCAAATTCTTTTTCCATAATATCAAAGGAATGTTCTAAGTAACGACTATCAACGTTCATCATCACTAACACTTCTTGTAATTGTTGATCCGTTAACCCTTGTTTTTTCAATTGATCCACAATTTTTTGATTCGCATCTTTTCTTAAATCGTTTGTTAACAAATAATCTTTATAGATTAAATCTGTTGAAACACCTAAACTTCCTAAAATTAAAGCGGCTGCTAAACCAGTTCTGTCTTTTCCAGCAAAACAGTGGAAAAGAACCGATTTATCAGGTTTTTCAATAATCATCTCTAAAAATTGTTGATAGCCTTTTTGAGCACCATCTGTCAAAATCATTTGTCCATATAAATCTAACATTCCTTGATGAGCAGACGCAGAACCTGCTAAAAGCTCCTCGAAGCTTGCTCCTTGACCTTTTACATCTTTTAAAATATCAATGTTTACATAATCAACACCTTGGATATTATCATCAGGACGTTCACTTGTTTCCTTTTGACCTCTCAAGTCCACAATTGTACGTAATTTATAATCATTCAATAGGCGACTAACAGTGCTTTCCTCGACGCCTACAACTTCACCACTTCTTAAGAAGAAACCTGGCTTCACCTTTGTTCCTGCCATTGTTTCTACATTTCCAATATCTCTAAAGTTAACTAATGAATGCATCTCTTTTCCTCCCTTGTTCTTGAAAAATATAATTTTTGTCTATTATAGCATAGCTGATGGAAATAAAAAAAGATAGCTACCTTTTAATTCAAGTAGCTATCACTAATTTAATTTTTTAGATGAATAGGTTTTTATGAACTTCTAATTTTTTAATGAAACGACGACTTAGGTAGGCTGCGATAAGTGTTACTAGAAGCAGTAAGACGAATGGAATCACAATGTTTGGTACTAAGCTTTGATTGACTCCTGTAATGAAGCCAAAGACTGTAATTAACACACTAAACATTCCTTTTGACCAATAAGGTAGGCTAAAGATAATACCTATCACAATCACTGTAATCACCGCTAAAATGATGAATATTTTCTTTTGTTTCATTGAATACGTTGTAATCACAGCTAAGTTCGCTAATTGTAACACACAAAACATAACCAAAGCTGTAAATAAAATCGTCAGAAACGCTCGAACAATAATTTGATTAGACAAAGCATCAATATAAACATTCTTGATATTGTCATCTGGTTTAATAAATGAGAAGAATGGTACTTTTAAAACCAATAAGTTGTGTAGCTCAATTAAAGCTGCTGAGACTAAACTAACAATCAACTGGACAATCATCATCCGACTTAAAATAGTCTCTCTTGAGAAGGAATGATAGCTATAAAATGTAATATTAGATGAAAAGCTAATCCAAATCCCAATCACTAAATACACGGTAAAGAAATAACTAATGCCATCAAAAGCAAAATTTTTCGTTGTTAACTGATGAATCGCTGTAGCAGCCCCTAAAAATATAGCATAGAAGACCATAAACAAACTTAATACTTTTAATTGTTGGAATAACTGAGTTCGAATAAGTGCTGTTTTATTCATAATTATTCTCCCTCCTTCTTACCATAAACATCTTTAGTTAACTGAATAAATAACTCTTGTAAGTTTAATGGTTTTAATTCTAATTGATCACTATGCTCTAATTCATTTTCTTCGAGTTGAACATAGGCTTTAATCACACCTTGACGATATTCTTGACCTAAGATTGTTTTTTGTTGCAAGAATTCTCTCACATCACGCTCATCACCTTTAACTGAGTAAGCTTTACTGACAATATTTTTAACTTCATCATCAATTAAAACTTGACCATCTTCTAAGATAACCACACGATCAATAATTTCTTCAATCTCATCAATGGCATGAGTTGATAAAATGATTGTTTTTGGATAACGATCATAACTTTTCAATAAATCTTGGTATAATGCATGTCGATGATACGCGTCTAAAGTAAATGCCGGTTCATCAAGTAATAAGTAATCCACATCATTACTTAAAGCTAAACATGTTCTAAATAATGTCTTATCCTTCAAAGGCATTCTTCTAAAAATAGCATTTTCGTTTAAATGATACTTTTCTAACAAATTTAGACACTCTTCTGTTTGAAAGTTTGGATAAAATTGTCCCATCCATTTTACAATATGTTTTAATTTAGCTCGTCTTGGATAAATATCATCATGTGTTTGAAAATAAATATTTTTAAGTACAGCTGGATTATCTTCTATATCCATCTCATCAATTTCAATGTACCCTTCTGTTGGAAATCTTAAACGGGCAATTAAACGCATTAACGTTGTTTTTCCTGAATCATTTTGTCCTAATAAACCATAGATTTTTTTCTCTTGAAAAACTAAATCAATGTCATTAAGTACTAGAAGATTATCTGCGGTTTTAGACATCCCTCTAACTTCTATTGTCATAATAAATTTTTCCTTTCCTACATAGCATGCTCATGATAAGAACTTACCTTCTCATGATATTATACAAATATTACATGTGCATAACAAACGAGTAACAAAAAGCGTCAAAAAGAAAACAATTACTCGTGTTCTCAAATAAAAATGAGAACAAAGAACTATTCTAGCTCATTTGCTCTCATTTGTCATTGATTATTGATTAGAAGTTACTTGACCTTCTACAAATTCTACTTTAATGCCTTTAGCTAAAGTCTTTAAAGAAAGAATATTTTTATCCGTTAATTCTTTTTCACCAAAGAGTGTAATTGAAAAAATCACGTCGCCTGTACGTGCTTTATACATCATCGTTTTTTTATCTTTAGAAAATTGAATGGCCTCTTCCATGAAACCAGAATATTGAACTTCTTCTTGTTTATCCCACTTAATACCTTCTAATTCATACCCTGAAATATCACCATAAATCTTTTGCTCGTTATCTGAGGCGTTAATCTGAACAAGAGTTGTTGGATCATCTTTAGACTGGAAGGTTCCCCATAACTCATTTTGGGTAAATTTTCCATCAGACATCGTATCATAAGGCGCATTATTGAAACTAAATTTCGATTTACCTACTAAAATATTATTGATGATGTCACTTCGTTTTTTTGCATCATCTTTAATAACCATTCCTTTTGGTTCATTACTTGTGGCTGTTGTTTTAACTTCTTCTTTTTTTCCGCAACTAACTAAGAATAAAAAAGGAATTACTAATAAAATCCAAGTTTTCTTCATATCATCACCCATTATTTTCAAGTCTTTTTTCTAGTATACTATAAAATCTCACAAAATAAAGAGCTTTCACCATTTTTTAGGACTCCAAAGATTTCCATCCAACTCACCCTTTGCTTGTTCAATTCTTTTATACTGTTCAATGATTATTTTCTCTAGTTCTTGGTAATAAGCTTTTTCCACGTAGGTTGTGGCAGATTCAGATATTGTTTTTATTTGCGCTAATACCCAACTTTCTTCATGCACTATTCTTCCCTCATTTCGTGAACTAAAGTCATTAAATCATCTAATTCATCACGGTTATCTTCTAACACATTCAGAATGCCTGAAAGATCTTCATTTGACGTTTCAGTCATCTTTTCTAACTGTTTAACAAACCAAGCTTCTTTTTCTTTAAAGCTGTCATTATTCACTTTAGTTAAATACTGTTGATAATTTATCAATAGCTCTTTTTTCTTATATTCAGTCAAATATGAAAATAAAGAAACCGAAAAAATAGGTAAGTAGGTCATTTGATTTTTTTTAGCGAAAGCTTCAAAGGGTCTAAAAATTTCTGACAACGTAAAACCTTCTGATTTACCTGCCTCAAAAGAAGTTTCAGAAACACCCATACTAACGACTAAGCCTAATTCTTTCCCTCTTAATAGGGCTGTTGTTTTAGTGTCTTGAAACACTTCATCCAGCCATTTTTTAAGAATAAAAGGACTACTATACCAATACATTGGAAATTGAAAAATAATCCGCTTATACTCTTTAAATCTTGCTTGTTCTTTTTTTATGTCAATGGCTTCTTCCGTTAATATATAATTTGTCACTCCACCTAGATTTTGAGAGCTTTCCATTAAAAATTGCTGCACGCCAGAATTTTGAACGTCTGGATGAGCAATGATGACTAAGGTTTGATTCACAGTTACCACTCCATTCTGCCATATCATACCAATTATTTTTGATTAAATAAAAAAAATTGCTTGAGTTAGATATTCCAAATAAGAATACCTAATCACTCTAGATTCTTTTCATCTAGTAATTAGATATCTATTCTATTAACCTTTATTTAAAGTTGACATTTTTATTCTAAAGAAATAATCAAAAAATCATCTACTAGCTTGTTACCTGTTTTAACAGAATAAAAGCTAATAAATGATTTTTCTATTTTCTATTGAATCGACGCATCAAAGATTGATTGAATACTTTCTCTTAAAGCAAAATCAAATTCCATATCTGTTTCTTGGTACGCTAAACCTTCTTCTAGTGCTCTCGAAAAACTTGCAATCATACCATGATTTTGGCTTAATTTTTTGTCCGCTTCCGCTTTTTTGTAGCCCCCTGATGAAGCAACAACTCTTACAACATTTGGATGACTTAATAATTCCTCATAAAAATCAGGAATGCTTGGTAAACTAAGTTCTAAAATCACTTTTTGGTCTGGGTTCATTTGGTTTAAATGCCCTAAAAGCTCTTCTTTTAAAATAGCTTCTGATTGTTCTTTTTCCGGACTATGAATATCAACTTCTGGTTCGATAATTGGTAACAAGCCGTTATCAAGAACTTTTCTAGCCAAATCAAACTGTTGATCTACAGCTTCTTTAATTCCCATTTTATTAGCACTCAAAATGATTGAATGAGATTTAGTTCCAAAAATTTTATTTGCTTTTGCTAAATCCATCAACTCATCAAAATCAGTGATTTCTTTCATAAGTTGAACACCATTCATGACAGGTTCTTGTCCTTGGTCAATTTTTAAGAAGGGAATAATCCCTTTTTTCTCTAATAAATACTCACAAGTATTCACTCTTTGAATAGTTCTTTTCAGCGTATCTTTATATAAAATTGTCGCAATAATATGTTCTGAATCAAAATCAGAACTAGCCATGATTCTATATCTCATATCATGAATTAAATCAAGCATCTCTTGATTTGTATGATACGTTTCATCAGGAATCCCATATGATCTTAACGCACTTGGTGTCCGACGAATACTCTCATCCAAGGCCGCAATAAATCCTGGTTTTTCTTGCATAATTTTCAGTTTTTTTTCATCTAACATATTTATCTGACTCCCTTACTTTTTTCTATGCTCATTATAATACAAGTGAACAGATTTTTTAATAGAAAATTGAAAGAAATAAAAAAAGAATGACTTATTAAGGTCATCCTCTAACTTGTTCTATCCAATTAATACATTTTCTTGAGGGTAACTAAAATTGTGCCCTTGAGATTTCATTTCTTTTCTTAGTAGGGAGAAAATTACCGTATAAAGTCCCACTCGACCAATAAACATTAAGGCCATGATCAGAAACTTCCCAAAAACAGTTAAATTAGGTGTCAGCCCCATCGTTAATCCTACTGTCGCAAAAGCAGATACTACTTCAAACAAAACATACTCAATACCTGATTGGTAAGGAATTGTTTCTGTCATCGCAAGTATCAAAGCACTCACAAAGCAAATCACACTTGAAAAGAAAACAAACATGAACGATTTCAAAACAATTTTTAATGGAATAGAACGACCAAAGCCTTCCGCACTTTCGCGTCCTTTAAGAAGGCTAATTAGTTGAACACTTAAAACACCAATCGTTGTTGTTTTAACCCCACCTGCAGTTGATCCAGAAGTTCCACCAATAAACATTAAAACAATCGTCAAGAGCAAACCAGCATAACTCATACTTCCATAATCTAATGAGGCAAAACCTGCTGTTCTTGGTGTAACACTTAAGAAGAAACTATTCGCAAATTGATTAAACCAACCAGATTTACCATCCACATCTGTCACAAAGAAAATAACCGTACCAAAGACCACTAAAAATAATGAAACCGATAAAGCAATCTTCGTATGGAGTGATAGTTTGTGTTCTTTTTTATAATGAATTAAATCGTACCAAACAATAAAACCAAAGCCACCTGCTAAAATCAGGCACGCGATAACAATTAAAACAAAACTATTCGAACGATAACCAATTAAGCTATCACCAAACAAATCAAAACCAGCATTACAAAAAGCTGAAACTGAATGAAAGACACTATAGAAAATACCTTTCTTTAACCCATACTCTGGTATGAACTGGGTGCTTAGAAGAACAGCGCCTATTCCTTGTATTGTTAATGAAAATTGAACCACAAAAGATAATAGCTTAACCACACCACCATGGCTGTCTAAGTTTAACATGTCCTTCATTATCAACCTAGATTGGAAGGAGAGGCGTCGTTTAAACATCATCGCGATGATTAAAACCACTGACATAAAACCAAGTCCACCGAGCTCAATCAAAAGCATCATAATCGTATGACCTAGTGGATTTAAAACTTCTGAGATATTAATCGGTGTTAATCCTGTCACACAGACTGCTGACGTTGCTACAAACAAAGCATCAATATAAGCTAACGTTTGACCTTCTTGGTGCGTTATAGGTAACCACAACAGCACGGATCCTGCCAAAATAATCAGCAAAAACATCAGCACAATAAACTGGACATTACTAATTTTAAATTTCATTTTTAATTTCTTTTGACGCTTTTTAATCTTATCAATCATTCTTATTTCCTCAATTACATTTAGTCTTTATCGCCCATTGTACCTTTGTTTACAGTAGACTTCAACCATAGATTATAAGCGTGATGAAAAAGGTGTTTAATTCCAAGTAACTAAAAAAAGAGATTAACATTTTCGTCAATCTCAATTTTGATTATTATATTACTTGTTATTTAGAGCATCTTCCGCAAGCAGTAAACAACCTGTAATACCCGCATTATCTTCCAATTGACAAGGAACAATATAATCTTCTAAATTAGGTGTCGCCACGTAACCATTCATTAATTTTTCGAATTCCTTATAAATTAATGGGAATAATTGTTTTTGTTTCATAACGCCACCACCAAAAATTATTTTTTCTGGCGAAACTGTTAACGTATAACTTACTAAAGCTTGCGCTAAGTAGTGAGCTTCAATTTCCCATGCTTTATGATCTGTTGGTAAGTTTTGGGCAGGTGTCTCAAAACGATTGCCAATAGCTGGACCCGCTGCTAAGCCTTCTAAACAATCTTTATGGAAAGGACAAGTTCCTTCATAGGTATCTTCAACGTGTCTTCTTACAAGTAAATGCCCCGCTTCAGGATGACCGTAACCATGAATTACTTTGCCATCGACGACAATACCAGCACCAATACCTGTTCCAACCGTAATATACATACAGCTAGATTTACCAACTGCTGCACCCTTTTTCATTTCACCGTAAGCCGCTGCGTTCACATCAGTTGTCCAACCGAATGGGATATCGTAACGTTTTTTCATTTCATTTAAGAATGGATAATCTTGCCATGCTACTTTAGGTGTTGACGTAATAAATCCGTATGTTTCTGATAGCGGATTCACATCAATCGGTCCAAATGATCCAATACCAATTGCGTTTGGTTGATGTTGATCAAAAAATGCGAAAACTTCTTTCATTGTTTCTTCTGGTGTGGTTGTTGGAATGCTCACACGTTCTAAGATTGTTAAATTTTCATCACTGACTGCACAAACAAATTTTGTTCCACCAGCTTCAATTGCTCCATATATCATCTCTACCGCTCCCCATTTGCTTAAAATTTCCATTTTAGTTTATCACAGTCACCTGGTTTAAACTATACTAACCTATACTATTGACATAAAGAGCCATAGAAAATGGATAATCAGCGTGTATAAAAAATAGGTTTGCTCCAAGCAACTGGAGGAAATCACAAACAATCCATGCTTTTCGGATTGATTGTGGTTTTTGAAGTTGCCGCAGGAGCAGATTTTTTATACCAGACTACATCAGCGTGGTGAAAAAAGCGTTTAGATCCTAGCAACTGGGGAAAATAAAAAAAAGCACCTCTAAAATTAATTAGAAGTACTTAATAATGTCTATCTCACTTGATAAACATCAAAATATAAATCTTTCATGTAATCAATCAAATATTGTGGATTTAAGCTCTCGCCTGTTGCATCCATAATTAATTGATTTGGTTTTCTTGAACTTCCGTATTGATGGATGTTTTCAGTTAACCATTCGCGAATCGCTGAATAATCATCTGACGCTAGAATTTCTTCTACATCCATGACTTTGTTCATGGCATGATGTAATTGGGCCGCATACATATAACCTAAAGCATATGATGGGAAGTAACCAAAGCTCCCACCAGCCCAGTGAACATCTTGTAGGATACCTTCTAAATCATTTTCTGGACGAATACCTAAATACTCTTCATATTTATCGTTCCAGATTTTTGGAAGATCTGCCACGTCGATTTCATCGTTAAAAATCATTTTTTCGATTTCATAACGAATAATAATGTGTAATGGGTAAGTTAATGAATCTGATTCAATCCGAACAAGACTTGGTTTTGTTTCTTTAAGCCCCTTGTAGAATGTATCATTATCAATCCCTTTAAATGTATCACCAGTTAATGATTGTAATAATGGATATTGTTTACTCCAGAAGGCTTTACTTCCACCCACAATAATTTCATTAAATAATGATTGTGACTCATGGATTCCCATAGAAGTTCCACCAGCAAGTGGTGTGTAATCATATTTAGCGTCCACGTGTTGTTCATACATGCCGTGACCTGCTTCATGAATCGTACCTAATGTCGCCATCGTGAAGTCATTTTCAGCCCATCTTGTTGTAATACGAGCGTCATTTCGGTTTAAGTTCAACATGAAAGGATGAACTGTATCATCTAAACGACCTTTAGAAAAGTCGTAACCAATTCTTTCGATAACTGTTGAGACGAATTCTCTTTGGTTTTCGATTGGCACATTGTAGCTGACAAAATCAGTACGTGGAGTCGTTCCTTTTTCTTCAATCTCCGCTCTAATAGCCATAATGCCATCTTTAACTTGTTTGAAGACATCATCTAAAATAGCTGTTGTCATACCAGGTTCGTATTGATTTAAAAGAACATCATAGTTTGTCGCTTCAGATTTTTTCCACAAAGGAATAAATTCTTTCGTCATTTTAATAATTTCTTCTAAGGTTTCTTTGTAGATAGCGTAATCTTTAGCTTCTCTAGCATTTACCCAAATACTATGCGCGTTTGATGTTAATTTTGAGAAAGCTTGGAAACGATCTACAGGAATATTATTGTTTAAATCAAAATTTTCTTTTGTTTTTGCAAAAACTTGTTTACCAAAATCTGACAACTCGTCTTGATTGGCTTCAAAATATGTTAAGTAATCTTTCATGGTTTGGTTCGTTGATTTTTCAAAGGCCATTCCTGATAAATAACTAGACATTTCAGCACGGTAAGTAGCTCCTTTTTCAGGCATACCAGTTTGGCTATCCCATTCAGATAGGCCAACTGCTTCTTGAAGCAATGAAATTTCTTTTAAGTAAGCTAAAAATTCTTGCTCTTTAGTCATTTTATTCCCTCTCTTCTCTTGGTTTTCTTGGAGGACGTGTGCCCCAGTATTGGAATAAATCAGTACGTAATGCCCCATTATATAATTTTCTTTTCTTCGTTGATCTTGGTCCGTAATGTTTTTCGAAGGTTAAATCACTTGTTAAGAAATATTTACTCCATGTTGGCATTGAACGATACGTTTTACCCATTAGCTTATATAATGCCTGAACCGTTTCTTCCTCACCTAAACGTTCACCGTATGGCGGATTGGCAACAATAACACCATATTCTTTATCAGTCGTAAAATCACTTAAATTCATTTGTTTAAAGGTAATGTCGTTCCCTAAACCAACTTCATCAGCATTTCTTTTTGCAATTGCGATCATTTTCGGATCAATGTCTGTTCCCGTAATGTCTAATTTTACATCGTGATCTATTTTACTCTTCGCTTCCTCACGAACTTTTTCAACTGCTACTTTATCTACCCATGGCCATGATTCAAACATAAACTCACGATTAAGACCAGGTGCCATATTACGACCCATTAGAGCTGCCTCAATACAAAATGTTCCTGAACCACATACTGGATCATAAAACGGACGATCTTTGCGCCAATTAGTTAATTGAATAATAGCTGCTGCCATATTTTCTTTAAGTGGTGCCCCACCTTTTTCCATTCGATACCCTCGTTTAAACAAACTTGGTCCTGTTGTATCTAATGTAATGGTTACTTTATCTTTAAGTAACGCCACTTCGAGTGGAAATTTAACTCCCGACTCTGGTAAACGACCATATCTTGAATAATACTCACTTAAGCGAGTAACAATCGCTTTTTTAGTAATTGATTGACAATCTGAAACACTAAATAAAGTTGATTTAATTGATTTTCCAGCAACCGGGAATTCAGCATCCATTGGTAAGATATCTTCCCAAGCAATTGCTTTTGTTTGTTCAAATAGTTCTTCAAACGTTGTCGCTTCAAACTCAGCGACAATTATTTTTACACGGTCAGCTGTTCTTAACCATAGATTAGTCATGGCAATCGTTTCAATATTGCCATTAAAAATAGCTTTTCCATTTTCAACTTGGCACTCGATACCTAAATCTCTTAATTCTTTTCCTACTAGTGCTTCAATCCCACTAGCAGCTGTTGCAACTAATTTATATTCTTTCATTTATAATCTTCCTTTTTTTAAAATTTATCTATAAAAAAAGCCTTCCAAAAAATAAATTAAGGAAGGCAACCCTGAATGCTGTAGTTTTCTGTAAGCCATGTTCTGTATCAATAATTGTCAGGACAACTATTGACGATAACCATCTGTCTACAGATTACTCTGTCCCTTTTCTAAGTTCAATTCCTTGAAAAAGGTGCCCCTACCATAAGTTTGGGTTGCTCGCTCGAGGGGTTTACCCGTTCCACTAATTTTATTTCTAAAATTACTTCGTCACTGTGGCACTTTCAAGAATACTCCAGCATAGCTTTAACACCTTAGCTGTTTTTTCTGCCGTTATTCTTTTAAAAAAAGAATACCTTAACTTATTTTTTCATTAAGCACGAACACTACAAACATCTCAGTTTGTGCGAGCATGGACTTTCCTCAACCTTTTACAGCTGCGATTATCCGAAAACTACAGATTGCTATTCATTTTTTTCTTAGAAGCGTCTTGTTGCGTCTAAATCTTCTTTTTCATCTAATACTCGTTGCGCTGCGTTGTTTAGCATGCTTTTAGCATTGTCTGAAATATCAGATGCTGGTGCTTCTTCTAATTTGCTACCGAAAACATGTTTTTCTAAATTAGACAAACGTTTTAGAATGTCAAAGTTAGTCACTGCTGTTGTTTTTGGTGCATCTTGTTTCATTCTTGATAAAGTCGCTTGATTCTGTGTTAATTGATCCACTTTGTTAACTAAGCGATGATTTTCTTCTTTTAAGGCTAACAACTCTTGATTATAAGCTTCATAATCTTTGATAACATTATCTAAAAATTCATCAACTTCAATTGGGTCATAACCTCTGACTTTAGTTTTAAACTCTTTTTGTAAAATATCTCTAGCTGAATACACTAATTTAGCCAATTAATACACCTCTTTTTAATTACTAATTAACACTGATAAAAAAACAGCACATAATATTTCAATTATATCTAATTTTATTTCATAAATCAAATTGAAAATTGTTCTATCCATATATACTATAAAGATTTTTTCCTTATAAAACAACTATTTTATTAAAAAAATTTAAAAATACTTAATATATTCCTATTAAATGTGAAGATTTAACTTATTTTCTTTTCATTGTAATAAATTTTTTGATATAATACAGACTAGGAGTGTGATATATCTGACTATAAATTACCCTAAAGGAAGCCTTAACCGAACATTTTCAACTAGTAAAAAGAAGCAGAAGAAACCTGTAACCTTTGCTAATAGAGGAATGAGCTTTGAGGCTGAAATTAATCAAACCAATCAATATTACCTAGATAAGGGCATAGCTGTTATTCACAAAAAACCTACACCCATTCAAATCGTTTCTGTTGATTACCCGAAAAGAAGTGCTGCAGTGATTAAAGAAGCCTACTTTAAAGAAGCCTCAACAACTGACTACAATGGCGTTTACAAAGGTAAGTATATTGACTTTGAAGCAAAACAAACAAAAAACAAAACCTCTTTTCCATTAAGCAATTTTCATGAGCATCAAATCATCCATATGAAAAATTGTTTAAAACAAGATGGCATTACTTTTGTTCTGATTTACTTCTCGGCCACAGAACGTTACTTTTTAGTATCTTCCAGTGTTATAATCGAATTTTGGGACAATCAATTAACAGATGGTAGAAAATCAATTCCTCTATCCGTTATCGAAAAAGAGGGCCATGAAATTAAAGCTGGTTTTGTTCCTAGAATTCCCTATCTTAACATTTTAGATCAACATTTTATTGAAGGAGATTATTTTAATGGAGAATAGACCCACGGGTAGAATTAGACCCGAAAAAAGAAAAAAAAGTAAAGGTAAAATCCTACTTATCACGTGTATCATTTTACTCACTTTAATTTGTATTCCTTTAGTCATCGGTAGTGCTGCTTTTTTCTACTATGTAAAAGATGCGCCTGCCCTTGATTACAAAAAACTAGAAGACACACGCTCTTCTACAGTTTATGACATTAAAGGAAACCCTATTGTTACCCTAGGTGAAAAGAATCGTGAAATTATTAAGCCTAACGAAATTCCACCAATGATGAAAGATGCGGTTATCTCAATTGAGGACAAGCGTTTTGAAAAGCATATTGGCGTGGATCCGATTCGTATTATGGGAGCAGCTGTTTCAAATATCAAAGGTAATAATCGTCAAGGTGGTAGTACCCTGACCCAACAGTTAATCAAGTTATCTTACTTCTCTCATAAAAAAGAAGATCAAACGATTAAAAGAAAAGCCCAAGAAGCTTGGCTTTCAGTTGAACTAGAGAAGAAAAAATCTAAAGACGAGATTTTAACTTATTACATCAACCGCGTATACATGGCTAATGGTGTCTACGGAATGAAAACTGCTGCTAAAACATATTATGGTAAAGAGTTTGGTGATCTTTCACTTGCTCAGTATGCTTTACTTGCAGGAATACCTCAAGCACCTAATGATTACGATCCTTATACTCAAAAGGACAATGCTAAAAAGAGACGCGATACTGTTTTAAATGAAATGTATAAAGACAAAAAAATCTCAGAAGCTGATTATAAAGCGGCTGTAGCTGAACCAATTGATCAAGGTCTAGTTCCAATTAAAGAGGATTCAACGCTTGATATTGTTACAGATAACTATATTACCGAAGTTATTAAAGAAGTTGAAAAAAAATCTAAGAAAAACGTCCATACTGATGGTTTAAAAGTTTATACAAACATGGACATGGAAGCTCAAACTTATCTATATAACTTAATCAACAATGAAAACACTGAAATTAACTTCCCAGATAACGAATTCCAAGCAACCGCTACTTTAGTGGATGTTAAAACTGGAAATGTTACCGCACAAATTGGAAGTCGTAATCAAAAAGATCAAGGGTTACGCGCTAGAAATGGTGCAGTTGAAAACAAAAGAGATATTGGCTCTACGACAAAACCCTTAGTAGCTTACGCTCCAAGTATTGAAGACTTAAATCATGGTTCTGGTGAAATTTATGTAGATGAACCTTATAAATATCAGAGTAGTGGAACACCTGTATACAACTATGATCGTTCCTATCGAGGTTCCTTAACAATGAGAGAATCACTTGTTGACTCTCGTAACGTTCCTGCATTAAAAGCTCTTGATGAAGTTGGTACCGATAAATCTAAAGAATTTATTAAAAAACTTGGATTTGATAATGAGGTATATGAATCTACTGCAATTACTATGCAAGGTTCTTCACAGCAATTAGCCTCTGCTTATGCTGCATTTGCTAATGGTGGTGTTTACTATGAACCTTCATACGTTAACAAAATCGTTTATGAAGACGGTACGGAAGAGAAATTTGAACCTAATGGAAATCGTGCGATGAAAGAATCTACGGCTTATATTATTACTGATATGCTGAAAGATGTTATTAATCGAGGCACGGGTGTTGATGCTCAAGTACCTCAATTAATTCAAGCCGGTAAAACTGGTAAATCTAACTATTCAGATGAAGATTTGCCTAAAGTTAAAGGTCTAGGTGTTGGTTCACCTGATGTGACTTTCGTCGGATACACACCAAAATACTCTTTTGCTGTTTGGACAGGTTACAATGATTATTTAGAACCAATACCTATCGAATGTGAGCAACTTGCAATGGATATTTACCGTAACTATATGACGTTCCTTTATCAAAATCTTGAAGTCACTGATTGGAAACAACCAGCAGATGTGACAAGAATTGGGAATGAAGTTTACTTAAACGGATTCCTTGGTTCTCAAAGTAAGAAAACTTATAAGACTTCTAGCTCTTCTTACCCAGAAAGCTCTGCACCAGTACAAGAATCTGAGAAGAAAGAACAACCTAAGGAAAGCGTGGCTCCACCAAGCACTAAAGAGTCTGTAGCGCCTCCTAAAGATACAACACCTCCTCCGACTCAATCGACTGAGGCACCAACTCAATCGACTGTTCCTCCTAAAAAGGATGAAGAAAACGGAAATGAAAATGGCGGAGAGAAACCAGTTGATCCACCTAAAAAAGCAAACTAAGCAAAAAGGCTGACAATTTTTATTGTCAGCCTTTTTCTTATTTAAATATTGAATATTCAGAGATTAAGCTCTGATTTTCTATACATTCCGTTGACCTTCCACACACATATCAAGTAGTGGACACCCTTCACACTTTGGTTTTCTTGCCACACAATGATATCTACCAAATAAAATAATCGTATGATGAGCTTGAATCCATCTCTCTTTTGGTATTTTCTTCATCAACACTTCTTCTACTTCAACTACTGACGCTGATTGTTTGCAAATACGTAATCTTTTTGCAACACGTTCTACATGGGTATCAACAGCAATTGCAGGAACACCAAAGGCATCACCTGCTACCACATTGGCTGTCTTTTTCCCAACACCAGGAAGTTTTACCATCTCTTCAATTGTCTCTGGAACTTTACCTTCATACTCATTCACTAATAATTGAGCTGTTTTGATGATGTTTTTTGCTTTATTTTTATAAAGACCGATTGTTTTAATTCGTGACATCACGTCTTCTAAAGGAGCTCTAGCTAAAGTTTCAGCTGTTGGATAAGCAGAAAACAAACTAGGCGTTGCTTTATTAACAGAAACATCTGTTGCTTGAGCGCTTAAAATCACTGCAATTAAATACTGAAAAGGGGACTCATGATCCAGTTCACCTTTTGCATCTGGAAACATCACTTCCATTCTATCTAATGCTTCCACCGTTTTTTTTCCTGATAACATTTTCTCACCTACCTAAGATTGATTGGGATTTAACCAATTATGAAGTGGCACAAAAGGTAGCTCCTCTTCACTGCTTGACTCACTTTGAGCTTCGATTTGGGACATTCTTTTCTTTTGATCTTGCTGTACTTGTTGCTTAGATTTTAAGTTCTTTCTCTCCCATGATAGTAAAATTCGGTCAATGTATTTCAAACTGTATGCTTGATTTAACACCGCTTCTCTTAAAGCAAGCTCGATTAATTCAACTTCATACTTATCTTGATTTAACCAACTTTGAATCGTTTCGTATTCAATTGGTGACAAAGGTCTTCCAAATTCAATTTCAAAGGTTTGAAATAAATTGCTGATTTTATTTTCACTTTGGACCTCAGCAACTTTGACTTCTTGTTGTTCTAAATAGTTAGCTAATTTATCAAAAATCAAGGTCAAGTCATAGCGATCCTCTGTTTGACCTTGATTATTTGTTAAGGTTTCTATACGTATTATCCCTTTATCATTTAATGATTGAAGTAAAGAATACAAGTCCTCGACAGAGATCATCATGACCTCTGAAATCTCCCCTAATTCTGGAAAATAATTTCCCTCTTGTTGGTACTTCAATAATTGTAGATAAAACAAAAATTCATGGTCTGATAAACCAATTTTTCTATAATTAGTTAATAACAAGTTTGAGACAGTTGTTAAATCAGCTTTTAAAAATTCTTTTATGCTTAACATCAAATACTCACTCACTTTCTTAATTAGTATATCAAACTCTTATGGAAAAGAAAGCAATCCAAGTTCGTACTTCCATTTAATCACACGAGTCGCTGATTCATCTACCCGTTTTTTTAATTCCTCATTTTTAGTCATTTCTTCCAAAATAAAAGGAATTTGTTCTTGGTAATGAGAAGTCATCACTAAATCATTTCCTGCCATGATAGCTTCCAAAGCCCCCTCTTTTTGTGAAGTAAACTCTGTTAAACCTTTCATGTCCATATCATCTGTTATGATGACGCCTGAAAATTTCAAATCGTTTCTCAAAGCATCATGAACTGGTTTTGATAAGGAAGCAGGCTTTTTATCATCTAAATCTTTCAAAATATTATGAGATATCAATACGCTGCCAGCACCTGCCTCAATTCCTGCTTCAAATGGTAACCAATCATTTTTCTTTAGGTCAGATACTTTTCTCTCATCGTAGACTATTTCTGTGTGAGAATCTTTGTTATCCCCGTACCCAGGAAAATGTTTCAAGGAATTACCAATCTTAACTTCATTCATTACCTTAATCATCTCAGTTATCACTTGACTGGTCTCTTTAGCATCCATTCCCATGCTACGCTCAAAAATAAAACTATCTTTCTCAGTAGAAACATCTGCTACAGGCGCTAAGTTAAGATTGATTCCTAGAGATTTCAGTAACTCCGAACGTTCTTTTGTTTCTTTCTTCAGACCGTCTATCCCACTTTCTTTATAAATCTCTTGAGGTGATTTGAAAGGAGTTTCAACTATTTCTCTATTCTGGCTCACACGTGTTACTGTACCACCTTCTTCATCGCTAGCAACCAAGAGCGGAATATGACTTTCTTTTTGAAACCCACTAATTTTATCAGTTAAACTTGTTTTGGTTTCTTTTTCGATATCTCGACCAAATAATACAACGCCACTTGGATTGTACTTCTCAATATCAGACAAGGTGTTTTCTTCAGGTACGCTGATTAGAAAGAGTTGTCCCACTTTTTCAGCTGAAGAGAGTTGATTCACATAATCCGCAATTTCTTCATCAACTGTTTTCTTCTCTTCTTTAACTTCTTTTTCTGTCTCACTTGTTTCTGTTTGTTTGTCTTTTGTATTATTTTTATCTGTTTTTTCGTATTCTTTGATTAGTAAGAAGCTAACCCCACCTATCAATAAAGCAAAAACAGATAAAATTGTTAGATGTCTTTTCATTGTTTATCCCCTAAAATAAAAAGAGCTGACTTAAAACCGTCAGACTCTCCCTATATTTTGAACCTATTTGTTTACTTAGTACCAAATAAACGGTCACCAGCGTCTCCTAGACCAGGAACGATGTAGCCAGCTTCATTTAATTTTTCATCTAAACCTGCCGTATAGATATCAACATCAGGATGAGCATCTTGAAGTGCTTTAATTCCCTCTGGAGCAGCTACAAGACAAACAAATTTAATGTTTGTTGCGCCACGTTTTTTAAGTAAGTCGATTGCCATAATAGCAGATCCACCCGTTGCTAGCATTGGATCAACAACGAATAATTGACGTTCAGCAATGTCAGCTGGTAATTTAACAAAGTACTCCACTGGTTCTAACGTTTCTTCGTCACGGTATAAACCAACGTGTCCAACTTTAGCAGCTGGAATTAATTGTAACATGCCGTCTACCATACCAATACCCGCTCTTAAAATCGGTACAATCGCCACTTTTTTACCTGATAAAGTTTTTTGAATTGATGTCCCAATTGGTGTTTCAATCTCAATATCCTCTAAAGGCATATCACGAGATACCTCATAAGCCATTAACATAGCAATCTCATCGACTACTTCACGAAAAACTTTAGTCCCACAATTTTTTTCTCTAATAATTGTTAATTTGTGTTGAATTAGCGGATGATCAATAACTTGAAATTTTCCCATATCGCGATTCTCCTTTAAAATTTATTCTTATCTATTGTATCCGAAAAAAAGGTAATTGACTAGTCAATTACCTAAAAAATTTTATTTATATAGTGGATGTTCTGTTAATAACTCAGCTACATCTGCTTTAATGCGTGTTAATTCAGCTTCATTTTCAAAGTGAGTCAGTGCTTCCACAATTAATTCAGCGATTTTTTGTGCGCCGCTCTCTTTAAAGCCACGAGATGTAATCGCTGGTGTTCCAATACGAATACCACTCGTTTCAAACGGACTACGGCTTTCAAAGGGAATCGTGTTTTTGTTCACGGTAATATGCACGCTATCTAAAATAGCTTCTGCTTGTTTTCCAGTTAAGCCAAAGCCAGTCACATCAATTAATAACAAGTGATTATCAGTGTCACCACTAATTAATCTTGGGCCTGTTGATTGATTGATTACGCGAGCCATAACTTTAGCGTTGCTTACAACTTGCTCACTGTATTCTTTAAACTCAGGTAATAAAGCTTCTCTGAATGCTACTGCTTTACCAGCAATCACATGCTCTAGCGGTCCACCTTGAATTCCTGGGAAAATATTACTATTAATTTTTTTAGCTAAATCAGCATCATTTGTTAAGATAACACCACCACGTGGTCCTCTTAATGTTTTATGTGTTGTTGATGTTACAACGTCTGCATAGTGCATTGGGTTTTGATGTAAACCAGTTGCAATAAGGCCCGCAATATGAGCCATATCTACCATTAATTTAGCACCCACGCTATCAGCTATTTCTCTAAAACGTTTAAAATCTATTTCTCTTGAATAAGCACTTGCTCCAGCTACGATTAGTTTTGGCTGGTGCTTTCTTGCTAAAATTTTAACAACTTCATAATCAATGACTTCAGTCACAGGATCGACACCATAAGAAACAAAATTGTATGTTTTTCCACTAAAGTTAACCGCTGAACCATGTGTTAAATGACCACCTGCAGTTAAATCCATTCCCATAATTGTGTCTCCTGGTTGAACAAGTGACAAATAAGCCGCTGTGTTCGCTTGAGAACCAGAGTGAGGTTGAACATTGGCAAATTTAGCATCAAATAAATCACACACACGATCAATCGCTAAATTTTCGACGACATCTACAAATTCACATCCGCCATAATAACGTCTGCCTGGATATCCTTCAGCATATTTGTTTGTTAAAACACTACCTTGTGCTGCCATGACTGCTTCTGAGACAAAATTCTCCGATGCAATCAACTCAATTGTGTTCTCTTGACGATTTTGCTCATTTTCGATAGCATCCCATAGGACCGCATCTGATTTTTTATAATCCATTAATAAAAGCACCTCACATTCATTATTTACATACATTGTATCACAGAATTTGCTATTTTTGATATTTTTTTTGATTAGAAGCTTTCTTTAATCGGTTCATATAGGCTAAACCTTCGTCTTTTTCTTCATAACTCTCTGCTAAAATAATATCTAAATTCTTCTCTTTTGTATCAAGAGCTCTTAATCCAGCAAATAAATGACGCATCGCTTCTGAAATGTCTCTTGTTTTAGACAGAGAAAAACTCTCTTGATAACCTATTAATTTTGAAATAATTTCATCATTAGCTAAAATACCAACCCTTTTTTTCTGCCCTAAATACCAATCAATCGCTTCTTGCCAATCCTTATTTTCTTTATCAATCATCATGACTGGCGTTTCTGGTGAATAGTGTTTATATTTCATGCCAGGTGCTTTAGGTGCTTCTTTTTCGCTCATAATGTGTTGGTCGATTTGGACATTCCCGATAACTGTTTGAATTTGTTGTAACGTAATGGCACCAGGTCTTAAAATGGTGGGAACCTCACTCGTTAAATCTAAAACCGTTGATTCAACACCTACTTGACATGCCCCACCATCTAATACACCATAAATTTTACCAACTAAGTCATGATACACATGTTGCGCTGTTGTTGGACTTGGGAGACCTGATGTGTTCGCACTAGGTCCAACTAAGACTTTTCCTGATTTTTCAATTAAAGATAACGTTAACTCATTATTTGGCATCCGAAAAGCTGCTGTTGTTAAACCGCCTGTGACAGCACTAGGTAAAACCTCTTTATTTTTCAAATCAAAAATTAATGTTAGTGGTCCTGGCCAAAATGCATCTGCCAATTTCTGAGCCGTTTCAGAGAATTCATTTGTAAAATTCAAGACCTGTTCCACTTTCGATATATGAACGATTAAGGGATTATCACTTGGACGACCTTTTGCTTGATATACCTGTTTAACAGCCTTTTCATTAGTTGCATCTGCACCTAGTCCATACACTGTTTCGGTTGGGAATGAGATAAGTTCACCCTTCTTAATAGCTTCGACTGCTTCTTCAATTTGTTCTGGATGGATTATTTTCGTCTCCATCATTTACACTTCCTTTATATCACTTTGATTATTCGATCCATTTGATTCATATCTTTTATTACTTCTATGTGTTTATCTGGAAACTGCTCTTTAAAAATATTTTTAACTACCTCACCTTGTAAGTAACCAATCTCTAAATAAATCTTACCCTCTTTTTTTAGAACTTCTTTAGCTTCTTTAGCAATTTTTTCATAAATAGCCAAACCATTATTCTCAGCAAAAAGGGCTAATTTTGGTTCATGTTCTCTGACAGAAACGTCCATTTTTTCCCACTCATTGTAGCTTATATAAGGTGGATTAGAGACGATAATATCAATTTCTTGATCCTTATTCCAATTGCTTAACACATCACTTTCAAGAAAATCTACACTTGCTTCTAAATGGTTTGCATTTTCTTTAGCAACTAGGAGCGCCTCTTTTGAAATATCTAAACAACTGATTCCCCACCTTGGAACTTCTAATTTAAGTGATAAACCTATAGCACCTGTTCCTGTCCCTATATCAACCACCGTTTTAGGATTATCTCTATTCTCTTTAATGATTAAATCAACTAATTCTTCGGTTTCTGGTCTGGGAATTAAGGTATCTTCTGTCACTTTAAAACGTCGTCCGTAAAACTCACAAGAACCGATTAAATATTGAACGGGTTGGTGTGCGATAATTTTTGAAATATCCTCTTCATAAGCAGCACGCTCTTTCTCTGGCATCTCTTGTTTAAAATGAAGCAACAAATCCGTTTTAGACCACTCTTTTTTTTCTAACAAAAGATACTCTGCTATATATTTTTCACAGTTTTTTTCCTCTAAAAAAGAAGAAGCCCATTTAAGGACTTCAAAATAAGTAGTTGGTTGATTAACCATTTAATTTTTCCAACTGTTCTGTTTGATCATAGATAATTAAAGAATCAATAATTTCATCCACTTTACCGGCTAAAATTTGATCTAGTTTTTGAATCGTTAAACCAATGCGGTGATCTGTCACACGGTTTTGTGGGAAGTTATACGTTCTAATACGCTCTGAACGATCTCCTGTTCCTACAGCTGATTTACGGGTCGCATCATATTCACTTTGACTTTCTTGGATCATTTGGTCGAATACTCTAGCACGTAAGACTTTCATTGCTTTTTCTCTGTTTTTAAGTTGAGAACGCTCATCTTGCATCGCAACAGCAATCCCTGTTGGAATATGTGTCAAACGAACAGCTGATGCCGTTTTGTTGACATGTTGTCCACCAGCTCCTGAGGCATGGTAAATATCCACACGAATATCTTTTTCTGCTAAATCTAATTCTACTTCTTCTGCTTCCGGTAAAACGACAACTGTTGCTGTTGATGTATGAACACGACCTTGTGATTCTGTTGAAGGAACACGTTGAACACGGTGAGCACCACTCTCATATTTAAGTTTAGAGAAGACGCTTGTACCTGAAATCATGATTGTTACTTCTTTATAACCACCAATATCAGTAATATTGGCATCCATAACTTCAAATTTCCAACCTTGGGCAGCAGCGTAACTTTGGTACATTTCAAATAAGTCACCAGCAAATAGTGCTGCTTCATCTCCACCAGCTGCTCCGCGGATTTCCATGATAATGTTTTTATCATCGTTAGGATCTTTTGGTAATAATAAAATTTTAATTTGTTCTTCTAATTCATCTTTTTCTGCTTTGTATTCATATAATTCTTCTTTTGCTAATTCTTGTAACTCATCATCTAATTTTTCACCAAGTAATTCTTCCGAATCCTTAATTCCTTGGATAACTTCTTTATAGCGGCGGTAAACAGCAACTGTTTCTCTCGTGCCTGCTTCCTCTTTTGATAATGCCATAAAACGTTTTGTATCGCTAACAACTTCTGGGTCACTTAATAATTCCCCTAATTCTTCATAACGATCTTCTAAAGATTGTAATTGATCGAACATTTAATTCTTCCTTTCTTAGATGCTTATTCTCATCAGACTCGTTTTTAGCGGTCTATTGTTGGTGGATTTAAATAATGCTTACGACAAACTGGGAAATAACTTTCATTTCCGCCAATTTGGATTTGCTCTCCTGTATAAACAGGGTGGTTGTCATTCATACGTAAATTCATCGTTGCTTTTTTATGACAGAACCAGCAAATGGTTTTTAATTCTTCTATTTTATCTGCATATAGTAATAAATATTTGGATCCTTCAAACAATTCATTTTTGAAATCATTTTTTAATCCAAACGCCATCACCGGAATACCTAGTTCGTCCACAACTTTTGCAAAAGCAATCACGTGATGCTTTTCTAGAAACTGAGACTCATCTACTAAAATACAGTATGGTTTAAAAGGTAATGAAGCTATTTTATCATAAATATCCGTCTCATGGAAAATAGGAATTGCGTCTCTTTTTAAGCCGATTCGACTAGAGACAACTCCAACTTCATCTCGCGTATCTAAACCACTTGTCATTAAAACAACAGGTTTATTCTGCTCTTCATAGTTATGGGCAACTTTTAAAATTTCAATTGTCTTTCCACTATTCATTGCGCCATGCTTAAAAAAAAGTTGTGCCACTTCTTCTACTCCCCTTCTTATCCTATGATAGTATACTGTAATTTTAGAAAAAAAGCATTATCTAGAGTCAAAAAAACAAAATTATCTGAAAGTTACTTTACTTTTTTTTAATTTGTCGTTATAGTGTTTACGGACTAACAATAAATAAGTCGGAGGGAAATTATGTCTAATCTTTTAGTTATTAAAGCACATCCATTAACAGCTACAGAGTCACGCTCATTAGCTATTTTGGATACGTTTGTTTCATCATATAAGGAAAACCAACCAGAAAGCCAAGTAACAATTCTTGATATTTTCGAAGAAGAAATTCCTGAAATTGACAAAGCCTTATTTGAAGCTTGGGGAAAAGCTGCAAGTAACCAAGAATTAAGCGCAGAAGAATCAGCCAAATTAACACGTTTTAACGAATTAACAGAACAATTTGTTAATGCTGATAAAATTGTTATCGCCAATGCTTTGTGGAATTTAAATATTCCAACACGCTTAAAAGCATGGATTGATACAGTCGTTGTTAAAGGTAAAACCTTTAAATATTCTGAAACTGGCCCAGTTGGACTTGCGACAGACAAGAAATTATTACATATCCAATCAAATGGCGGTTCTTTCCACGGAAGCGACCCTGCAACACAGTATATAAAAACAATTTTCGGTTTTATGGGGGTAACTGATATTAATCACATCTTCATCGAAGGTGTGGATCACCAACCAGAAAACGCTGAAACAATCATTGCAGCAGCAAAAGAAGAAGCAGTAAAATTAGCTAAAGTATTTTAATTAAAGTGGTGAAAAAGGCGTCTAGCTCCAAGCAACTGGAAAAATAAAAAATAATTCACGCTTTTCGAATTGATTTTATTTTCTGAAGTTGCCGCAGGAGTTGCCTTTTGAACCCGGACTACTCAGCGTGGTGAAAAAGGCGTCTAACTCCAAGCAACTGGAAGAAAATAAAAATAATTCACGCTTTTCGAATTGATTTTAGTTTCTGAAGTTGCCGCAGGAGTTGCCTTTTGAACCCGGACTACTCAGCGTGGTGAAAAAGGCGTCTAACTCCAAGCAACTGGAAGAAAATAAAAATAATTCACGCTTTTCGAATTGATTTTAGTTTCTGAAGTTGCTGCAGGAGTTGCCTTTTGAACCCAGACTAACAAAAGTGGTGAAAATGGCGCTTAGCTCCTAGCAACTGAACTTATTCTATATTAAAGAAAAGATGACCTCCCTTAACTTGGGACGTCATCTTTTTGTATATCCTCGTCATAAAGACCTGAAACTTCTTTGTACCACGTAAATAAATGGGTAATGATTACTTTTAAGGCTGCATAAGCAGGGATTCCTAAAATAACGCCCATCACACCATAAATTTTTCCAGCAGAAAGTAAAACAAAAATGATTGTTACTGGATGGATTTCTAACTGACTACCTAAAACTAAAGGTGAAACGAATTTCCCTTCAATGGTTTGTTCTAAGATAAAGACAATGATTACCGCAACTAACATTTTAGGACCATCAACTAAGGCTAAAATAATCGCTGGAATCGTTGCTAACGCTGAACCAACATAAGGTATTAGATTTAAAAAACCTGCTAAAATCCCTAATGCCACACTATATTTTAATCCAATAATTGAGAAACCAATAATAAACATCACCGCAACTGCAAAAGCAACTGTTACTTGCCCTCTTACGTAAGAAGACAATTGTTTGTTAATATCTTGTAAAACATTAACAGTTGGTTTCCTCATCTTAGTTGGTAAAAATTGTGTCACATAAGGTGATAGTTTTTTTCCATCTTTAAGTAGATAGAAAAGAATGAATGGAACTGTCAAAACTGTCACTAAAATATTTGCCACAGCTCCCACCACATTACCAATACCAGTAAAAGCATTTTTAGAAACCGTCTTTGCTATTGTATTAATTGAGGCAAAAAACTCATTAATCGCACTTTCTATTTGTTCGCTAAATTTATCAAAAATAGGTGCATTAAAGAATTCTGTGGTCTTCACTTCAATGGTTTGCCAATAAGTTGGCCACTCTTTTAAAAAGCTACTTGTTTGATGTTCTAATTTAGGAATTAAGATGATAATTCCCCAAACGATTAACCCTAAAATCCCTACAAATAAGAGCGAAATCCCTAAGTTACGATTAATTCCTTTTTTCTCCATAAAATTAACCACAGGATTTAAAATATAGTAAAGTAACCCCGTGATAATAATTGGCAAGCTCACAATCCCAATAAATTGCGTGATTGGCTCAAATAAAGGTGAGACTTTAGTAAAGGTTAAAATGATTAATAAACATAGTAGTACAATTAAAAGGGCTGTCACTGCTTGATTATTTAAAAACCAACGCTGAAACCAAGTGCCTTTTTTTTCATTTTCTGAATGCATCAAACTCAACTCCTTTTACATTAACCATAAGTAATGGTTGTACCCTCTTTAATGACAGGTAATTCAAAAGGTTCAACATACAAGGCGTTGGCTAATTGATCTTCTGTTCCAATTTCTTTAAAAACAATTGAGACGTGTCCCATTTCTTTTAAATATTGATTAGCAACAGGCCCTACTTGAGTAATTTTGTATTCCTGATCATCAAAGCGCAGTGTATCTCCCACTTTAATCTCGTTAATTGCTTCTTCACTAAATTCTTGAATCACCGCATGTTTTTTTAATGATTCTGTGGCACTCGTATCAAATAATATTAATAAAGGTTCTTCTTTATTAATCGCTTCTGCTCCAATTGACTTTACGACTGATTGCATCATTTTTTACACCTCTTTTATATATTTCAATTCTAAATAAGTATAGCATAACTTTATCTTTAAAACTTTTTATCTGACCAATAGGTACGCTTTTTTTCTTAATTTATTTTATTATGTTATAATTTTGATGATAATAAGGAAAGGGTGTACATAAACATGCAAAAAATACTTTTAGGCTCATATACTAGAAAAACAAGTCAAGGGATTTATACAATCGACCTAGACACTACAAAGAAAGAGTTAGTTAATTTAACTTCACTTATTAAGGAAGACAATCCAACATTTTTAGATACAACAACAGACGAAAAACTCTTTGCTGTCTCTAAAGATGGCGATTTAGGTGGCGTTGCTGCTTATAAAAAAGAAGCCGACGGAACATACACATTTTTAAACCGTGTTACCGAAGAAGGTGCTCCTCCTTGCTACGTAGCAGTTGATGAAGTTAGAGGATTAGTTTTTGGTGCTAATTATCATCAAGGTTTTTTAACATCGTACAAAATTAATGAGAACGGCTCAATCACATTAGCTGACCATATCCAACATGAAGGTAGCGGTCCTCATGAAAACCAAACTGGACCACATGCTCACTACGCTGATTTAACACCTGATAACCGCTTAGTAGCGTGTGATTTAGGAAATGACACCGTTTATACTTATGATGTTTCAAATGAAGGAAATTTAACAGAAGTCGCGACTTTCAAAGCAAATCCTGGTACTGGACCTCGTCATTTAGTTTTCCATCCAAACAATAAAGTTGCTTATTTATTTGGTGAATTATCAAGTGAAATCGTTGTTTTAGCATATGATGAAACAACTGGTATCTTCACTGAAAAACAAGTTATTTCAACTTTACCAGAAGGCTTTTCTGATTTTAATGGTGGTGCTGCGATTCGTATTTCTAAAGACGGAAAATTCCTTTATGCTTCAAACCGTGGTCATAACTCACTTGCTGTTTACAAAGTATCAGAAGAAGGCTTGACGATTGAATTAATCCAATTAATTTCAGTGGAAGGTGATTTTCCAAGAGATTTCGACATCACACCAGACCAAAAATTTGTTGTACTAGCTAATCAAAACACAGATAACCTAACATTATTCGAAAGAAACGAAACAACCGGTGAATTATCATTATTACAAAAAGATGTATTCGCCCCAGAAGTAGTCTGTGTTAAATTTATATAAGCGTGAATAAAAAATCGTTCTGCTCTGATTAACTGGAAGAAACTAAAAAGACGATTCCCTCCAATTAATCGGATGTGAATCGTCTTTTTTCTATCTAATTTGATTTTGTACAACTTTACCTTTTAAGATAAACTCTGATAAATTAGTTACAAATATCGGGAATAGTCGTTGATAATATTGATCTGACATCCCTGAAGTGTGAGGTGTAATCAATACATTATCTAATTTCCAAAGAGGACTTTCACTTGGTAAGGGCTCTGTTTCAAAGACATCTAGACCGGCAAAAGCAATTTTATCATTTTGACAAGATTCAATTAAAGCCTCTGTATTAACTGTGCCACCACGACCAGCATTAATAAAAATCACACCATCTTTCATCTCTTTAAATAACTTATCTGAAAAGAAATAATGAGTTTCCTCCGTATCTGGTAACAAATTGACAATAATATCCGCTTCGCTTATCTTTTGAGAAATTTCTCCTTGTTTTAAAATTTCTTCAAATCCAGGAATCTCTCGACCACTTCGATTGACACCAATGATATTCGTTCCAAAAACTCTTAGTATTTCAGCTAAGCGTTCACCAATATGTCCTGTTCCAACGATCATTACTGTCTTGCCAAATAAATCAGATGCTCCATCTGGTTTCACCCATGCTGACTTTTCTTGGTTCAGTACAGCTTCTTTAATGTTTCTTGTGTGAGCAAAAATCATTCCTAAGATTGATTCACTCATTTGATTTCCATGAACACCACTAGCATTGGTCAGGATAACATCACGTTTTTCTAACTCTTTAACATCGATATGATCCACACCAGCCGATTGTGCTTGTACCCATTTTAACTGACTATTTTGGGATAAAAGAATCTCTTCTCCTATTCTTTTATCCCAACCATACATAATTTCAATTTTACTTATATCACTCTGTAAATCTAAAACTTTAACAACTTGATAATCGACTGCTTTTTGGCTTAATTCTTCTAATTGCATCTCAGTTATCGGTACAGATACTAATAAAATTGGTTTTTCCAAACTCATCTTCCCCCTATTTTTCACTGTTTATTCTCATAAAACAACTCAATTGCTTTCGCTATTTTTTTTAATTCTACATCTGCCATATCATTTTTCTTTAAAAAATAAAAATAACGGAAGTACCCTTTTCCCAACGTTTCAAATGAGAGTTTATCTGTAACTGCTCGTTTGGAAATCAAACTCTTCCCAATACCTGATTCTAATAACTTTACTATCATCTCATTATTCTTCACATAGAACCGTTCTGGTTTAATATTTTCTGCGGATAAATAGTTTTCCATATAATGAAAAACACCAGATGTCGCTTCACGGCTCAACCATAAATCACTGGATAAATCCCCAGCGATCACAAGTTCATCTTTTTCTATCCTAGTCCGAGTAACACCCTCAGTCACAATTGGCTTTTCAATGAAACCAAAATCCACTTGATGTTTTTCTAAACTTTCTAAGACTTCTTCTGAATTTTTCATGTCTAACTCAAAAATCACATTCGGAAACTGGTTCATTAACTCTTTTATTAAATCAGGTAAGTAATAAATTGAAAAAGTATTTGAAGCACTGATTTTACAAACCTTCTTTGCTTCTTCTGTTGTCTTGACTAACTTCACTGTTTCTTGCCAATCATCCGTCAAATCTAACAATCGTTGATACAAAATATCTGCTGATTCAGTTGGTGCCATCTCTTGCTTACCTTTTCTTCTAAACAATACACAGTCTAATTCTTCTTCTAATTGCTTAATCTGATTAGAGACTGCGGGTTGAGAAATAAACAAAATCTCTGCTGCTTTTGAAAAATTTCTCGTCTCATATGCTTTTTTAAATGTTATTAATAATTTGAACATCTCATCACCTATTATTAGTTTTTCTTATAATTAATATTCTAACTATATATTTCTCAAATGTAAAAAGAAAGGTTATACTTTTTTTATTAAATAAAAAGAGAGTGTGAAATATTATATGGAAAGATTCAAAAATATAGGACCTGGACTTATTTTATCCTTCATTGTCGCAGCAATTAGTAAAGTGATTGCCATTTGGTTGCCAACAATTGGAGCAGCAACGATTGCCATTTTACTTGGTATCTTACTGGGAAATACTTTTTTCAAACAACCATTTTTAAGCAAAGGAACCAAATTGGCTGAAAGTTTGTTGTTAGAATTATCCATTGTCCTTTTAGGAACGACAGTAACCTTTCAAACCATTGCTCATATGGGATTTAACGGAATTGGGTTTATTGTCTTACAAATGACAGGAACGATTTTCGCTGTTTACTTATTAGGTAAAAAAATGAAATTCTCAAAGAAAATGAGCTTACTGATGGCTGGTGGAAATGCCGTGTGTGGCTCATCTGCCATCGGTGCCATTGCTCCTGAAATTGAAGCAAACGATGAAGAAAAAGGACAGATTATTACTTTAGTCAACTTACTTGGAACAGTTCTCATGCTACTCCTTCCTGTAATTGCTACAGGACTTTATTCAGATGTCTTAACTAAAAGTGCACTCATCGGTGGAACCCTTCAATCAGTTGGACAAGTTGTGGCTAGTGCCAGTATGGTCAGTCCCGAAGTCGTTGAATACGCAACACTTTTCAAAATTATGCGAATTATTCTTTTAGTTGTCGTTGTCTTTGCTTTTTCTAAATTTACTGAGAAGGATCGTATAACTACTTCTAATACTGAATACGTAGAAACTAGAACGAAAAAGAAATTGCCACTTCCTTGGTATATTATTGGCTTTTTAACTTTTTGTACCATCAATAGTTTGATTCCTCTCCCTGAAAGCATCAGCACAATCGCTCATCAAGTCAGCGGTTGGTTTGAAATTACCGCTTTAGCTGCTATTGGTTTAAGACTAGATTTCGCGAAATTCTTCAAAGAAGGTATCCGCTTCTTAATCTATGCCTTACTAGTAGGAGTCATTCAAATCGGATTAGCACTCGTATTAATACAGTTATTTAATATATAACGTGATGAAAAAGGCGCTTAGATCCAAGCAACTGGAAGAAAATAAAAATAATTCACGCTTTTGGAATTAATTTTATTTTTTGAAGTTGTCGCAGGAGCTGCCTTTTGAATCCGAACTACACAAAGTGATGAAAAAGGCGCCTAGATCCAAGCAACTGAATATAGAGTAAAGAGCAGTCGACAACCAACGTCAACTGCTCTTTACTCTTATCTTATCTCTGCACCTAATGTATTTTTAAAATGTCTCAACGCCCATTTATGGCCTTCTTCATCAAAACTTTGAACACAAGATTCATGAATGACAATCTCATACCCTAAGTTATAAGCATCCACTGCTGTGTGAAGGACACAGATATCCGTACAAACACCTGTAAGATGGATTTTAGTAATCTTTCGCTCACGTAAACGAATGTCTAAGTCCGTTCCACTAAAAGCTGAATAATGGCGCTTATCTAACCAGTAAACATTGTCAGCATTTATCTTTTCTTCGTACAAATCTGCTAAAGAGCCATATAAATCTCTTCCTGAAGTTCCCATCACATTATGAGGTGGAAACAAATTGTTTTCTGGATGATAGTTGTCAGTTGGATCATGTCCATCAATCGCAAAAACCACGAATTCATCATTATCAATAAACTCTTTTGTTAAAGCAACTAGCTTCTTCTCAATTGCTTGTCCAACTTTACCTGTCGTTAATTTCCCATCATCTGCGACAAAATCATAGGTATAATCAATGGATAATAAAGCTTCCATGAACTCATCTCCTGACTATTTTATTTCAGCAATTAAAGCTAAAACCATCTTCGCTGATTTTTCTCCTGCTTCTATGATAAACTCATCAAAATTCACGCTAGCATTCTCGTCACCAACATCACTCATGGCACGAATAACAACAAATGGTTTTTTGTATTGATACGCAACATGAGCAATTGCTGCCCCTTCCATTTCGTTAGCTAAACAATCTGGAAAATGAGACTTAATATCTTGAATTTGCTTGTCACTGCTGACAAATGTGTCTCCTGAAACAATCAAACCAACACGTGTATTTAACATCGCACTACTTGAAGCTTCCATTGCCAACTCAACTAATTTTTTATCTGCTTCATAATACAAAGGCATTTGTGCCATTTGACCGTATTCGTAACCAAAAGCTGTCACATCCACATCTGAATAGGCAACTTTATCAGAAATAACTAAATCTCCAATTGCTAATCCTTCACCAATCCCACCAGCTGATCCTGTATTAATCACAACATCCACATCATAATGACTAATTAAAAGGGTTGTTGTCACAGCTGCTAATGTTTTACCGATTCCAGATCTTGTTAGAACAACTTCATGTTGACCTAATTTACCTGAATAAAAGCTTGCTCCTGCTTCTTCCCATGTAGTCATTTCTGTTAATTCACTTGCTAAAATTTTAACTTCTTGCTCCATTGCACCAATAATTCCTATTTTCAAAAAAGACACTCCCCTAGATTATTAAAGTTTAAGTACAGCGTAAATCGTGATGGCTAAAAGAATTGCCACAATCACAATGGCTTTATTTAACCATGTATTACGCTTTTTATTTTGATTAATCTCCCTAACACGACTTCTTGTTAAAATCTGATCCTCGTTTTTCTTCTGCGGAGAATCATCCACATTTGATTCTTTATTTTTTCTAAACATGTTAAACTCCTTACTTACTTTGTGCTTCCCAGTATAGGATAGCATATAATGTTTTGGCATCACAAATTTCGCCAGTCACAATTTTTTCTTTGGCTTCATCTAAGCTTAATTCCATTAGCTCTAAAAATTCGTCCTCATCTTGCGGTAATGGGTTTTCAACTTTAACTAAGTCTTTAGCCTCATATAAATATAACCACTCATTAGAAAAACCAGGAGAAGAAATAAATTTAGCAATTTCTTTTATTTCTTTTGCTTGATAGCCAGTTTCTTCTTCTAATTCTCTTTTAGCTGTCTCCATTGGAACCGTTTCGTCCTTTTCAATCTTTCCTGCTGGAATTTCTAAAATACTTTTTTCAACAGCTTTACGATATTGTTTAACTAATATCATTTTATTTTCTGGTGTAATCGCAATTATCGCGACAGCTCCATTATGGAAGACTAATTCTCGCTTAGATGTTTTCCCATTTGGTAGTAAAACATCATCTAGAACAACATCAATAATCTTTCCTTCATACAAAATTTCACGTTTAATTGTTTTTTCTTCAAATTGATCTTTCATTATTTTCTCCTTGAATATCTTTAATATTAAGCATATCATACCTTTAACGGGCGTTGTTTTCAACAAACTTCCTATTAATTGTTACCTTATTTTAGCTAATTCTTAAAAAAAAATAAATCAATCCATAGACTGATATCTATTTCAGTTCACTATGATAAAATGTTTTTAAGATCAAATATGTTTGATAAAACATTTAGGAGTGGATTCGTATGAAAACAAAAAACGCATCATTATGGAAGTCTATTTTACTCATCATCGTATTAATACCAGTTGGACTAGTTGTTCATGTAGGTGGTGGCTTTATTAATACTATCTTCTCAATTGTTCTGTTTATGGCATTACTTTGGGCGATTTTTAATATTTTTAGAGCCTTATCTGGTAATCGTTCGAATAAGTCAAAAGACAGAATGCCAAACCTTTCACGTGAAAAAGAAGCTCATTACGAAAGCTTAGGAATGACCAACAAAGAAATCGTCTTCTTTAGAGATACGATGGCAGAAACAAAAAAACAAATTAAAACACTTGAAGACAACATGAATCAAGTTGCTAAACTAAAAGCAATCAATTTAAGATACGATACATTAAAAGCATCTAAAGCGATGTTTAAAGAGATTGTGAAAGAACCTAGAAAACTTCATTTATGTGATCGTTTCCTTTACAATCACCTACCAAACTTAGTAGAATTAACAAATAAGTATGTAGAAATCAATAACCATGAGTTAAAAAACAAAGATACCTTTGATGCTTTGACTCAAAGCGCCACAGCCATTGAAGAGGTTTCACAATTAATCGTAAAAGACTACGCTGATTTCGTTAATGATGATTTGGAAGATTTAGATGTAGAAATTTCAATCGCCAAACAAAATATTGACCGAGAAAAAGTTTATGACTCATACAAACAAGAAGAGGAGATATAATAAATGACTGACGAATTAAAACCAACTGACTTAAAAGATGTATCCCCTGTCTCTAATACATTAGATGACTTACTAAGTAATCCTTTTGAAGCACCAGACGCTTCAAAACTCGCAACCGTTGAAGAAAAATTACAAACTAACACATCTGCTGCAATAAAGGTGATTGATAAATTACCAGAAGACCGTCAAAGACAAGCTCGTGAATTAGCTGCTCAAATTGACGCAACAGATAGCCAAGCTGTTCTTAGCTACGGGGTTGCCGCTCAACAAAAATTAGGTGAGTTCTCTCACACTATGTTAAATCACGTCCAAGCGCAAGATATCGGTCCTATGGGAGATTCTTTAACAGAATTAATGTATCGCTTAAACGAAGCAAGCCCTAGTGAACTAGAAGCTCGTGATAGTAATATTTTCAAAAAAATGTTTGGTAAAGTGAAACAATCCGTTTATGAAGTGACTGCTAAATACCAAAAAATTGGGGCTCAAATTGACAAGATTGCCGTGAAACTTGATAAAGAGAAAAACGGCTTACTCCAAGATAACTTAATGTTAGAACAACTTTATAATAAAAATAAAGATTACTTCGATGCCTTAAATATTTATATTGCTGCAGGTGAAGTAAAAATTGATGACTTAAACCTTGTAACGATTCCAGAAGCCATGAAAAAGGCAGAAAGCACTGGAGATCAAATGGACGCTCAAATCGTTAATGATTTAAATCAATTCGTTGATCGCCTTGAAAAGAGAACGTATGACTTAAAATTAGCGCGTCAAATTACGATTCAACAAGCACCACAAATTCGCTTGATTCAAAATACCAATCAAGCATTGGCTGAAAAAATTCAAGCATCAATCAATACAGCGATTCCTTTATGGAAAAACCAAGTAGCGATTGCTTTAACTTTATTAAGACAAAAAGATGCCGTAACAGCGCAACGTCAAGTTTCTCAAACAACAAATGATTTGTTAACGAAGAACTCAGAAATGTTA
The DNA here is from genome assembly GCF_011304195.1 of Vagococcus hydrophili. Lineage (NCBI taxonomy): Bacteria > Bacillati > Bacillota > Bacilli > Lactobacillales > Enterococcaceae > Vagococcus > Vagococcus hydrophili. The sequence continues at coordinate 2,222,469 of NZ_CP049887.1, read as the reverse complement.
AAAATTTCTGCCATTGAAACAGCTGAGGAAAATGAACGTGGTATTGTCGATATTGAGACATTACAAAAAACACAAAACGACTTAGTTGAAACCATCCAAGAAACACTACGTATCCAAAAAGAAGGAAAAGAAAAACGCCGCAACGCCGAAATCGAACTAAGCGTCATGGAAGAAGACTTAAAAACCAAATTACTAGAAATGTCGAATCAAAACTAAGGTTATAAAAAAAGTGGTTAGCTTCTGAAAATAAGCCGGAATTCATGAAAATTACTTTTCAAATTTTTATGAATTTCAGATTGATTTTAAGTTGTGAAATTGTCGCAGGAGTTGCCTTTTGAACTCCGATTTATATTAGGTAGTGAAAAAGTAGCTTAGCTCCAAGCAATTTTAAATACTAAAAAGCCGCTTCTCCATTTGTGAGTTAGCGGTTTTTTATATGTTCTTTTCCCATAAAGGTAATTTTATCAATTCATATTCTTTCGACTCTAAATTAGTAACGGTAATTCCTAATAAACGAATCCCTTTATCTAACAAATCAAAACCATCCCATATTTGTTTACTATGGAAAAATAATGTTTCCTGATCGTCTACATAGTCCGGTAAAGTGACACGCCTTGTATAAGTTTCAAACTCTCGATCTCTTACTTTCAAGACCACTGTTTTACCATGAAGTTGAACTCTTTTCAGCGCTTTCTCTACATCAAAGGATAATCCTCTTAATTCCATAATAACGGCTTCCTCAGTAGCTAAGGGTTTGCCATAGGTATTTTCCCTACCAACTGATTTTCGGTCACGATGTGGCTCTACAGGGCTATCATGGATTCCTCTAACTTTACGATACAAAGAATATCCCATTTTACCGAAATGACGAATTAACTCCATCTCATCCATTTTGTATAAATCGTCTCCTGTAAAAATACCTAACTCATGCATCTTAGGAACAGTTTTCTTCCCTACTCCGTGGAAGTCTTCAATAGGTAACTTTTTCAAAAATTCCTCAGCATCATCAGGTAAAATCAAGGTCATTCCTTTAGGTTTTTCAAAATCAGAGGCAAGTTTTGCTAAAAACTTATTATAACTCACACCAGCAGAACAGGTTAGGTGCAGTTTTCGCCAAATATCTAATTGAATCATTCTGGCAATTTTGATGGCACTTTTAATATTTTTTTTATTCGTTGTGACATCTAGATAGGCCTCATCTAAAGATAAAGGTTCAATCATATCAGTATACTCATGAAAAATAGCATGAATTTCTTTTGAAATTTCAGCATAGTGATTTCGATTTCCCTGAACAAAATTGGCTTTTGGACATAGTTCATAGGCTTTTTGAGCGCTCATGGCAGAATGAATACCAAACTTTCTCGCTTCGTAATTCGCCGTTGTCACAACACCTTTACCACCCGTATCTTTAGGATGTTTGGCAATTACTAGAGGATGCCCAACCAACTCAGGATGATCCCTTTCTTCAACTGAAGCAAAAAAAGCATCCATATCAATATGAATTATTTTTCTCGATGTATCTTTCTTTAATGGAAACCTTAATTGACTAGACATTCCACACACCTCCTAAACGTATGTTCCCATTATATATGAAAACAATAAAAAAAACCACTAAAGCCGTCGCTCTAGTGGAAATGAAGGTTGTTATTTTACTCTCTCTCAATAGGAGTTAAGTATGAAAAACCAATTCGGGATAATTGGTATGAAAGTATACTACTACATGTTTGTTAAATAAGATTGATTAATCTATTTGAATTTAGTAAAAAAAGAATGAGAAATGTCTCATTCTTTTAAAAGTTAGTCCATTCTTCTTCCTCTTCTTCAACTTCTAGCATTAAATAGCGATCTTTTGCCAAGTCATTATAAAAGGCAGCTTTGGTTGTATTAATATATGGGTTCAACCAAATATTAGCAATATTGAAAGTAAATAAACTTAAAATTTTCCAACCAAGGAAACTAATATCTAACCAGAATAAACGACCTTTATGGCCATCCATTAGCTGACGACTTTCAGTGATAAAACTTGTCGCTCCCATTGTTCTCGTATCTTTATGAGTTGATAAATCTTTATAGATAAAATTTGATTGAGAATATGAATACAATTTAACAATACCTGGAATAACAAAACACAGTGACCACAGAAACTGAAACATGTAAGTTAAAATATTAATTAATAGGACTGGAATAAAATCAACCCCATTAAACAATCTAAAGGCATCTTTCATCTCCATTGATTGTTGTTCTCGTTTTCTAATCACATCTAAGAAGGTAAATGAAATTCCGATAGTTAAAAATGATAAGACAAAGGTAATAATTGGTGTCACACCGTAAGATGAAGCAACGTTTGCTGTCACACTTGCGGGTGAGTAAGTGTAATTATCCTCATAATCATTATAGTCCTTATCCCACATATCATCTATATCGTCACCTAATGCACCACTAAAAATAGCTGATTCATGACTTGAATTACCAATGGAAACATCATTTGAATCTGTAAATACTGAAATAAATAGTACAATTCCTGCAACCATTAACGTGAAAAAGACAGCTGATGCAATTTGAAGTAAAGAAGGAACTAAATTTAATTTCACTGCATCTGACCAACGACCTTTTAAGCTATCTTTGGCCTCTCTTTTTAATTGTCCTGATGTTTTATACATACTTTTTCCTCCTCTCTTTTTTATAAGAAAATTTTAACACTTTTCTAACCATATCACTACCTATTTCTTTCTTAATCCACTAAATCAACGATTTTTTGTCCTTTTAACAAAATCAGCTTAACTTGAGTGACTTTTTTACCAGTTGCTTCCTCTAATGCTAAGCGATATAAGTTAAGTTGTCCGGTATATTTCTGTTTAATTTTTTGAAATTCTTCTTCACTGGCTTCTTTGGGAACATAGTCCGTTTTAAAATCATACAAAATGAGTTCTTCCTCCGTTTCAAGGTAGCCATCAATAATCCCATGAATCAATAAACGATCACTTTTCTTTCCTTCAAAGTTAGCAAAGATTTCTGATGCACTTAGAAGAAGTGAAAAAGGTTGTTCCCGTTTAACTAAATCGTGCTCCTTGATTAAACGTTGTCCAAAGTCTGTTTCAAAGAAGTCTAATAAAAGTTGTTTATCAATTTTATCAGCCACTTCTTTTTTAAGAACAGTTTTTTCAACTAAAGACTGAATTAAATCAGATAAATATTCTTTGGTTGGTTCCTTAGACAAATCTATTAATTGCATCACTAAATGGGTCGCTGTTCCAACTTCGGCTGGACTAACTTTTGTCATTTCACTTAAAAAAACCGGTTTCGCTAAACTCTCACCCACCATTCGATTACCTGACAAACTTAAATTCTTAGATAAATCCAAGACCTGTAACTCCCGATTATCTGGATCTTCAAAGACACGTTTAATTTCAGAAACCGATTGATAACTTGTTGTAACCGTTGAAGAGATATCTGTATACTCATAGTTCAAGCGGTCCACAATTTGTTTTAACAACTGAGGATTTGGCTCATCAGCCATCATGATTGTTTGCGTTTCGTCACTTATGGTTTCTTTTTGTTGACTCAATATATCCTCTTTATTAAAGAAAGTTATTGAAAAATTAGCTAAAGATTTACCCAATCCTTTTAATGCGTCAACTGTTAACTCAGGATAGGTTTTGATTGTTTCTGGATGTCTGACTAAACTCATTCCTACCCATCCCATTAAGCTTCTTTGGCCTAATCGACTACTCGTTGAAAGAACGCGGTGATCAGAGGTGACGTTTGTTTGCCATTTTTTAAACGCATCTTCTTTGCTCTTATATGAACCAACTAAAAATAATTTTTCTTCCGCACGCGTTAAGGCAACATACAGCTTACGCATTTCCTCAGCTAACATTTTCTTGCGCTTTTGTTCTCTAATAATCACATAGGGCATGGTTTCGTATTTCACTCGGTTCACACCATCAAAATATTTAATTCCAGAACCAAGTGCTTCATCAAAGATATAAGATTGATTGTTAATGTCTGTCATATTAAATTGTTTGCTCATATCCAAAACAAAAACCACTGGAAACTCAAGTCCCTTACTGGCATGAATTGTCATTACACGAACCGCATCTTCTTCATCACTTAAATCATTAGGTTCTGCTAAGTCTTTATTTTTCGCCTGCATTTTTTCAATGAAACGAACAAATTGGAATAAACCTTTGAAATTCATCTCTTCATACGCAGTTGCTCTATCATACAAAGCATGTAGATTGGCTTGACGTTGTTTCCCAGAAGGCATCCCACCCACGTAATCGAGTAACCCTGTATCTTGGTAAATTTGCCAAATTAAGGTGACTAATTTTTCTCGTCTGGCTAACTCACGCCAGCTGGTTAAATTTTGATTGAATTCATTTATTTTTTGATACAACGTATTATTAGCCGTTTCTTCTTTTAAGTACCTTCTCAAAGCATCATAGTAATAACCATGCGTGTCATACTGTCTAATTTTTACTAAATCATTCTCCTTAGCACCAACAATAGGTGAGCGTAACACGGCTGCTAGAGGAATATCTTGATACGGGTTATCAATAATTTGCAGAAGCGCAATCATGATTCTAATTTCTGTTGCTTGGAAATAATTTTGCGTATCATTAACAAACAAAGGTATATCTAGCTCTTTGAAGACATCCAAAATAACCAAATTATTTTTCTTCGTTGGACTTAAAAGCACAATATCTTGATACTTAATGGGGCGACTCTCTTTTTTCTTTTTATCATATATTGGAAATTCAGAAGCAATCATTTCTTCGATTTTTTGCCCGACTAAAAGTAACTCTCCTTCTGTTTTATCATCAATGGTGAAGGTTAAATCCAGCTCTTCAATCTCGCTTTCTTCCATCTCACTCTCAAAAATCAAAATTTCTGTGTCATGTTTCTGACTTTCAGGATATCCCGTAAAACCAGTAATCAGTTCAGCACTGGTATCATACTCAATTTGACCAAGTTCTCTGTCCATTAACTGAGTAAAAATAAGGTTTGTAAAATCTAAGACACTTCCTCTTGAACGGAAATTCTCAGCTAAAATAATTCGACGACCATCTGTTTCTGTCGCATATTGCTCGTATTTTTCAATGAAAAGAGTTGGATCTGCCAGACGAAAAGCATAAATCGACTGCTTCACATCTCCTACCATGAATAAATTTCCCTGTTCTTCATCAGCTTTTCGTAACCAATATAAAATTCCCTCTTGAAGACGGTTCACATCTTGATACTCATCCACTAAGACTTCATGGAACTTTTGTCGGAAGTATTGTGAGGCTTCTGACGCTGCCCACTGATCACCTTCTAGTTGTCTTAGAATACTTAAAGTAAAGTGTTCTAAGTCATTGAAATCAACTAAGTTTTTCTTCTCTTTTTCCTTAGCAAAAGTCTTTAAATACAACTCACAGACTTTCACCATCTCTTCGACTAATGGCTTTGTTTCTTTCATTAGTTCCACTTGTTTTTCAGGAGATAAACCAAAGTAATTTTTCTTTATCGTTGCCACTTGTTTTTTGATAATATCCCGTTCAGCTTTGATTTCTTCATAAAACATCATCACATCTTCTGAACTTGTTTTTTTGTTTGGTCCCTTAATAACTGCAAATTTGGTTTGAGAAATAAACTGATAGGCATTTTCCAAATCATCAGCTTCCACTAATTGGAGTAAAGAAACCAACAATTGCGCGTCTTGTTCTAAAACACCCACTGTTTTCTCAAAATCTGGCTCGCCTTTGATACTATTGCTTAATCGTTCATTACTTTCTTTTGTTTGGGTTAATTGCTTCAACAGTTCAGGTTTCATGTAAATTTGGTATAAAGGACTTTCAGATAAATTATCAGCAATATCATAAGTCTCTGGTAATTTTTTCAACCACTCTAAAGGATCAGTATTCGACTTAGCAAAATTCGCTAATGAAAAGATTAGCTTTGTTAATCCATTATCATTTCGGTCATTAGAAAAATTTTCAGTCAATAAATAAAAACTTTCTTCCTCACTGCCGTATAAATTTTCTCTCACTTCATTCCAAACATCTTCTTTTAATAACTCAATCTCAGTTTCATCTGTCAACAAACGAAACACTGGATCAATATGAATTAAATAATAATATTTACGAATCACCGTTAAACAAAACGCATGGAGGGTACTGATTGATGCGGTTGGAAGCAAGCTTAATTGCTTAATTAAATGTTGCTTCTTATTCAAATCCACCTCTTCAGTAATCGCAGTTTGAACCGCTACTTGAATTCTTTGCTTCATCTCTTTTGCCGCAGCTTCCGTGTAAGTCACAATCAAAAGTTCATCCACATTAATACCACTTTTAATTTTTTGAATCACCCGCTCTACTAGGACGGTGGTTTTTCCCGAACCTGCAGAAGCAGAAATCAGAAGGTTACTCCCTCCATCATAGACTGCTTGCCATTGTTTATCTGTAAAATGGCTATTTTCAGGTTTTAAAGGAAGTGTTATGTTAGTCATTTTATTTTCCTCACATCTATTTATTGTATTTTGATTGAATTCATAATTATTACTTTATTTTATCATAATTTTGACTTTATTTTGCCTTCAACGTATTTACATTAATTAAAATGACCGTGAGATAAGTTATAGAAACTTAAATCACAGTCATTTATTCATGAATAATCAATTTTATAATTATCCATTACCTATTCTTCTAAACATCTTGCTTACCTTTTCTCTTTTTCAAAACAATCATTATTGCCACGATGATACTTCCTATATAAAAACTAAACTTACTTTTTATTTCACCTGTTTTAGGGAATTTGTGTTGTGTTTCTTTTGTTTTTTTATTTCCTTTAGTAGATTCTTCTTTATCTTTACTTTGTTCAACCAAAGTTTCTTTTTTAGCTTTATAAACATATGTCACTTCAATTTTAGTTTCAGTAAACAAACCTTGTCTATTGGCTGGTAATTGGCTTTCATCTAACTCATAACCTTCAATTGATTTTGGTTCTACTGAATAATCAGTACCCACTTCGCCTTCTTTTTTCGTTGACTCTTCTATTTCGATTCCTAAACTATCAACATATTTCACTACTACTTCTCCTGTTTTCACTTCTGGAATTATTACTTTTTTGTAGATATACATCACTTCTATTTTAGTTTCAGTAAACAAGCCTTGCGTATTGGTTGGCAATTGGCTTTCGTCTAATTCATAGCCCTCAATTAACTTCGGTTCTACCGAATAATCAGTACCCACTTTGCCTTCTTTTTTCGTTGACTCTTCTATTTCGATTCCTAAACTATCAACATATTTCACTACTACTTCTCCTGTTTTTACTTCTGGAATTATTACTTTTTTGTAGACATAGGTCACTTCTATTAGCATCTCAGTATATAATCCTTGCGTATTGGTCGGTAGTTGGTTCTCGTCTAACTCATAGCCTTCAATTAATTTTGGTTCTACCGAATAACTAGTTCCTACTTCGCCTTCTTTTTTCGTTGATGTTTCTAGCTCATTTCCTAAATTATCGACATAGTTTACTACTACTTCTCCTGTTTTTACTTCTGGAATTATTACTTTTTTGTAGACATAGGTCACTTCTATTAGCATCTCAGTATATAATCCTTGCACATTGGTCGGTAATTGATTTTCATCTAATTCATAGCCCTCAATTAACTTCGGTTCTATCGAATAACTAGTTCCTACTTCGCCTTCTTTTTTCGTTGATGTTTCTAGCTCATTTCCTAAATTATCGACATAGTTTACTACTACTTCCCCTGTTTTCACTTCTGGAATCTTTATTTTTTTATAGACATAAGTCACTTCTATTGGCAGTTCAGTATATAGCCCTTGCGTATTGGTCGGTAGTTGGTTCTCGTCTAACTCATAGCCTTCAATTAATTTTGGTTCTACCGAATAACTAGTTCCTACTTCGCCTTCTTTTTTCGTTGATGTTTCTAGCTCAATTCCTAAATTATCGACATATTTTATATAAACTTCCCCGTTTTTCACTTCTGGAATCTTTATTTTTTTGTAAACATATGTCACTTCAATTTTAATTTCAGTAAATAAGCCTTGTCTATTATCTGGTAATTGACTTTCATCTAATTCATAACCTTCAATTGACTTTGGTTCTACTGTATAATTTGTGCCCACTTTACCTTCTTTTTTTGTTGATGCTTCTATTTCGATTCCTAAAGTATCGACATATTTTACATAAACTTCTCCTGTTTTTACTTCTGGAATGACTACTTTTTTATAGACATAAGTTACTTCTATTGGCATTTCTGTAAACATACCTTGCGCATTCGTCGGCAGTTGATTCTCGTCTAATTCGTAACCTTCAATTAATTTCGGCTGTACTGTATATTCAGTGCCCACTTCGCCTTCTTTTTTTGTTGATGCTTCTATTTCGATTCCTAAAGTATCGACATATTTTACATAAACTTCTCCTGTTTTTACTTCTGGAATGACTACTTTTTTATAGACATAAGTTACTTCTATTGGCATTTCTGTAAACATACCTTGCGCATTCGTCGGCAGTTGATTCTCGTCTAATTCGTAACCTTCAATTGACTTTGGTTCTACTGTATAATTTGTGCCCACTTTACCTTCTTTTTTTGTTGATGCTTCTATTTCGATTCCTAAAGTATCGACATATTTTACATAAACTTCTCCTGTTTTTACTTCTGGAATGACTACTTTTTTATAGACATAAGTTACTTCTATTGGCATTTCTGTAAACAGGCCTTGCGTATTGGCTGGCAATTGACTTTCATCTAACTCGTAACCTTCAATTAATTTCGGTTCTACTGAATAATTTGTGCCTACTTTACCTTCTTTTTTCGTTGACGACTCTATTTCGATTCCTAAAGTATCGACATATTTTACATAAACTTCTCCTGTTTTTACTTCTGGAATGACTACTTTTTTATAGACATAGATTACTTCTATTGGCTGTTCAGTATATGATCCTTGAGTATTGGTCGGTAGTTGGTTCTCGTCTAATTCATAACCCTCAATTATCTTCGGTTCTACTGTATAATTTGTGCCCACTTGACCTTCTTTTTTCGTTGACGACTCTATTTCGTTTCCTAAACTATCTATATATTTTACTATCACTTCTCCTGTTTTCACTTCTGGAATTACTACTTTTTTATAGACATAGGTCACTTCTATTGGCTGTTCAGTATATAACCCTTGCGTATTGGTTGGCAATTGACTTTCATCTAACTCATAACCCTCAATTGACTTTGGTTCTACTGTATAATTTGTGCCCACTTTACCTTCTTTTTTTGTTGATGCTTCTATTTCGATTCCTAAAGTATCGACATATTTTACATAAACTTCTCCTGTTTTTACTTCTGGAATGACTACTTTTTTATAGACATAAGTTACTTCTATTGGCATTTCTGTAAACATACCTTGCGCATTCGTCGGCAGTTGATTCTCGTCTAATTCGTAACCTTCAATTATCTTCGGTTCTACTGTATAATTTGTGCCCACTTGACCTTCTTTTTTTGTTGATGCTTCTATTTCGATTCCTAAAGTATCGACATATTTCACATAAACTTCTCCTGTTTTTACTTCTGGAATAACTACTTTTTTATAGACATAGGTCACTTCTATTGGCTGTTCAGTATATAACCCTTGCGTATTGGTCGGTAGTTGAGTTTCATCTAACTCATAACCCTCAATTGACTTTGGTTCTACTGTATAATTTGTGCCCACTTGACCTTCTTTTTTTGTTGATGCTTCTATTTCGATTCCTAAAGTATCGACATATTTTACATAAACTTCTCCTGTTTTTACTTCTGGAATGACTACTTTTTTATAAATATAGGTTACTTCTATTGGCATTTCTGTAAACATACCTTGCGCATTCGTAGGCAGTTGATTCTCGTCTAATTCGTAACCTTCAATTGACTTTGGTTCTACTGTATAATTTGTGCCCACTTGACCTTCTTTTTTCGTTGACGACTCTATTTCGTTTCCTAAACTATCTATATATTTTACTATCACTTCTCCAGTCTTCACTTCTGGAATGACTACTTTTTTATAGACATAGGTCACTTCTATTGGTATTTCAGTAAACAAACCTTGCGTATTGGTTGGCAATTGACTTTCATCTAACTCATAACCCTCAATTAATTTAGGTTCTACTAAATAACCAGTACCTACTTCACCTGATTTTTTCGTTGACGACTCTATTTCATTTCCTAAATCATCAAGATAATTAACTATCACTTCTCCTATTTGTTGATATTTGGAGTACAATGTCATGTTATTAAATGTAGTATTATTGAAATCCCAGACCTGTTTTAATTCCTCATCCATATACCATCCTGAAAATTGATACTGTTCATATTCTGGATTCTCTAATATTTCTGGTTCTTTTATCTTTTCATTCTTTTGGCTAATAACATAAAATTTATCTATTTCAGTATCATCATAATTTCTAATATTAAAATCTATTTTTATTGTATCAATCGATGTATAAAAACCAGGATACAGCCCATCGTACATCGTGATAAAATCATTTGTGTTTAGATACCCATTATTAACCGCGGTATCGTTGTACCAAAAATCATCTACAGATCTCTCTGCTAAAATTTCTAATCCAGAATTATCCAATCGCGTTTTTATTCCTACGTTAAGACTTCTGACACCACTATCCTGTAAAAAATTATCATCCTTTAATTTTTCTCCCTCAATTACCACATCAACCATATTAAATCCAGTAAGATCTAAATACAATAATGAGCGACAGTCTTTGAACATACTTTCCATATTCGAAAGACTTTCTACTCTCCAATTTGAAATGTTCAACATCTGTAAATTTTCACAGCCGCTAAACATTTCACTAGCTGTTTTAAATTTAGAGACATTCCATTTTGATAAGTTTAATTCTGTTAATGTCTTGCAATTGTAAAACATGAAATCTACATACTCTACAGAAGAAACATTCCAATCAGAGACATTTAAATTTTTTAGTCTAAAACAATCATTAAAGACACCTCTCATAGTGATTACTTTAGATGTATTCCATTTTGATACATCAAGGTACACCAAATTTAAGCACTCGCTAAACATGTAGTCAATATTCTCTACATTTAAAACCTTCCAGTCACTTACATTTAATCCCCTCAGATTACCACAACTATAGAACATCCTCTCCATATCCGTCACATTTTTAGTGTTCCATTTTGTGACATTTATTTCTTCTAAACTAAGACAAGAACTAAACATTTCCGCCATACTCTTCACTTTTGTTGTATCCCAATTCTCTACATTCACTTCTTTTAAACTAATATTTTTAAAGAACATTTTCTCCATACTAGTCACTTGTGACGTATCTATTTTTTCACTTTCAATAGATTCTAGTGCTGGTAATGAACTAAATAATCCTTCTGCTGATCCAACTATGCTAAACTGATTTTTAATTTTAATATGCTTTATTTCATCTTCTAATAAGTTCCATGGTCTAGAAAAGCCTTCAATTTTACCGTCTATCGTCAGTGTTTGAGTTCCCTCATTATAAGACCATTCCGCAGTTTCTCCCCATGCATGATACGGATTTCCCTGTTCTGATAGAAAAACTAAAGATTGATAGTTTCCTAACCAATCTACCTTATTATCTATTTCTTCAGAAAATACTTGAATAGATGTTAGACAAAATACAACACACAAACCAACGTAACTTAATAACCATTTTATTTTATAGTTCTTCAATTTTATTTTCTCCCCTTTTTCATTTTACTTATCCATTATAAAATAACGTACCATTAATGTAACTATTTTTTTGATTTTTTTATTATATTATAACTATCGGACATTTTTTCAAAATAAAAAGTAAAACAACGTTAATCATAAAATTTAACGTTGTTTTACTTCAGTTTTAATTATTCAAATCCTTCTCTTTATCCATCATCTCTTCTTTAGTCAACGGCTCAATGCGATGATAGTTATTTTCTTTTAACATCACATCAAACTGGCACACGCTTCTAAATGGACAATACTCGCAAGCTACCCGAGTCTGACCTTTATATGCAGGATTTAATTTCGTTGATCCTTTGAAAATATCTTCTCCTGCGTCTTTAAATTTCTTCTGATTGTTATCTACTAACCAATCGAGTTCTTCTTCTGTTACAAATTGAGAAGACTTCATGTTACCTTTTTTCAGTTGTTCATATGGATAAACGGAAGACTTCACACCTAGATCAATGGTTTTATCCAAAGTTTCTAAGACTTTTTCTTCGTTCACTAAAATGCCTTCGTATTTATAAGCTTTTAACATTTCTTCATCCATGGTTTCCTCGGTTAATTTTTCAGAACCTGTTAACACTGGATTCTGGACATGAAGATAAAAGGCACCTGCTGCTTTGGCTTTTTCTCCTACTAAATCAACAGCATTTTCTAAAGCCACATTTAAATAAGTCACCATTTGAAGAGCTAATCCATAATAAGCATCCACAAAATCAAAATTATGCTTACTTGATTTGTAGTCAATCACTGAAAGATAAATATCCTCTTCCACTTTCATTTGATCAATGCGATCAATTTTCCCACGAACTTTTAATTTCTTTTGATTACCAATTTCAAAATCTAAACTGTTCAAACTAATTTCTTGAAGAGCTTGTCCAAATAACACTTCCGTCTTAATCACGTCCATGTTGCTTCGATCACTCTGACGTTTTAAGGACCAACTCACCCGTTGAATTGTCTTTTCTAACTGATACTTGATATAGTTCATTCGATTAGTTGTATTTAAAATCGTAAACTTATCTTCCCCTAAGACATTTTCCAAAATAGCTTGAGTCAACTCTTGCACTTCTACCTGGGTCATCTGACTTAAAGTCAACTTCTGTTTGATTAATTCTTTAAAGAACATATCCAAACTCTCATGATAGAAATCCCCTGTTGCAGCTGGTGATAATTCAAATTGATCTCTCTCTTTTAAACCTAAACCGTACATTAAGAAATACTTGTACTGACATTTGTAGAAGTTTTCAATCTTAGAAACAGAAGCATACACAGTGTCCCCATATAATTCCTCTACTGACACTTCATTTAAATTTTCTGGAATATTTTGATGAGATAAACTCGCCAATAAGCGTTCTGTTTTCAAAGGTATTTCTTTTAATAATCTTTTTTCAAGTTGCTTAAATAGCCAAGGTGTTCCTTGTTTTTCATCTGTTAAATGGCGTTTATAAGCAATCCACTGAGTCAACAACACATCATCTGTCGAAAAATCATCCAATGACACACGATCAAAGAACGTACTACTATGTTTAATTTCTTCCTCTAATTGGAACTGATTTTTCAGTCGATTCAAGTAAGGAGAAACTTTAATTTCTTTACTGCCATCCGTACTTCTTGGATAGCTTAAAATCACTTGGTCTGTGGCTGATAGTAAGGATAAATAAAAGACAAAAGGCTCTTTTGCTGAATCGGAGGCCATATCTTTTTTCAAAAACTTCTCAAAAGGCAGATACTCTTTTAATGCGCCTCGTTCTTCATCCGTTAGTAAAGTTTTATTTTCGATTTTTCTTGGGAGCACTTGATCTGTTGCCCCAATGATTATCGTCACTTTACTTTTCTTCACACGCACAAGATCCATAGAAGTTACCACTAGTTGATCCAAGGTTGTTGGAACTTTGCTAAAGGCTAACCCTTCCATCCCTGTTTTTATGATTTGGATGAAGTCCTCTAAAATAAACGGCGTTTCCCCCATTAGTTCTGTGTATTCATCTAAAAGAGTCATTAAAGATTGCCAAGCTTGCTCATGATTTCTTGATTTAATCAGATTACCTTTTGCTAGTTCTTGGTCACGCATGAAGGTGAGTTGTTTCTCAACTCCAACATTGATTAAAAATTGGTAAAACAATAAGCTCGCTTCTTTCGATGTTTCAACTTTTTTTAGTTCTTCAAAAAACACTGGCACATGCTCTCTAACCAAATGCCGCACATGATTGGATGTTTTTTGAATGAGTTGATCATTATCAAGTTTGCCTTCTTCTTGGTCATACTGATAATGAATATATTGCCAATCCCTCTCCTTCAACCAATCTGTCCCACTATAACCATATGCTAAAACCACATTTTCAGTATAGTCAACTTGCTGTCTCAGATTTAGCATGTGATTTTCCCAGTCAAAAGCCTCTTCAATCTCTAAACTTTCTGGAGAAAATAACTCAGAACGTAAGAAACGTAGCACATCTCGGTACTGATAAAAATGCTGATTCATATTAAACAACGCGCTAATAAACTCAATCAACGGATGATGTTTCATCTCTTCTTCTTGATTAATGTAATAAGGAATCTGATTGGCAGAAAAAATCGGTGCCATGATTTTTTGATAACTTTCAATATCCCGTGATAAGACTAAAATATCTTGATAACGATACCCTTTATCTGCCACAAGATGTCTGATTTCTTTTGCTACAGACATCACTTCTGTGTAGGGATCATCACATTTCCATAAACGTAAGCTTTCAGGTTTTATCCCTTGTTTTTCTTTCACAGGGGATAATTTCTGACTCTCTTGCCAGAAAGAATCGATCGTTAGCATATCTTCTTGGTTATCAGGGTGGACCTTTTTATCCATTAAAACTGGTACTTGGTTGTTTTGTGCCATGTAGAAAAGTTCTTGGTACAATCTTCCTGTATTAAAAAATAAGTTAAAAGGTTCTGGATCTTTTGACACATAAGCTTGGTCCAAAACTAAAGCAATCTTGACTTCTCCAGCCACTTTCATTAACTCTTCTAATAACTGTTTTTCAATGGCAGTAAAATTTGAAAAACCAGACAGGACAAACATGATATTTTTTAACTCTTTTTGCTGTAAAAATTCAGCTAGAGATAACAATAAATCATGACCATTTAAATCATCTGCTACTAATTTATTCGTGTACATTTGATAAATCAGCTGAATATCACGCATTTTAATTTGCTGATCTTCATCTTTTTTTCCGATTCCAGCTTGAGACAAGATTTCCAATAAATCATCTGCTGTAATAAATCCTTCTTGAAATTCATCAAAAATCGTGATTAGTTGTTCTACAAATCCTGGTTTATTTATTTCTTGTTTAAATAAACCCAACTCGTCTTCTATATCAATTAAGACTTGTCTCAATATCATGTACTTCCCTGATTGAGACAATTTTTGTTTCTGATATGCTTCCGTATTTTGCATAAAATACCAAGCTAACCGTGAAAAACTGAAAACTTGGAGCCTCATACTCACCATATGCTCTTGATTTTTATAAAAAGGAAACTGGGATAATTCTTTTAAAACATTAATCTCAGTTTCAAACTTAACGTGGTTAGGTACTAAATAAAAAACTTCGTGTTCACTTGATTCTTCCAGCCAACTATTCGCTTGATTGACTAATTCTTTGGTATGATCCCCACTTGCTGGACCGATAATAAATTGGACACTCATTCCCTGCCCTCCTCTTTACTTTAGTAGTCCTAGTTTATCATATTTAAGACAAAAAAAAGAAGCAGCTCACTTATTTGTTAGCTACTTCTTTGTCATTTATTTCACGCTACCCCATTTTGCAGGTGGCCAAAAGGCAAATTTAACATTACCTAGAATATCATCTTCATTAATAAAGCCAATCATACGACTATCTTTAGAATTTTGGCGATTATCCCCCATTACAAAATAGTGCCCAGCTGGAACTTTTTTCTCACCAGCCACATCTTCCATTTTAAAGTCTTGGGTTAATGGTAATCCGTAAGGTGTTTTGACATCACTTGGATTTTCTTTATACTCATTCAAGTAAGGTTCGTCGTATTTTTTACCATTAATTAGTAATTGGTCGTCCTTAAACTCAATGGTGTCTCCTGGTAAACCAATGACGCGTTTTATATAATTTTTGCTTGGATTATCTGGTGCAGGGAATGTTATAATATCAAATCGCTGGACTTTTGACTGTTTCATGGCGATGACGCGCTCACGGTCAACCATGGTTGGATTCATTGAATTTCCTGATACATTTGTAGGAGAAAAAACAAAAGCTCTTAAACAAAGTAAAACAACGATTAAACCTCCAAACCAAACAATGTTACTTATTATTTCTTTTTTACTCAATTAACTCACTTCCTCAATTTCATTCATCACCAGTATATTTTAACATATTGAAGATTTTGTGAATAGTATAAGACATATAATATCTTTTTGTTATTTTGACGTTTACGAACAAAAAAAATCATTTCCCTATATTTTCATTTATTATCAGTTTATTTTATGGTATATTTTTTAAATAGAATTTTTTAGGGGGTTTTTTTATTAACGAAAATAAGTCGTATGGTTTATGGACTGCAACAGCAATGATTGTCGGGATTTGTGTAGGTTCAGGAATCTTTTTTAAAGTTGATGATATTTTAACATTTACAGGTGGCAGTATTTTTCTAGGAGCTCTCGTTTTTATTATTGGGGCATTTAGTATAATTTTTGGTAGTATCACTTTATCAAATCTTGCTGCAAGAACAAATGGAACAGGTGGCGTGGTGAGTTACTTTGAGGAATTTTATTCTAAAAACCTCGGGAGTGCTTTAGGTTGGTTCCAAACTTTTTTATATTACCCAACTGTAACCGTCGTTGTGGCTTGGGCTTCTGGTATCTATACCTGCCTATTATTCGGTTTACCAAGTAATTTAGATTTACAAATGGGCATTGGTTTCTTTTATTTGCTATCATTTTATTTTATTAATATTGTTTCTAAAACATTAGGTGGCAATTTTCAAGTCGTGTCGTCTTTAGCAAAACTTGTCCCACTAATTGGTGTCGGGATTTTCGCCCTAATTTTTAAAGATGGACAACCTGAAATTCCAGCAACTATTAAAGCAGTTCCTTTAACTAATGTGGGAATGGGATGGCTTGCGGCACTTGCTCCAACGGCATTTGCTTATGATGGTTGGACGATTGCTTTAAGTATCTCGGGAGAAGTTAAAAATCCGAAAAAAACGATGCCTCTTGCATTAACTATTGCACCAATTATTGTGTTATTTGTTTACCTTGCTTACTTTTTAGGTATGAATAAAGTTTTAGGTCCAGAGTACATTTTATCAATGGGTGACGGAGCTGTGACTACTATTGGACAATTAATGCTTGGTCGTAGTGGTGAAGTCGTTTTACTTGTTTTTATTCTCATCTCTATGTTAGGTGTGGTAAATGGTATCACATTAAGTCATTTAAGAATGCCTTATGTTTTAGCAAGTAAAAACATGATACCTAATTCGGATAAAATTTTAAAAAACACACGTGGCTTATTTAAAAATCATTCAAATATGATTAGTTTATTCTGTGGTATCTTTTGGTTTGTAATTCACTACATTACTCAAAAATTCCACTTAATCACACGCGGTGACATTAGTGAGATTGCCATTGTTTTTGGTTATATTTTTTACATGATGTTGTATATTAAAGTGTTGATGTTATTCAAGAAAAAAGTTATTACAAACGTCTTTACAGGTTTAATCGCACCAATTTTTGCAATGATTGGTGGTTTAATTATTGTGGTTGGTGGTTTTTCTTCAAACCCACCGTCGATGACTATCTTCTTTGCGATTTGTTTCCTGTTTTGTTATTCAGGATATAGATATTGTAAGAAAAACAATTAAAAAAACAGAGGTTGACTATAAAAAAGTCAGCCTCTATTTTTTCCTCTAGTTGCTTGGAGTTAAACGCTATTTTCACCTCTCTTATTTAGTGAGTAAATCCGTGCGTTGTGTTTTCTTGTTGCTCGTGATATAAAACATGGGCTTCTTCCAATTCTTTTAGACTTTGGTTAAAATCATTTATAAATGCAGTTCCCCGATTTTTACCTAAGTCGGCTCGGCAAACAATTCGTTGTATGACCACTTCATCCAAATCTTTAGGTAATGGATACGCAGGAACTTGCCAACCTCTCATTTGAAGACGATCCGCTAAGTCATATAAGGTCCATTTAACTTGGCTATCTTTTTTCAAGGCGTAACAAACAATCGGAATATTTTCACCTGTGTTATACATCTCAAATAAACCAGTTTCTTCGATTTTTTTGGCAATGGTCATGGCAACTTCCTGTGTCCGTAAATGAATATCTCGGTAGCCATTAAATCCAAATCGGTAAAAATTATAGTATTGCCCAATAATCTGACTCGCACTTCTTGAAAAATTAATCGCCATGGTTGGCATACTTCCACCTAAATAGCTCACTTCAAAGATTAATTCTTTCGGTAAATATGCTTCATCACGCCAGACTACCCACCCAATTCCAGGGTAAACCAATCCATATTTATGACCAGACGTATTGATTGAAACCACATTTTTTAATCTAAAATCCCAAACATGATCAGGATTTACAAAAGGAGTAAACATACCACCACTTGCTCCGTCCACATGAATAACTAATTGATGTTCATGAGTTTTGTTATATACTTCTACGCGCTCATTTAATGTTTCAATATTGTCAAATTTACCTGTATAGGTAATGCCTAAAATCCCTACAATTCCAATCGTATACTCATCTACATAGTCCATCGTTTTCTCAATATCCAAACTAAGGTGTTTTGAATCCATTGGCACCTCTCTTAATTCAATATCCCAATAAACACAAAATTTTTCCCAGCAGACTTGATAACCTGAAGAAATGACTAAATTTGGTTTTTTATCAAGACAACTTAAGCCTCTTTCTTCTCTTTGATTTCGCCAATTAAATTTCATGGCAAGCCCTGCCAACATGCAAGCTTCACTTGAGCCGACAGTGGAAGTCCCAAGCGCTTTTAAGTTTTTTGGTGCTTGCCATAAATCACTTAATATATTTACACAAGCTTGTTCTATTTCTGCTGTTTGTGGATATTCTGATTTATCAATAGCATTTTTTTCCATGGTTTCTGCCATTAATTGTGTTACTTCTGGTTCCATATAGGTTTGACAAAAAGTTGCTAAATTTTGGCGAGCATTTCCTTCATCAATTAGCTGATCTTTCAATAATTGATAAGCCACATTGGCTGAGACCGGTTCTTTTCTTAATGAAGATAAGATAACTTCCTCATCTGACATTAAAGAACCGAAAACTGGGATATCTTGATGATTATTTTTTAACATAAGTAATTTCCCCATTTCACACATTAGATACTTATATTTTAAAGTTAAACTAGAAATAACTCAAACATAACAATTTAAAAAAAGCGCTTTTATTTTTCTACTTCAAGTGATATGATATATCATATTGAAAATAAAATAAAAAGATATATCATAAAGGAGATAAATCATGTTAAATACAATTGATACACGTCACGGAACAGCTAACCAACATAGTTATTCAAATGGTAATACCTTACCTTATACTGGCGTTCCTTTTGCTAGTAATTATTTCTGCGTTCAAACCAATGGAGATAACGGGAGTTGGTGGTTTCATCCTGAAGACCGTGTTTTCCAAGGTTTCCGCCTAACACACCAACCAAGTCCATGGATGGGAGATTTTAGTCATCTAGTCATTGCGCCTATCTCTGGTAATGTGACAAAAACAGAAAGCTACTTTAACCAAAGTTCTTACCGACCTGAAGAAGCCGTTTTCCAACCACACTATTTAAAAACTTATACTGAGAGACATCGTATTATAAATGAATTAACTGGCTTCACTTACGGGGGACATTTTAAATTCACTTACGAACGAAAAAACGAAACACCTGGATTCTTCATTCGTTCAGTTGGACCAAGTTCATTTAAAAAAGAAGGAAACTTAATTACAGGTTACATCTCTAACTTTGCAGGTTCTGAAGATAAAGACTTGAAAATGTACATCGCTCTATCCATTTCTGAGGAGGTGACTTCTTGGCAAATTAGTGAAAACGATGAGATGAAGACGTTATCTGAAGATACTGTGAAGTTAACTGATCCAGCCTTGTATTTAACGTTTGAAACTGAAAACAAAATTAAAGAAGTTGAGATGGTCCTAGCAACATCATTCATCAGCCCAGAACAAGCCATGCTTAATTTATCAAGAGAAGTTAATAAAACCTTTAAGGAACATAAAGAGGAAGCAGCTGACAAATGGTTAAATTACTTAAACCGAATCGAAGTCGAAGATAAAAATCAAAACCATGTAAACTTGTTTTATCAAATGATGTATCGCAGTTTCTTGTTCCCACAAACATGGCATGAAATTAATGAAAACAACGAGAAAGTTCACTATGATACCTTGAGTAAAACCGTAAAATCAGGTCCTTACTACACAAATAATGGTTTCTGGGATACCTGTCGCACAATTTATCCATTGTATTCACTGATTGCCACAGATGAATACGAAGAAATGCTAGAAGGGTTTTACAATGCTTACCAAAACAGCGGTTACCTGCCTAAATGGTTATCACCTGATGAACGTGGGTTAATGCCAGGCACCTTAATTGATGCAGTGATCGCAGACGCTGCAGTTAAAGGAATTGCTAGTGAGAAAATGCCAGCATTTTTAGAAGCGATGGTCAAAGCTGCCACAACGCATAGTGGAAAAGACAATTACGGACGTCAAGGAACGGAAGATTATTTGAAATACGGTTATGTGCCTAGCCATTACCATGAAAGTGTCAACCATACACAAGACTATGCTTACAGTGATTTCTGTATTTCTCGTGTGGCTGATATTTTAAATGACACACCAACCAAAGAAGAATACGAAAAACAATCATTAAATTATCGTAACTTAGTGGATACTGAATTTGGTGTTTTACGTGCAAAAGATGCTGTCGGCACACCAAAAACACCTTTCAATCCTTACGCTTGGGGACGTGACTATGCTGAAGGAAGTGCCTATCAAAATAGCTTTGCTGCTTTCCATGACTATCAAGGACTCATTAAAGCACATGGTGGCAAAGAGAAATTTACAGAGATTATCACTGAATTATGTAATACTTACCCTATTTTTGATGTGGATGGTTACGGCTTTGAAATTCATGAGATGAGTGAAATGGCTGCCATTGATTTTGGACAAATTGCTATTTCAAATCAACCAAGTTTCCACTTGCCTCACCTTTTCAATTACGTGGGACAATTAAGTACCACTCAACATATTTTGAAGGAGTTAATGACACGCGCCTTTGAACTTGGCTTTAGAGGATATCCAGGAGATGAGGATAACGGAAGCATGAGCGCTTGGTTTATTTTCAACAGCTTAGGCATGTACCCTGTCACTCCCGGTAGTGGTGAATATTCAATTGGTGTGCCTTTATTCGATAAAGTAACGGTTCACTTGGCGAATGGAAAAGACTTAACGATTCATGGAAATAACAATGTGCCACAATATCATTACTCAAAAGAAATCCGAGTGAACGGTGAAAAACATAGCCAACTCTTCTTCAAACACGCTGATTTAATGAAAGGCGCTGAAGTTGAATTTGACCTATGCCTAGTACCACCTGTTGTAGAGTATCGGGAAGAAGAACTGCCGTATTCATTGACGAAATAGAGTGATGAAAAAGGCGTTTAGCTCCAAGCAACTGGAGGAAATAAAAAATAATTCGTGCTTTTGGAATTAATTTTTATTTTCGAAGTTGTTGCAGGAGCTGCCTTTTGAATCCGGACTACAATAGCATGATGAAAAAGGCAGTTAGCTCCAAGCAAAATAAGGATGACTTTCAATCGAAGTCATCCTCTTTATTTTTATTTAAACTGTGCTACAATGCCATTATGATTAAAGAAAGGATGTTTTTTATGACATTATCAGTTTACGTCGCAAGTGCCTTCAGTAAAAACAATCACGGTGGCAATAAAGCGGGTGTGGTTCTAAACCAAGATAACTTAACCACCACTCAAAAAATGACAATTGCTAAACAACTTGGTTACGCTGAAACAGCTTTTATCACAGAATCTAGCCAAGCTGATTTTAAAATAGAATATTTTACACCAAAAGAGGAAGTTGATTTATGCGGACATGCCACAATTGGTTCATTTGCTATCTTGATGCACCTTAATCAACTAACCAAAGATAACTACACCATTGAAACGAAAAGTGGCGTACTTTCGATTACCGTAAGCGGGAAGTAACCAAGTATATAGTCACATCTAACCTCCTCGGTTATTCTTAAGATACAAATAACGAGGAGGTTTTTCAATGATAGACAAACAAGAAATTGTTCCCGTTTCTTTACAACCGACACCGCCTAAAAGTGCCCCTACACCCAATCAAACCACGCAAAAAATTGCTTTACGAGTCAAACGAGATAATATGGATATTACGATTTACAATGGATGTAATAACTATATTCTTAACGCTGCATTGAAAGAGTTCAATCATGGTTCTTGATTATACGAAGATACAAACTATTTATATTGTTTGTGGTAAGACAGACTTAAGACGTGGGATTGATGGTCTGGCTTCAATTATCATGAATCAATATGAGTTAGATGTTTATTCGGATGCCTTATTTCTATTTTGTGGCAATCGTTCAGACCGGTTCAAAGCACTTTACTGGCAAGGGGATGGTTTTATTCTCCTGTATAAACGGTTTGAAAATGGAAAATTACAATGGCCTAGAAAACAAGAAGAAGTCAAAGAATTAACGCAACAACAACTCCGTTGGTTATTAGAAGGTTTATCCATCGAACAAAGAAAAAAGATATTAAAAGCTAAAACTGGATTTGTTTCTTAATTAGCCGTTTATAATGAAAATTATAGACGGTTTTTCGTCGTATTATTGATAGAATTAGCTATCATATCATGTGTGAATGGAGGTGTTACTTTTGACCGAGTTTGAAGAACGATTGTTAAAACAAAACGAAGCTTTAACTAATGAACTTAAACTTCTAAGAGAACAGAATCAATTTCTTTTAAATAAATTGTATGGACGTTCATCTGAAAAATCAATTGACCCTAATGGGCAATTAGATTTATTTGAAGAGGACTCGTCTTTTAATCTAGCAGAGACAACTGAAGAAAAAACCGTCTTTGAGGAAATTAACTATCAGCGGAAAAAGAAAAAAGGCTACAAAGCAGCCCTCACAAAAGATTTACCTATAAAAGAAGTTCATTGTCAGCTTGAAGGAGAAGACTGCACCTGTGATTGGTGTTGTTCTGATTTAAAAGATATTGGTAAATCTAAAATCCGTGAAGAAGTTATTTTTGTTCCTGCAAAGATGTATAAAAATGTGTACTACCAACATGCCTACGAATGCCCTAATTGTAAAAAAGATGGAGCTGATGCCATAAAAAAAGCCGTTGTTCCTAAACAACCAATCACTCATAGTTTGGCGTCTGCCTCTATCTTAGCTCACTTATTTCATCAAAAAATAGAAATGAGTTTGCCTTTTTATCGACAAGAAAAGGAGTGGGAATCTTATGGATTACGAGTGCCACGTAGAACACAAGCAAACTGGTTCATCACCTCATGTGAAAAATGGTTAACACCTATTTGGGAGGAGCTCAAAAAGAAACTAGTCAAAGAAGAGCTCATCCATGCGGATGAAACTTACTATAATGTTTTATCAAGTGAAAAAGAAAAGTCTTACTTTTGGCTCTTTCGAACCATCGAACAAGCAGAGTATCCAATTATTTTATATCATCATGACCTGAGTCGTAAAAGTAGTGTCGCTCAACAATTTTTAGCCGAATTCTCAGGCTATTTGCATTGTGACGGCTACTCGGCTTACAAATCGATTGAGAATACGACGTTAGTTAATTGTTGGGCTCACGTCCGAAGAAAATTCTTTGAAGCGAAAGATTCCTCTTCTAAAGATACTCCGGCAAGCCAAGGAGTTACCTATTGCGATCAACTCTTTCATATTGAAAAAGAAATGAAGGGATTAAGCCATCAAGAAAGATATGATTTACGGTTGGCAAAAAGCCAACCCATTCTTGATGAATTCTGGCAATGGATCGCTTCTTTCAGAGCTCTTCCAGGTTCGAAATTAGGAAAAGCGGTTAACTATGCGCTTAATATGAAGGCTGGTTTGATGAATTTTCTGGAGGATGGTCGATGTGCCTTATCAAATAATTTAGCTGAGCGAAGTATTCGCCCAACAACGATTGGCAGAAAAAATTGGCATTTTTCTGCGAGTGAACGGGGAGCAACAGCTAACGGAATCGCTTATTCTATCATCGAAACGGCTAAAGCTAATAACTTAGTTCCTGTGAAGTATTTAGAATATTTGTTTAAGCATCTTCCTAATTTAGAAGATAGTTCAAATTCTAAAGCACTTGAGGTTTATTTACCTTGGTCAGAACAGATTCAAGCTACGTGTCGATAAAATAAGGAGCCACTTGTCATATTATGACAGAGTGACGCCTTATTTGGCATATACTCGATTACTTCCCGCTTACTTTGAAACTTGTTTTGATTTAGGAGCAATCAATAATGATTACCCTATCCAAATTGTTTCAACTGGGCTAAAAGATATTTTAATTCCGATTAACAGTAATGACGCTCTCCATGAATTAGCTCCTGATTTTGACCAAATCAAAAAAATTAGTGAAACCTATGATGTGGTTGGCACTCATCTTTTTACGCTGGAAGACGATCGGATTATCTGTCGTAATTTTGCCCCACTTTATGATATCGACGAAGAATCAGCAACAGGAACTTCTAATGCGGCACTGGCTTCTTATTTGTATGAGCATAATTTTTTACGCCGTGACACTTACGTCTTTGAACAAGGGTATGCCCTTAACTCTCCTTCTGAAATTTTGGTTCGAATTGAGGGGGATTCTGAGCATCAAGTGGAGAAAGTTTTTGTTGGTGGACGAGGGTACTTTAGTGAGGTTAAAGAGTTGGAGATATAGTCACACTGCTTATTTATTGTTTTTTAACAAACTAAACTATAATAGAAATATTCATCTTCAAAAAAATTTGTAGTAGTATAAATGAAGTATAACAAAATTTGTTATACTTCATTTAATCTAATAGTATTCTATGATTTATTCAAGAATATTTTTTTCAGCATTATTTTTTTCAAAAAATACCTCTCTTACATTTACAAAATCAACTTTATCAATATCTAGTTCACTCATCAAATCAAATTTATATTTTATAAACATAGCTGTTGTGTCACTATGTGTAGATATAATAATTTGATAATCTGGTAGTGAGTGTCTTAATAAATCTATTAATGAATGGACGTTCATTGCGTCCATATCTTGTATGGGATCATCTATAGTAAGTATTTTTAACTCATCTGAAATATTAAATACTTTATTTAAAGACAACGTAAATGCAAAAGATATAACTGCAATTTGACCAGAACTTAATTGATACATTGCGTCTTGCCTACTCTCGCTATTTGTTAAAAACCTAATATTAGAATTATCTTCATGTATAGTCAATAATACACCCATTCCTTGTTGATAATTTTGAAGAATTTTTGCTGTATACAAGAAGAACGGTAATTTTATCATATTTATCATTTGTTGTTGATAATCTGTAATATTTAAATTTAATTCCTTTCTTCTATCAATTGTATATTCATATGTTTTTTTTATTAATTTTAATCTAGTATCTATCTTTTTTAATTTTAAAGATTTTTTTTCTTCATATTTATATTCAATATATTTCTTTTTTAAAATTAGTTTTTCTTTTGAGCATTCCTCAAATAAATTCTCTTCATTACTAAAATATTTTTCGAAAAAACCATACGGATCATTACTTTTTATTGAATCGTATTTCATAATATTAGTTAGCATTTCAGTTAAATATTTCTTCAGTTGTTCTTTTTTATCAATATATTTTTCTTCATTAATTGGAAAATCTTCTTCTGAAAACATCCATTCTACAACTTTTTCTCGATCAATAATTGGATATTTTTTTAAACTTTTTTCTAAATTTTGTTTATTCTGATCTGTCAATTCATATTTTGTGTAAATTTCTGATGACATTACCAATTCTTTTTTTAGTAATTCTTTTAGCTCTTCTTTTCTTCTGTAAAAAATATCTAAATCAATATTTTTAAATTCAAACTGTGTTATAGATGTCTTTTCCGTTACCAATTTTTTGAACTCTGAATAATCTAAACTTACATCTTTTGTATTTATTTTTTTCATTAATTCTAAATCTAAAATTATTATTTTATCAGTGATATTTTCTATTTTTTTATTTAAAATTTTTATTTTGCTCTCTAATTTAATTACTAAATCTGAAATTTGACTATCTAAAGTTGACATTGTTTCTTCAATAATTTTCGTTATTTTTTTTACTTCTTTTACTAAATTCTCTTCTGTTTCCCAATCGTATCCACAAAAAACACATTTGCTATGTTGTTCATCATCGGGTAATTTATATTTTTTTATTTTCCTTCGAAATTCACTTAAATCTGAGTAATTAGTTTCTGTGCTATCTTGCTGTTGTCTTTTATTTTGATAGTCTTTTAAAATACAATTAAATTCTACAAATTCTTTTAGAAAACTAATATCTAAAATTTCTACATATATATAATCAAATATTTTCGAGATTTTTTCAATATTTATTTTTTCGATATCCATATTAATAAAACTCTTTAATTCGTCGATGTTATCCTTTAATATCAATTCTTTTTCCAAGTAAGATTCTTTGTCTATAAAATTTTCTAATAAATATCTTTCCACATTACTTTCACTTTGTATCATTTGATTATTATTTGTAATAGTTTGATTATTTTCTCTAATTAATTTCTCAAATAACAAATACTTTAACATTTCATTATTATTCACTATATTTTTTTTAAAATCTTCACTTTGCTTTTTCTTCGAGTACTCATTTGGTGAAAAATTTTCTCTAAACTCTATTAACTTATTAACTTCATCCATATATTTTTCAAATCTATCTTTTTCTAAAGTATCCTCAAAATCGATATTTTCTTCATTAAACTTATGTACAATATTCGTAGATAATAATAATTTTTCGTAATTTATTTTTTTTAGTAGTTTACTATCTTTATATTTTTTTTTCTCTTCTTTTAAATTATTAATGACTATTTTAAGTTGACTTTCTACTTTCAAAATACTATCTTTTTTATTTTGGTAGTCTTGAATCTGAAGTAAAAAATTTAAAGTATTTTTTCTTGATACTTCATTTTTTTTTAAATAATAATCTGTATTTTCTTGTTGAATATAATTAAACAAGTTATATATATCTTTTATCTTATACGTTTCATTTTTGAATCCTAAAAATTCATCAATAATTAGTTGTTGGCTACTAATATTTTTATAATCTATTTCATCTAAATTACTTGAGAACGATTCTTTATTCTTTTTTACAATTAAACGAAAATTATCTAATGATTTTGTTGGGGCTAATGATTTTGAAGCTATTTTACGTTTAACATTATTTTTTTCTAAATAAAATCTGAAAATAGTTAAATATTCATTTTTTTCGTTTGAAAGCAAAAGTTTTATAACAACATCCTCATTAGGGTTATTTTGAAAATATGTTTTTTCAAAAGCACTTCTTCCATCAGCTATTCCTGAACTTGATATCCTATCAATTGTTCCAGTCAGTGCTAATTCAATAGCATCAAAGATTGTTGTTTTTCCAAACCCATTTGGTCCAACTAGAATTGAAATATCTTTTTGAAAATCTATGATTGTTTCTTCTTCAATATTCTTAAAATTACATATAGATACTCTTTCTATTCTCATTTTTATTCCTCCACATTAAATAAACTAAATATTTCTTCGATTATACTATCAGTCGATTCTACATTGGATAGGATGTCAACGTATTTTCTATCCTCAGAAAATATATCTAGTAATCTATTATCAATCTCATCCTTCTTTTCATTTCTATAAGTTTCCTCGATAGTTAAATATTTATTATTTGAATTTTTTATTTTGAAAAAAGGTAATTTTATTAACAACTCCATTGCAACATAGTATGTATCATTAAAAAACATATCTTTCTCAAAATTATTAATGTCTTTGTCTAATAATTTATACATATCTTGTAAATTTTCCATATTTTCTAAATTTTGTAACGACTCGTCAGTATAGAGTATCACAAATTTTCTAAAATAATAACTATCCTCCTCAACTAGGATAAGATTGTTTACAAGTTCTGTATAAGCATTCTTTATATTTTCAACTTTAACTAGAATAAATAAAGTCGTATTTTTTTGGATGTTATTATTATCTCCATTTTTTTGTAATTTATTAAATTTTTGAATTAAATTTCCTGTTATATCAGATTCAAAAAAATTTATTAATTCTTTCTTAGGATAATTTTCTATTATAAAATACTCTGATTTTAGTTCGTTTGTGAATATTGAAATATCTTCTGAAACAGTGTTAAATCCATTTTTTTTTAAAATTTTTTCTAATAAAATATTCATTTTCTTATTTCTCCTTTATTTTCTCTATAGATGTTCCTATATCTAAAAATTCCATATTTTGATTGAAAATACTATCGTTTACACCCGTTTTCCACTCATCTTTATAGTTAATTTTACTTTTATCTGGACCTAGTCCATTTATTTTATCTGATATAGGTATACCCGATATAGATTGATTTATTAAGTAATTCATATCAAAAGAATCTCTTAATGTTTCTTTACTTCGAATAATTTTTTTTATAACTTGATCTACTTTGGCTGGTATATCTGATATTAAGGAAACTCTATACGTTTCCTCATTTTTATCGATATAAGCAGCTGAGTCAAAATTAAACTTGTTAAGTTCTTCAAAAAGTAAAAACAAAATATTTCTTAATACAGTCTGATTAAAAATAATTGATATTTTTTTGGAAGTAGGTTCATGTGGATTTATCTTTCTAATAAATTGTTCGAAATCTTCTTTTTCTTTAGAAAGTAATTCTAAAATAAGTAATTCCATATCTTCTAAAATAGATTCCTCATAACCAGCATCAATACATTCAAGTTTATACTCTCCCCAAATATATGTTAAATTATTTTTAGTTAAATAAACATCACATTCCGCTATCTCAGTTGTAATTAAATTCACAATATCCTCAAAACTAATAACTGGATAAATAGATTTTTCATGCGCAGTGCCAATGTTATTATCTAATATGGATGCAACATATTTATAATAAACATCTTCTGGATGTTTATTTGTTTCTTTTAATGGACTGTCCAACATTTTGAGTATCTCTTTTATTTCTGTACAGCAATATTCCTTTATTTTATCATCATCTTCTGTCGATAATGGACAAAATCCCTCTGTTTCTGAATAAGGATATAGTCTTATTTTAGATTCATTTTCTGTGTATTTTTTTCTTTTTTGTTTACCATTTTCAGTGTATTTATCTAGATACTCTTTTTTTGTTAAATAAAAATCAGGTACATTTTTAATAACATGAACATATCTTTTATTTTCTGATACGTCCACCTTCAATATATTTGCTTTACCATCAAAACTATGAATTTGATAACCCGATATTTCAATTACTTCCTCTTCTTTTATTTTCTCATTTTCAGTGCTTACTTCTTTTATTTTCCGAGTCTGTATATAAAATAATTCAGAATAGCTTTCTCTCTCTTCTCCACTACTATAATATGCTTTGACCTGATGTCTTGATATTACATTATTTTTATCATCAACAATATCAAAATCTTCAGCATTTTCATAAAATATTTTATATTCCTCATAGTTTTCATTTTCACTTTTACATTTAATACATTTCTTTAACTCTCTTAAAGCAACTAAAAAACCTACTTTTCCTTGATGAATAAATCCACTCCAACTCGAACTTGCATTTCTTCTCTTATCAATAGCATTTTCAGTCATTAAAACTCTCCTTAATTAGACTAAAGTTCGCAAATTATAAATAACAAATTTTAGTATTTACTATATTAAATCGTATCATTTTTACTATACATAATAAAGAGTTATTTCCTTCCTCCTACCCTTTTCCGCCATCTTGTATTATACTAATCTTCAAAAGGATGTGATAAACATGAAGGAAAAAAATACCTTTCATATTAACGGCTATCTCGGTTTACTGATTTTACTTATCATGGTGCTTAGTGGTGGCTTTTTATTTTATTTAACCGTCATGAACGAAACAATCGGGACAGCGATATTTGGTGCTGTTATCTGGATTATCGCTGGATTGTTCTTTAGTTCTTTAACGATTGTTAGCCCTAACGAAGCCAAAGCAATTCTCTTTTTTGGTAAATACTTAGGTACCATTAAAGAAAACGGCTTATTCATCACAACCCCATTAACACAAAAGATTTCTCTTTCTTTAAAAGTGCGTAACTTTAATACCGCTTTGTTGAAAGTCAATGATTCAGATGGAAATCCGATTGAAATTTCCGCAGTTGTGGTATTTAAAGTGGTTGATTCATCTAAAGCTTTATTCTCAGTGGATAATTACCGTGATTTTGTAGCGATTCAAAGTGAAACAGCATTAAGACATATTGCGTCTCAATATCCATATGATACTTTTGAGGATCAAGATATCACCTTACGAGGCAATACGGCAGAAGTTTCTGAAAAATTAAAAACGGAACTCGAAGAACGTTTGGAAATTGCTGGTGTGGAAGTCATTGAAACACGCTTAAATCACTTAGCTTATGCCACTGAAATCGCGAGTGCCATGCTACAACGTCAACAAGCCAGAGCAATTCTTTCAGCTCGTCAAACCATTGTTGAAGGTGCTGTTTCTATGACACAAATGGCTTTAGAGCAAATCGAAAATGGACAAGACATTCAATTTACAGATGATCGTCGGGTTCAATTAATCAACAACTTACTCGTTTCGATTATTACAGATAAAGGCACACAACCTGTGATTAATACAGGAGACGTGAAAGATTAATGAAAGAAGACTCGACGATGCCTTCCATTGATCAGGTGGGCAAACAGATTCGCAACCTAAGAAAAGAACAACAATTAACGATTGAACAACTAGCGCAAAAATCAGAAGTTAGTGGGATTACCATTAGTAATATTGAAAATGGTCGTTCTAATCCAACCCTAAATATTCTTTGGAAACTAACGGAAGCTTTAAATGTTCCTCTAACAACGATTTTAGGTTACTCAAGTGAAACAAAAACCATTACCAAATCAGCTAATTCTTGTTTTAGTAATGACTTAGAAAAAGGTTGGCTGGTTCAACCGATTTTCCAAGAAGATAACGTGGACATGTTTAGAGTCTGTATCAAAGCTCACTCTAGAAAGAAACAAGAACATCAATCCAAAGATTCCACTGAGATTATTACCGTGATGAATGGGCATCTCACTTTAGTTGTTGGTGATAAGACCTATAAACTTGAAACTTTTGATAGCATTAACTTCAATGCTGGTGCTTCTCATGAATATATTAATGACACGGATGAAGATCTTTATATCAATGTAGTTGTCAAATACAGAAACATATAATATAATATGGTTTGTCCATATTATATTATATGTTTTTTTTAGAAAGGATCTTTTATGAAAAAGAAAGTTGATTATATATTATTGTTAGGCATTATTTTAGTGGCAACCAATTTACGGGCACCAATTACCTCAGTTGGTCCTTTATCTAGTATTATTTCAAAGGATTTATCCTTATCAGGAGCACAAGCAGGACTTATTACAACGATTCCCCTACTATCCTTCGCTTTGATTTCTCCTTTAGCACCAAAGCTTGCGAAACGCTTTGGAATGGAGCGAACGATTTTCGCTTCCTTAATTTTATTAATTATTGGAATGAGTGTTCGTTATATCCCTTCAATCCCGACTTTATTTTTAGGAACCATGGTTTTAGGTTGCGCCATTGCGGTATCTAATGTCTTACTACCTGGACTGGTTAAGAAGGAATTTTATCAACAAGGTGGACTGGTTACTGGTCTTTACTCTGTCAGTATGAGTTTGAGTGGGGCAATTGCTTCTGGCGTTAGTATTCCTTTGGTGAACAATTTTGGATTAAGTTGGAACCAAGCTTTAAGTTTATGGGCACTTTTAGCTGGTGTGGCTTTTCTAGGTTGGTTGCCACAAGTGAAGAAAAAACAAGTGATTGCGACGACTGAACACACTGAAACGGAAGTAAACCTTTGGAAGTCACCACTCGCTTGGTCAGTTACACTATTTATGGGGATTCAATCCTTAATTTTTTACGTTTTAGTGGCATGGCTACCTACCATGTTAATCAGTCAAGGAATGCCGACTGGAAAAGCAGGCGGCATGCTTTCATTATTACAAGTAACACTCCTCCCTGTATCCTTTATTATGCCGATGATTATTGAAAAAAGAGACAATCAACGCTCACTTGCCGTTTTATCTTTTGTTTTGTTCTTTTTAGGAATTGGCGGGTTAATGTTCACCCAAACACTGATTATTGGTGCTTCTGTTATTGGTATTGGTATCGCTGGTGGGGTTGCCTTTAGTCTATCTATGATGTTCTTTAATCTTAGAACCTCAAGCGCACGTGAAGCCTCTGAATTATCTGGAATGGCTCAATCTGTTGGTTACTTATTAGCTGCAACAGGACCTTTACTCTTTGGTTTACTTCATGACACGACAAATAATTGGCACGTTCCTTTGTACTTGTTACTTGGATTTACAGTTGTTTTATTATTTGTAGGGTTGAAAGCAGGAAAAAGAGAAGTTGTGAAATAAGATGGGAAAAAAGTTGGTTTGCCTCCAGTTGACGCGGGAGCAGACTTTTTATCCCCCGTCTATGTAAATTAAAACACTTTTCCTCAATCCATGGTACAATTAGACCAATAAAAGAAAAGGATGTGACCACTATGACTTTACTATTAATTTTAATTGCTGTAGTCGGTTTTGGCCTTTACCTATGGAACGCTTCAAATATTGATCAAATACTCTCCTTTTGGGTTGATAAGGATAAAAAAGAATAAAGTAAAGAGTCAGCTCCCATTTATTTCATGAGAGCTGACTCTTTCTATTTATCCCAAATAGCCCATCACCAAATCTGTGCCAATTCGGTAATTTGATTTTTGACAGACTTCTTTCAATTCTTCTACTTTCACTTTATCAGATGCCAAAATAGCTTGCCATAACTCAAAGTCTAACTTAGCTCGCTCAAACCAAGGTGTACCTTCCTTAATCATGGGATGATTCTCTAATTCCGATAATTTCTCAATAGCGACATTTAACTCAATGAGCCACTCAGATAGTTTATTTTTATCTTTCATCTCAAGAGCCTGTTCCATCTCAAAACTGCGGACATTATGAGTGTGTCGGTTGTGATTATGCTTCAAAAAAACCTGTACAGCTTCTAAATACTCCTCATCAAATGACTGTTTCAAACTTTCTAACCAGACTGTTTCTTGATTAAAAGAGCTGACTTCCCATAAGTAACGAGCAGCGTGATTGATTGTGAGTTTAGACCATTCCCACTGCGCCATCGGATTTAAAACAATCCCTCTAACATGATACTTTTCTTCTGCTAAAAACTTAGAACGATTGTCATAAGGACTTAAAAATAGGCGCTCATGATCTTTTTCAAAGTCGTTCACTGGCACATTATCCCAAATAATGAATTCGCGTTGATACACGGCTGCCATTTTTTGAATATTCTCATGACTAATTTTAGCAGCTAATGTACTTGGTCCTGTCCAGAATAATGGGATATGTGGTTTTAAATTGTTGTTCAGTATTTCCAAATACTCTGCATCATGATGATTGTCGTATTCTGTTGGACAAGTCACCAACTGATAGTTAGCCAGTTCTCCGCTTAAAAATTCATCCACTTGATTCACAATATAAGCATGAGCCTTAGCACTTGTGCCAAATTTTATTTTTGCTTTATCTTTTAAAATATAATCGATATCATCTAACAGCAAGCCAAAATGATTGATTCCTAAGTCGATTATCTGACGCAATTTAGTAAATAAGACTTCCAGTTCTGACTGCTTCAAATAATCAATATCATTTCCCGGGCTAATCATGTACCAAAAATCAATTTTTTTCTCTTCTGCTGTTTTAAGTAATTTCTTAAATTCATTCAAGTAACTGTCTGGGTATAATTCACGCCATAATTTACGTTGATATTCATCATCTTTTGGTGCATACATATACGTATTCATTTGATTTTCAACTAGTAACTGGATACAATCTTGACGATTATCCCACGTCCAAGGTACCCCGTAAAAACCTTCAATAATCCCGCGCATTTCAAATGAAGGAGTATGGCTGATTTGACCATGCTTCACTAAAATGCCTTTTTCTTTTTTTACCAGCATCTCAACTAAAGCTTTTTGAGCGTAATCAAAGCCTCGTCTTGTTTTTGTAGCAATCGTAATAACCTTATCTGAACCAATCTTCAAACTAAAACTGTCATGGACAAGTTCTCGATCATAAACATGTTTCAAGGTAAAATCGAAAGTTGTGTCAACGTCATTATTTTGCCATGTCACATAGTCACAAAATAATTCCTCATCAATCACTGCTTGATAGGTTTCAAACCGGAAAAAATAGCCTTCAAATCGAATCACTATTTTTTCCTTTTCTACAAAAGAATACTCTCTGTCTATCATCACTTCATCATAATGCCTCATCCAAAAACATCCCCTATCTTATTTTTCCACTTTCACGCTCAATTAATTTAACTGGTAGTATGTGTTCTGAAAAATCTTTCGTTGGAAAATTAATTTGTTTCACTAGTAAATCTCCGGCAACTTTTCCCATTTTATAGAAGTTTTGAGCAATCGTTGTGAGTGGTGGGTCCATTAAACTAGCTGCTTGAATATTATCAAAACCGATAATTCCCACATCTTCTGGCACTTTTAAATTATGCTGTTTTAAGTAAGTCATTAAACGAATGGCAATCACATCGTTTTCAACCACTAACCCCACACTGTTTTTAGCCGTTTGTTTTGCTTTGACTTTTTCTAAAATATCTTCGAAAAAGTATTCTAATTCTTTGCCGCTGTCATTAACCAAATGAAGAGGTTCTTGCTGCTGCTCGTACATCGTTGATAAATAACCTAAGTAACGATCACGAACAGAAGATACATCCGCTAATCGATTGGCACTAATAAAGAAAATATCTTCGATGCCTTGTTCAATGAAGTACTCTGCAGAAATCTTACCACCGGAATGGTTATCTGCTACCACTGAATCATATTCAATCTTCTCAATGGATTTATCTAAAATTACCACAGGAATATCTTGAACTTGGCATTTATAAAGAAAATCCAAACTGACTTGCGTATTAATCGGGTAATAAATAATCCCTGCATAATCCTGTTTCAACGTATAGTCATTTCCTGAGTGTAACCACTCGTGAGGTTGCATTTGAAGTCTAAAATCTGTGTCTTTAAAACTTTCTAAAATACCTTCTGCATAATTCCCAAAACCTTCATTTTGAGCAAACGGCATAATAAATAGGACTGTATCATTTTGGTTAGTCGTTGGGATAAATTCACGTTTTTTAACAAAACTGCCTTTTCCACGCACTCGGTAAATTAAGCCTTCTGTCTCTAACTCCACTAAAGCTCGTTTTGACGTAATTCGACTGACCTCATACATCTCAGATAATTCTAATTCTGTGGGTAGTTGGGCATCTTCTACTAATTCACCTGTAAAAATTTGTTTTTTTAAGTCTTGGTATATCTTTTTATATAAAGGTTGATTTTTCATTTTTCATCCATCCAGTTCTCTTCTTTTCTTATGATATATCATATCATATAATTTTTTCATAAAAAACATTAATTTATTACTAGACTTCTATAATGATATATCATATAATTCGAATTGTAAATATTTGATATATCATTTAATTGGAGGAAATTAATTATGGCATATACAGAAGTTCCAGCATCAGTTCAAGAATTTATGGATAAAATGAGCGCTCTTTGCGAGAAAAATCACCCAAGATGGGCTGAAAACTTTAAAGCAGGATTCGCTAATACATTATTAACAACGGTTCGTCGCTACGATGACGGTACAACTTTCTTATTAACTGGTGACATTCCAGCTATGTGGTTAAGAGATTCAACGGCGCAATTCCGCCCTTACTTAGTGATTGCTAAAGAAGATGAAGATATCCGCTCAATGATTAGCGGTTTAGTTCAACGTCAATTTAGATATATTAACATGGACCCTTATGCCAACGCTTTCAATGAAGAAGCTAACGGAAAAGGACACCAAACAGATGACACCGAAATGACACCTTGGACATGGGAAAGAAAATATGAGATTGACTCACTTTGCTACCCCGTTCAACTGTCTTACCTTCTATATAAACAAACAGGTGACACAAGTCAATTTAACGAAGACTTCCACGATGGCGTGAAGAAAATTTTACACCTTTGGAAAGTTGAACAAAATCATGACAACTCACCTTACAACTTCGAGCGTGATACTTGGCGTAAAGAAGACACATTAACTCATGGTGGAAAAGGAACGCCTGTTGCTGAAACTGGTATGACATGGTCAGGTTTTAGACCAAGTGATGATGCGTGTATCTATGGTTACTTAGTGCCTTCTAACATGTTTGCGACAGTTGTTTTAGGCTACATTGCTGAGTTATATTCAACACTCTTTGATGATGCTGAGATTGTGGCACAAGCTAAGACACTAAAAACACAAATCGAAACTGGTATTAAAAAATTCGCTGTTGTTCCTAATAAAGCAGGTGAAGATATTTTTGCTTACGAAGTGGACGGACTTGGTGGTTACTCAATCATGGACGACTCAAACGTACCAAGTTTAATGGCAGCACCTTACTTAGGTTACTGTGACAAAGAAGACCCAACTTATTTAGCCACAAGAAAAACATTATTAAGTAAAGAAAATCCATACTTCTATGAAGGAAAATTCGCTAAAGGAATCGGTAGCTCACACACACCTGAAAACTATGTTTGGCCAATCGCCCTTTCAATTGAAGGCTTAACAACAAACGACAAGTCTGAAAAAGAACGTATTCTAAACCTGCTTGTTGATTGTGACGGTGGAACAAACTTAATGCACGAAGGTTTTGACGTGAATGATCCAAATCAATTTACGCGCGATTGGTTCTCATGGGCTAACATGATGTTCTGTGAACTTGTTATGGATTTCTACGATATTCGCATTGATGCACACTACAACTAAGGAGCGTAACTAATATGTCAAAGAAAAAAGTTTATATTATCTCTCATAGTCATTGGGACCGTGAATGGTACATGCCTTATGAGCAACATCACATGAGATTAATCCGTTTAATGGATGAATTATTAGAATTATTCAAAACCGATCCAGATTTTAACAGCTTCCACCTTGATGGACAAACGATTATTTTAGATGACTATTTACAAGTTCGTCCTGAAAAACGTGAGGAAGTTCAAGCTGCGATTGATAATGGCAAATTAAAAATCGGTCCTTTCTACATTTTACAAGATGATTTCTTAATCAGTAGTGAAGCCAACGCTCGTAATACCTTAATTGGTTTAGAAGAATCACGGAAATGGGGAAATCCTACGATGTTAGGTTACTTCCCTGATACGTTTGGGAACATGGGACAAACACCACAAATGATGGAAGAAGCTGGGATTAAAGCAGCTGCCTTTGGTCGTGGGGTAAAACCAACTGGCTTTAACAATGCCGTGATTAACGATGAAAAATATGCGTCACAATTCTCTGAAATGTGGTGGGAAGGCCCAGACAAATCAAACGTCTTCGCCCTACTTTTCGCTAACTGGTACAGTAACGGAAATGAAATCCCAACAGAAAAAGACGAAGCGATTGCTTTCTGGAATCAAAAATTACCAGATGCTGAACAATATGCTTCAACCAACCACTTATTAATGATGAACGGTGTGGATCACCAACCTGTTCAAAGTGATGTCACAACGGCAATTAAACTAGCTAACGAATTATATCCTGATTATGAATTCATCCATAGTAACTTTGATGATTATTTAGAAGCGGTGATGAACGATTTACCAGAAAACTTAAGCACGGTTGAAGGAGAATTAACGTCTCAAGAAACTGACGGCTGGTATACATTAGCAAATACCTCTTCTGCTCGTATTTACTTAAAACAAAAAAATACAACGGTTGAACGTCAATTAGAAAATATCACTGAGCCTTTAGCGACAATGGCTTATGAAGTAACAGGAACATACCCTCATGACGAATTGCGTTATGCATGGAAAACCTTAATGCAAAACCACCCTCATGACAGTATTTGTGGCTGTAGTGTGGATGAAGTCCATCAAGAGATGATGACTCGTTATCAAAAATCAGAAGAAGTTGGTAAATTCTTAGCAGATGAAGCTTTAGCTGCCCTAACAGGTGCCATTGATACTTCTAACTTCTCTGAAGCAACAAAACCTTTTGTCATCTTCAACACATCAGGTCACACTAAAAATCAAGTGATTGAAACAACCATCGAATGGAAACGTCATACATTTGCTGAAGGTGCGCCACTTGAATTGTTCCACAAGCTAGAAAAAGAAGCGAAAGAACTAATAGACTTCCACGTGGTAGATGAAAATGGACAAGTGGTTCCTGCTGAAATCATCAAAACAGATGTGGCTTTTGATTATGATTTACCAACGGATCGCTTCCGCATTCCATATATGGCGATTTACGTAACGGTTCGTTTAAACTTAACAGCAATGCCTGGTATGTCTTGGACAACGTTTGCCCTTGCTGAAGGTAAACAAACTTTAGAAAACACAAATTTAGTTGATGAAAACTCAATGACTTTAGAAAACGAGTTTGTTAAAGCGGAAGTTTTAGAAAACGGCTTAATCAACTTTACAGATAAATTAAGAAACCACACGTACCCTAGTGGCTTGATTTATGAAAACGTTGGTGACGTTGGGAATGAATATATCTTCAAACAACCTTGGGAAGATCAAGCACTTTATGCACATGACTACCCAACAACCAGAGAAGTTATCACAAACAGTCCTTTTGTTGCTGAAATCTTAATCACTCAAAGGATGATGATTCCAGAAGCAGCCGAAGAATTACTTGATTTAGAGATGCGTGCCGTTTACGAAATGCGCCAAAGAAAAGCCAACCGTAACGACAAATTAGTACCATTTGAAATCAAAACAATCGTTCGACTAGAAAAAGACAGCCGTCAAGTGACATTCAAGACTGCCTTTAACAACCAAATGAAAGATCACCGCTTACGCGTGCTCTTCCCTTCTGGACTAGAAACAACCACTCACTTTGCTGAAAGTATCTTTGAAGTAGTCGAAAGACCAAATAAAGTCAATGAAGCAACTTGGGAAAACCCAACAAACCCACAACATCAACAAGCATTCGTCAATGTTCATGATGAAAAAGTGGGCATGACGGTGGCTAACTTTGGGTTAAATGAATATGAATTAGTATCAGAAAACAGTACCATTGCCTTAACAATCTTAAGAGCAGTTGGGGAGCTTGGTGACTGGGGCTACTTCCCAACACCAGAAGCACAATGTTTAGGTGAACAATCGGTGGAATTTGCGATTAGCTTCCACGGAACAGATGATATGTATCAAACATTCATCGAATCCAAACAATTCCAAGTGCCAATGATCGTTGCTAAAGCTGATATTCACACAGGAAGTTTAGCAGCTACTCACCAATTCTTAAACATTGATAGCAAACAATACGCCCTAACAGCAATTAAACGTAAAGAACACGGCGAAGACATCATCACTCGTGGCTTTAACCTATCAAACACTGAAAACTGTGACGTGACTTCTACCATTGATCAATACACTGCTCACGAAGCAAACATGATTGAGGAAATTAAAGAAGATACTGAGTTGGAGACGGTGATTAAGCCTGCTAAGATTCAGACGTTGAGATGGGTTAAAGAGGGTTAAAAAGAAGTTTAAGTTTAAATTATATACAAAAAGACTGATTTTTCTCATCAGTCTTTTTTGATTGTTATGATTTTCTTGAATTGTGCTGGTGAGGTTTCAAGGATTTCACCTTTATAAGTTATAACAACTTGATCGTTTTGTTTAACCTCAGTTTCAGAGAATGGATAGTCCTCTTTATTTATAATGTAATGTCCATTTTTATCATCTTCAATGATTAATGAATCTTTTGAAATTTCAATTATTTTCCCCTTGATTTTATTTTTAGTTT
The DNA here is from genome assembly GCF_011304195.1 of Vagococcus hydrophili. Lineage (NCBI taxonomy): Bacteria > Bacillati > Bacillota > Bacilli > Lactobacillales > Enterococcaceae > Vagococcus > Vagococcus hydrophili. Next base: position 2,182,553 of record NZ_CP049887.1, on the reverse strand, counting down.
TCGTGTGATTGATGTAGATAATGCTGAGGGTAGTGATTAATATGATTATTAGTGATATGGCTGTTTTCTTTTTCATTGGTATCTTCCTTTTTATAGAGCTTTGTTGGTGGTTAGAGTAGTTTTTGTTAGAAGATACGTTGAAAGGTGTTTAGTTTGTATTTTCATAATATTGAAAATACAAAAACAACCACTCTACATTGTTATATGCCCAAACAGTTTTACTGATAAGAAATTATTGAGAGTACAAAAACTTAGCAGTCGCTGAGAAATCTTTTTCTTTGCGTTTTACTGATAAGAAATTATTGAGAGTACAAAAACCAGAAGAAGGAACTGAGCTAGGAGTCAGTGGTTTTACTGATAAGAAATTATTGAGAGTACAAAAACATATTCTGAGCTAATAAAATTGCAAACATAGTTTTACTGATAAGAAATTATTGAGAGTACAAAAACCATTGTAAATATCTGCTCTAACTTCATTTTGTTTTACTGATAAGAAATTATTGAGAGTACAAAAACAAACCTTTTGAATCATCAGCCAAGATGACGGTTTTACTGATAAGAAATTATTGAGAGTACAAAAACATTTTACATGCCCTATAATGAAGACAAACAGTTTTACTGATAAGAAATTATTGAGAGTACAAAAACGGTAGCTCTGCGATAGCATCCGCAATTTCTGTTTTACTGATAAGAAATTATTGAGAGTACAAAAACTCACGCAAGCAAGCTGCAATGTATGCTACAGTTTTACTGATAAGAAATTATTGAGAGTACAAAAACGCTCACAAAGTTAATTCTAGTGATACATCTGTTTTACTGATAAGAAATTATTGAGAGTACAAAAACAGTGCTGAACTTGACAGATGTAGGCTAGCGGTTTTACTGATAAGAAATTATTGAGAGTACAAAAACAAGTATTTCAATACCTCTTGATGCAATTCGGTTTTACTGATAAGAAATTATTGAGAGTACAAAAACCACTTATGCCTTTTGCTGAAGGGATAATTTGTTTTACTGATAAGAAATTATTGAGAGTACAAAAACCACTTATGCCTTTTGCTGAAGGGATAATTTGTTTTACTGATAAGAAATTATTGAGAGTACAAAAACTTGAAGGCAATGATCTCATAATATAGTATTGTTTTACTGATAAGAAATTATTGAGAGTACAAAAACTAGGTATGATAGCTGCTACATGAGTCGAAGGTTTTACTGATAAGAAATTATTGAGAGTACAAAAACATATAAAAGTAAGCGACGAACCTTTTTTTGAGTTTTACTGATAAGAAATTATTGAGAGTACAAAAACAACGTACCGCTTTTAGTGTGGCGCTTGGCTGTTTTACTGATAAGAAATTATTGAGAGTACAAAAACATAGAGCTATGCCAAATTTTCCAGATATCGGTTTTACTGATAAGAAATTATTGAGAGTACAAAAACCAGAAGAGGGCACGGAGTTAGGTGTCAGTGGTTTTACTGATAAGAAATTATTGAGAGTACAAAAACTCTCAACAATGGCATAATTAGTTGTATTTAGTTTTACTGATAAGAAATTATTGAGAGTACAAAAACTAAATCTATCATTAAATATCTGTGTCAGATGTTTTACTGATAAGAAATTATTGAGAGTACAAAAACTAACAACCTCTTTCTATATAATCATACCAAGTTTTACTGATAAGAAATTATTGAGAGTACAAAAACGTAACGATTGGCTGTCTGACGATGTTTTCTGTTTTACTGATAAGAAATTATTGAGAGTACAAAAACATGGGAACGTTAGAAATTGACGGAAGTCGTGTTTTACTGATAAGAAATTATTGAGAGTACAAAAACGAGTTAACATCTGGCCCTGTGTAATTGACGTTTTACTGATAAGAAATTATTGAGAGTACAAAAACCTATTTCGCTTCTTAATTCGTCTTGCTGCTGTTTTACTGATAAGAAATTATTGAGAGTACAAAAACCCAGCAGATGCGTGGGTAGTAGCACGTTCATGTTTTACTGATAAGAAATTATTGAGAGTACAAAAACAAAGGAGGTGAATAAATGTCCAGAGAATTAGTTTTACTGATAAGAAATTATTGAGAGTACAAAAACTGATTGATACTCCTTTAGGACCGCCAGAAAGTTTTACTGATAAGAAATTATTGAGAGTACAAAAACCCTATGAGCATCACCATTCAGATAAGAATGGTTTTACTGATAAGAAATTATTGAGAGTACAAAAACAATGGGTAGAAATCTGATATTTTAGAACGTGTTTTACTGATAAGAAATTATTGAGAGTACAAAAACAACAAGGGATCATCATACAAAACAGCATAAGTTTTACTGATAAGAAATTATTGAGAGTACAAAAACAGGTAGTCCTCGGCTTTCATCGCGATACAAAGTTTTACTGATAAGAAATTATTGAGAGTACAAAAACCCATCTTTAAAGAACCTCTTCTCATCTATCGTTTTACTGATAAGAAATTATTGAGAGTACAAAAACTTTGATTGATTGTATTTGCTTTCTAAATCAGTTTTACTGATAAGAAATTATTGAGAGTACAAAAACGGTGCGCCTTGTTCACTAATAATTCTACCGGTTTTACTGATAAGAAATTATTGAGAGTACAAAAACATACAAGTGGTTGGGGCAAAACCTATAAAGGTTTTACTGATAAGAAATTATTGAGAGTACAAAAACCTCAAAATGTTTTTTCAAAAACTAATTTATCTCTTTTAAAAATGCTTCCTCTAGTCGGTTAATTGTCTGAACTGACGTCTCAGTAGAGACATTTACCTCCAACATGTCGTTGATTACTCTTAATAATACCATATCTTTATCACTAATATAACAGTCACCTTTAAGATCTTTTCCTATCAAGTCAGCGATTCGATAAAAACTCGATACCAAATCTGATTCACTCATTTCAAATTCACTTGGATAATGCCGTTTAATACTTTCCTCAAAAAACCCATATTCTGGCATCTGTTCATAATAATCATAAAGTAAAATAGTTTTCCCAATATCCTCAGACGTATAGGATACTTCTAAACTTCGATTAGAAAAAACAAAAAATTTAAGTTGCTTTGTTTCTTTTGCGATTCGTTTTAATTCTCCAAATAAATACCCAAAATCATTTAGCTCCAAAAAACTCTCAGGATTGATAATAGCTAACCAAATCATTTCTTCGTTTCTTTCAATCATCGACTTTAATAAGTTCACATACTCATCTAAAAGTTCACTAGAATTTATCATCTCTAAAGGATAATTTCGTCTTTCCGTAAAATAAGATAAAGTCAAATTACTTTTTAAAATATCTGTAAACAATATTGATCCCAGACTACTAGTAATAGAATCCGAAAATTTAGATACATGTCGATTTAAAATAACCTCTAAATTAATTAGTTCATTATTTAAAACTTCCATTTGTCTTGTAATATCAATTTCATGTTGTACTTCTTGCAGTTCTTGGTAGATCAAATTACCTTTAGAAAAAGAAAGTTGATCGTAAATACTTTTATTATCTTCTAAAAACATCAAATTAGTATCTCGACTTTTCAACTGCTTTTCTCCATAATAAAACTCAATTCCATTTTCTCCATAAATGCCTTCTTCAAGTTCATTCAAGCTTTTAGAAATACCAAACCTTTTTAGCGAACGAACTATTTTCCTTTTCCAATCATTTTGTCCACCCACAAATAATAAATAATCTTCTAAATCAGCCTCTATAAATCGTCCGCTTTCATATTCTATTTTTAATTCTGTCACTATATCACCACCAATCTATTAGCGCCTACAATTTCTTCTTGACGACTTCGACTACCAGCGAGTAGAATCATATCTTGAAATTGAGTTTCTGAGACATATAATAATCTCACATTTCCACCTGGCGGAACTAACCTCTTAAGTATTGATTCATATTTCTTCAAAGAACTGCGATTAGGTAAACTACGATAGTAAATAGAGTACTGCAACATCACAAACCCATTTTCTAATAAACTTTTACGAAAAATCCGATAATCTCTCATTTCTCTTTTTGTTTCTGAAGGTAGGTCAAACATACATACTAATCTCACGCGTTCAAAACTCACTTCCCTTCACACTCCACAAAATTAATTAAATCAATATCAAGTAAATATGCGGGATCATTTTTTTCCATTGCTTTTATAAAAGAAATGACATAATCAATCATACATTGATTGATATAAATTTTTTTATTTTTGATCTTTATCTTTTGATTTAAAAAATCAATTAATTGAATCCGACTATCATAGGTTAAATATTTATCTTCTTTAGTTAAGATTTCTCTATGAATATAATAATCCATTAATGGTCTAAATGGTTCCATTAAATCGTCCACTAAATTGAAAGAATTGTATTCATTTCGATGAAAAACACCTAACATTGGCAACAACCCTTGCGCAACTACACACCTAGCCATTTGTGCACGCACAATTGCATAACCATAATCCATACAAGCATTAGGTAAACTATCATCCTCACGAGTAAAACCTAATCCAAAATGCGAATTAAAATAAACCTTTGCCACATGTCCCTCACGATTACTTTCATCTCCAAATTTCAAATTCTTTCTTAGTTCTTTCATCGTTTCTAAACGTTCTTCATCGACATTTGCGATTTCTGAAAAAGCAATCTGATTATTTATTTTTCTAAGAATAATCACTGTCCAAAGTGCTTGCTTTTGTTCTTCTGTCCAGTTACTTTGCCATATTGCTCTCTTCGCACTTCGATGATATTGACCTAATCCTAAAAATACTCCTGCTGGTAAATACTTACTATCACAAACGATTAATTCAATATGATATTGAGCAAATTTTGCCAATATCCGACTACTAATCGATGTTTGTTCTCCTTCTAAAATAACGCTTTCAATATCACTTAAAGGAATAACAAAATATTCTCTGTTTTTAGAAATCTCCAAATTGTCTAACTTAACTCTTAAAGTCTCTCCATTTTTTACAAAAACTGTTCTAAATCCCAATAAATCACCTCCAAAATAAATAAACAAAAAACACCACCGAATCTGGTGGTGTAAATTCGGCATATAGCCTTATTTTTGTAGATTCTCAATAATTTCTTATCAGTAAAATTTTTAAAAATCTGCATGTTCCGTCGAACACGATAGTCCGTCGACTACACACTAATTATAACATATTTAATTATATGTGCAAACGTTTTATTTAACTAATAATATTTTTGAGAGTTTCTTTTTTTACATAATAACATTTTCCTAAATGATCTGTGTTTATTTTAGTAATTTTCATATCTGAACGTAATCTTTTTATAAATTGACCATTGGAAACTTTACCAAATAATGGCACATCCTCAGTTTTATCCCATCTGTCCTTATCTATCGGTTTCAATTCAAAATAATTTGTATTACTCTTAGTTCTAGAACTAAACAATCCTTGAATCTGTTCCTCGCCCTCCTCAATTAAAACCCTACTTTTTCGATACAAGCTAAAACAAAACTCACTGTCTCGGGAAATTTTCTCAATCACTTTTAATTCATCGTAAACCTCTATTGGTACTCCATATTCACCATTTACAAATTTTAAATGATTATATTTAATTCCTAATAACTCAAATTGATCTAATTCTTTATTATAATAAACATCTGTTCGCCAAGGATTTAACGAAAGTAAAACCACCTTTTTTCCATTCTTAGTTTCATCACACATATTACCAAATTCATCTCTAGTTATGTTAACATGACTTCCTATTTTTTTATTGTAGTACTTCAAACTTTTAATATATGGGCCGTTTCCTTTTTTGGAATACTTTTGAATACCAGGCACATCATTGGCTGAACAATATCTTTCAAAAGGTGAACGATCAACTGCTTTTACATTGCCATTAGGTTCTTGTATTTCCTCAGATTTTGGATATTCTTCCGCTATCTCACATAAAATTTTAAAAGTTTCAGGATCATTTTCCTTTGCTAAAATTTTATCCTGATATTTTTTAAATTCTTTCCACCCTTCTACAGTATAAATATCTTTAATTTTATCTAATATAAAGGTCTCCTCAGTCTTAATTTCTTTCCCACGTTTTATTGAGATTTTCTCGACTTGACGAGTTGAATAGATTGTAGCGTCACTCACTTTTCGATTAGATTTATAATCAACTTGATGAGAAAATTTTATTTTAGGGTACAACAATGTTGGTACTAATTGACCGATAAAATCATCCCATTTTGGAACATAAGATCGTCTTTCATCTGGTTTCATTTTTTTATACTCATGATAAGGTATCTTTTCCCCAGTCTCTTGATCAACCATATACTTACTACCTTCTGGATCATAGTAGTAAACAAAGCGAGATACTTTTACAAATGGCACAATAGCACATAATGCAGCATCCACCGCATGATGATGATGTGTTTCTCTTGTTTTTTCTAAAGACTCTCCCCACTTTTTACGTAATGTATGAGTAAAATTACCTGTTACTACTTGAACTTTCGTTTCACTTTTATTAAAGAAACTCTGAACCGAATTTAAAACAACACGACTCGCATAACGCGTATCATTCAAATTACGAGCAATAAATTGATTTCGTACTTCTGGATCAAAAATATCTCGTGTTTCTAGTAAAATCCTTCTTTTATGTTTCTTTTTATAAGTGTTAATTACCCAAGTTTTATATTCATCCCAAGTTTGCCCTAATTTCGCCCCATCTTGATAGGCTTGATAAGGTGTTCGTTGACCTTTTTCTTGGTTAGCTTGTGCTTTTACCAACACTTTATTATTCATTGAATCGTCCAAACTGATTGACAAAGGAATAACATGATCAATCTCTGTGGCATTTGATGTTAAAGATTCTGCCTTGATCGATTCTCCTGAGTAAGCACAACGTCCATTTTGTTCAAAAAAATAACCTAACTTAGCAGCAAATCCTCTTTTTCTCATTTCTGATTCAAATCTATTCTGACTCCATCCCGACTGTTCTAAGAAAAAATTTTCACTTTGTTTCTTTCTATTTTCATTTGTTTTTTGAATATTTTTTATTGTTTTTTTCTGATCATCTTCATTCTTATCTCTAGGCATTTCAATCGTGACGTAACTTATCTGTTCTTTTCCATATTTTTCTACTAAAGCATTCATCACATGGAAAGCACGACTAACTGATTTATTGACCGTTGGATTGTAGATATCTTTCGTAATTTCTTTAATGGGTATTTTAGTATAGTCAGCATAAGTATTTCTCAAATCCGTTTTTAGTTTTAATTCTTCTAATACTGTATTTTGTTCCATTGGATTAGCCAACATAAAAGGTATCATTTGAGACAATGTTTTTAGTGAAAAACTATGCCATGAACTACTACTCGTTTTTTTTCTTAATTCTTTAAAAGAATCACAAATTACTTTTTTTATTTTTCCATCTAGCTCAGGTAGTTCTATATCTAGCGTATTAATAATACCATCTAACTCTGTGTTCAATGTAATAACTTTAGCGATACCATCTATTGTGTCACAAGGAATTTCATTTAACTCCACATCATAATTACTAAAAATATCTCGCCAATCACGATAAACTTTCATACTATGAATTTCTGGTTTATCATTTTTATTCACACGCCAACCTTTGATTTCATTACTCTTATAACCTAACAGCTTAGCTAAATCATTTGCTCCAAAACGGGTTATTTCTTCTCCCATTAAATAAGACAGAATCTTTCTCTTTTCATCTTCGGTTACTCGATCTTCTTCACGAGGTAATCTTAAATTGTTTAAATCATTAAAAAGATTAAATTTTTGGGCGGACAAACTACTCGCACTTGCTCGTAACTCACCTTGAATATCTGTTCCTATCAATTTATCAAAAATATTTTCTGCTGGTTGACCGTTCTTATTGTAATCAATCCAACGGCCATACTGACTATGATTTGCCATATTTCCCGGTCCATGGTAATAAGGACGTTTCCGATAGACTAATCCTGCTGACTCTCCAGTTTCTTTATTAATAAATTTATCTATAAAGTCTGATGTAATTTCTGGATAAAATTTTTGCTGACATTCTAAAATTCGCTCTAATTCATTCGCATAAGATGACACAGTAAAAACATTCAATTGGTAGTTTCCAGACTGATTAATTCCTGTTTTAACACGTCCCATTTCGTTTAATCTCTGTAATTGAATTTGTCCAGGTGTCAACGTTTTCAATAAGTCACTATTATGTAAAACTTGATTTTTATAATCTTGACTTTCCTTAGCACCTTCTTCACTGTCTTCATCTAAATAGCTAATTCCTCTTTTTTTAACAATATGCATAACCACTCGGTAAATTTCACTTTTAGTCAACTGTTCAGTAAGACCCTTTACTCTCAATTGATACGGATCAGTATTTTTTAATTGATCCTCTTCAATACAACTAATTATCTCAAGTATTTTTTTTGCATCACTTAAACGAGTAACACGGCGTCTCAAAAGTCGTCTTGATCCTCTGCTTGTTCGACGATCTAAATTATTTGCACTATTCTTTGAACTAAATAAAGACACTCCTAAATCTACAATGTGCCCATTTTTGTCATTAATAACACTCCAACCACAACTTGCTATTCCAATATCTAATCCAATACTATACATAGTCTCCTCCTTGTTATTTTACTTATAATTTAGTTTATCATAACATCAATTACTTGTTAACGATTTCATTAAATTGATAAACTTTATATTTTTTTGATATGCCATTTTGGAATAGCAAAACTATATACATCCAGCTGTTTAATATGATCAGATCAACAATCTTTTCACGGTAACAAAATAAAATCAATAATTCAGTTAAAAATTTATTTTCTAGTTGTATACTTTAACAAGAAAAAACGACTATCCATTTCTAGATAATCGTCTCTTTCCTATCAAATTTTCACTACCACATCAATCCTAAAAGTTCATTAATCTCCTCAATATCTACATAATCAGGATAAAATCTTTCACTTTCCACACCCATTGCCCATTCTAAAACATCTTGAACTGATTTGCGATTAGCATTTTTCTTGAAATCCGCTACAAAATCATCAAACCTTTCAATACCTCCGAAATCTTCAAAAGGAGCTGTTCTCTTTCCTTTCGTACAATAAGGATAAAAAGGAATCGCTGGGTCATGTTCTAAAACTTCTTCCACAACAATTTTATGCTCCCAAGAATCACCAAAATCATAGATATATTCAAATTTATCCCCTTCAGAAACTAATTGATTCAGTTTTACTTTAGCCATATCTTTTTTTATTTGAGATGTGTAGTAAACATGAGGCTTATCTCCAATTAAATCCTCTGCTTCAAAATCACTCAAAACAACATTATCTACATTAAATTGATACAGATGTGCTGTATCCCAATCAAAAGCTGTTTGAATAATCTCATGTAAATCTCCAAACGTCATTTTGGCTGGTACTAAAATACGACGCCAAATAGGTGGTTTAGCTCCCACAATATCAATTCTTAGTTGATAAATTTTATTATCAAATTCTTCATTGCTTACTCTCAGCGGGATTTTATTTTTAGGAATCATAGGAATCACATTATTTGAATGCTTTTGATTTTTAACAGGCGGAAAAAATTCTTCCTTCATCATATTTCCTTCTAAATCATCTAAAAGATCGTTGATTGTTTCCATCTGTTCATCCATATATTTCATATATGCTTCAATATTTTTTCGTTTAATCTGAGACCAATAGTTTATATCTAAATTATTATTTAAACAAAGAGGCATAAATTGAAACACTGTTTTTTGTAAATCAAAGATATTTTCCAAATATTCTTTATCCTGTAGAAACACTAGAAAATTATTCAAAATAATTTGAAATTCTAAAATAACTGCATTATCAATTTCTATGTACCTAGGAATTAGATCTGTCATCCCAATCATCATCACGCCCATGTTCCACTTCTCAATATCGACCTCCATCTGATTTAAGATGACCCTTCTAAACTCTTCTAGTATTTGTAAATAATCTTCATGTGATAACTTATCTTCACTTTCTATTTCTTTAAAAGGAACTCCTGTCACACCATTATAAGCAGTTAAAAATAAGCCACTTTTCCCATATTCCTTGATCCATTTATGGTACATATCAGACTCTCCTTTAGTTTGTTTTCTTGATTAAAGTGTATCATATTAGTTGGTTTTTAAGAACAAGCAAAAAGTTATTTTAATAGAAAAAAGAGCTACCATAAAGGCAACTCTTTTCATATGTTTATACACTCTGATTAGTCTGGTTTCTAAAGGCAGCCCCCACGGCAATTTCACAACCAATAATTAATCCCAAAAGAACGGATTAATTATTGGTTCCTCCAGTTGCTCGGAGTTAACCGCTTGTTTCACCACTCTGATATTACAAACTCTTATATGTTTTCACAACATTTTCTACTGTGAAGCCGTATTTTTCGATGACTGTGTTTCCTGGGGCACTGGCGCCGAAGCGGTCGATTCCCATTACTTTACCGTCGAATCCTACGTAACGTTCCCAACCTAAGCTTGCGCCCATTTCGATTGATACGCGTTTTCTAACTGAACTTGGTAAAACTGATTCTTTGTACTCAGCATCTTGTGCGTCAAATAGGTTAGTTGATGGCATAGAAACAACTGATACATCAACGCCTTCTTTACGTAATTCTTTTTGAGCTTCCATTGCTAAGTTCACTTCTGAACCTGTTGCCATGATGATTCCCTCTGGCGTAGTTCCTTCTTGTGCTGATAATACGTAACCACCACGAGCCACACCTTCATAAGCTTTTTCTTTTGTTCCTTCAAGAACTGGTAAGTTTTGACGAGATAAAGCTAAAACTGTTGGTGTTTCCATTGATGTTGCGGCTACTTTCCATGCTGCAGCTACTTCGTTACCGTCAGCTGGACGCATTAGGTTAACGTTAGGAATGCTGCGTAAGCTTGATAATTGTTCGATTGGCTCATGAGTTGGACCATCTTCACCAACAGCGATTGAATCATGTGTTAACACATAAGTCACTGGCGCTTTTTGGATAGCTGATAATCTAACGGCTGGACGTAAGTAATCCACAAACACGAAGAATGTTGCGCCGTAAACGCGAGTTCCACCGTGTAATGCGATACCATTCATTGCCGCTGCCATACCGAATTCACGGACACCAAACCAAATGTTACGGCCTTCGTAAGTTCCTGGTTCGAAATCTTTTTCGCCGGCGATCATTGTGTTGTTTGATGAAGAAAGATCGGCAGATCCACCCCATAATTCAGGCATTGCTTTCGCTAATTCTTGAATCGCTTCTTTACTTGTAATACGACTTGCAGATGAATCACCTACTTCGTAAACTGGTAAAGCTTTTTCTAAATCAACCGTTACTTCACCTTTGAATGCTGCTTCAAATTGAGCCGCTAATTCTGGGTATTCAGCTTTATATGAAGCGAATAATTCGTTCCATGCAGCTTCTTCTTTTTGACCTTTTTCAATCATGTCTGCTTTAAAACGAGCAGTCACTTCTTCAGGAACAGTAAATTCTGGGTAGTCCCATCCGTAATTTTTCTTAGCTAATGCAATACCGTCAGCTCCTAATGGGGCACCGTGAACTTTGTTCGTTCCTTGTAATTCAGCACCAAAACCGATGATTGTTTTCACTTCGATAATCGTTGGTTTGCTTGTTTCTTTCTTAGCTTCTTCAATAGCGTTAGAAATAGCTTCTAAATCATTGCCATCTTTCACTAAGATATGTTGCCAACCAGTTGCTTCAAAACGTCCTTTAACACTTTCACTAAATGATTTGTCTAATGGACCATCTAATGAAATATCGTTTGAATCGTAAAGAACAACTAATTTATCTAATTTTAAGTGACCAGCTAAACTGATTGCTTCTTGTGAAACACCTTCCATTAAGTCGCCATCGCCACATAATGCGTAAGTATAGTGATCAACAATATTGAAGTTTTCTTTGTTGTAAGTTCCTGCTAAGTGAGCTTCTGCCATGGCAAAACCAACACTCATCGCAATCCCTTGTCCTAATGGTCCTGTTGTTGCTTCGATACCATCAGTATGGTGAACTTCTGGATGTCCTGGTGTTAAGCTATCCCACTGGCGGAAATTTTTGATTTCTGACATTGGTAAGTTGTATCCAGATAAATGAAGTAAGCTATATAACATCGCTGAACCATGACCAGCTGATAAAATAAAACGGTCACGATCTGCCCAATTTCTTGATGTAGATGGGTTAACTTTTAAATGTTTTGTCCATAATGTGTAAGCCATTGGTGCAGCCCCCATTGGTAAACCAGGGTGACCTGAGTTAGCTTTTTGAATCATGTCCAAACTTAATGTACGAATTGTATTGACACCTAATTGATCGATTTGATCGAACTTCATATAATACATCCTCCTATTTAGGTTTTTTTTACCTTTATCTACGTATCATTTTAACGCTTTCTACAACATTTTGCAAGGCTTTACATTAGGAAAGCGCAAAAAAGATAAGGGACGACTATCTGCCGTGTAATCCCTTATCTTTTTGAATGTCTTTTAATTTATCAGGTGTTACATCATTACCCTCAGTATCGACAACTTTCATGCCTTCGATATGATTACGCATCCCACCTCTAAAACGGTGTAGGTATTCTTCTCTTAATTCTGCTTGTTCTTGTTTTTCAGCAGCCGTTAAACCAGTTTCTGTTTTGGCTTTTTTTGCTAATTCATTAATTCGTGCTAATTTTTCTTTTGATAACATATGTGAACCTCCTCGTACAAACTTCTATAATTTTAGCTTAATTTCATTAAAAATTCAATCATTTAAACTACAAAAAAAAGCGAACACCCGTTTGATTTACTTACTAATATATGTTACACTCAAAAAAAAAGAAAAGAGGCCGACTTATGACAAGAAAGCAGTCTTCAAGACAAGTAGATGTCTTACGATATATATACGAACAAGTTGAATCACGTGGCTATCCACCAACAGTCAGAGAAATCGGAGAAGCGGTTAATTTATCTTCTACTTCTACCGTCCACGGACATTTATCCAGATTAGAGAAAAAAGGGCTTATTCACCGAGATCCTACTAAACCTAGAGCAATCGAACTTACTTCGGAAGGCTTAGATTTAATCGGCGTAAAGCCAACAACGATTCCAATGCTAGGAGTAGTTACAGCAGGAGAACCTATTTTAGCGGTTGAAGATGCTTCTGACTTCTTTCCATTACCACCTGATTTGAAATATGAAGAAAACAGTTTGTTCATGTTAACCATTCGAGGTGAAAGTATGATTAATGCCGGGATTTTTGACGGTGATCATGTCATCGTTAGAAAACAAGCAGCTGCTAGCAACGGTGACGTCGTAATCGCTATGACTGACGAGAACGAAGCAACGTGTAAACGATTCTTTAAAGAAACTAACTACATCCGTCTACAACCTGAAAACGATACTTTAGAACCCATCATTTTAGACAATGTTTCTATCTTAGGAAAAGTTGTCGGCTTATACAGAAATCATATTTAAAAAATAAAGCTTAAATGCTTTATTTTTTTCTTTACAAAACGAACAAATGTTTGTATAATAAAAATACGAACAAACGTTCTAAATACATTTAGGAGTGATCAAAATGGAAGCAATCAGAAGGTATGCAGTTTTATTAATTGTTTTAGTATTAGGTGTCGTGTTAGGAACATTAGGTTGGCAGGCTGCCTTGGTCGTTTTGACTCCCTAGTTATGATTTGGTTAATGTTATGGGATGAAAAAAGCTATAAAACAAAACAATATAAACGCTACACAGAAGAAAAACAGCAATATATGTACCGTAACAGCCGATAATTATTTATCGGTTTTTTTTATTCTTTTTTTGTTATAATTATTCACTTTTTTGATTTATAAATCATTAAATAATATTATTAATAGTTATTTAAAATGAAAAAAACGTTTAAAATAGATATTTAATCAATAATAAAAGAACAAATAAGTTGCATCCTTTTTATAAATTATTTAGTATAAATATGCACCTAAAAATAAATTATAAAAGGAGTGGATGCATTTGACTTTAGAGTTATTAAAAATGGTCATTTTTATCTTATTAGGCACAAAAATTGCAGGACACTTATGTAACAGGTTCAACTTACCTGTCGTGTTTGGCGAATTACTATTGGGACTTTTACTCGGTCCAGCAATTCTTAATTTGGTCGCAGAAACAGACGGAATTGCTATGTTTTCAGAAATTGGGATTATTCTTCTCATGTTTCTCGTTGGACTGGAAAGCGATCTTAGTCTTTTAAAGAAATACCTAAAGCCAGCGATTACCGTTGCTTTGTTCGGTGTTTTTGTTCCCTTTATCTTCATCTCTCTTCTCGGACAACTTATCGGGATGGGAACCACAGAATCATTCTTTCTAGGCATTATCTTCAGTGCCACCTCACTCAGCATTACCGTTCAAGTATTAAAAGAATACAATTACATGGACAATGAAGCAGGCTCCATTACATTAGGTGCCGCCATTTTAGATGACACTCTCGTTGTTTTACTGATTAGTATATTTACAGCTGCCATTACTTTTGACGCTAGCACAGGATTTACTGTTCCGATGGCATGGGATTTAATTGGGCAAAAATTACTATTCTTCGGTATGATGTACCTTGTTGCTAAATACTTAATCACACCAGCCATGCGTTTATCTTCAAAATTAATTGCGGTTAAAGCAAAAACGGCTATGGCACTTGTTCTTTGTTTTACCTTCACCATTTTTGCTGAAGAAATGGGCTTAAGTGATATTATCGGTGCCTTCTTTATCGGGATGATGTTGTCTAGTCATGAATCAGCTCACGAGATTGAAAAAGATGTAGATACCATTGGAAACAGTCTTTTCATTCCAGTATTTTTTGTTTCTATTGGACTGGGGATCAGTATTGAAGCACTCTTCTCTCAATTTGGTTTAATTTTACTCTTATCAGTTGCCGCAGTTATCACAAAACTTGCTGGTGGTTATTTTGCTTCACGATTAATGAAAATTAACCGAAACGTGGCTCTAGTCGTTGGTTCTGGTATGGTTTCTCGAGGTGAGATGGCTTTAATTGTTGCTAAAATCGGACAAGAAGCTGGCTACATTTCCAGTGAATTCTTTACAGCAGTAATTGCTTCTATCATTATCACTACCTTAATCTCTCCCCTACTTTTAAAATTTAGTATTGGACTGGATCAAAAGGAAGATAACACAGAAAATATCAGAGCGTAAAACAAAAACATCTCTACTAAAATTCCCCTCTCTACTAGTACCTAGAGGAACTTTGGTAAAGATGTTTTTTCTCTTGCGTCCCACACCCGTTTGGATTACTCTAATCATATAGAAACAAATAAAAGAAAGAAGGTTATTTTATGACACAATCTACAATTGAATTGGTTCAAACACTAACAAATATCCCCTCACCAACTGGGGATACAACAAAGATTATTCATTTCCTTGATCAAGAATTACAAAAACACGGATTTCAAGGTATTATTAACCGCAAAGGTAGTTTAATCGTGACTGTTCCTGGTAAAGACGATGAGAATCACCGCTTTATTACGGCACATATTGATACATTAGGCGCTATGGTTCGCGGTATCAAACCTGACGGACGTTTGAAACTAGATTTAATTGGCGGTTTCAAATATAACTCCATTGAAGGTGAATATTGTACGATTCATACGCAATCAGGTAAAGATTACACTGGAACAATTTTAATGCATCAAACCAGTGTCCACGTTTATAAAGATGCTGGTTCTGCTGAAAGAAATCAAGACAACATGGAAGTCCGTATTGACGAAAAAACTTTCTCAGAAGAAGATACTAAAAAATTAGGCATTCAAGTCGGCGATTTCATTAGTTTTGATCCTCGTACTGAAATCACACCTAGTGGTTTTATTAAGTCTCGTCATTTAGATGATAAAGTAAGTGCCGCTATTTTGATTAACTTTTTAATTGATCTTAAGAAAAATAATGAATCGCTACCTTACACAACCCACTTCTTCTTTTCTAATAATGAAGAAATTGGTTACGGTGGAAATTCTAATATTGATGAAAAAGTCGTGGAATACCTAGCTGTTGATATGGGCGCTATGGGAGATGACCAACAAACGGATGAGTACACTGTTTCTATTTGTGTGAAAGATGCTAGCGGTCCTTATCATTTAGGCTTAAGAAATCATTTTGTTCATCTTTGCGAAACAAATAAAATTGCTTATAAATTAGATATTTATCCATTTTATGGTAGTGATGCCTCTGCTGCAATGCGCGCTGGTGCAGATGTAAAACACGGTTTAGTCGGCGCTGGAATCGAAGCCAGTCATGCCTTTGAGCGCACTCATCAAGATTCCATTGACGCTACTGAACAACTTGTTTCAAAATATTTATTTAGTGAATTATCATAAAATAAAAATAGACACATAAAAATATAAATAATCATTTTCCTTGACCTTTTATGCAATAAGACGTATGGTTAAGACATAAGCTTATATTATAGTGTGGTTTTTTGAACCACGATGAGCAGGCAATTGGCGGAAGGCTTAAGTCTTTATTTCGTCACTTTAATTTTGAGTAGCTTCTTTCTATTCGATTAAAATCGCCTAAATCACTATTTTGTTAAGTTTATGGTTCGTCCTTAAAAAGTGCTGACATTCATTTTTTAAGTGCAAGCTAATCGATGTGCTCAATTCTCGATTAAAACTGCAGAACTAAATAACGAACCGAATGAAGATTTTATTCTAAAGGAGGAAGATTATTTATGTCAGTAGTATTAAAAGCAGAAGCAAGAGCGGTTAGACCTCGTTCTATCCGTAGAAAGTTAAGAGAAGAAGGTAGAGTTCCAAGTGCTGTGCATGGTCACAAAATTGACAACATCTCATTTTCAGTAGATGCCAAAGTATTAGACAAAGCAATTCGTGAAAACGGCTTGAACGCTGTTTATACTCTTGATCTAAACGGAAAAAAAATCAGTACCTTACTTCAAGATTATCAATTGGATACATTCACTAAAGAATGGATTCACGCAGCATTTTTAGCAGTTGATATGAACGAAGAAACTGAAGTTGAAGCTGAGGTAGTTTTAGTTGGAACACCAGTTGGAGTTAAAGCTGGTGGTGCCTTAGAGCAAAACCTTTACACTGTGATGGTATCAGCAACACCTGATAAATTACCAGAACGTGTGGAAGTTGACATTACTAATATGGCAATTGGTGACGCACTTGTAATTGGTGACATTCCAAAACAAGCAGACTTCACGATTGTGACAGATGCTGAAGAGCAAGTTTGTGCTGTGACTGAGGTAACTGTTCAAACAGAAGAAGAAGTTGCTGGTGTGGCTAGTGAACCAGAAGTTATTAACGACAAATCAGCAGAATAAGATAATTATTTTAAAATAGGGTGGTTCAAATAGCATTTAGCTCCAAGCAACTGCTATTTGAACCCAGACTAAACAGGATGACCTTAGTGTTGTCCTGTTTTTATTTCCTTAAATACTCTCAAATCAAAATACTTCTCACCTCTATCTAAAAGAATAAACATGATTTTTTCTGAAAATTACTTAAGCAAACTTTAAAGTTATTTTACCTACTATAGTCTTTTCTTAATTTGTGATAAAATGATGGAGGTTTTAATTATGACAATTAGGAGTGTTCAAATTTGATCGGAATAGATAAAATAAATTTCTTTACACCAAGTACATACATTGATTTGGTGACTTTAGCTAAACATCGTGGTATTGATCCCGATAAATTTACGATTGGAATTGGTCAAACAAAAATGGCTGTACCAACCATTACACAAGACACTGTCTCAATGGGAGCAAATGCTGCCTTCCCTATTTTAGATAAAGAAGATTTAACCACAATCGATTTAATCGTTGTAGGAACTGAAACTGGCATTGATGAATCAAAATCAGCCGCAAGTTTTATTCACCAACTACTCAATATTCATCCATTCGCCAAAGCTGTAGAAATCAAACAAGCCTGTTACGGAGCGACAGCTGGTTTAATGATGGCGCAAGACTTCATTAAAGCACACCCTGGAAGAAAGGCGTTAGTCATTGGTTCAGATATCTCAAGATACGGTTTGAATACATCTGGTGAGGTCACACAAGGTGCTGGGGCAATTGCTATGTTAGTCTCAGAAAATCCACGTATTTTAGCTCTTGAAGACACAAGTGTGGCGATGACCGAAAGTATTTTTGATTTCTGGCGTCCCAATTATTCAGATACAGCGATTGTTGATGGTAAATTCTCAAATGAAGCTTATATTAATTTCTTTAAAACAATTTGGGAAGAATTCTCAAAAAGAACTAACCTAACTTTTGAAGATTTTAAAGCGATTTGTTTCCATTTACCTTATACGAAAATGGGTAAAAAAGCCTTACTCCCTCTTCTTGAAAATGAATCAGAAGAAATCCAAGAATTAATCATGCACCATTATAATTTATCAACAACTTATACCAGAGATATTGGTAATATTTATACTGGTTCTTTATACCTTAGTTTAATGTCACTTCTTGATAGTGATGCTCATTCATTACAATCAGGTGATTTAATCGGACTATTTAGTTACGGTTCCGGTGCTGTTGGTGAGTTCTTCTATGGTCGTTTAGTTGAAGGCTTTGAAAATCATTTATTAAAAGAGGAACACGAAACTCTTCTTAACAATCGTTACGATTTATCAATGGACGAATACGAAGCCATTTTCAACAAAGTTTTACCGAAAGAAGACGGCACTCACCCACTAAGTGAAGCCAAATTTGATAACAGTCTCTTCTATTTATCAAGTATTACTGATCACAAAAGACAGTATTCAAAACGTCAATAAGGAGTCGTTACTTTGAAACCTAAATTTTACAAACAAACTCGACTTGAGCGTATTCAAACCTTAACTCAAGAAGGTTATTTAAATGATGAACAAGCACAATTATTTTTAGATAGTCCTTTATTAGATGATTCTGTGGCTAATTCATTGATTGAAAATCAAATCGCTCAATTCCCATTACCTCTTGGTGTGGCTCGTAATTTTATAATAGACGGACAAGAAATGACAATTCCAATGGTGGTTGAAGAGCCTTCTGTGATTGCTGCTTGTAGTAACGCTGCTAAAATCATGAGCACAAAAGGTTTTAGCACTCATATTGAAAGTCGCGCGATGATTGGTCAAATTATTTTAAAAAATGTTGCTGATTTAGAATTAGCTAAAGAAGCGATTTTAAATGAACGTGACACAATTTTTAAATTAGCCCAGGAAAGTCATCCCTCAATCGTTGCTCGTGGTGGTGGCTTAAAAGATATCGCTGTTCGCTTAATTGAACAACCGGAAGCATCTCTATCATTCTTAACCCTTCATTTAATGGTTGATGTTAAAGACGCCATGGGAGCGAACATTATTAATACTATTTTAGAAGGTGTCACACCTTTTATTCTGGAATTAACAAAAAGCGCTTCTCTAATGTCCATTTTAAGTAACTACAACACAGAGTGCCTAGTCACAGCGACTTGTAGCGTGTCATTTGATGAATTAACCACACCTAACTTTAAGGGAAAAGAAATTGCTCAAAAAATTGTTGAAGCCAACACTTACGCCAAACTTGACCCGTACCGTGCAGCTACACATAATAAAGGCATTATGAACGGGATTGATTCAGTGGTTATTGCAACAGGCAACGATCCTCGCGCGGTTGAAGCTGGGGCTCATGCCTATGCTAGTCGTCACGGTCAATATGAAGCCATGACGAACTGGACAATGGATGAGAATTCTTTAATTGGTGAATTAACTCTACCAATGGCTGTTGGTTCTGTCGGTGGTGCTATCTCTGTCTTACCCATGGCTAAAGCAAGTTTAGGCATGTTGAATGTTTCAACTTCAGAAGACTTAGCTCGGATTGTGATGTGTGTTGGGTTAGCTCAAAACTTTGCGGCTCTTAAAGCGTTGGTTACAGTGGGAATCCAAAAAGGACACATGAATTTACACGCCTCTTCCCTAGCGATTCAAGTCGGTGCTAAAGGTGAGGAAATTGAAGCCTTAACAGCATTACTTAGAAAAGAAGCTAAGATGAACTCTATTGTTGCAAAAGAATTATTGGAGAAAATTAGAAAATAGCACACTTTATTAAACAACTAATCGATTAATAGCGATTAGTTGTTTTTTTATCGGTCTTACGTCCTATATAAATTAAGACTTTACTCCTGTAAAATAATTAGCATATAAAATAATAAAGGAGATTTTAGAAATGTCGAAAAAGAAAAAGATTATTATCGGTGTTACGGTTGGCATTATTATCGTTTTAATTGGAGCAAAATTCTTACTTGGAGGCTCTCAAAAAGAGGTAGCTACTGATGCACCTAAAATTGATTATTTTACTGTAGAGGATGTCCCTCAAGTTTTCATTAATGGCGTTGTGACTCCTACAGAATCAAAAGAATTTACAAAAGATGCTACTCTTGGAAAATTAGGTGATTTAAACGTAAAAAATGGTGATATGGTAGAAAAAGGAACTGTTTTATACCAATATGTGGATGAAACAACTGACAACCAAATCACTGAATTGAAATATCAAATGGAATCAACACAAGCTGAAAAAGATAAAGCTGCTAGACAAATGCAACTTAAAATCAATGAATTAGCTAATGCGAACAAAGCTGCAAAAGAAGCCGGCGCTCCTACTACCTCTGAAGAGAGTATTCGTTTAGAATTTGACCTAAATAGTTTTGATATCAAAATGAATCAACAACAAAGTCAACTTGATACATTAAATGCGAAACAAGTGAATCAAGTAACAGCACCATTTAATGGGCAAATTACGATTCCGCAAGATCAAAATCGTGACAGTGCGATTATGACTTTAACTTCTAATGATTTTTATGTTGAAGGTGAAGTTAACGAGCGTGATTTAGAGAAAATCAAAGAAAAACAACCAGCAGAAGTTAGGACGATTGCTGACAACAATGTTTATAAAGGCGAAATTATCCATATTTCAAATTCACCAACAACTGCCCAAGCACAAGCTGGCGCGACTGGTGGCATGGGTGGTAATTCAGGCGGAAGTGGTGCTTTATCAACTTACACAGTTAAACTTTCATTAAAAGATGCTAAAAAAGTACGTAAAGGATTCCACGTGCAAGCTTCGATTAAATTAGATGACAAGAAAATCCAAATTCCTGAAGAAGCTATTCATACAGATGAAAAAGACAAGAAAAAATATGTTTTTGTTGATGACTTTGGGACTGTTTTAAGAAAAGATATCGAAGTAGCTGATAAAGGCGCTGACAAAGGCAAAGTCATTGTAAATAGTGGTTTAGAAGGATTAGACAAAGTGATTGTTAAATCTGAAAAAGAACTTAAAAGCGGTGAATTAATCGGAGAACCAGGCATGGAAAACTCAGGGGAGATGAAATAAATGACTGAACAATTAAACAGTGAACAGGCTGTTTCTTCTTCTTCTCTCATTGAAATGACTGAACTTAATAAATACTATCCTGTTGGGAAAGAACAACTTCACGTGTTAAAAGAATTAAATTTAACCATTGAACGTGGTGAGTTCTTGATGATCATGGGAAAATCTGGTAGTGGAAAAACGACTTTAATGAATATTATCGGGTTTTTAGATCAGTCATCAGATGGTAGTTATATCTTTGATGAGCAAGACGTATCGAAACTAACTGAAAATCAAAAATCAGATTTACGAAACAAATATATTGGCTTTATTTTCCAACAATTTTTCTTGATTCAATCTTTAAATGTTTCTCAAAATGTCCAACTACCAATGGTCTATGAGGGTAAGAAAAAAGAAGCTGAAAGAAAAAAAATTGCAGATCACTACCTTCATTTAGTAGGTCTTGAAGGCAAAGAGAATTCTAAAACCACTGAACTATCTGGTGGGCAACAACAACGTGTGGCGATTGCTCGTGCCTTAGTAAATGAACCTTTGCTTATTATGGCAGATGAGCCTACCGGTGCCCTTGATAGTGAAACGAGTAAAGATATCATGAATATTCTAACCGAACTCAATAAAGAAGGTAAAACCATCGTAATGGTTACCCATGATAATGACATGAAAAAATATGCGTCACGTGTTGTTTACATGAAAGATGGAATTTTCTTAGATGAGGAGGAATTTACCAATGCTTAAAAATTTATTATTAAGTACCTTCCTCAGCCTAAAAGCCCATAAATTACGTGTTTTCTTAACCATGGTAGGAATTATTATCGGGATTACAGCTGTTGTGACCGTTTCTGCTATTGGTGAAGGCATGAAACAAAAAAGTATGAAAATGATGGAATCAGCTGATGCTAACAGTGTTCGTTTGGTTTACAAAGTGGATCAAGAAGATGATTCAGCTGCAGCCGGTCAAGCCTATGATGAATTTGCATTTAACATGTCTGATTTGAAAATGCTTAGAAAATTAGACGGTGTCGATAATATTAGCGCTGATTACAGCATGGGATTTGGACCAGAGGGAATTAATGCTTCTATCGGTTACTTTGAAACTCAAAGCGGCGGTTATATCCAATCTTATTCAAAACCTGATCCAAGTGTTGCATTTGGTTCTGATTTTACTAAAAGCGATTTAGATAAAAATAAAATTATCCTTGCTTACGATACAATGCAAGGACAATTAAATATCAAGAAACCAAAAGATATCATTGGTAAAGCTGTTGATGTGGAAGGTCAAAAATTCCAAGTTATTGGTGTGAAGAAAAAAATTGAAGAAGGCGAAATGATTACCGATTCATCAATCTTTTCAAACACAGTACCTAAAAAAGCTTACAATGAAATTGCTAGAACAAAACCGATCAACGCGATTAAATTAAAAGTCAAAGCAGATGCTGATCGCATGGCGGTCGTTGAAGAAGCCAACAAACTTTTAAAAGATTATCATCCAGAATTAGTTGGTAACTTTGAAGAAGATCGTAGTAATGAGAAATTTAGACAAGAGATGGAACAAGTGTTGCAAGGCGTGGTTATGGGATTATTATTCATTACTGCCATTTCTCTTCTTGTTGGTGGTATTGGGGTAATGAATATCATGTACGTTTCTGTTTCTGAGCGTAAACGTGAAATTGGAATTAGACGTGCGATTGGTGCCAAACCTTCTAATATCTTAATCCAGTTCTTACTTGAAGCAGCTTTTATCACACTAATTGGTGGTATTCTAGGCGTTCTTCTTGGGGCAGGAATTGCGAATTTAATTTCTAGTGTGGTTCCTGATATTGAAGCCATCGTTAGTCCAAAAATGGCCTTCATGTCAGCCGGAATCTCAGCCGGGATCGGATTAATCTTCGGCGTCATCCCAGCGATTAACGCCGCTAAAATGGACCCAATTAAGGCAATTTATCAATAAACGTGATGAAAAAGGCGTCTAACTCCAAGCAACTGGAGGAAATACCTTGTCATCCAAAAATGAGAGTGTCTCTACAAAACGTAGCTGACACTCTCATTTTTTTGAATTTATTCTCCTAAAACAAACACACTCTAACTCTGTTTCATTAGTTAACTCTAAACCGTGTCTCTCTAACAACATTTTATAGTAATTAAAATGAATCTCATACCAGTTAATAAAACTACCATCTCCTTCAAGAATGGCAAAAGCTTCATCAACTTGACCAAACAAACGAATTTCCACTTTTTCGACCACAGTTCGACATAGTTCAATTCCTTCACCATCGCAAATGGACCACATATCCCCTACTCTACTTTCCTTAGTTAATCCTAAGTCTTGAAGAATTTTTAAGGAAGAGGTTGCTTTTTTTTCACTGTTCAATACTAATTCTGCTAGTTCAGTTTGCTCTTCTTTTGTTCCACCAAATTGAATGATTTCCACTATAATATCCCTTTCTACTTAAACACGCTAGTTACAAACCTAAGATTCTAATATAATCCGTTCGCTGAGAAATAATCCGATAGACATTGATAATATCATTAATAACTTCATAAAAAATCAAATATTCGTCAGCAATAAGATATCTCAATTGATTAGGAATTTCTGTTTTATCTGATAGTGGCCTACCAATATATGGAAATTCTTGTAATTCTTCTATTTTTTCATAACTATCTTCAAAAAAAGCTACTACATTCTTTTCATACATTCCAAGTCCAATCATATATAATTCAATTTCATCTAAATCTCGGACAAATTGTTGAGAAACCTTAATTTGATATCTCATTTTTTAATCTTCTTACGATTTCTTAATTCTGAAAGACTTAATGTGGGTTCATTTTCAATAGATTGAACCCCTTTTTGGATTTCAGTAAACAAACTTAAAGTTGCTTTCATTCTTTGATATTCATCAAAATCACTCACCACATATTTAGCATGTCCGTTTTTTGTTAAAACCACTTCACTACCTGGTTTTACATCAGATAAGGTTTGGTTATAAGATCTTAAATCTGAAACAGGAACTATTCTTTCCATGATAAATCACCTCTTTTTATTTATTATAGCAGTTTTTTATAATTTTAAGTAATATTTTACGTAACATATCAAAAAAGACTGAATAAAAAATTCAGCCTTCTAACTTTTCTACGACTTTAATTCATTTAAATATAAAACAAATTCTCAGATGAGAAGATTGGATCACTAGTAATATCCATTCCCAAGCGTTTCAATATTTGCTCATCATCCTTATTTAACATCACTGTTGAGTGAGCTTGAGTGCCTTCTAAACATGATAATTTTTCATAAGCAATTTGTGCTGTTGGATTAGTTACGGCACTGATTGATAGAGCGATTAACACTTCATTTGCATTCAGTGAAATCATTTTGCTACGTAAATCCACATCTTTCATTTTGCGAATTGTTTCTAAAATCACTGGTGAAAGTAATAAAATTTCATCCGAAATATTCGCTAAATACTTGATTGAATTTAAAATAGCTGCCGCTGATGAATCCATTAAATCTGTTGAACGACCTGTGATGATTTTACCATCTGGAAGCTCAAAAGCCATCACTGAAACAGGTGCAATCGTCATTTCTTCCGTTGTATCTTTCTTTTTAAGTAAGGCTGCATATTCTCTGGCTGGAATTACTGGACGACGGTCTTCTTTCTTAAGTTCCATCTCTTCCATAATCATTTGAATACGGCTCACTGCGTCATCATCTGCCATACCGCGTTTGTAGAAACATTCAGTATCGAAACAACGACGAATCACTTCTTCTTTTGAAGCTTCTTTTACAACTTCATCATCGATAATTCCAAAGCCGACACGGTTAACTCCCATATCTGTTGGTGATTTAAAAACTGATTCCTGATTAGTAATTCGCTCAATAATACGTTTAATCACTGGGAATGTTTCAATGTCACGGTTGTAATTCACTGCTACTTCCCCGTAAGCCTCATAATGATATGAATCAATCATGTTCACGTCTTTTAAATCAACGGTTGCCGCTTCATAAGCAATGTTTAATGGATGTTTTAACGGCACATTCCAAACTGGGAATGTTTCGAATTTAGAATAACCTGCCACACGTCCTAATTTACTTTCATGATAAATTTGGCTTAAACTTGTCGCTAATTTACCACTACCAGCACCAGGAGCTGTCACAACAACGATTGGTTTTGTTGTTGGAATATAAGGATTTTTCCCAAACCCTTCGTCACTCACGATTTGATCAATGTTATACGGATAGCCTTCGATAGCTTCATGAGTATACACTTTGATATTGCGTTTTTCTAATTTATTGATGAAAACTTTTGTTGCAGGTTGACCACTGTAGCGTGTAATTAAAACACTGTTCACTTTTAAGCCATACTCTGTAAACTCATCAATTGATTTCAAAATATCCATATCATAAGTAATACCATAATCCCCACGGATCTTGTTGCGCTCGATATCTCCAGCAAAGGCACAAATAATAACTTCTGCCTTATCTTTTAATTTTTGTAATATTTTAATTTTAGAATCTTCATCAAAACCTGGTAACACACGTTTGGCATGTTTATCTCCAATAAGCTTTCCACCAAATTCTAGATACAGTTTATCGTAGTTGTTTACTCTTTCTAAGATATACTTCGATTGTTCTTCAATATACTTCTGAGAATCAAAGCCAATTTTTTTCATGATGATCCCTCCACTAAATAGTCTGACACACCATTATAAAATAAAATAGCGCCTGTGCCAACTGAAATATCTTTCTAAATTAGCTTAACACAAATAAAAATAGAATGAGGTCTTTTTTTATCAATTATTTAAAGGACTTAAAGCAATTTAAACATCTCTTAAAAATTACTGTTTAAAATGAGAAAATGACTAAAAATAAATCCATTATTATTAATTAGTGATAGAATAGAGGTAGCATTAAAAAAAGTAAAGGAGTGTTACAAGCATGGAAGTATCTGAAAGAATTGCAAAGCTTAGACAACTAATGGAAGCACAAAACATTGATTATTATGTGGTTCCTACGGCTGACTATCATCAAAGTGAATACGTTGGTGAACATTTCAAAGTGAGAAAATGGATTACTGGTTTTGGCGGTTCAGCAGGAACAGCTATCATCGGACTTAAAGAAGCTGGTCTATGGACAGACGGTCGCTACTTTATCGCTGCTGCTGAACAATTAAAAGGTTCTGGTGTTGATTTATTTAAAATGGGTGAGCCAGATGTGCCAACCATTCCAAAATTTTTAAACCAAGTTTTAAAAACAGGGCAAACGATTGGTTTTGATGGTCGAACTGTTTCTATGGGAGACGGTCTTTCTTATGAGGAAATCGCCAAATCTCATGAAGGATTCATTAAATACGATCAAGATTTAATTGATGAATTATGGACTGATCGCCCTTCTCTTTCAACAAAACCAGCTTTCTTTTTAGAAACAAAATACTCTGGTGAAGAAACAGCTGCTAAATTAAGTCGTTTACGTGAAAAAATGAGCATTAATAACTCAAACACTCACGTTTTAACTTCTTTAGATGACATTTGTTGGTTACTAAATATCCGCGGGGATGATATTGATTTCTTCCCAATGGTTTTAAGTTATGCTGTTGTAACAATGGACAAAGTTGAATTATTTATCGATGAAACAAAATTAGATGATACCATTAAAGTTGAATTTGCTAAAAACAATGTTACTGTCCATCCTTATAATGATGTTTATGAATTTGTTAAAGGCTTTGACGCGTCGATTTCATTGTTAGCTGACCCTGTTCGCATGAACTATGCCTTAATTAAAAATGTAGCTGATAGCGTGAGTATTACCGAAGCAACTAACCCAACCGTTTTATTTAAAGCTGTTAAAAACGAAACTGAAATCAAAAACATGAAACAAGCTCAAATCAAAGATGGTGTGGCTCACACTAAATACATGTACTGGTTGAAACATAATGTTGGCAACATGAAAATCACCGAATTAAGCGCCACTAAAAAATTAGAAGATTTAAGAAAAGAACAAGAAGGTTATATTCGCCAAAGTTTTGCCCCAATTACAGCCTTTGGTGAGCATGGTGCAATTGTCCATTATGAAGCAACTGAAGCGACTGACGTGGAATTAACTAAAGGAACCTTCCTTTTAAGCGACACTGGTGCTGGCTTCTATGAAGGCTCAACAGATATCACGAGAACTTTTGCTCTTGGTGAAGTTTCTGATGAACTTAAAAAACACTATACGATTACCTTAAGAAGTAACATTCAAATGGATATGGCTAAATTCTTACACGGCATTAACGGAACAAACTTAGACGTTCTAGCCCGTCAACCATTCTGGCGTGAAGGCTTGAACTACAACCACGGAACTGGTCACGGTGTTGGTTATCTATTAAATATTCATGAAGGACCAATCGGCTTACGTTGGCAATATCGTCCAGGTGAATCACACCAATTTGAAGCTGGGATGGTTGTGACGAACGAACCTGGTGTTTATATTCAAGGCTCACACGGTGTTCGTCTTGAAAATGAATTACTTGTAGTGGAAGCTGAGAAAAATGAGTACGGACAATTCATGAAGTTTGAAACAATGTCTTACGTACCATTTGATGTGGAAGCAATGAACATCGATATGTTGTTAGAAGAAGAAAAAACTTGGTTGAATGACTACCACGCTCTAGTTCGTAGCTTAGTAGGACCACATTTAACGAAAGAAGAAAATGCTTGGTTAGAAGAGATTACTAAGGATATTTAAATAAAAAAAGCTGAGGGAAATTAAATTTTCCCTCAGTTATTTTTTTATTTTCTCCAGTTACTCGGAGCTAAGTGCTCTTTTCACCACTCTGATTTAGTCCGGGTTCAAAGGGCAGCTCCCACGGTAACTTCAAAAACCAGAAGCAATCCGAAAGGCGTGGATTGTTTCTGGTTTTCTCCAGTTACTTGGAGCTAAACGCCCTTTTCACCACTCTATGCTTCTACAAACAATTTAGCTTTTAATTTTACTAACATATCTTTTGTCATCTCTTCTAAACCATATTCTGGTTTAAAGTCCCATTCTTTAGCTGCTGCATCGCAATCTAGTGAATCTGGCCATGAATCTGCAATTCCTTGAAGTTTTGGATTCACCTCATAAGTCATGGTGAATTCTGGCATCTCTTGTTGAATGCTTGCTAAAATATCTTTTGGTGTAAATGACATAGCAGAGATATTAAAGGCATTACGGTGAACTAAGCGGTCTTCTGGAATTTCCATTAATTTAATAATCGCATTAATCGCATCAGGCATATACATCATATCCATCGCTGTATCTTCACCTAATGGACACACATATTTACCTGCTTTTAGAGCTTCATAATAAATTTCTACTGCGTAATCCGTTGTTCCTCCACCTGGTAAAGTATCGTAAGAAATCAGACCAGGGAAACGAACCCCACGAGTATCCACACCAAATTTATCATGGTAGTAATCACATAACAATTCACCCGCAACTTTTGTGATACCATACATCGTTTTAGGACGTTGTAATGTATCTTGAGGCGTACTAACTTTTGGTGTTTCTGGACCAAAGGCACCAATTGAACTTGGTGTAAAGAATTGTAAATCTAATTTTCTAGCTACTTCTAAAGCATTCATTAAACCTGACATGTTGATGTGCCAAGCAATTTGAGGTTTATCTTCTGCCACAGATGATAAAAGTGAGGCCAAATGAATCATGGTGTCAGCTTCAAACTCTTTCGCTAATTCATACATACGTTCTTCATCTAACACATCTAAGACTTCAAATTTTCCGCCTTTAACAATGCGATGATCTTCTGGTTTTCTAATATCGGTTGCTAAAACGTTGTCCACGCCTTTTTCTCTTCTTAAACGATCTACTAACTCAGAGCCAATTTGTCCTAAACATCCTGTAATCATAATACGTTTCATAAATAGTCACCCTCACTAAATGATTTTCATTTCTTTTCCGACTTTTTCATAAACTGCTACAGCCTTGTCCAGCATCTCTTTTGTATGGGCCGCCGTTGGCATATTTCTAACACGTCCTGTTCCAAGTGGTACAGTTGGGAAGACGATTGGTTTCACATAAACACCATTTGCAATTAAATTCTTCGCAAATTCTTGAGCTAATTTTTCATCACCTAAGATAACTGGTGTGATTGGTGTTTCTGAATGACCAATGTCATAGCCAATGCCTTTCAATTTTTCTTTGAAGTAATTCGCATTTTCCCATAAATTATCAACATAGCTTGAATCACTTTCCATTAAATCAATGGCTTTAATTACTGCAGCCGAAGCTCCTGGTGTTAATGAAGTTGAGAAAAGGAAAGGTCTTGCTTGAGATTTTAACCAACTGATTAATTTCTCAGAACCTGCCACATAACCACCCACAACACCAATTGCTTTAGATAATGTTCCCATTTGGAAATCTACTTTATCAGACAAACCAAATTCTTTCACTGTTCCAGCACCTTTTCCAAGAACGCCTGAACCGTGAGCGTCATCCACATACACGATTAAGTTGTATTTTTCAGCAATTGCCATGATTTCAGGCATTTTAGCCACGTCGCCATCCATTGAAAAGACACCATCTGTAATATACATCACTTTTTTATATAGACCACTTTCCACTGCTTCTTTGGCTTTTTCTTCTAAATCTTTCATGTCTGAGTGATTGACACGAATAATTTTCGCGCGAGACAAACGACACCCATCAATGATTGACGCATGATTTAAACTGTCAGAAAGAATAGCATCATCTTTGTTCATAACAGCCGAGATAGCTCCCATGTTACAGTTAAATCCTGATTGGAAAGCAATCGCTGCTTCTGTTCCCTTGAATTTAGCAATGCGTTCTTCAAGTTCACGGTGAATCGCTAGAGTACCATTAATTGTTCTAACAGCTCCAGCTCCCACACCGTAAGTTTCTGTTGCTTCATTCGCCGCTTTAATCATTTCAGGATGTGTGGCAAATCCTAAATAGTTGTTAGATGCTAAATTAATTTTCTCTTGACCGTCGATTGTAATCATTGGTCCATTAGCCCCATCTAAGACGTCAATAGTTGAATAAAGACCTTTAGATTTTAAATTTCCTAACCCTTCATCTAAAAAATTTTCTAACGTTGGACTCATATAGCTCATAAACAAAAACCTCCAAGTATTTTATACTACCATTATAACTATTTTTTGAAACGCTTTCTACCTAATAAAAAATTCTTGCCAAATTTTCATAAATGTAAGCGATTTTATTAGTGATTACTCAATGTTTTCTCATTATTAGGAGAATTAAAAAAAGCTATTCAGCTATTTTATTAAAATAGTTGAATAACCTGAGTACGAATCTGTTAAGTTATCTGTTATTTCTTTTAAGCTAACCTTATCTCCAACTTGAAGTGACTTTAAATAGTTTTGGTAGGAATTAGAAAGTTTATTAATATCATAACTAATTAACTTTGTATTTTCTTCAAAGTCTTCTATTTTTAAAACAAAAACATCTTTATCTAATGAGGTTAATTCTTTATCTATTAATCCATTAGCAACTGTTTCCAAAGTTCTTCCATCAGGCATTAAATACAAATTAATTGCTTTGTAATTTTTATACTTACCAATATAAACTTTCAGATGTCGAAAGCTTTTAAAGTAAATAGCTGTCCCTTGTTCTAAAAGATATGAATCTGTAATGATATATTCATGATTCATTTTTTTATTTGTTTTAGGAACTGAAATTAATATACCAATAATCAATATAGTGAAGAAAATGATAGTAGGTATACCAAAAAACATAAACTCTGCATCCATTATGACACCTCTTCTCCTAATTAATATTAATATTTTTTCTCACTAATACACAATAATCATTCTTAAATGTGACTTCATAGCGTGATAATATATAAACTATTTTGCGTTCCGTTTTTGATACGTTATTTTCTTCATATCGTCTTTTATTGGCTCTACCTTCAAAAATCCACAAAAGAGGTCCTCCTAAAAACCAAAACAGACGATCTTTATCAGTTTGACAATATTTAGTCAATCCTTTGATAATTTCAGCCTCTTCCCCAATCAAGACATAATCACTTTTTTCTTTTTTTAGCTCTTTGTATAAATTTTCTACCACTTCCATCAAAACCAACCTACTCTCCACTCTCAATCATTTACAATTATACATTATTAGTTCATAAAACACATCTTTAAGATGGTATTGATTGTTTTAAAGACCTATTTATATGATAAAAAAGAACAGGGTGGGTCAAAAGTCGTTTTGCTCCGAGCAACTGGAGGGAAAAGCGAACAATCGCTCTTTTTGATTGATCGCTTTTCGTGAAGTTGCCGTGGGAGCAGACTTTTTATCCCCTGACTATTATAGATTATTCGTATAAATAAGAAAGAGGCTGACATTTGGGTCAGCCTCTTCTCTTTTTTTTTTACTTCAAACTAGCCTTAACAAACCCATTAAACAGCGCTTGTGGTTTCGTCGGACGAGAGATTAACTCTGGATGGAACTGAGCTGCTACGAAGAATTTTTTATCTGATAATTCGACGATTTCAACTAAACGATTATCTGGAGAAACACCTGAGAATGTTAAGCCTTTTTCTTCAAACATTTCACGGTAATCATTGTTAAACTCATAACGGTGACGGTGTCTTTCTGCTACTTCTGCTTGATTGTTATAAGCTTCTGCCGTTTTTGTTCCTGCTTTAATCTCACATGGATATAAACCTAAACGTAAAGTACCACCTAAGTTTTCAATGTTTTCTTGGTCTTTCATTAAGTCAATAATTTTATGCTCTGCATTAGGTGTTGTTTCTCCTGAAGCTGCTCCTTTAAGTCCGACAACGTTTCTAGCAAACTCTACGCAAGCCATTTGCATACCTAGACAAATACCTAAGAACGGCACATCGTTTTCACGGGCAAAACGAATAACCTCGATTTTTCCTTCTAAGCCGCGATCACCAAAACCACCTGGAACTAAAATACCATCTGCATCAGATAAGTATTCTGACACGTTTTCTTCTGTGATATCTTCTGCTTGAACCCAGTTAATATCAATATCTGAATTTGATTCAAATCCAGCATGTTTTAAAGCTTCAACAACAGAAAGGTAAGCATCTGGTAATTCAACGTATTTACCAACTAAAGCGATTTTTACTGTTTTTTCTAAATTCAAGACACGTTGTTCTAATTGTTTCCACTCTGTCATATCAGCAGCTGGTGCCTCAATTTTTAAATGGTCACAGACAATTTGATCCATGTTTTGTGCTTGTAGATTTAAAGGAATTGAGTACAACGTATCCACGTCTCGTGACTCAATCACCGCTTCTTTTGGAACATCACAGAACTGGGCTAATTTTTCTTTCGTGCCTTCTGAAACTTCTTCTTCTGTTCTAATCACCAAGATGTTTGGTTGGATGCCTAAACTTCTTAATTCTTTGACACTATGTTGAGTTGGTTTTGTTTTCATTTCCCCTGCTGCTTTTAAATAAGGAATCAGCGTTGTATGGATGTACATCACATTTTCAGAACCCACATCTGTTTTAATTTGGCGCAGTGCTTCTAAAAATGGTAATGATTCAATATCCCCAACAGTTCCCCCAACTTCTGTAATGATAATGTCAGAATCAGTGGTGCTTGCGGCACGCATAATTTTATCTTTAATTTCATTGGTAATATGTGGAATAACTTGAACTGTTGCTCCTAAGTATTCCCCTTTACGTTCTTTTTGAAGAACTTCTGAATAAATTTTACCTGTCGTTACGTTAGAATATTGATTTAAATTGATATCAATAAATCGTTCGTAATGACCTAAGTCTAAGTCTGTCTCTGCCCCATCATCTGTTACAAACACTTCCCCATGTTGATACGGACTCATAGTTCCTGGATCAATGTTGATGTATGGATCAAACTTTTGAATCGTTACCTTAAGTCCACGATTTTTTAGTAGTCTCCCTAGTGATGCTGCGACGATTCCCTTACCGATTGATGACACAACGCCACCTGTTACGAAAATATATTTTGTCATTTGTCTTCCTTCTTTCTTCTCTTTTGGTAAAGCCTTAGAAATAAGAAAAAGCTCCCCTATTCAATCAGAATAAGGGAGCGGATATTTTCGTTAACTTCTTACCCTATTAAAAGGGTGCCCAACAAATACTTTACAATGTTTGGTTTTAGATGTCAATTATAAACTATACAAAACGATTGTTTTTTATTTATATCTCAAATATCAATATTTCTTTCCAATGCTTTGGAAAACTCATATTTGATATATTTACTTCTGGTGTATCAGTTATCTTATTTTCTAGTTTTTCAACAAATACATTCCAATTTTCTCTTTCAGTAATACCTAGTAACATATAAAAATTTTTCATTACAAGTAAACCTGCAAAAACTGAATGCGAAAATTTTGATTTTATCAAAGATAATTGTTCTTTGTCATATTCAATATTTTTAAATATCAACTCTTCATCCATTTTTAACATCGTTGGATTAAAATTGAAATACTTAGAGTAAAATCTTGAACAATGAGCTCCAGTATTTCTGAGAATTTGAATAGTCTTAACCCACTCAATTATTAATCTCTGAGGTATCTCTTCACTCAATTGATCCATCCATTTTTTTCTAATCGGTCGATCTAAGTAGGTGATAAAAGAACTTAACTCACCAATCGTCAAATGTTCCACCATAACCCATATCGGAATATGTCCACTATAATATTCAACATGATGTTTTATCATAACATCCTTCTCTTGCTTTTTAAAAAGCTCCTCTGCAACTTTTGAATACCATCTATCAACATCTTTATTGTTCAAATGTCTCTCTTTATAAATAGTTTTATCTAAATAAATTAAGCCACTTGGTAATATTCTATCATTTGTTAGTATCTCTCGATTAGTCGATAAAAAATAAGCTAAATTGGTTTTTAAAAGGACTTCTATTGAAGGAATTAATCTGTTTATAGACATTCTCAAAAAACTATCAAATTCATATAATTTTAACAAATTTGAAAAACTCTTATCCTCTTTTAAATACAACATAAACACTGATAGTCGATAATAATTGATTGTTCTTAAAATTTCTCCAGCCAGAACTTCCTCTGATGAAGTAAAAGTAATTCCATGATCTTTAAACTGAACAATCATTTCTGGTATTTTTTTTGGTATTTTTATTTCTTTAGCTTCTTTAATTTCTATTTTTTTAGATTTTTGCTTGATTGGAATAGGAAACTTATAGCCATCTATGAATAAATTTTTGTCTGGATATACTTCTATATCTTGGTATGGTTTAGATACATCACTTATTAACATAGTTTTTTTGCTCATAGTAAACTCCTTTTTAAGATAAAAAAATAGGCCAGCCCTGTTTCGCATTGTTAAGAGGCGTGGCTGACTCGCTTACTAATAATATACCATTATTAAATTTTTTATTCAATATTTTTTTTAATTAAAAAAGTTTTTTTACTATTTAACCGGTGTCACTTCTTCAATTTTAATATCATCAATCGTCGTCATTGGGTTATCACTACTAATACTTGCTTCAAAAGAAACTTGATCTCCTTCTTTTAAGAACATACTATAAACATTATTTGATGTGCTAATAGTATAAACTTGTGGGTCATTCTCCAACATAAATGACACAGTTTCTGTTCCATCAATCACGATTTTATTCACTCGTTTGACTTTTCCAGAAACAGATTTAGCATCTGATTTACTAGTATTTTTATTGTTGCTACCCTTTAAGCTTAGTTTTACTTTAAAGGCTTGAAGGGTTTTCTCAGCGTCATCCCCATCCACTAAAATATCGCTATCTGTGGCTGATATATAGACGTAACCTTTAAAAATACCATTTGTATCAAGTAAGGAAACAATCCAAGTTGGCATGCCTTCAATATTATAAAGGATTGGCATCTTCGCTTCCCATTTCTTTTCAGGGTAAATTTTTTCAGCAATTTGAATCGCTCCATCGCTGTCCATCATCCCTTTTTTATCACGGTAAAACTCCATTGTACCTGTTCTAGCGTTAATTAAACTGTAACCTAGAGCGCTATCTTGTTTTTCATCATCACTGGTAAAATCGGTAAAATAAAGTAATTCACCATTTTTTGACATTAAAGGAGTGACTGCACCTGACGAGTAAATACCATTAGACGTTGGCTGCTTCACATCATCTTTAGCAAATAAACTATTCCACCAACCTTTACCATATTTACCATAGTAACTATTCATACTACTTGCCACTGAACTTGTAATCGGTGCGTCAATTTCTTTTGGAACATCTTTTAAATCATAAATGTTTGTTTCTCCTGTGATTGTATTAAGGACAGCTGTTTGGAACTTGTCATAACGTTTTTTCCCACTGATACCATACTCTTTATACAACGTTTGAACATAGTAAGGAGTTCCGTCTTCACCTATCTCTAAATTCACCACACCTGTTCTAGCTAAGTTAGATGATTTTGAGTAGATTTTACGCTCAGCATCTTGCCATAAATAACCACTTGGCACATACTTCATTTCTTTTTCAACAAACTCTGGTTGTGCATTAATGTTTGTGGCACTAATTTTAAAGTAACCTGGTACACTCTTGAACCTGTTCCATTTCCAAACACTACGATATTCTAATGCCGAGACATAAACGTATTCCCCGTCGATCATTTGTGCAGTCGTTGTCCCTAATTCGTAAGCACTGTAGTTAGGGACACTACTCATCATTTTTTGCATCTTATTGCGAGCACTTTTTGTGGACATAGCAATTGGTGTTTCTTTGGTTGATTTTAATTCCTCTGTTTCAGTTACTTTTTTTACTGAAATAGTCTCGTAAATTTCATCCGTACTTAGAATGCGAGCAACTGGAACGAAAACAAAGTAAGCCAGTGCCAATAAATTAGCTGCGAGCATACTATTTCTTACTATCTTGGGTGAGTTAAAAGAAACTTGTGTCCCTCTTTTGCCTTTAGAACTAGAGACGTTTGCTGTTGTCCCAGTCATAAAGAGAACAAAAATCATCCCAATTAAGAAAGAGATAATATTATTAAAAATCAAACTACTTAATGATTGCGCTGGTAGTGCGAAATAAACATAAACAAAACTCAATATAAGATAAACAACGCTTAATCTCACTGAATTTCGAATGACTTTCTTTTTATTTTTACCTGAGACAATCCCAATAATGATTGCCAATAAAAAGCCGATACCGAATTTTAATGTGGCAATTAATAGACCTACTAACATAAACATCCTCCTAAAATTTCTTCTTCATTTAACTATAATGATACCTGAAATATACTCTCCACTTATGTTACACTTTAATCAACAAATTTACTATAGAAGGAGTACTAATAATGAATCTTATAACTGAACGACTACTTTTGCGCCCTATCCTCGAAAAAGATATGGTTGATTATTTTGAATTCTATTCCGAAGTAGAGAATTGTCTCTATCTACTTAATGAACCTTGGACTGAATCTAACATGCAAGATAACTTTAAACCTAAACTAGAAAATAAAAGTTTTCTCAAACGAACCTCCACACTGCTTTCTGTGATTTACAACCGAAAAGCTATCGGAGAAATATCGATTATTTCTTGCGATATGAAAGACACGATTGAAATTGGTTATATTTTTAATTCTGACTACGCACATCAAGGGTTTGCCTTGGAAGCTTTAACAGCCACATTTGATTATCTCTTTTCACAACAAAATACCCACCGAATTTACGCAGATGTTGATGCTAGAAATTTCAAATCTGCTCGCCTTTGTGAGAATTTATCCATGAGAAAAGAAGCCCATCATATTGAAGACTACTGGAATAAAAATGAATGGACTGATAGTTTAATTTTTGGCATTCTAAAAAAAGAATGGCTAGCAAAAAGGGAAAGTAAAAAAATGAGGCTAGAATGGAACTCCTAAAAGTTCTATTCTAGCCTCTATTTTAAAACTTATATAAATAAGTTACGTCCGGACATTTTGTTTCTAATCAATTCTTACATGTGGATTGGTAAGCCCAATGCTAATTCAGCAGCATCCATTGTTACTTCAGATAATGAAGGATGAGAATGGATTGTTAATGCGATATCTTCAGCATTCATGCCTGATTCAACAGCTAAACCTAATTCAGCGATAATATCACTTGCACTCACACCAGCAACTTGTGCTCCAACTAAAACATTGTCTTCTTTAGTTGTAACCAAACGAACGAATCCATCCATTTTGTTTAATGAGATAGCACGGCCATTACCTGCTAATGAGAATTTAGATGATTTAACATCTAAACCAGCTTCTTTAGCTTCTTTTTCAGTATAACCAACTGTTGCAAGTTCTGGATCAGTGAAGGCTACTGCTGGCATACCAATGTAATCAACAGCAACTGCTTTACCAGAGATTGCTTCAGCAGCTATTTTAGCTTCGTAACTTGCTTTATGAGCTAATGCAGCACCAGGAACGATGTCTCCAATTGCCCATACGCTTTTCACGTTAGTACGTCCTTGGTTATCAACTTTAACTAATCCACGATCAGTCATGTCAATTCCTAAGATTTCTAACCCTAAGTCATCAGTGTTT
Organism: Vagococcus hydrophili; assembly: GCF_011304195.1. Classification (NCBI taxonomy): domain Bacteria; kingdom Bacillati; phylum Bacillota; class Bacilli; order Lactobacillales; family Enterococcaceae; genus Vagococcus; species Vagococcus hydrophili. The sequence goes on along the minus strand of NZ_CP049887.1, from coordinate 2,144,680 downwards.
GGACGACGACCAACAGTTACCATAACGTAATCAGCTTCGATAGCTTCTTCTTTACCGTTAGCTTCGTATTTAACAGTCACGCTGTCACCATTGTCAATTGCTTCTTTAGCCATTGCTTTAGTAACAGTTGTGATGCCTTTTTCTTTAAAGTCTTTTTCGACTAATTTAACCATATCTTTTTCAAAAGTTGGTAAAATTTGAGGAGAACCTTCTAAAATAGTTACTTCAGAACCTAAGTTAGCGTATGCTCCACCTAATTCAGCACCAATCACTCCACCACCAACGATGACAAGTTTTTTAGGTACTTCAGTTAAGTTTAAACCACCAGTTGAATCGATAATTCTTTTACCAAATTTGAAACCTTTGATTTCAATTGGACGAGAACCAGTTGCTACAATAGCATTGTTGAATGAATAAGTTTGAGCACTTTCTTCAGTCATTACACGTAATGTATTTTCATCTACGAAGAATGCTTCTCCTTCGATGATTTCAACTTTGTTCTTTTTAAGTAACATTCTGATACCAGAAGTTAACTTGTTAACAACACCGTTGTCTTTCCATTCTTGTGTTTTAGAAAAATCTAAAGTCACGTTTTCAGAAGTAATCCCGAAAATATCACCATGTTTAGCTTCGTGGAATCTATGTCCAGCGTTAATTAGGGCTTTTGAAGGAATACAGCCGACGTTTAAACAAACACCGCCTATGTATTCACGTTCAATGATAGCAACCTTTTGACCCATTTGTGCGGCACGAATGGCTGCAACGTATCCTCCAGGTCCAGCTCCAATAACGACTGTATCTAATTCTACTGCGAAATCTCCTACTACCATGTTCGATTCACCTTATCCTTCCATTAATAATAATTCTGGATTAGCTAATAAACGTTTAATGTTATTCATAGCTTTTTGAGCAGTTGCTCCATCGACAATACGGTGATCAAAACTTAATGATAATTTCATCATACGGCCAACAGCTAATTCACCATCTGAATTAACAACTGGTTGTTGTGTAATAGTACCAACACCTAAGATAGCTACTTCAGGGTAGTTAATTACTGGTGTGAACCAACCACCACCAACAGATCCGATGTTACTGATTGTTACAGTACCACCACGCATGTCAGCTGCAGTTAATTTACCTTCGATTGCAAGCGATGCTTTTGCGTTGATTTCATCAGCGATATCAAACATGCTCTTAGTGTTTGCATCTTTAACGTTTGGTACATATAAACCATGATCTGTATCTGTTGCGATACCGATGTTGTAGTAGTTTTTGTAAACTAACTCATCAGTTGTATCATCAATTGATGCGTTCATGATTGGGAATTCTTTCATAGTGGCTGTTAAAGCTTTAACAACGTATGGTAAGAATGTTAATTTAGTATTTCTTGATGCCGCAACATCTTTAAATTTCTTACGGTGATCCCAAAGTGCAGAAACTTCTACATCATCATGTAATGTTACGTGAGGTGCAGTGTGTTTGCTGTTAACCATCGCTTTAGCAATAGCTTTACGAGTTGGTGTCATTTTTTCGCGAACTTCAGCTTCTGGCGTTCCAACGAATGCTACTGGTGCTGCTGCTTTAGCAACTGGTGCTGCCGTTGTAGCTGTAGTTGCTGCTTCTGTTGTTGTTTCAACAGCTGCTGCGACTGGTGCGCCACCAAAGTTATCGATATCAGATTTAATAACACGTCCACCTTTACCAGTTGGAGTTACTAAAGTAATATCTACACCTTTTTCACGAGCATGTTGACGTACTGAAGGCATAGCTAAAACGCGTTTGCTTGGTGCGCCAGTTGGAGTCGTTGATGCTGGTGCTGCTGCTGGAGTTGCAACTGGTGCTGCTGTTGTAGCTGCTGCTACTGGAGCTGCATCGTTGTGTCCAGGTGCATCGATTTCTACTAATACGTCACCTACGTTTGCTACTGTTCCTTCTGCAACTACGATACTTACAACAGTACCTGTTACAGGAGAAGGAATTTCTTCTACTGATTTGTCGTTTTGTACTTCTAACATTGTATCGTCTTCGTTGATTGTGTCTCCTGCTTTAACGAACCATTTTACGATTTCGCCTTCTGCAATACCTTCACCAATATCTGGTAATTTGAATTGGAAAACACCGCCAGCTGGAGCTTGTGCTGGAGTAGCTACTGGTGCTGCTTCAACGGCTGGAGCCGCTTCTTCAGTATCATCTTCATGCCCTGGAGCGTCGATTTCTACTAATACGTCACCTACGTTTGCTACTGTTCCTTCAGCTACTACTACTTTAAGAACTTTACCTGTTACAGGAGAAGGAATTTCTTCTACTGATTTATCGTTTTGTACTTCTAACATTGTATCGTCTTCGTTGATAGTATCGCCTTCTTTAACGAACCATTTTACGATTTCGCCTTCTGCAATACCTTCACCAATATCTGGTAATTTAAATTTAAAAGCCATTTTAGTTTTCTCTCCTTCTATCTTGTTTCAAGCACTTAATTAAAATGCGTGGATTTCCTTAACTTTCGCTTCGATATCAGATGCATTTGGTAACCAAGCATTTTCTGCCATACCGAATGGGAAAATTGTATCTGGAGCTGAAACGCGACCAACTGGAGCTTCTAATGAAAGAACAGCTCTTTCTGAGATTTCTGAAACAACTTGTGCACCAACACCCGCTTGTTTTTGAGCTTCTTGTACAACGACAACGCGTCCTGTTTTTTCAACAGATGCAATAATTGTTGCAGTGTCTAAAGGAGCAACTGTACGTAAATCAATAACTTCTACAGAGATGCCTTCAGCTTCTAATTTTTCAGCTACTTTAAGAGATTCACGAACCATAGCGCCGTAAGTAATGATAGAGATATCAGAACCTTCTTTAGCAACTGCTGCTTTATCTAAAGGAACAGTGTAAGCTTCATCTGGCACTTCCTCACGGAATGAACGGTATAATTTCATGTGCTCTAAGAAAACAACAGGGTCGTTGTCACGAATAGCTGAAATTAATAATCCTTTAGCATCATATGGGTTACTTGGAATAACAACACGGATACCAGGAGATTGAGCGATTAAACCTTCTAAGTTATCAGCATGTAATTCAGGTGTATGTACACCACCACCAAATGGCGCGCGGATTGTAACTGGCATTGTTCTAGTACCACTCATGCGGTAACGAGTACGTGCCATTTGAGCAACGATTTCATCCATTACTTCAAATACGAAACCAAAGAATTGGATTTCTGCAACTGGGCGGAAATCTTCTAATGCTAAACCAAAAGCTAAACCGCCGATAGCTGATTCTGCTAAAGGTGCATCGAATACACGATCTTCACCAAATTTTGCTTGTAAGCCTTCAGTGGCACGGAAAACCCCACCGTTGTTACCTACGTCTTCACCGAATACTAATACATCTTTGTTTGCTTCAAGTTCTAAAGCTAGAGCATCTGTAATTGCTTGGATCATTGTTTTTTGTGCCATGATTTATTTCGACTCCTTTGCTTCGTAGATATCAATTTGTTCTTGAATACTTTGTGGTGAAACTTCAAACATGTTTTTCAAGAAATCTGATACTTTTTGTTTTGGTGTAGAATCTGTTGCTTTGATAGCTTCTTTAACTTCTTCTTTAGTTGCTTCAATAACTGCTTCTTCTTTTTCTTCTGACCATAAACCTTTTTCAGTTAAGTAGATACGGAAACGGTTTAATGGATCTTTACCTGCCCACTCATCTTCTACTTCTTGTGAACGGTATCTTGTTGGATCGTCACCTGATAATGTATGTGGACCATAACGGTAAGTTAATGTTTCGATTAAAACTGGACCATTTCCAGCAATTGCCCAATCACGAGCTGCTTTTGTTACTTTATAAACTGCTAATGCATCCATTCCATCAACTTGAATACTTGGAATACCAGCTGCGATACCTTTTTGAGCTAATGTAGTCGCTGCTGTTTGTAATTCACGTGGTGTAGAGATTGCATAGCCGTTGTTTTGGATAAAGAATACGGCATTAGCTTTCATAGCTCCTGCAAAATTGATTCCTTCATAGAAGTCACCTTGTGAAGAACCGCCGTCTCCTGTATATGTAAATGCTACGTTTGGTTTGTTACGTTTTTTAAGTCCTAAAGCAACACCAGCTGCTTGAACATATTGAGCACCAATAATAATTTGTGGTGGAAGAGCTTTTAAATCTGCTGGGTATTCGTTACCTGCAGCGTGTCCTTTTGACCAAAGGAAAGCTTCTTTTAATGGTAAACCATGTTGAATTAATTGAGGAACATCACGGTAACCTGGTAATAAAACATCTTCTTTAGTCATAGCGAAGTGACTTGCTAATTGACTTGCTTCTTGTCCAGCTGTTGGAGCGAAGAATCCTAAACGTCCTTGACGATTTAATGCAGTTGAACGTTGATCAAGTACACGAGACCATACCATTCTACTCATTAATTCTACTAACTCATCATCTGATAAATCAGGTACTAAATCTTCATTTACTACCTTCCCGTTTACATCTAATACTTGTACAGTTGGGAAGTTTTCATTCATACCTTCCAGAAATGCTGCAAAATCAAGTGGGTTTACTTTTTTCTTAGCCATACTGTTGCACAATCCTCTCTTATTACAATTTCATTTTGTTCACAAACAGAAAGAAAATCTGTATCAATATCTTTCGTTTCGACATCTATAAGTTACCACGACAAAATACCGAATGCAAGTAATAAACTCTGAAACTAAATGTTTTAAAACCTTTTATATCAACGGATCACGAGATAGTGATCGTTTTCACTTTCTTGCATAACTTTGTATGTTTTTTTACAAAATCACTACTTCTTTCTGTATCATTCTGTTTTAATTAAAAGTACAAACTGTTATATATCAATTTTCTGAAAGCAGTATAAGACTGTAGTAGAACACGTTTCTCATTGTTTTTTTATTAAACAAACCTGTTACAAAAAAGGTGAGATAAAACAAAAACAGAGGATTCGTTTAGAAAAGAACCCTCTGTTTCCTATCAAAAAACGAACAAAACTGAGTATATTTTAACAGATAGTGAAAAAAATAACTTTGTTTTTAAATCCATTCTTTGTATTTTTTTATGTATTTTGTTTTTACAAACTGAATCAATCCCATGTAGAGTATCACAATTAAAATTAACCAACCCCAATACACAGAAGGTAATTTAGCAAAATCAAAGGCATCTCTTAATGGCTCGGCTAACACAACAATGATACCTGTCAAAACAGCTAAAGCGCTGGTAAACAACATAGCCGTGCTTGCTCGACTTTGAAGGAAGGGAATTTTTTCAGTTCTGACCATGTGAACAACTAATGTTTGACTGATTAAACCAACTAAAAACCACCCTGTTTGGAAAACGCTTTGATCAGCGACTGTGTTTGCACCAATAATGAACCACATCACACCAAATGTTGCGATATCAAAGATGCTACTAATTGGTCCAATAAACATGGTGAACTTGAATAAATTCTTAACATCAAAAGTCACAGGTTCCATAATTTGACTGTCATCCACATTATCCCAAGGCATTGCTAATTGGGAAATGTCATAAATCAAGTTTTGAACGAGAAGTTGGAGTGATAACATCGGTAAGAAAGGTAGAAAAGCACTAGCAACGAGAACTGAAAAAACATTCCCAAAGTTTGAACTAATCGTGATCATGATATATTTCATCATGTTCTTAAAGACTTTCCGTCCTTCTTCAACCCCGTCTTCTAATACTGTTAAACTTTTTTCTAATAAAATAATGGAACTGGCTTCTTTGGTGATATCTGCAGCAGTATCAACTGATATTCCTACATCGGCCGTTCTTAAGGCTGGAGCATCGTTAATCCCGTCTCCCATAAATCCAACAGTGTTTCCTTGGGTTTGTAATTCCTTAATGATTCTCGCCTTTTGCATCGGATTTAATTTGGCAAACAAATGCGTTTCTTTGACTGCTTGACTGAATTCATCCTCTGACATTTTATCGATGTCGCTTCCTATATAAGCATGTTCAATTTCAATGCCTACATCCATGCAAACTTTTCTTGAAACGACTTCATTATCTCCAGTTAAGACTTTAACAGTGACACCATGTTGTTGAAGTGAAGAAATTGCTGTAATAGCTGATTGTTTGGCTGGATCTAAGAAGCCTACGAAACCAACTAAAATCATATCACTTTCATCGGCTAAACTATAAATCGCTTCATTATGAACATCTCGCTTATAAGCAACTGTTATAACACGCATGCCTTGTTCATTCATCTTAACGTTCACTTGATTCATTTCTTTAAGTAGCTCATCTGTTAAAGGAACAATTTCTCCTTCAATTTCTACGTGAGAACAAACTTCTGCCATCTCCTCAACAGCACCTTTTGTTATCATCAGTTGGTGCTCACCTTGTTTAATGGCAACAGTTAAGCGTCGTCTTGAAAAATCAAAAGGAATTTCATCAATTTTTTCAATTGTCTCTTGGCTTTTTTTATCTGGATGGGTTTCATAATAGTTAATAATGGCGTGATCCATTAAGTTCTTCCAGCCTGTTTGGTAATTGGAATTTAAGAAGGCCATATCTAACACTTTAGGGTCGTCATCTATCCCTAATGGACTAACGTGTTCTACTAATACAACGCGGTCTTCTGTTATAGTCCCTGTTTTATCTGTACATAAAATATTCATCGACCCTAAGTTTTGAATGGCATTTAATTCTTTAACAATCACTTTTTTCTTAGCTAAACTTTGAGACCCTTTAGCTAAGTTACTTGTCACAATCATTGGCAGCATCTCTGGTGTTAACCCAACTGCCACCGCAATAGCAAAGAAGAAAGCCTGAGTCCAGTCTCCCTTAAGTAAGCCATTAATCAGCAAAACAACGGGAAACAAGACAAGAACCATACGAAGTAATAGCTTACTAATATGATTTAAATCACGGTCAAAATTAGTTAATTCTCGCTTAGTACTGGCATGTTTGGCAATATCACCAAAGAAGGTTTGTTGACCTGTCTTTAAAATAATTGCCTCACCTTGGCCACTTAAAACATCTGTCCCCATAAAAATTAAGTTAGACAAGTCAATGGCTGACACATCATCCGGAACTTGGTTTTCATTTTTAGCAGATTCGTATTTTTCAACGGGCATGGATTCCCCAGTTAATGAAGATTGATTCACAAATAAATCTTTTGTCCAAATCAATAAGCTATCTGCTGGGATCATGTCACCTGCTGATAAATAAACAATATCCCCTGGTACCACTTCTTCCATGGGGCGCTCTGTAATTTCACCTTCCCGCTTAACCGCACATGTGTGTTTGACCAAATCTTGTAAGGCAAGAGATTCTTTTTGAGCTTTAAAATCTTGAGTAAATCGAATGAGAGCACTAACTAAAATCATTAAAGACATCACCACAACAGCTTCATAATCTTTAGTTAATAAGGAGACGATGAGTAACCCGAATAAAACATAGATAAAAGGATCCATAAAAGATTTTACTAAAAGTAAGTACCAACTATCCGGTTTTTGAATATCTATTTTATTTTCCCCATATTCCTCTAACCGATTCAATCCATCCTCATGACTTAAACCACTTGGAGACGTTCTAAATTCCATCATGAGTTCACGGTCTGACAAGGTTGCTAATTTTTTTAATTCCAAATCCTTGTTTGTGTTTGTCATATCTTTTTTCATAACCCCACCCCTTCTTGAATCTAGTCTTTTTTAGGCAAGATAAAAAGCACCCTCCATCCGTGGAGAGTGCCTAAAAAAACTTCTATTTATATCCGGCTTCTCTTCGTGGAGTTTTAGCACTATATAGCGTAGACATTCATCAGCTACATTAAGAAAAGCCTTCATCGACAGTTCCTGTTGACCCTCTCAGACATCTCTGGATATTTGCAGGGCAGTAGCGTATTTCTATATAGGAGCCTCACCTAACGTAAGACAATATTCTTTTGTTACCTCGACTGTACGCTGTTAAATAACATAAGTCAAATGAATACCTTTTTTTCTTATTAATTAACGAGAAACAACCATTGAAATCCCTTGTCCCCCACCAATACATAAAGTGGCTAACCCAGTTTTTGCTTCTCTTTTCTTCATTTCATGGAGTAACGTCACTAAAATTCGCGTGCCACTCGCACCAATTGGGTGACCTAATGCAATTGCACCACCATTAACATTTGTGATCTCAGGATTTAACTTTAACTCTCTCATGACACTTAAAGATTGGGCGGCAAAAGCTTCGTTGCCTTCGACTAAATCTAAATCAGTCACTTCTTTGCCTGCTTTCTTCAAGGCTTTTTGCGTCGCTGTAATTGGACCTGTCCCCATAATTGTTGGGTCGACACCACTTGTCGCATAAGAGGTCACTTTCCCTAAAACTTCAAGGCCTAATTCCGCTGCTTTTTCAGCTGACATCATAATAACTAGGGCTGCCCCGTCGTTAATACCTGAAGCATTACCTGCTGTCACACTACCCTCTTTTTTAAAGGATGGTCTTAGCTTAGCCAATTTTTCTGTAGTTGTTCCAAATCTTGGAAATTCATCTGTATCAACAACAATAGGTTCTCCCCGTCTAACTGGCACTTCGATTGGAATAATTTCATCGACAAAACGACCTGATTTAATGGCATTTTCAGCTTTCTGTTGGCTATTAGCTGAAAATTCATCTTGTTCTTCTCGCGTTAATTGATATTTTTCAACAATATTTTCTGCTGTATTTCCCATAGGAAGTTCATCAAACGCATCGCTTAATCCATCTCTCATCATGGTATCAATCATGGTGCTATTCCCAATTTTTTGACCAAAACGATGACTTGGCACGATGTAAGGAGATTGACTCATGCTTTCAGTTCCCCCAGCAATCACAATCTCGTTATCGCCTAATTGAATTGATTGAGCTCCTAAAATAACCGCTTTAAGTCCAGAACCACAGACTTTATTAACTGTAAAAGCTGATGCTTCTATCGGAATGCCTGCATTTACAGCGACTTGTCTCGCTACATTTTGACCTAAACCAGCTGATAATACATTTCCCATAATAACTTCATCAATCAAACTAGCCTCTAAGTTGATTTCCGCTAAACTTTTTTTTACTAACTGCGTCCCTAATTCCACAGCTGATATATCTTTAAAACTACCTCCAAAACTCCCAATTGGCGTTCTTTTGGCAGATACAATAACGACTTCTCTCACTTACAAAAACCTCCTAGATTTATAAAAGCGCTTTTTATATACTCATCTATTTTAATCATTCTTAACCAAAAAAGCGACTCCCTTTTGAAAAATTTAGAGATAATTTAAAAAGCGTGGTGAAAAAGGCGTTTAGCTCCAAGCAACTGGAGTGAATACTAAACAATTCACGCCTTTCGAATTGATTAGTATTTGCAAAGTTGTCGCAGGAGGTGCCTTTTGAACCCGAACTACAAAAGCGTGATGAAAAAGGCGTTTAGCTCCAAGAAATTGAAAGAATCAAAAAAGAGAACAACTTTTCAGTCATCCTCTTCATACTTATACTCTCTAAATCTCCACTGAAAATGCTTGCCAAGGTTTTAATGTTACTTGATTTAGATTTTCAGGTGTTGCCATGTTTTCGATTAACACTTCTTTTATTTTTTCTTCACTTGAAAACTCTTGTGTATCATCTGATAAATTTGCCACAATTAACCAACGTTTTCCTTCATAACTTCTAATGTAAGAAAATACTTTATCAGCTGTCTCTTGTAATTCATAGTCACCCCAAACAACCAATGGATGATCTTTTCTTAATTGAATTAATTTTTGATATGTATAGAAGACTGAATTTTTGTCTGCTAGTGCATTTTTCACGTTGATTTCTTGATGGTTAGGGTTCACATGTAACCAAGGATTTCCCGTTGAAAAACCTGCATTCTCAGAATCATCCCACTGCATCGGCGTTCTTGCATTGTCACGACCTTTAGCATTGATTGATGTAATAATTTCTTCTTTCGTGAAACCTTGACTAATGCGTTCATGATACATGTTGACACTTTCAATATCCTCTACTTCATCAATACTTGAAACTGGATAATTGGTCATCCCGATTTCTTCACCTTGATAAATGTATGGTGTTCCTTTCATCATATGAAGTAGAATCGCAAAAGATTTGGCACTTTCAACACGGTATTCTTTATCATTTCCCCAACGAGAAATCACGCGTGGTAAATCATGATTATTCCAGAATAAACTGTTCCAACCTTCATCTCCTAAAGAAGTTTGCCATTTAGAAAGAACTTCTTTTAAGTCTTTCATCTCTAAAGGTTTTAAATCCCACTTATGTTTGCCTTCACCACTCTGTTGATCTAAACCAACATGTTCAAACTGGAAGACCATCGATAATTCATGACGTTCAGGATTAGAGTACATTTTCGCAATTTCAGGTGTTGCCCCCCATGTTTCTCCAACTGTCATCACATCATGATTTCCAAACGTCGCTTCATTCATATCTTTTAAGTATTCGTGTAGTTTAGGACCATTACCAGTAATTTTTTCATCTGGAATTTTACCGATTAAATCAATCACGTCCATACGGAATCCACCCACGCCTTTATCTAACCAGAAGTTCATCATATCATTTACTTTTTGACGAACTGTTTCATTTTCCCAGTTTAAATCAGGTTGTTTTTTACTGAATAAATGTAAATAATATTGACCACTAGCTTCGTCCAACTCCCAAGCACTACCACTAAAGGTTGATTCCATCTCATTTGGAGCTTCTCCGTTCACTGGATCACGCCACACATAAAAATCACGGAAAGGATTATCTTTCCCTTTTTTAGCTTCCACAAACCAAGCATGCTCATCAGAGGTATGATTCACCACTAAATCCATAATAATACGAATGTCGCGCTTTTTAGCTTCTTCGATTAACTCGTCCATGTCCGCCATTGTGCCAAATTCATCCATAATGTCTTCGTAATCACTAATATCATAGCCATTATCATCATTTGGTGATTTGTATACTGGGCTTAACCAAATCGCGTTAATGCCTAATTTTTCTAAATAATCTAAGCGATTAATGATTCCGCGTAAATCCCCCACGCCAGTTCCTGTTGTGTCTTGGAAACTTCTTGGGTAAATTTGATAAAGAACAGCTGATTGCCACCATTTATTTTGTTTTGTTGTCATTTAAAAATCCTCCAGTGTGTTTTTATTTAACTGCGCCGTCGGTTACCCCTGCAATAATCCATTTTTGGAAGAAAATGTAGATGAGTAAAACAGGTAAGATAACTAGTAAATAAGACGCAAAGGCTAAGTTATATTGGGTTGAAAATTGACCTTGGAATATGTATTGAGATAATTGCAAGGTTTGTTGCTCTGGTTTACTTAAGAAAATCAGTGGCATTAAAAAGTCATTCCATGTCCACATAAAACTTAATATCGCCACAGTCGCATGGACTGGTTTAAGCATTGGGAAAATCACGTACCAGAAAACTTGTAAAGGTGACGCTCCGTCCATTTCAGCTGCTTCATCCATTGCAACTGGAATCTTCTTAATAAATCCAGTATACAAGAAAGTATTCATCGGTAAACCAAAAATAATGTATAAAAAGGTAATTCCAGCTAAGTTATCCAAATTAAACATTGATGCTTGCTTGACTAAAGGGAGCATGATGACGTTAAAAGGAATAAACATGGCACTAATAAAATAATAGTACAAGGCATTGAAAAACTTAGAATGAGATCTCTTTCTAGTAATCGCATACGCTGCTAAACTATTCGTAAAAATCGTGAAAATTAAGTTAATTCCCGTAATGATAAAGGTATTTTTAAATTTTTCAGGATAGTTCGTTAATTTCCAAGCGTCACTAAAGTTACTCCAATGAAAACTAGTTGGCCAACTTAGAATCGAATCCATTTGAGACGGATCTTTAACGGCAATCATCAACGTCATGTAAAGTGGACCAATGATCGTAAACATTGCTAAAGCCATTAAAAGTATCGTTAAAGGCCAATTAATTGAGCCATTACTACGCTTGAAAATATTTTTCTTTTTCTCTTTCATCATCCCATGTTCGCCTCTCTTTTCTCTAAAATTCTAAGTTGAACAATCGAAATAATCACAACTACTAGGAAAAGCACCACTGAGTTGGCTGATTGATACGCAAATTGTCCACCTGTAAAACCTTTTTTGTAAATGAGAAGTGAAATGGATGTCGTTGATGTACCAGGTCCACCATTGGTCATGGCAACGATTTGATCGAAAGCCATTAAGAAACCTTTTGCTGAAAGAACCATATTAATTGTAAAGAATGGTGCTAACAAGGGGAAGGTAATTTTTCTAAATAACGTAAACCCACTTGCCCCATCTAAATCAGCGGCCTCATAAATATCTTGATCTACTGTTTGTAATCCTGATAAATAAATTAAAGTTGTAAATGCCAATGATTGCCAAACAGTCACTATGACAATTCCTAACCAAGCATACTCAGTTCCAAGAATGTTGACACTTAATGCTTCAATTCCGGCACCAATGCCAAACTCAGGCACTAAATGAGCAAAAATAAAGTTAAAAATAAAACCAATAATCAACGTTCCTAACATGTAAGGCAAAAAGTAAACAGCTTTAAGGAAGCGTTGAAATTTAATTTTAGCATTTAAGCCAATCGCTAAAAACAAGCCAATGACATTGACTAAAATCGTTGAAATAATAGCAAATTTGAACGTAAATAAGTAACTATTTAAAATATCGGCATCTTGAAACATGTGTAAATAATTTTTTAAACCAACAAACTCCCAATCTCCGTATCCACGCCAGTTGGTGAAACTATAGAAAATCCCTTGTAAAAAAGGAATCGTATGAAAAATAAAAAATAAAATCGCAACTGGTACTACCATGAGATAAAACGCCGGATGAATTTTTCGACCACTTCTCACATTAAACTCCCCCTATTCAATATTTGCTGCATCGTACGCTTTATCCATTTTTTTCAGCGTATTATTTATATTCTTAGTTGTATTCTCTGGTGCCTTATTTTGTTCTAAAGCGAATTCAGATAATAAAGCTGCCATGTCATAACCGTTTGGTAAGAAATGATCGATAAAGTCATTTACTTTTCCAGCTTCAATCATCGGACTAACTTGTGTCAACGCTGGATCTGTCTGTTTAATCCCTTGTTGGGCTGAAAAGGCAAATTGATCATCCACATAGCGCTGTGCTTGTTCTTTTTCTAAAAGGAAATTAATAAAATCTTTTGATTCCTTTTGATTTTTTGTGTCTTTACCAATCATAAACATCACATCAACCCCACTTGTGACTTTATTTTTAGCTACATCATTGCTGGCTGGTAAAGCAAAGAGACTCACTTTCATGTCCTTGTTTGCTTTTTGAACTTCTGGGATAGCCCAAGTTCCATTAATTAACATGGCTGCTTTCCCCTTAGCAAATGCTTGAACCCCATCTGCATAGCCTGTTCCCATAGCATCTTTTTGAGTATGCTTCATTACTTCAGAAACTTGCTCCATCGGCTCCACCCAACCATCAGCTAATTTTTGTTTGCCAGTTTTTCTATCTGTCATTAATTTATCGTTGGCTAAAATACCTGCCATTGGATTGAATAAGGAAGACAACGTCCACGCATCTTTATAAGTTGCCTCAATCGGAGTAATTCCTTCTTTTTCAAATAGCTCACACACTGCTATAAATTCATCCCAAGTTTTTGGAATTTCTACGTTGTATTTAGCAAATAATTCTTGATTATAGATAACTCCAGATGCATTCGTTGCATAAGGAATACCATATAATTTATCTTTTTCTTGTTGTAAGTCAATCGTCATTTCTTTGTAAGCAGGTACAATATTACCCGCGAAATTCTCTTTTGATAAATCTTCCAACATCCCAACATTAGCGAGTTCCGTATAAGTAATATCTCCACCGTATGAAATAATATTAGGAATATCATTTTTAACTAGTCTTGTTCTAAGAACTGTTCCTGCATCAGGTGGTGAGCTGAAAACAACGTGAACATTTGGATTTTTTTCCTCATATTCCGCGATAAATGTTTTCATTATTTGTTGATTTTCTGATTTGTTGTTAAACACTTCAATGGTTACTTTGTCAGATGAATCTTTAGAAGAACACCCTGACAACAACAAAAGACTAAAACCAATCGCTAAAACACCCTTTAATTTTAAACTTTTCATAATTCCCCTCCTAAAGGTGTTACGTAACACCTTTTATTAAAAAAAATAAAAAATACTATTCTAGTGTTTCGCAACACCTTGCATAAAATATAGCATCTTTATTTTTTTTAGTCAATAAATTTGTAAACCGTTTTCACACTTTATTTAACCGAATCCCCTATTATTAAGGTTGTGTTTATTTCTTTTACTTGAAAACCTTGTTTTTTCGAACCAATATTAGCTGTCATTAAAGACATGATAGCCGTCGCCTTTTGGGACACATCTTGGTGCATACTTGTAATTTGAGGTGTGGCATATTTTGAATATGGCGTGCCATCAAAACTAACAATAGATAAATCTTCTGGCACTCGAATTCCTTTTTTATAGAGTTCAGACATAATTTGCACAGCTAATAAATCAGAGGAACAGAAAAAAACTGTGTCTTGATTGACGAAAGGCATTAATTTTTCATCCACGAAGGCACTATAGTTTTTATAAGTAGTCGGGACACTAATAAAATTAGGTTGTAAGTTTTTCTTTCCCATGGTTTCTTTAATTCCTAAAGAACGCTCTAAATCGACACCTTTCCAGTCTGAAGGCGAATCACTTTTCGCAATAAATGTTATATTCTTAAAGCCCCTATCCATTAGATATGTAGTCATCTTGCTAGCGCCAACTCTATCATCAATTCCTACATTAAGTTTTGGTTGATTCATCCCTTTTCCATATGAATCAATGAAGACAATTGGCACGCTCACTCTTGTTTGCCATTTATTGATATCATTTGAAGAGGTTCCTGAAACAATCAACCCTTCTAAATTCCACATATCAGCTAATCTGGCACCTTCTTCAAAATTAGCCACTCGGTGGAACATCATAAAGTAACCGGCGTCTTTAATTTTTGCTTCAAGAGCTTGAATTAATTCGCCGTGATAGGGATTATCAAAAAATTCTTCAGTAATAGCTTCTGTATCTTGAATAATCACTCCGATAATTTTTGAGCCATGATTAGCAAGAAGTCTCCCTCCCATATTGGCTGTATAATTTAATTCTTTTAAAGCTTTTTTAACTTTGTCTTTCGTCTCTTGAGACACTTTGGCGTCTCGTCCATGAATGACATTAGAAACAGTCGTTGGACTTACACCTGTATATTTGGCAATATCTTTTATCGTTGCCATCTTTTCACCTCGTTAATTTCTTTTCAATCGTAGTTTAGCAGTTTTAAATCTAACTGACAATTCTTTCAGGAAAATCTTTGTTTTCTACTTCTTTTCAATTTATAATAGAAACATGTTAGTAAAGGAGTTACTTCACATGAACTTAACCAAAAAAGCCTTGTCCCAAGCATTAAAAGAATCAATGAACCATCTTCCTTTTGAAAAAATTACCATCAACGATGTCACTCAAGAAGCAGGTGTTTCCAGAAATACATTTTATTATCATTTTTCAGATATCAACGAACTTTTAGCCTGGACATTTGATAATGAAATTGTAAAAGGATTAGAAAACTACGAAGACTTAAACACGTGGAACGACGGTTTACTCAGTGTCTTAAATTATACAGAAGAAAATCGCAAATTCTGTTTAAACACCTTCCATTCCTTCAACCGAGATCGTCTGGAATTCTTTTTATATGATATTACCTATCAAATGTTGATATCCATTATGAATCAATCTTATACAGAAAATATTTTGAGTCAAGATTTGAAAGAACAAATTGCTGACTTTTACGGACGTGCCATTGTGGCTCAAGTCATTCATTGGTTAACAACACGACTAGAAGAGCCTAAAGATCAAGTAATCGCTCGTATTGAGCGTGTCACACGAGGAATGATTGAATTAATCGTTCATAATCAACCATAAAAAATTGGACAAAATTAATTTTTTGTCCAATTTTTGTGCAAAAACTTACATTTGTTTATATTATTTTTTCCTAAAATTCGTATGATAGTTAGTGTAATTATTAATAAAGTTTTAGGAGGAGTTTATATGTTTTTCTTTGAAAGCATGCCATTTACGTCTGTTTTGATGTGGTTTGTCGTACTTGGTGGTTTAATGTTAATGAATGAGTTGGCTCGCGCTAACAAATGGATTGCGATTGTATTATTTACCGCATTACCTATCATTTTAACAATTTTCGTTTGGCCAACAACAGCTGGTGCAGGTAGTAGTACAGGGACTTGGTTCCACTGGGTGAAAGTTTATTCAGCTTTAGCTGGTTGTTTAGGATTCTTAGCTCTACGTTTTATCAAAGGGGCTCAAAACAACAAATTTATGATGGCTTTCCCAGCTCTTATTTTAGCTATCAACATTATGGAAGCTGTTATTCGTGACTTCCAAGTGTATTCACTACATGGTATGGTTGACGGTGTTTACATGAACGGTGGTATTTGGAACATCATGAATGGTGTTGCTGGTATCTTAAATATCTTAACTATCTCAGGTTGGATGGGAATCCAAATTAGTAAAAATAAACAAAAAGATATGGTTTGGGCGGATCAAATGTGGTTCTGGATTATCGCTTATGATCTATGGAACTTTGCTTATGTTTATAACTGTGTATCAGATCATTCATTCTACGCTGGTTTAGCATTATTATTATCATGTACAATTCCAGCATTCTTCATTAAAAAAGGCGCTTGGTTACAACATAGAGCTCAAACATTAGCTTTCTGGATGATGTTTACTATGACATTCCCAGCTTTCGTTGGTGAATCTCAATTCTCAGTACAAAGTTCTCACAGTAGCACAGCTCTTTTTGTAGCAAGTTTCCTTGCTTTAGCAGCAAACGTGGCTGTCTTTATCTACCATATTTACCGAATCAAGTCTCATAAGAAAAATGTCTTCAAAGAAGAAATTTACACTGGACTTAAAAAATTCGACGAAGTTAAAGATAATAACTAACAAAAATGTTAACCTCACTCAAAAGAAGGCATTCATTCCCTTTTGAGTGAGGTTTTTTTAGGTATTCTTTTATCTAGGTATTCCATATTGGCATACCAAAACGCTCTAGATTTCTTCAAAAGCTAATTTTTTAATGATTTCTTCATGTTTTGGATATTTATCTAATAGCTCTTTTTGAGTAAATAGTCTAAAATCTGTAAATTCAAAACCAGGCACAACCACGCAACTTACTAGGGAATAATCATCTGAAACAGTCGAACCAAAAATAGTCCCTTTAGGAACTAAATAATGTAGTCGCTCCCCTTCTTCTGTATTCTTACCAACTTTTACTGCCTCATATCTTCCATCAGGAAAAATACAATGAACAGTCAAGGGATTCCCATCGTGATAATACCAAATCTCATCCGCTGTTAATTGATGGAAATGGGAAGGACTTTCTTCTGTTAGTAAAAAATAAATACTCGTGTAGAGTTTGCGTTCATTTTGATTTACTTTAATCGTATCTTCTGAGGCTTCCGTTCGTAAATAAAAACCACCCTCTGGATGTGGCTCTAGATTTAACTCTGAAATATAAGCTTCTTTTGATTTCAATTGATATTCACTCCTTCTTCAAATTTCATTTAATTATACTTTAAATAGCAAATCATGACAACTTGCGATTTTTAACTTGAATTACTATATATTGTGTATTATTATTTATTTTATAGTTAAAAACAACTATATATAGTTAAGGAGTCTGAGGAGGAAATGACTGTGATAGTATTAGCAGGTACCATTGGCGCAGGTAAAACAAGTTTATCTGAAATGATCGCCAAAGAATTAGGAACAGAAGTATTTTTTGAAAGTGTTGAGAATAATGAGATTCTCCCACTATTTTATCAAGACCCAGAAAAGTATTCTTTTTTACTTCAAATCTACTTTTTAAATAAACGTTTCAAGAGCATTAAAGACGCTCTTGTTCATGATAATAATGTTTTGGATCGCTCGATTTATGAGGATTCACTTTTGTTTCATTTGAACGCGGATTTAGGTCGTGCTTCAAAACAAGAAGTAGAGGTGTATGACGAGTTACTGCAAAACATGATGGAAGAGTTACCTTACGCTGCTCATAAAAAACAACCTGATTTATTAGTCCATATTAAAGTTTCTTTTGAAACCATGTTAAAGCGAATTGAGAAAAGAAATCGTCCTTATGAACAATTAAGTTTTGACCCGAGTTTGTACGACTATTACAAAGAATTAAATACACGCTACGAGAAATGGTTTGAGGAATACGATGAAAGCCCAAAAATTCAAATTGACGGGGATCAATTTAATTTTGTAGAAGATGAAGAAGCAGCTGATAAAGTGATTGAAATGATATTAAACGAGCTGAAAACGATTAGATAACAAAAAAGGTATACCTACATTGGTATACCTTTTAACATCTTATTTATTCATGTATAGAACAACAAACCCAATAATAATCATCGCTATTCCCGAAGCAAACTGTCCGATTCCTGATGCTTGACCAGTTAACATCATTTGAATTAGATTATTTTTACCTTGGTTGTTTTTGAAGTCTGTCTTCATTCTGTAGAATCCCCACGCTGCTAATAATAATCCGAATCCCCATAGAAAAATACTTGGTAACATATTGATCACCTATCCCTTATCTCTTATTTGTAATAATTGTAACATTGGATAGAGATAAGTGGTATAGGTCTTGAGGCTGAGATTTTTTCAGAAATTATCTCTTTTTTCTTTTTGGTGGAAATCTATGGGTTCTTTTTTTAGTAATTATCTTATTTTCGCTAACCTCTTTAAACAAAGCATTTGATATAAATTGAAACAAGGGCTGTAATATATATTTTAAAATACCATAGTCAACTAAAATAGATCCTCCTAATGTTGTCAGAAAAGAAAACTGCTCTGGTGAAACAGATATTAAAGTACCTACAGAAACCGAAATAACACTTACTATCGTAAAAATGATGCCATAAAAACTTGTCTGGATACCCATTTTAACTTTATTATTCTTTGATAAAAGAACTATTCCTAAAAATAAAGATACAAATAACCACGTAAAAATAAAAAAAGCTACTAATAATATATTCGTAATTACTACGGTTACGTCTATTTCAGTTAACTTAACTAAGTCTTTATTAATCTTAATGTAAGGTTTAATTTTTTCAAAAATAAGAAATGGATTTTAAAAAATATATACTTGAAAGAATAAAAAGAACATTATAGACAGGATACCTATAATAAATCTTAATTTATCAAAAATATTTAATTCTTTAAACGAGTGTTTCATACCTTCACCTTTTCAAAATTTATACAAAAAAAATAGGCCTAATCAGCCTTTTAATTTCAATATTTAATTCAGACACATGGCGGCACCTACTTAGTGCTGCTTCCTTCCAGATCTGACACGCTTCGTAAGCCCACCATTGTCCTAGCCTTGCGGCAATATTTATTATACTTCATCTTAATTAAAAATACTAGCTTTTTTTGCTTCTTTTTGTTTTTTACGAATTTCTCTAAAAAAGTTAGTTAAAATACTGCCACACTCTTCTTCCAAAATGCCTGTTTCAACATAACAAGAATGATTAAATCGCATATCTTGCAGTAAATTCATTAAACTACCTGCTGTACCACCTTTAGGATCTTTCGCCCCGTAGAAGACTTGATCGATTCTTGAGAGTAAAATACCACCACAGCACATTGGACAAGGCTCTAGTGTGACAAATAGCTGAGCCTTTTCTAAACGCCAACTTTTCACGTTTCGATTGGCTTCTTGAATCGCAATGATTTCTGCGTGAGTTGTAGCGTCTTGTGAGAATTCACGGACATTATGACCACGCCCCACAATTTCACCATCTAAGACAACAACTGCACCAATTGGAACTTCTCCCATAATTTCAGCTTTTTTAGCTTCTAACAAAGCTTCTCTCATAAAATATTCTTTTTCTTCTTGTGTAAACTTCACTGAACGCATGAACATACTATTTCCTCAACTTTTCCTATTTTTATCATATTATCACAAAAAACTTTGTTTATGATACCTTTATGTTAAAATGATGTTACATTTAATGAAAGGAATGCTTTTAATGAAATTAAATGAATTACAAGCGATTTATCCAGAAGGGCTCATTAAAACCACTAAAGAACCCGATGACAGCACACTTATCTTACCTGTTGAAAATAAATGGTTTTACTTACCTAAAGAAACCTTAACTAAAAGTGAGCGAAAACTATTAAGAAATCTTTTTCCTGAAACTAACTATTTAAATAAACTGAAAGATCATCCTTGGTACCAGTATCTATTTCAAAATAAGCCTTTTCCAACAGCCGAACAACCTTATAGAATTATACAGCTTAAAATAAAAAAAGAGTCTCCAAACGCAATGGAATGGTTGACTCATTTTTCTGAACTGTTTAACCAAGTGGAAGATTTCTTTTTTATTGATAAAACAACGGCAATCCTAGTTGAAGAAAAATCACCTGTAGTCTATCAAAAAACGGATTTAGATGGCATGATTTTAACTCTTGAAAGTGAATTCTTAATTCAAGCTCATGCATTCCTAGGCTCTTTTAATGAGATTAATCAAAATTTTTCTCTTTATTTTGCAGAGGAACAAAAAATATTCCACGCTTACTATAAACATCAAAAAAATGTCTTTACCTTTCAAGATATCGCCATTGATTATTTAACGAAAGATAAAATCACCAAAAGTTCTATTATGCAAACATTAAAAGATACACTCAATATGGATGATGAACTAAAGCTGATAATCAAAACCCTTTGGCTAAAACAAGGCAATATCACATCCACATCCAAAGAACTTTACATTCATCGGAACACGTTGCAATATCGCCTTGAGAAATTTTATGAACGAACTGGTTTTTCATTGAAAGATATGAACGATCTAACGCTCTGCTATCTTCTCATTAATTAATCTCTTCGGTTACCACCAAAAAGTATAACCAATCTGATTACTTGTAATAATGAAGCTACGGCTGCGGCAACATAAGTTAAAGCGGCAGCTGTTAGCACTTTTCTAGCCATCTCTAATTCTTCATCATCTAGCGCTTGATTCTCTGCTAAAACAGCTAAGGCACGTCTTGAAGCGTTGAACTCGACTGGTAAAGTCACCACTTGAAATAGGAAAGTTAAGGCAAAACACCAAATCCCGATTGTCACAAGTAAGGGTGAGCTACTAAAGAAGATTGCACCAATTAAAATTAATGGAATGGAGATTTTTGACCCAAAGTTAACAACTGGAACCAAAGCCCCTCTTAATTTTAAAGGCATATACGCCACATCATCTTGAATCGCATGGCCACATTCATGTGCCGCCACACCAATGGCAGAAACGGAACGTGATTCCGAGACTCTTTCTGATAAACTGACAATTTTTGTATGTGAGTTATAATTATCAGTTAAATCTCCTGAAATTTCTTGTACAGGAACTCCATTGATATTGGCATCTCTCAAAATTAGACGCGCCACGTCAGATGCTTTCAACCCTTTTTTATTTGATACTTTTTCATATTTTCGGTAAGTGCTATTCACATAGCTTGAAGCCCAAGCAGAGATAGCCACACCGATGATAATTAAGATATAAGTCTTATCAAAAAACATATACGGCATAAACATAACTAATTCCTCCAAATAATTTAATAAAATAATTCTACCAAATTTATTCATCCTAAGTTAGCTTTTCTTTTGAACCTTTTGTGAATTTTATTTATCTCTCGTTATTAATAAAATATCCAATAAACAAACGATATGTTGTTTTATTCAGTAGATTTATTACTAAAAATGATGTATCTTAATAATAAAGGATATTTGAACATTAAAGAATAAGTGTTTTTTTAACCTATCTTTTTTCAAGTTGTGTTGCAGACCATTTTAAGGGAGGGACATTGGATTGCGAGAACTATTGGATACACCCACACAGAGACGCCTAAAGATATTAGAAATTTTAAATGAAGTGTCTGATTGGATTAGCTCAAACGAGTTAGCCCAACAAAATAACGCGTCACTCAGAACAATTAATAATGATGTCAGTTATTTAAAAGACAATTGGCACCCACTTCTATTAATCGAAACCTCTAAGAAAAATGGGGTTAGGCTTAGAACTCAGGCAAGTAGCCATGTCGAGTTCGTTTACCGTTATGTTTTAAAAAATTCAGAAGCTTTCAGATTACTAGAATCAATGTTTTTTGATACCACACTTAGTATTGAAAAGTGGGGAGAAAAACTTTTTATTAGTGAATCTTCGTTATACCGTATTACCAATGCCATGTCTAATGCACTAAAAAAATACGGTTTGGTTCTTGAAAAAAAACCTTGTCGTATTATTGGTGAGAACGAATTTTTTGTCCGCTGCTTTTATACCAGTTTCTTTAGGGAAGCTTACAATATTACTGAATGGCCTTTTCCAGTCGACAAGCGCCTTTCTTTTGATTACATTCAAAGCGTTCTTGATGTTGTTGATTTTGATTTAGATGAAAATCAAATTAACCACATTAACTACCTCTTTAATGTCTGTCTTGTGAGACAGTCTCAAGGCTTCTACGTTGACCAAACCTTAAGTTTTGATAATCAGGAAGCCATTCAAAAAATGTTACTCAACGACAAAGAGCGATTAAACAAAATTGCACAAACTTATAAGGTAAAAGTTGATGAGCGTTTGTTAAAGGATGTCATGTACTCCATTTTTTATCATCAAGCTAATTGGAAAGATAGCAATGAAGAGAACTTGATAAAAAGAGAGATTGGGTATTTTATTAAACATATTCGTGATGTATTTGATATTAAATTGAGTAATCCAATTTCTCATAAAATTGAAAGTACCATGATTTATTTATACCAATATCACCAATTATACCCTTATCGAAACTACATTATTTTTGATGAGTATTTTTATAATGGTACGGTGATTAAAAATAATTACCCTGTCTTTGATTCCATTGTGACACAGGCATTAACAAAATTAGAGAAGAACACCAAGTTCCCATGGGAGACCGAATACCACAATGTTGTCCTCTACTTATTAATGATTAAATGGCATGATTTACCAGAAATACTAGAAGATAAAAAAGAAAAAGCGAGTATCTTGATACTTAGTAATCTAGGCCAAGATCACGGCAATTTCTTAGCCAAACGAATCAATAATAACTTTGGTTTAAAAGCAACCATCGATACTTTTTCAGGCTCTATTTCTTTTTTAGAAGAAGAACCTAAAGAATTATTTGATGCCTATGATATTTTAATTACTAACTTCAATACAGACCTACTACCTAATGAAAAATTAGTAGTCATCGATGATATCCCTTCTGGAAATGATTGGGGAACCATTCGAAAAAATATTAACAATATTAACAAAATTGATGTAAATAATCTGGAACACCTCAATTCTCAGTAATTGAGTTCTTATAAGGAGTAAACATGATACTTAATTTTATAAACGCTTGTGTCGTTAATTTGTCTATCATTGTCGCCACTGTCTTTGCCTTATACTTCTTCTCATTACGTCACTCATTGAAACATAATGACGCAGACAAGGACTTTATGATTGGGGCAAGCAGTTTCAAACTCTCTCTCTTTGCCCAAATAATGCTAGGTCTCTTTATTGGTGTCATGTCATTTATTATTTCCTTAAACCGAATACCAATTGATCATATGCGACCTGTGGATGTTAGGTACTTACCCATTTATTTTTCAGTTTTTTATGGGTCACCTTTGATTGGTTCAATCTCTACTTTGACTTTAATTACAGCAAAAACGTTTCAATATATTTATATTTCAGGAACGCCTGCTGAGTATTGGAATAACGTGGTCTTAACTTTTGCGATTCTTATGATTAGTATCGCGATTACCAAACGTAAAATTCCGCCAAATAAGGCCATTGCTCTTTGTTTGATTTTGACTATTATCAGCAGAACGATTTTACTTAGTCTTTTTTTAACACCAGGACTTACTCCAATGATCCTTTTACATATTTTGATCCACTCGATTATTTTCTCTAGTTTATTTTTACTGACAGGTTGGTTGTTCCATACAGCATTCACGATCTCTAAAAGCATTCATATTTATCGAACCTCATCAACTTTTGATAAATTAACTGGTTTGTATAATCAAGAATCCTTTTATTTCTTTCTTGATTTAACTTACAATGAAGCCATTCAGTACGGCAATCGTTTTTCTTTAGCTATTATTGATTTTGATGATTTTAAAAAAATTAATGATACTTATGGCCATTTAGCAGGAGATCACACTTTAGAAAAAGTAGCAGAAATATTCAAGAATAGACTAGAACCCAATTCTAGAATTAGAGTTTGTCGAATTGGTGGGGATGAATTTGGGATTATCTTCAAACACGAAGAATATGACGCTCTCAAGTTCATAAAGGAAAGTCTAGTTGAAATTGAGGCAACGACAAATCGAATGCCTTTACATGAACAAAAAGTGACGCTCTCTGTTGGGTTAGTTGATTTTTATCCTGAGGAAATTGACGAAACTTACAAACCCGCGCTGAAGGTTCAAGACCTTTTCGCCTTAGCTGATGAAACCCTCTATCAAGCTAAAAAGGCAGGTAAAAACCAAATTAAAACAACTGAAAGAAAATTACTCATTCAAAAAAAAGCTCAAACAATGCATTGATTGTTTGAGCTTTTTTCTATTTCCCTGATAATTCTTTATAGGTTTGTGCTTTTTCGATAATTTCGTCTGCTGATTTACCAAGTAGACTCGTTGCCTCTTCTACCTCGATGACATTTTGTAAAGCAGAGAATCGGGTTTGATGTTTAAAGAAATCTGGTAATTTTTCAAAATCAGATTTTTTATAATCCATACGTAAGGGTTCTTTACCTTTTTCAACTAAACGTGGATCAAAGCGATACAATGGCCAATAACCTGATTCCACCGCTTCTTTGGTTACTTCTACAGCTTGACTCATACCACCTTTAATTCCGTGATTAATACATGGTACATAACCAATGACAAGAGATGGTCCTGGGTATTTTTCAGCTTCATCTAAAGCTTTAATCGTTTGTGTTGGATTTGCATTTAGAGCTACTTGAGCCACATAAACATTACCGTAAGTCATGGCAATTAAGCCTAAATCTTTCTTCCCAGTTTTCTTACCGTGAGAAGAAAACTTGGCAATGGCTCCAGTTGGGGTTGCTTTTGATGTTTGTCCTCCAGTATTTGAATACACTTCATTATCCATAACAAAGATATTCACATCTTCCCCACTTGATAACACGTGGTCAATACCCCCAAAGCCAATGTCATAAGCCCAACCATCGCCACCAATAATCCATTGACTTGGTTTAACGAATAAGTCTCGTTCTTCGTAGATTTTATTTAATCTAGGATCCATTCCTTTTTCAACTTTCAAAATAGCTTCTAATTTGGTTGAACGTTGTCTTGAACCTTCACCAATATCTTTATTTTCCAGCCAATTATTCATTAAATCTGTTAATTCTGTTGAATCTTCTGATTTTGTATCTAAGTAACTTATCATTAAGTTAGCTAAATGATCTCGTTTCGTTTGATTGGCTAAATACATTCCAAAACCAAACTCCGCATTGTCTTCAAATAAAGAGTTACTCCAAGCAGGTCCTTGTCCTTCATCATTGGTTGTATACGGTGTTGAAGGAGCTGCGCCTCCCCAAATTGACGCACAGCCTGTGGCATTAGCAATCAACATGCGATCCCCATAAAGTTGGGTTAGCAATTTAATGTAAGGTGTTTCCCCGCAGCCTGAACATGCTCCTGAAAATTCAAGTAAAGGTTTCTCAAATTGTGATCCTTTAATACTTTCTTTTTTCTTAATTGGGTTAGCCTTTTGTTTTAACGTCATAGCAAAGGCCCAGTTAACGGCTTGTTCTTTTTGTTCTTCGTAAGGTTTCATAAATAATGCTTTGCCTTTTGCAGGACAAACGTCTACACAAAGACCACAGCCCGTACAATCTTCTAATGACACTTGAATTCGGTACATTAAGCCGTCAGCTCCACGCATTTCACGGGTCATGAATCCCTCTGGCGCTGCTTCAAGTTCCTCTTCATCAGCTAAGAAAGGTCTAATAGCTGCATGAGGACAGACAAAGGCACACTCATTACACATAGTACAAGCATCCATATCCCATTCAGGAACTTCTAACGCAACGCCTCTTTTCTCATAGGCTGTTGTTCCAAGTGGGACACTTCCGTCTGTCATCTGATTGTCTACTAGATTTTTAACTGTTAATTGATCTCCCTCTTGAGCATTAATCGGTTCTAAAATCTCACGCACATACTGAGGTTTGGTTGTATCAACTATTTTTTCAGGTAACACAATGTCTGCCCACTCACTTGGCACATCGACTTTCACTAAATCAGCGAAGGTTGCATCAATGGCTTGATGATTGCGTTTCACAATCTCTACTGATTTTTTTCCATAAGCTTTTTCAGCTTCCTCTTTTAAATAAAGAACAAAATCATCTCTATCTAATAACTTAGTTAACTCAAAGAAGGCTGTTGACATGACCATATTGATTCGTCGCCCTAATCCTGCATCTTGAGCGATTTTCATCCCATTAACAATATAAAACTGAACATTTTTCTCAGCAATCTCTTTTTTCAAATGTTTAGGTAAAAGACGAGTGACTTGTTCCTTACTCCAAGTGGTATTTAAAAGGAAAATCCCTTCCTCTTTCAACCCTTTAATCAGATCATATTGATGAATATACGAAGCATTATGGCAACCAATAAAGTCCGCTTGCTCAATCAAATAAGTTGATTGAATCGGCTCTTTACCAAATCTTAAATGAGAATTCGTTAAGCCTCCTGATTTTTTAGAATCATAAGAAAAATAAGCTTGGGCATACATGTCTGTATAATCACCAATAATTTTAATGGCTTGTTTATTTGCCCCAACTGTTCCATCAGAACCAAATCCCCAGAATTTTGCTTGGAAAGTCTCTTTTGGCGTTAAGTCTAAACTTCCCTCCACAGGTAATGATAAATGCGTTACATCATCCGTAATACCAATGGTAAAACGATATTTTAATTGGTCAGCTTCTAATAATAAATGATCATAAACAGCCTTAATTTGACTAGGTGGCACATCTTTTGAACCTAATCCGTATCTTCCCCCAATCACAATCGGACGATTCGGATGACGATACAAGGCACTTTGAACATCTAACAATAAAGGTTCTCCGTCTGCTCCTGGTTCTTTGGTTCTATCTAACACAGCTACTTTTTCAACAGTACTAGGTAATTTTCCAAGTAAATTTTCTACTGGAAACGGGCGATACAGATGAATATTAATATGCCCTACTTTTCGTCCTTGTTGATTTAAGTACTCCACAGTCTGTTGAATCGTTGGTGAAACTGAACCCATTGAAATAATAACTTCTGTGGCTTCTTTATGTCCATAATAATCGGTTAAATCATAACTCGTTCCACGGATTTCGTTAATTTCATTCATATACGATTGAACAATTTCTGGCACTTTATCATAATAACTATTAATCGTTTCCCTTTGTTGGAAATGAATATCTGGGTTTTGAGCTGTCCCAGAAACCGTTGGATGGTTAGGATTCATGCCTCTTTTTCTAAATTTCTCAATATCTTTATCATCCACTAACTTAGCTAGTTCTTCATAAGGAATCACATCAATTTTTTGTAATTCATGACTGGTTCTAAACCCATCAAAAAAATTCATAAAGGGTAAACTGGCTTTTAAACTAGTTAAATGAGCCACTGCTGATAAATCCATGACTTCTTGAACAGAACTTTCAGCCAACATACAAAATCCAGTTTGTCTGGCTGCCATCACATCCCGTGGTCACCGAAAATACTCAGAGCATTCGTTGTTACTGCACGAGAAGCAATATGAAAAACAGTAGGAAGAAGTTCTCCTGCTATTTTGTACATGTTAGGAATCATTAAAAGTAATCCTTGGGAGGCCGTATATGTCGTCGTCAATGCGCCTGATTTTAAGGAGCCATGAACTGCACCTGCAGCACCTGCTTCCGATTGCATATTGACCACTTTAATTGGTTCTCCAAAGATATTCTTTCGACCTTTCACAGACCATTCCTCAACAACTTCAGCCATTGTTGAACTTGGCGTGATTGGGTAAACAGCCGCAACTTCACTAAACGCATACGATATATAGGCAGCTGCTGTATTTCCATCCATTGTCACTTGTTGCTTACTCATGTTGTAACCTCTTTTTCTTTTTATAGTTTAAAATAAACAAAGGCTGACTCAACTGTGCCAGCCTCTGTTTTATGATTTATTTTGCTTTTTCTACTAATTCGTCAACAAATTTTTGAAGAGCATCGATATCTTCATCTTCTGCATTGTTTTCAATACAAACAAGTTCAGCTCCTTGAGTTGCACCTGTTAATTTAAATTGTTCCACAAAATCTCTGGCAGATTGGCAGTAGTATTCTCCGTATTCTTTATCTCCTGAACCCACAACACCAAAGATTTTCCCGGATAACTCTTCGCCTTTTAAATCTTCAAAAAAGTCTTCAAATTCAAAAGGTAATTCACCATCACCATAGGTATAAGTAGCAACGATACAAATATCCGCATCGTTAAAAAAGTCAGAATCAACATCTGAACATTCTTCTCTTTCAATTTCAATGCCTTCATCTTCTAATTTTTCTTCAATAATATCTGAAATTTCTTCTGTATTCCCTGTCATACTGGCGTAAACAATCTTAGCTAATGTCATCTTAGTTCCTCCTGATGTATTTTATCTTTAACAATCTTTTCACAAATCTTCGTAATCAAATTTTAACATAAAATGACAAGAAGATGAACCTCATTTTATAAAAATGTGAAATTTTTATTTTGAACTATAACGAACCTTTTATGAATATACGCGTTTGATTCAAATTTTTCACAAATTAAATCAATTACTTTTATGAGGCACATGGAAATAAACAACCAATAAAAAAGTAAAGATAACACCTGATATAACAGCTGTTAAAAGACTTATTGGCTGCCATAGACTAAAAGTTGCCCAATCACTTGCAATACTCATCAAAATAACTAGTAACACAAACAAACTAATTAAAGCCAGATAAAACCTCACTTTACTTTTAGTGTGGGATAATTGTTTCAAGTGATATTTTTTTCGGGAAACCAATCTTATCAAGTAAAAACTCGCGAGTAAACCACCGAAAGTTAAAAATGTCCCAATATTATCCAACCTTTGATTGGTGCTTTTTTGATAGTTTGATGTTTTCTCTCCGTTAAGTATTTCTTCAACTTGGTTAAGTAAATTAGGATTCATCGTATTACTATTAGCTAAAAGACTTAGTCCTTGATTTTTTTTAGTCGATATTTTTACTTTTGAAACAAAATTTGGATTACCTCCCGGATGATTCATCTCTTTCCCATTTTCTGAAACAAACCAACCTGCTGCGTATCTATTTTGATTGAACGCTGCTACAGAGTCATCTCCTTGATGAGATTTTCTGATTATTTCTTTGAATATAGCTGGAATATCTTCAACTTGATTCATTTGAATCATCAGCCACCGATTCATGTCATGACTACTTGATATCATGTAACCTGCAGGTCTATTACCAATTATTTCTGGAGCGTCAGATGGTTTTACTTGAGCAAAATAAGCCTTATAACCTGTGGCTAATTCCCCAGTATATTGCGCTTCATTTCTAACACTATAGGTTTCATTAAATTTTAAAGGATTAAACATTTGAGTTTTCATGAAGTCGCTATAGGACTGGCTTGCAACAACTTCAATTACTCTGCCTAAGACATCATAATTCATTGTGCCATATTGAAATTTTTCACCTGGCTCAAAGGAAAGTTCACTTCCTGACAAATGATCTAGGGTTTGAGTTAAACTTTTATTTTCTTCAACTTCTGAAATTTTATAGCCATGATCTTCATTGGTTAAACCACTCGTATGGTATAAAAAATGACGAATAGTTACTTTTTTCATATCTATCTCAGTCCCATTTAATTTGAATCTTAGGTCTGGGAGGTAATCTATGATAGCATCATTTAGTGATAGTTTCCCTTCTTCTTCCAACAGTAAAATAGCTAATCCAGTAAAAGACTTACTCACAGAAGCCAATTCAAATAAAGTCTGCTCATTGACTTCTGTCTTTGAATTTAAATCTGCATATCCTGAATAATAATAGGACGTCTCTCCATTCTCCCTAACAACAACAGATGCTCCTGGTGTTTTAGAGACACGACAGGCTTCATCCAATAATTTTTGAATATCTTGACTTTGTTCTTCTGTTACTCCTTGAGCGCTGATTGGTAGCACTAATAACATCCAACAAAATAAGATTAACTTTTTCATCTTATTCACTACCTTTTTACTTTAATCATAAGTATCAGTATAACAATGTCTTAACTTTCTTTAAAGAAATAAGAGAAACATTTAATATAGAAAATAAATAAAAGACGAACAAAAAAAGATTCCCCAAAACTGCTAGGAAATCTTATAACTCTCTTTATTTAGATACTTTATACAACCAAGCACCAGGCTCGTCTAAAACTTTCACATTTTTAGCTGCTTCTTCATTCACAGCTAAGATAGTTCCAGAAGTTGGTGCTTCATATTCAACCACTGCTTTTTCGGCTTCAAGTTCAACCACACCTTCACCAGCTACTACTTGACTCCCCACTTTAGGTAACATAGCAAAGCTGATACTTCCTAGATCATCTTGAGCGAACTCTGTCAAACCAACAGTAATTCCCTCTGTATCTTCTTTCATCCATAAATTCTTTTCAGTCATTGTCATCCAACTTTCTTACAGAAACGCTTCTTCGTATTCTGCTTCTTTAAACCCTAATAACACTTTATCCCCTAAAACCATAATCGGGCGCTTAATCAACATACCATCTACACATAGACGACCTGCTGCTTCTTCTTCTGAAAAATCATTTACTGTATTTTTTAAACCTTGTTCTCTATAACGAATACCACTTGTATTAAAGAAGCGACGGATAGGATATTCATTGTTTGTCATCCACTCTACAAGTAATTCTTTTGCTGGAGGTGTTTCAATCATATCGATGATATCATAGTCTATTTTATTCTCATCTAACCAGATTTTTGCCTTTTTACATGTTGAACATTTAGGATACCAATAAAAAATTGCCATAATTTTTTGCCTCACTTTCAATTTTACTTTGTTAAGTATATCATAATCAGAAAAAAAAGTATTTGCTAATTTTTTTCATTATCTTCTAAA
This sequence comes from Vagococcus hydrophili, assembly GCF_011304195.1. Lineage (NCBI taxonomy): Bacteria > Bacillati > Bacillota > Bacilli > Lactobacillales > Enterococcaceae > Vagococcus > Vagococcus hydrophili. The sequence goes on along the minus strand of NZ_CP049887.1, from coordinate 2,113,433 downwards.
AATATGTTAAAATAGATAGGTTAAGGATATCTTTAACGGATTGATATAAACGTAGGAGGAAAACAATGAAAACTTCATCAAGCAATAAAGAGGATTACCTAAAAGCAATTTATGAGAATAATGGCATTCATGAATTTGTATCAAACAAAACTTTATCAACTCATCTAGGTGTCTCTCCTGCCTCCGTTACTGAAATGGTTGAAAAATTACAAAAAGACGGTTTAATCGAATATAAACCATACACAGGAGTTAAATTAACCCAAGAAGGCTTAAATCAAACAGTCTTAATCATTAGAAATCACCGAATAATCGAAACTTTTCTTTACGAAAAATTAGGCTATTCTTTACATGATTTACATCACTTATCTGAAGAATTAGAGCATGTGAAAGACTCTGTTTTCTTTTCTAAGCTTTATGACTTTTTAGACCAACCCGAAACCTGCCCACACGGTGGTATTATTCCTACACAAGACGAGTTTATCGAAAAGGCTGTCAAACCAATTACAGACTTCAAACAGGGTGATTCCCCAATGGTGTGCCGCGTCATGGATGATGCGAGTATCTTAAACTATATGAGTACCATTAATTTAAACATTCGTGATACGATTCATATTACCCAAGTCGACGATTTTAATGAATTAATTCTCTTCACTATTAATGAGGAAAATTTGATTCACCATATAAGTTTCAAACAAGCACAAATTATTTTTTCATATTAAAAAAAGTAGTTATGACAAACCTAAGTTGGTTTATCATAACTACTTTTATTTAGAACGTCTCATACTTCTTAAATCCACTTCTTCTGGTTGGTATTGATACCTCATCAACATCACTAAACCAACACCAATCATATTACTCATAAGTGAAGAACCACCTTGACTAATAAACGGCAATGGAATACCCGTTAGAGGTAGTAATCCAATATTCGCTCCAATATTTTCAAATACGTGGAATAAAATCATCATAATCACACCTGTGGCAATATACGAAAAGAATTCATTATTTGTATCAAAACAAACTCTAATCATTCGGTAAATTAAAATAAAATACAACAGAATAACGAATGTACTACCAATAAAACCGAAATTTTCAGCAATCACTGAGAAAATCATATCTGATTCTCTAACAGGCACATACACATCTGATACATTAAATCCTTTACCACCAATCCCACCAGACCCAATCGCTTTTAAAGCTTGAGCTTGTTGGTAAGAATTACCTGTGGCATCATGAAAGGGATCAATCCAACTATCAATACGAGCAAATTGGTAACTTTTAAATCCAACGCTATATAACAGCTCTCTCCCCGCATCAGTTGTCACTAAGTATAAAATACCAGCACCTAATACAGTAAACGTCACAGCCACCGGAACAATTATTTTCCAAGAAATCCCAGACATAATAAAAATTCCACCTAGAATGGCAACAAATACAAGCATTGTTCCAAAATCATTTTGTAATTTTAAAAGAACAGCCACTGGAATCGTTGCTATCACTAATTTTAAAATCAACATTCCATCTGTTTTTAGTGTTCGTGCGGTATTTTTTAAATTATGTCCCGTTACAATGTAAGACAGTATTAGGATATACGCTATTTTCATTAACTCCGCTGGTTGGAAAGTTAAACTCCCGACTCTAAACCAGTTTTTAGAACCTGTTCTGTCTGCTAGAGTGGTATCATAGTAAAAGAGCAACGCCGTCATAACACCAAGACCCAAGATATAACCGTATGGCGTTAATTTCCAAATCGCTTTAGGGCTAAACTGCATAATCACAAAAATCAGCACCCCACCCACAACATACCACAAGCCTTGTTGAGCCATTTGAGACACGATATTTTTCATTCCGGCATCTTTATCTAAAGCAACATACAGTGACAACATCCCTACAATAGACAATAAAAAAACTGGAAGTAGTATCCCGTAGTCTATCTGTTTCGTTAATTCTTTATTTCTTCTCTGCATATTTCCTCTCTTTTCTGGTTTGTTTTCATTAAACATAACTAGTATTATACTATTATTTTTGAATTACGCTAGTCTGAGTCCCTTAAATTTAATTTTCTGTGTTTTCCTGCCAGTCACTTATCTCAGGCGTTTCTTTTTTCTCTGACATCATTTGATTCACTAATTGGTGTCTTAAATCAGATATTTCTAACTCTTTATTTTTTAATTCTTGTCTTAAATTAACACTTTCTTCATCATCTGCTAAATCAAAATTAGAAGTTTCTGTCGTTTTTAACGCATGGACTTCTTGTTTTAATTGTTTAATCGTTTTATTTTTTTGCCAGATCGTACTGCTTATGACAATAGCAACGATTAATGCACCTACTAAAACTGAACCAATTATAATCACAACTAATGGTAGCGAAATCTTCGCAAGCATTAAATTAACTTCAATTTTTTGCGCATTGATCACTGAAAAAAGTACCACAATGAAGGATAAAATTAAGACTAAAAATAATTTGGTTGTTTTCTTCATAGTAAGAACCTCCTATTTTTTATTAAAGATCGTACCAGCTAAAAAATCACCAATATGGGGAAATAACTGATAAGATTTACTACCAATCTCCATTAGATAAGGGGAATTGATTTCTCTTTTATTTGTTCCCATCGCTTTGACTATTTTTTTAGCCAATTTTTGAGGATCTAACGCTAATTTGTCAATTGATTTTAAATACGTTCCACTTGGATCTGCTAAATCAAAAAAAGGCGTTTTAATCGGTCCAGGGTTAACGGTTGTAACACTGATTCCTAAGGGTTTCATTTCTAAACGTAAACTGTTAGAAAAACCAATTACCGCAAATTTTGTAGCAGCATAAATACTTGATTTAGGTGTTGCCATTTTACCTGCTTGAGATGCTACATTGATAATATGTCCGCAACCTCTTTCAGCCATTTGAATCCCTATTTTTTGAGTAATATACATCAAACCAAGGACATTCACTAAGAACATCTGCTTAGTATCAGAAAATTTTGTCTCTAAAAATGGTTCAAAAAGACCAAATCCCGCACAATTAACCAACACATCGATATCAAAATTTTCTGCTTTTAATGCCTTAAATTTTGACTCAACATCATCAAAATCACTAATGTCTAAGGTGAAGAAGTAAGCTTCCAACTGGGAATACTCTTCACAAATTCCTGCTATTTCAATCAACTTATCTATTCTTCTGGCACAAAGAACCACTCTTGCCCCAGCTTTTGAGGCTTCATAGGCAATCTGTTCGCCCAAACCACTTGAAGCGCCTGTTATTAGAACCGTTTTACCTGCTAAATTTCCAATTCTTTTTGTCATTCTTTTTGCTCCTTAATTCTTCTTAAGAGGAATTTCAATCACATCAAAATCACGCACAATTTTAGTGTTAGGAAACACTGCTTTTGCTTCATCTTCTAAATCATGAACAGCTTTGCCTAAATATCTCGCACTAATATGCGTTAATAGTAACTGTTTTGCCTTGCTATCACGAGCCACACTTGCTGCTTGTGTTGATGTTGAATGATAGTAACTTTTCGCCATTTTACTTTCATCACGACTAAAGGTACTCTCATGTACCAAGACATCCGCATCTTGAGCTAATTTTAAGCTATTGGGATGCAGTCTTGTATCACCCAGGATAGTGACAATACGACCATCACGAGATTCTCCGATAAAGTCTTTCCCATCAATGACACGACCATCATTTAATTCGCATATTTCGCCATTTTTAATTCGTTTATAAATTGGGCCTGAAGGAATATTCAACTCTTTTAATTTATCGACAAGTAATTCTCCTTGGAAATCAGCTTCCTCAACGCGGTAACCGTAACACTTAATCCGGTGATCTAACTCTTCACAATATACCTTGAATCCTTGATCTTCAAAAATCAAACCAGCTTCTTCAATTTCGATAAATTTAATTTGATACTTCAGATGAGTTTCTGATACTTTCAAACTGGTTAAAACAAAATTACGGATACCCTTAGGACCATAAATTTCTAACACACCTTCACCACTTTGGAATGAACGACTACTTAAAAGACCTGGTAATCCAAAAATATGATCACCATGCAAATGAGTAATAAAGATTTTTTCGATTTTTCTTGGTCGAATCGTTGTATTTAAAATTTGCTGCTGCGTTCCTTCACCACAATCGAATAACCAGACAGCATTTCTTTCATCTAATAATTTAAGCGCAATTCCTGTGACATTACGCTGCTTTGAAGGTACACCTGCACCTGTTCCTAAAAATTGGATTTCCATATTGTACCTACTTTTCTATTTTAAGTTTACCCTATATATTTTATGAAAAATTTACTTGTTAAGCAACAATTGTTTTGTAAAATTAAGAGTTTCTTTCTATTATTGTATCAATTTTTCCTTTCAATTGACATGAAAAATAAAGGAGGCCAACTATTTATATAGTTAACCTCCTTAAAAACACTCTTATTTCGTTAATCCTTCATGTATCTTATCTAAATTCCAAGTCATCATAGTAATATATGTATCTCCTGTTTCTCCCTCTTTAGCTAAAGAATCAGTGAAGATAGTATCAAAAATAGGAATTTTCGTTTCTCTTGAAACAGATTCCATACTTCTTGGATCTACACTCTGTTCAACGAACAAAGCAGGTACCTTTGTTTCTTTAATTTCATCGATAATTTGACTCATTTGTTCTGGTGTTCCTTGACTTTCTGTGTTGATTTCCCAAATATAAGCTGCTTTAGTTCCGTAGGCTTCTGAATAATACTTAAAGGCACCTTCACTTGTTACTAACAGATTTTTATCCTCTGGAATATCTTTGTAACGTTCTACATTTTTATCATGTAGTGCTTGTAATTCATTTGTATATTCTTTAGCATTTTTCTCATAAAACTCTTTATTTTCTGGGTCTTTTTCGACTAAGACATCTTTAATATTGTTCACGTAGATAATACCATTAGCTAAGGATAACCAAGCATGAGGATCTTGTTCACTTTCTTGACCTTTACTTGTTAAGTACATTGGTTTCACATCTTTACTTGTCACAAAGTAATCTTTACCTTCTTCTTTTTTAGATGTTTTCATTAACTTCATGAACCAGCCATCGCCACCCGTTTCAAGGTTTAACCCATTGTAGAAAATAATGTCTGCATCTGTCGCTTTGGCAATATCTTCTGGCAAAGGTTCAAATTCATGAGGATCTGTCCCACGAGGTACAATACTATGAATAGATACTTTATCTTTTCCAACTTGTTCAGCCATGTCAGCTAAGATTGAGTTTGTCGCTACAATTTTTAATTTTCCCTCATCTTCTTTTTTACTATCTGCTTTAGATGAGCCTCCCTGAGCACAACCTGCTAATGTGAAAACAGCTAGTGCGGAGATTAAACTGATTAATAAGACTTTAAACTTCTTCAATAATAACGACCTCTTTCTTTTTAAATATAAATCCTTGTTTTGGTGAAAAAATAAATGCTATGATAAAGAACACCGCTGTTGTTAAAACGATCGTTGCTCCTGAAGCCAAGTTGTACGAATAGCTGAAAAACAATCCTACTACCGCACTAATACCACCAATTAAACTTGATAAGAAAATCATGACTGACAATCTATCTGTTAATAAATAAGCTGTCGCAGCTGGTGTTACTAACATGGCAACAACTAAAACAGTCCCTACTGTTTGTAGTGAAGATACTGCCACAAGTGTTAAGAAAAACATTAACGCATAGTGGATTACTTGGACTTTTAATCCGTAAGCTTTAGCCATTACTGGATCGAATGAGCTGACAAGTAATTCTTTATAAAATAGTGCGACAAACAGGATAACAGCAACCGCAACACCTAATGTTGTGTATAGATCACTTGGTCGCACTGCTAATACATTCCCAAATAAAATGTGATATAAATCGGTAGAACTTTGAGCAAATGAGATTAAAATAATCCCTAAAGCAAAGAATGAACTAAAAACAATCCCAATGGCTGTATCACTCTTTAATTTACTCTTTTGTGTCACAAAGCCAATTAAACCAGCTGCTGCAACACCAAAGATTGAAGCACCAATCATGAAATTAGCTCCCACAATATAACTTACCGCAACCCCAGGTAATACCGCATGAGATATTGCATCCCCCATGAGAGACATTCCTCTAAGAATAATAAAACTTCCAATAACACCCGATACCACACCAACGATGATTGACGTCATCAACGCATTTTGTAAAAATTCATACTGTATTAACCCATTAATAAAATTTTGTATCATTAGTCATTCACTCCTTTTATAACAATTTCACCCATCGAATCCCCATATGCTGCTTGGATATTTTTAGTGACAAAAGTTGTGTCGACACTTCCTGATGCGACTAATTTTTTGTTTAAAATAATTAAATTATCAAAGTACTCACGTGTTTTATGTAAATCATGATGGACGATGACAATTGTCTTACCTTGATTTCTTAATTCTTTGAGTAGGTCAACAATGACTTTTTCACTCACCATATCAATCCCAACAAATGGTTCATCTAAAAAAATAATATCCGCTTCTTGCGCTAAAGCTCTAGCGATAAAGACACGTTGTAATTGTCCACCAGATAGATTACCGATTTGTCGTTTTGAAAAATCTTCCATCTTCACTTGTTTTAAGCATTCCATTACTTTTTCTTTTTGCGCTTTCTTAGGTCTTCTAAACAACCCTAGATTAGGAAATGTTCCTAATAGTACCACTTCATCGACTTTAATTGGAAATGTTAAATCAATGGCGCTTCTTTGTTCCACATAAGCAATTTTCTTTCTGATAACATCTAATGACTTGCCAGAAACAGTAACTTCCCCTGATTCTGTTTTGATTAAACCAATTACTGCTTTTAATAGCGTTGATTTTCCTGCACCATTTGGTCCAATAATCCCTGTGATTTTTCCTGGTTCAATCGATACAGTTACTTCTTCGATTGCTTTTTTATGTTGATAAGCCACAGTCATGTTTGATACATCAATTGGCTTATTAGTTAATTCTTCACACATCTCAAAAGATGCTGTTGTTGTATTCATCATAAACGAACACCCTCTTTTCTATTTCGGTTAAATTAATTATATTTTTAGGGTTACCTAAAACTTATCCATAGTATAGCAAATGAAAATGATTATCACAAGTAAAAAAACAAAAAAGAGTCAAAACTGAGAAATATCCTCAATTTTGACCCTTGTAAATTCATTGTTTTAATCCACAAATTCAAATTCAAATTCTTTAATACGTACGATGTCACCATCTTTAGCTCCCATACCTCTTAAGGTTTCATCCACACCTAAGCCTCTTAATTGGCGAGCAAATTTCATAACACTCTCTTCACGGTCGAAGTTTGTCATGATGAATAATTTCTCTAATTTATCTCCTGAAAGAACCCAAGTAGCGTCATCATCACGAGAAACATTAAAGTCTGGATCTTCTTCTTTAAAGTCATAGTGAACCACTTCTTCCACTTCTTCCTCTTGATACATTGGAAATTCAGGTGTAATATCCACTAATTTAGCTGTTGCATTTAATAAAGGCTCTAACCCTTGTCTAGCTACACTAGAAATTGGGAAGATTTGAATATCATCTGCGTACTCGTCTTCTTTTAAAGCAGCAATTTGCTCTTTAAAGATTGCTAAATTCTCTTCAGCATTTGGCATATCCATTTTGTTAGCCACAATAATTTGTGGACGCTCTAGAAGACGCATATTATGTGTTTCTAATTCCTTATTGATTAAAACATAATCTTCATAAGGATCGCGACCTTCCATACCACTCATATCAATCACGTGTAAGATAACTCTCGTGCGCTCAATATGACGTAAGAACTGTGTTCCTAACCCAATACCTTGAGAAGCTCCTTCGATTAAGCCTGGTAAATCAGCCATAACAAAGCTGTCACCATCTTGAGTTGCTACCATACCTAAATTAGGTACAAGGGTCGTGAAATGATAAGCACCAATTTTTGGTCTAGCTTTTGAAACGATTGAAAGTAGTGTTGATTTACCTACTGATGGGAATCCTACTAATCCAACGTCTGCTAACACTTTTAATTCCATTTCGATTTCGCGTGCTTGTCCTGGTTCACCATTTTCTGAAATTTCAGGTGCAGGGTTTCTTGGTGTCGCAAAACGAATATTACCGCGACCACCACGTCCACCACGAGCAATTAGTAATTGCTCACCGTGTTTAACTAAATCCCCTAATAAATTACCAGTTTCTTTATCTCTCACTGTTGTTCCAGCAGGGACCTTGATATATTTATCTTCTGATCCTCTACCATGCATTCCTTTACTCATCCCATTTTCACCAGCATCTGCTGCAAAATGGCGGTTAAATCTAAAATCCATTAAAGTACGTAAGCCTTCATCTACAACGAGAATCACACTACCACCTTTACCACCGTCACCACCAGCTGGGCCACCGTCTGGTACATATTTCTCACGGCGGAAAGCAACCATTCCGTCGCCACCTTTACCGGCTTTTACATTAATTGTTACCTGATCTAAAAACATGGACATCTCTTGTCCTCCTCATATTCTAAAAAAATCTCTTCATCATTGTACTTGTTGCCACTGCATTTGTCCAATTTCTTCTAATGTTTCTCTTGTAATTTTAAATATTCTTATTGATTAGTGCGACAGCATTACTCGCAAGCATCGTTTGTTCTTGAACAATTATTTGGTTAAAGGAAACTGAAAGAGTTGTTACATTTGTCTGACTCAAACTATTTGATTTACTTTCAGCATATAAACTCATTGCTAGAGACTCTTTGTAATCTGACTCAAAGTAAATCGAAATATTCTTACTAATTTCTTCCATAAAGACAAGTAACTCCTCCAAATCAACTAAATCCGTTTGTTGTTTAAGGTAAGTTAACGAAACCAACGGAACAAAATGAAGACTCTTAATTTTAACTTGATTGTTCTCAAAAAATGTAATCAAAGAACTCAAATGAGCTAAGAAATCCCAATCTTTTTTTCCAATCATAAGCGTCGCTAACGTTGAGGCTACTAAACAACTGTCCCTATTTTTAAGTCCAATACCCTGAAACTCTTCAAAATAATATTCGACTATCTCACAAATTTCCTCTTCACTCAGGTGAGCTAGTTGCTCCGCTTGAGCTAATGACACCACTGCACTGTAATCGTTGGTCGTCGTAATAAATGGGTGCAGTGCCTTGATTTCTTTATAAATTCTATCTGCTCTTTGAACAATCTCTGTTCTTCTTTCACTTTTAGATAGAAAAAGTTGGTAGGCTGCAAAATAGGTTGCTGATGATGATTTAAAGCCATTATCTTTTAGTATTTTCTTATTAAAGAATAATTCTTCAATGCCTTCTACTGAATTCAGCTGCCCAGAAATCATCAAACCAGTTAATGTATATCTCGTTACTTTCGAAAAACTCGTAAATAAACCTGACTTATGAATAAACGCAGTATCTAACCAATCAAATTCTGCTAGAGGTAAAATCTGTTTCTTACCTGTAAAAATTCTTGCTAATAAATATTTTGCTCTCTTATCTAACCATTTAGCATTAGATTCGTTTAAAATTTTATAATTTCTCTCCAAAAGATCAATGATCTCCTTATGATCCATGAACCAGTTCTCCTTTTATCGCTTCTTACTTCCCTATTCTAGCCTAAAACTTGATAAAGATAAACAAAAATGAGACCGAACCATTACGCTCAATCTCATTTTTTCACTTATTTATTTTCAATCAATTCAAAACTTGACCATGGTTTTAGAAAATCCAGTAAAAACAATTCGTCTTTCGCAATTTTTCCTACCACGTTGACGCGACCATCGTTTTTCATCTCTTTAAGAGCAATCTGGGTTTCACCTTTGTATTGACCATAATCCACGTTATCAATCAAGACATCTCCCCTCACCATGTCCGGTGTATTGGTCTTAGGAAATGGAAGGTCTTTATATTTAATTCGAGTCATCGTTGAACGTAAGATGTAAGCCGAACGATCTCCTCGGTAATTATGTAAATTCTCAAATAAAACCACACGCTCGTCTTCTGTAATCGTATCTAGACAGTCGACTTTAATTTTAGGATTTTCAGAAAAGAAGGCTTCTGACATTTCTTTTAATTCCTCTTCTGAAGCATACGCATTCCCAATAGTAATGTCATCGATTAAACCTGTTAATAAGAAGTGTTTCACTTGTGTCCCAATTGCTAAGTCACGGTGATCCTCTAAGGTACATAAACCATCCTGAGTTGGCCATGGACCAAATGTGGCACTATGAGAATTAACAAAAGCCATTGTATTAATATTGTATTGTCTAAACTGTTTAGAACAATTCACAAAATGTTGATACTCTAACCCTGAATAACGATGAGGATAGAAATTATGTGAGCCTAATAAATGATCTACATTAGGAGAATAACTCATAATATTATCTACATAACGTGTGCCTGAACTCATATTGATTTCTACTTTAATTCCGTACGGATTACGAGTCATCTTCGCTTCTTCTGCTCCAGTAAAGCCGAGATCCAAACGAATACCATCTGCGCCCATTTCGTGGAAAAAGGATAAATCATCATAAGAGATATTTAATTGACCAAAAAGTGCTGGATTAATATCGACCATCACATCAAAATCGAGTGAGTTTGCATAATCTACGACTTTCTTAAAGTCTGCTAATACTTTTTCCTTATCATCATTGACTTGAAGTAAACTTGTAAAAACGCGTTTAAAACCATATTTGTGTGCTAAATCTAAATAAGCCTTATCTTTCTCAAATGTTGAACGTTCTGGATAAATCGAAATACCTAATTGTCCCATTGAAGAACCCCCTAGTTTATTCTGAATGCCTTTTCATTATAACAAGCTCGCCTTAAATTGTCTAGACCACTTTTATCTATTTTACTTGTTGGCAGACACGTGTATTTTTGTTACTATAATTAAGAACACAATATTTGAACACCGAAAGGAAATTCGTATGAAAAGAAATAAATTAATCATCAGCTCTGCTGCTCTTCTATTATCTGTTGCTTTACTAGGAGCATGTGGGAATGGTAGCACCAAAGAAACTAAACCTAAATCAGGTGATACAGCTCAATCTTCAACTGAAAAGAAAGAAAAAGTTGATATCAATAAACTTGAGTTACCACAATTAAATAAAGAAGTGGCAGAAAATGAAGCTTTAGTTGAGATGGTGACAAGTGAAGGGAATATTAAAATCAAACTATTTCCAGAACAAGCACCAAAAGCCGTTGAAAATTTTATGACTCACGCAAAAGATGGTTATTATAACGGTGTTAAATTCCACCGTATTATGGATGAGTTTATGATTCAAAGTGGTGATCCTAAAGGTGATGGAACTGGTGGGGAAAGTATTTGGAAGGAAGAATTCGCTCCTGAAATTTCAAACCAATTGTATCATTTAGATGGCGCCCTAGCTATGGCTAGAACAAATGCTCCTGTAACTGAAAAAACTCAAGGTAGCCAATTCTATATTGTTCACAATACAGAAGATAAATCTGATGGATTACTTTCAGAAGATTACCCAGATAAAATTATTGAAGCCTATAAAAAAGGTGGTACACCTATGTTAGACTTTAATTATTCCGTCTTTGGTCAAGTAATCGAAGGTATGGATACTGTTGATAAAATCGCTAAAACAGAAGTTAAAGCTGGACCAAGTGGCGAAGCATCAACTCCAACAAAAGACGTTAAAATCGAAAAAATCAATATTTTAAAAGAAGCTAAAAAATAAGAGCTAGGGAGAAAAAAATCTCCCTTAGCTCTTTTTTAATACTCTACTTTGGTAATCCATCCTTCTGGTGCTTCTACATCTCCAAATTGAATTCCTACTAACTCATCATACAAGCGTTTGGTCACAGGACCTACTTCATCCTCTGAATAAAATTTATGGAACTCTTCACCAATTTGAATGCCTCCAATTGGTGAAATAACGGCTACCGTTCCACAGGCGCCAGCTTCACTAAACTGATCTAATTCGTTCAAGTAGCAATCGCCTTCGATAGCTTCCATTCCTAGACGTTCTTTGGCTAAATAGAGCAATGAATATTTTGTAATACTTGGTAAGATTGAAGGTGACGTTGGTGTGATAAAACGATTGTCTTTCGTGATTCCAAAAAAGTTCGCTGCACCTACTTCTTCAATTTTAGTGTGTGTTGCAGGATCCAAATAAATACAATCTGAAAATGATCGTTCTTTAGCTTCTGTTCCAGGCAGTAAACTTGCCGCGTAATTTCCGCCGACTTTAGCCGCTCCTGTTCCGGCTGGTGCTGCTCTATCGTAATCTGAAACAATAAAATTAGTTGGCTTCATGCCACCTTTGAAATAAGGCCCTACTGGCATACAAAAGACAGTGAAGATATATTCATTAGCAGGTGCCACACCAATCGAGTCTCCCACACCAATAATAATCGGTCTTAAATAAAGGGTTCCACCAGTTCCATAAGGAGGAACATAGTCATAATTAGCTGCCACCACTTTTTTGACAGCTTCAATAAATTTTTCTTCAGGGAGCTCTGGCATAATTAAACGTCTGCCACTTCGATTAATACGCTTGGCATTTTCCTCTACTCTAAATAAGTTAATTGATCCATCTTTACAGCGATATGCTTTTAGACCTTCAAAACATTGTTGCCCGTAATGAATTGCCGGTGAGCCTTCACTAATGTGTAACTGATTGTCCTCAGTCATAACCCCTTCATCCCACGCACCATCTTTCCAATACGAAAGATATCTTAAGGGTGTTTTAATGTAAGAAAAACCTAACTCTTCCCAATTTATATCTACCATTTTACATTCCACCTTCCAAACTTTTTTTATAAGTTTATCACAATTTAATTTCAATTTCTCATTTTTTTTTAATCTTTTATGAAAACAGAATGAAAATACTGTAAGAATTTATAAAGCCTAGAAATTAAATGTATCATCCTTACTTAAAGTTCGTTATTATAAAATAACAAACATTTTACTAAAAAGGAGAAATAAATGAAAAAACAACGTTTAATTACTATATGGGGAGATATTGTTGGTGTCATTGATTTAATTAAAGCTCTTTTTATCTCAATTGGATTAACTATGGGATTATATATGCTTGCGGACAAAAACAGTCCCACTCAACAATTATTTTTTGGTTTGTTAGGTGCGATGATCGCTTTTACTCTAAATTCTTTTTTTATCAAACCAAAAAGAAAATTAAAACCAGAAGAGATAACAAAGGAGACAACTCATGACAATTAATTTACTTATTCAAATGTTGATTGCAAGTTCTCTTGCTGTCATCCTTTATTCTTTTATCGGCTTGATTCCTGGAACAGATGAAACCAGCGTTTTAATGCCTGTGACTTTAGCTTTAATTTTAGGAGGCATTCATCCACTTGTAGTTCTTGCCTTTTTTATCGCAGCTTGCGTTTCTCTTAATTTAATGAATGCTATTCCTACATTGATTGCAGGTCTTCCTGGTGGGGTCTTATCTGCACCAATGATTGAGCACTCGTTAATTATCAAAAAACACGGTCGCACCAGTGCCGTCATTAAAAAAATCGCTCGTGCTAGTATTATCGGCGTTCTAGTTTCTTTATCTCTTAGCATTTTGATTGCTAACTTGATAGCACCTTTTGCCTCAACGATTACGTCATATGCTAGTTGGTTATTTATTGGTGGTGCTATTTTTCTATCTTTGTTAAGTTCTGCTAAAATTTTATCAATGATTAGTATTGTTCCGTTAGCTATGCTTTTTCAAAGTATTCGTCATCTTTACTGGGAAACAGGTGCTGTTCCACTAGATAAAAATATTACCACGTCATTTTTTCTAGGAATTACCGTTGCCCCTCTGATGCTTTCTTTATTATCTTTATTACAAAAGAAAGAACTGGATAAAGTGACCACAACTACTAAAAAAGAAATCACTTTACCTACTATTAAAAAAAGCAAACAACCACTCTCTAAAAAAGAACGTCTTTCAGCTGGTTTCTCCACTGCCATTGCTAATTTCCTCTTTGTCTTAAGTCCTGTCGGGTTAATTTTACTTATTGGCGAAACAGTTGGTAAAAAAGAAAAAGATGAACTAAAACGAGCGGAGTTAACGGTGACTACCATGAATGCTTTGGCTCAAGGAACCTATATTTCAGGTCTGTTAATTTCAATCGTTGCCATTGGAATTCCTCTTGCACCAACTGCGATTGGACCAGGAGCTGCTTTTTTTGAGTCTCCTCCTGTTTTTAAAATTGGTGCAACGATTACTCAAGCGTATTCACAGTCTGAATTAATTACAGCTTTTGTTGTGGGCAGTTTGGTTGCTCTCGTACTGGTTTACTTTATTGCGACAAAACTTTCTGAAAAATTAACCGCCTTTGTTTTAACCAAAATTCCTCATGAAAGTTTACTGGCGTTGTTTATTGGGCTTGTTTTTCTGCTCGCTTATATTGATGCCGGCTTAATAAATATATTTGGGGTTTTATTAATAGGTGTTATTTGTGGTACACTAAACCGGTTGGGTGTGAGCTACGGTGTTCAATTCATGTCACTTTACGCTGCACCATTTATCATTCAAATAATAAGTAATCAATAAAGGAGTTACATTTATGAAAAAAGAAAAACAAGGTATTGGGGAAGCTAATGCCAAAATTATTCTTTTAGGAGAGCATTCTGTTGTCTACAATCAACCGTCTATCGCAATTCCTTTTCCTGCTGCAAAAACGACTGCAACGATTAAAGAAACAGTTGATCAAACGATTATTCACTGCGAATTTTATCACGGTTTATTAGATGAAATGCCAGAGTTACTTGAAAGTTTAAAAGAAACCATTCGTGTCACACTAAAACAGCTTGGGAAAGAAAATTACCCACTAGAAATTACGATTGAAAGTCAAATACCAGCTGAACGCGGCATGGGATCAAGTGCGGCTGTTTCAGTTGCGACAACTCGCGCTTTATTCGATTTCTTTGACACAAACCTTACTCAAGAAAATTTATTGGCTATTGTCGATATATCGGAAAAAATCGCTCATGGTAATCCTAGTGGGTTAGACGCACTTATGACAAGTAGTTCAATGCCTTTTTACTATATTAAGGGACAACCATTTGAAGCAATCAACTTAAATCTAGACGCCTATCTTGTAGTAGGCGATACAGGTAAAACAGGCCAAACAAAAGAAGCTGTTGCTAGTATTTCAAAAAAACTAACTGGCTCTGATTCAGCTGAAACAAAAAAATCTATTGATCAATTAGGGGAATTAGCTAAAAAAGGACGTTTCTTCTTAGAAAATAACGAACCTACTAAACTTGGATTAATCATGACACATGTTCATCAACTTTTAACAAAACTTGGTGTTTCTAGTCCTGAATTAAATCAATTAGTTGAAACAGCTCAAAAATCTGGTGCAATTGGAGCGAAATTAACTGGTGGCGGTCGCGGAGGTTGTATGATTGCCTTGGCCCATGATAGAATAGATGCTGAGAAAATCAGCCAAGATTTAGTTGCAAGTGGCGCTAAAAAAACTTGGGTTTATGATATGAGAAGAGGAATTTAAATGAAATCAACTGGACGATGCCGTGCACATACAAATATTGCTTTAATTAAATATTGGGGAAAGCGAAATGAGGAACTATTTTTACCAATGAATAGCAGTCTCTCCTTAACCCTAGATGCGTTTTATACTGACACAGAAGTTGTTTTAGATGATGATTTAGACTCTGATGAATTCTATTTAGACAATACTAAACAAGGCGACAAAGAAACTCAAAAGATTACAGAATTCTTAAATTTGTTTAGGAATTTAGCCAATATCGAGACAAAAGCTTGTGTAAAGAGTTATAATCATGTTCCGACTGCCGCAGGATTAGCTTCTTCTGCTTCTGCTTTTTCAGCTTTAGCTGGTGCGATGAATCAAGCAGTTGGTCTTAATTTAGATTTAAAGACGTTATCAACTTTTGCTAGACAAGGAAGTGGCAGTGCTACTAGAAGTGTCTACGGAGGTTTTGTAGAGTGGTCTATGGGTGAAGATGATAAATCATCAACAAGTCATGCCGTCCCTGTTGACGACGCTAAATGGGACATAGGCATGGTTGTGATTGCGGTTAATACAGGACGCAAGAAATTATCGAGTCGTGTTGGCATGAAACAAACCATCGAGACCTCTCCTTTTTACTCTTCTTGGGTAGAAACGGCTACGTCTGACCTTACAAAAATGAAAGAAGCAATCAAGGGTCATGATTTTATCACGTTAGGTGAGATCACTGAATCAAATGGCATGAAAATGCACGCTACCATGTTAGGTGCTTTCCCGCCAATTTCATACTGGGAGCCAGACAGTGTTAAGGCGATTCAAAAAGTCAAAGAAATTCGTGAGACAGGCATTCCTTGCTATGTTACAATGGACGCTGGTCCGAATGTTAAGGTATTATGTCAACAATCAGACATGAAAAAAATTGAAGAACTTCTACTAGAAGATTTTAATAGAGAACAAATTATCCCTTCAACTGTTGGGGAAGGCATTAAATTATTAAATGCATCAGAATGGAATTATTAAAGGAGAGATTTTTTTGATAAAAGCAAGTGCTCCAGGAAAATTATACATTGCAGGAGAATATGCGGTCCTTGAACCAGGCCACCCTGCCCTAATTGTTGCCCTGGATCAATTTATTACCGTGACATTAAAAGAAGCTGACAAACAAGGTAGTATTTGTTCAAGCTACTCCAACGGTATTTCAATCCCTTGGACAAGAAAAAACGGTAAATTTTATATTGATGAAAGAGAAAATCCCTTCTCCTATATCACTAAATCTGTGACCATTGTGGAGCAGTACTTACAAGAATCAAATTATGATTTAAAATATTTTGATTTAACGATTGAAAGTGAATTAGATAATAAAGATGGTCGTAAATATGGCTTAGGTTCAAGTGGTGCGGTGACAATTGCTACCATTAAAGCGATATTATCACTTTATAAAATTAGCTATGATTCAGAATTACTTTATAAATTAGCCGCTATTACTCACCTTTCATTAAATAGTAATGGCTCTTTTGGTGACTTAGCTGCTAGCTCTTACGGTGGTTGGATTGCCTACTCTTGTTTTGAAAGAGAATGGGTCTTAGAAAAATTAGCTAATGGTGAGAGCATTAATAGCTTACTTGAGCAAGAATGGCCGAAACTGATGATTGAACCTTTAAAAGCGCCTAATGATTTGAGACTTTTAATTGGTTGGACAGGCTCTCCTGCTTCAACAACTTCCCTTGTGGATCAATTAAACGATGAGCAAAATGAGATGAATGGTTTTTATAAACAATTTTTAACTGATAGTGATCAATGTGTTTCAGCTATTATCAGTGCCTTTAAAGCGAGAAATATTACAGACATTCAAAAAGGCATTCGTACTAATCGCGAGCTTTTAAAATCCTTGGCTCAAAAAAGTGGGGTTGATATCGAGACTCAGGCTTTAACTGACCTTTGTACCATTGCGGAAAGTTTCAATGGTGCTGCCAAATCCTCTGGTGCTGGCGGTGGAGATTGTGGGATTGTTTTATTCAATCAACACGATGAAATCTTACCTATGGTTAACACATGGCGTGAACAAGGAATTGTTAATTTACCTCTTCAAGTTTATAAAGAAGAAAAAACTGATTATACTTCAATCATGTGGGAGGACTAAAGATGACAACTCATTGGAACCGAAAAGATCAGCACATTCATTTAGCTGAGATGCAGTACCAAAACACTTCAACAAATGGTTTAGACGGTGTTCGCTTTGTTCATCAATCTTTCTCAGAAATTAAAACCGAAGATGTTCAACTTAATACACAATTGGGTAGTCTTTCATTAGACTATCCTTTCTTCATAAATGCTATGACTGGTGGCAGTGAAAAAGCCCATGTCATTAATCAAAACTTAGCAACCATCGCTAAAGAAACCAACCTAGCTATGGCAGTAGGTTCAGTCAGTGTCGCTCTTAAAGAACCTGAAACCGCTGAAAGCTTTAAAATAGTGAGAAAAACAAATCCAAATGGGTTAATCATTTCGAATTTAGGGGCTCATCATTCAGCTGATAATGCGAAAAAAGCGGTGGATTTACTTGAGGCTAACGCTCTTCAAATCCATGTCAATACACCACAGGAACTGGTCATGCCTGAAGGTGATCGCGATTTTACCAATTGGCTTAATAATATTGAAGAAATTGTTAAATCAATTAGTGTGCCAGTCATTGTTAAAGAAGTTGGTTTTGGTATGTCGAAAGAAACAATCCAGCAATTACTGGATATTGGTGTTGATATCATTGATGTGAGCGGGCGTGGTGGCACTAATTTTATTCATATTGAAAATGAACGCCGAGATCATAAAGAATTTGACTACCTTCTGAACTGGGGACAAACAACCGCGGAATCTTTACTAGAAGCTCATTTCTACCGTAAGCAAGCCGATTTTATTGCTTCAGGTGGCATTAAAAACCCTCTTCATATGTTGGCCGCTTTTGGTCTAGGTGCTAAAGCCGTGGGTATTTCTGGTGAATTCTTGCATATGATTTTAACCAAAGGCAATCAAGTCTCCATTGAACAAATCGAAAGTTGGAAAGAAGAATTAACGTTCTTAATGACTATGATTGGTGCTAAAACAATCGTTGATATTGAAAAGAAACCGATTATCCTTTCCACTGATTTAACCAACTGGTGTAGTCAGAGATATATTAACTTTAAACATCAATAATAAAAATGAGTAAGACAAAAGTTTTAAACTTAAGTCTCACTCATTTTTTCATATTCTAAAATATCTCCTGGCTGACAATCTAGGGCTTCACATATTTTTTCTAAAGTTGAAAATTTTACTGCTTTGGCTTTTTCATTTTTTAGAATGGATAGATTCGCCATAGTGATACCCACATGCTCAGACAACTCAGTCACAGACATTTTTCTTTTAGCTAGCATTACATCTAGATTCACTCGAATCGGCATCCTCTATCACTCCTTTTTATATTGTTAAATCATTTTCCTCTTTGATGTTCCCTGCTATTTTAAAAATATAAGATAGTAAAGACGCAATCACAGATAGTGTTAATCCAACAAAAAAGAAAAAGAAACAAATTAAAAAGAAGGGATAATTGCCTTTTAATTCAACTAAACCAATAACGATACCAATACCATAAATACCACTTTCAACTAAACTAGCATAAGCAATTTGGATTAATCGTTGACTATTTTTTATAGAAAAAATATCTGATTTAAGTAAATCTGAACTAATTTTCCAAAGCTTAAATAATATAAAGATCACAGGAAGAGCTGTTACCCATAATAATCCTAAAATAAGATATTCAAAACTAGTTGTTTCAAGATAGTCACTAATTTTAGGCCCTACTACTAATAACAAGCTAAGACCACTCACACCTAAAATAATAATAATTGATTTGAAAACTAAATTAATTTTTTTGACTGTCATTTTCTAACTCCTTATGCGTATGGTTCTTATTATATCATAACCTAATACCTAAAAAGATAGCTATTGTTGGTTTCCCAAAAATAATAGCTACCTTTCTTTTTTATCTCTTTAACTTAATCATATTATTAATAAACGCGATGGATCCTATGATTAGAGCGATAAATACAATTAAAAAGCCAATAGGAATTAGAAAAAAGTAGGGTTCATGTAGTAGACCTTGAGCATCAACATATTCTGGTAAAAAATTCTTAACTATTAAACATCCCATGCCAATTATTAAGAAGCCAATTGCTGTCATTGTTAGTTTTGGTGATTTATTTTTTTTCATCTTTATTTCCTGCTTTCTTTTATTTGATGAACTAAATATAGCACCTGTTTTTTCGTAAGTCAACATTTTTTTATTGTAAAACAATAAAAAAATATCTTTAATCAATAAAAAAAGAACTAGCACAATCCGCCAGTCCCTTAATTTCTCTATTTGTTATGGTTTAATATAAGCATATTCAGCCGTTTGTAACTCTACTAACCGAAGAACGCCTGCTGGAACGACTTTAATAAAGGGATGAATACTAATTTTGTCTACATTATTAGCATTCATCGCATTTTGACAACTATTAAAGCGAACACCAAGCTCTGTTAATTCATGCATTGGAATAGCTAATTTGGAATCGATATAACCTAAAACAGCATCGCCACTTGCGACAACCTCGACACTACGGATGTCTTTTTTTCCAGCTTCCAGTAAATTAATAATATTTCCTAAAACCATTTCCCATTTTTCTAATTCATTAATATGAAAGACTACCTTCATTTTTCTTCCTCCTTTATGTAAATTGGTGCTTGATAATAATCTTGATATTTCTCACTTTGGCTAATCAAAGAATACATCCTACCTGCTTTAATATCCAAACTCAGAAGCTGTTCATTCTTTTTATTAATATTCGTAATGACAGGATAAGTAATCTCTTTCTTTTTCTCTTTTAAAAATTGTCTACCCTGGTCATTAAACCCTAAGACTCTTAGATACGGCTGGTTCCAAGTTCCTTCAATTTCAGATTGAGTGACTTGAAGTAAGACATACATACACAATCGTTGAATTCTCGTCCAAGTGTAACGCTTGCTTTTAACTTTTTGAAGAAATTCATTAAAATTAGTAGAAGATATTGCTGCTTCTTTTAGACGATACTCTAATCCTTCAACCATTTGATATGTTTTTCTAAGTTGTTCCACTGGTTGAATGATTAATTGGTACTTCAAATACGACCAACTTTTTTCTAAATAAACTAATTCTGACTCCTCTAAATCTTTCAGCGTTTCTTTTGGCACTAATTTTTCTAAATCTATTCGTTCACCTGATAAAACTTTTTCTCTAATCGATGTGGCACTAGCAAAACGATCATGTGAAATTTCTTTATCATGATACTCATTTCCTACTCGTTGAATAGGATAAAGCATCATTGGTTTTTCATGTGATGCATTTTCTTTTGCATATCCCATACCTAAAATATGATTAGGTGACGAAAAATCTAGCGCCCACTCTGGATAAAGTTCTCGGTAAACTTGGGTCATTAACTGAGGATAGTTGCTCCCATTGTTTTTTATTTCTTGATACTTTTGGTTAATTTTATCACTATTTTCTTGATGAAACTTTCCAAAAGCACCATAATCTAAGCATTCGTTACTGTCTGTTCCAAAACATAAACTATCGACTTTCAAATTTTGGAGAATTTGAACACTACCACGGGTAAAATAATCAGCAGATTGGACGGCGTAAGCAAATGGTAATTCGATAACCAAATCAGCTCCATTTAATAACGATTCCTTAGTGCGTAACCATTTATCAATAACAGCCGGCTCACCCCTTTGTAAAAAATTACCACTCATCACAGCGACAATCACGTCTGCCCCCGATTTCTCACGTGCTTGTTCTAAGTGATATTTATGCCCATTATGAAAGGGATTATATTCCACGACGACGCCACAACTTTTCATCTCTTCACATCCTTAAAAAAAGCTGGTTATCCTTTATTTAAAGATAACACAGCTTTACATATAATATTAGTTTTTTTAATTTTTTTATTTCTCACAAACGAAGAACCAACGATTCGACTCTTCTGTCGGTGCTGCATCTTCAAAATCAGCATACACTGAAACCGATGTAAAACCTGCTTCTTTTAGTAATTTTTCATACGTTACAATTTCATACGTTCGTTCCTCATGAAGCTCATCAAAACGCTCAAATTTCCCCTTTTTATCAGAAACAAAGAATGTTAAAAAGTGTTCCACACTATGATCATAATCACCTGGATAACTTTCCCAAAGAAAGGCAAATTCGTCTGATTGATAATGATAGCTATATTCAGCAAAAGATTCTTCCATTTGATAAATTGAGTGAACATCAAAAATGAACGTCCCCTTTTCATTCAGTGCATCATAAACACCTGAGAAGACCTGGCCTACTGCTTTTTCATCTGACATGTAACAAATTGAATCAGAGTAACAAGTGACAGCATCATAGCTGTTTTTCTCAGTTAATTTAAGCATGTCTCCTGTTTGAAAAGATAATCCTTCATCGCCTTCAGTAATTCTCTTTTTGGCTAAAGTGATCATATCCTCAGATAAATCTAAGCCAGTCACATTAAAGCCTAAGTTGGCTAGTTCCACAGATAAAATACCTGTTCCACAAGCAAGCTCTAAAAGGTTTTGCTGTTTTTTATCAAGATGACGACAAGTAAATTCTAACCAATCTAAATATAGATTTTCATCCATGACTTCATCATATATTTTAGCAAATGTTTCATAACTTGCCATAATTAGTCAACCATACTTGAAATATTAACAAGTGGTGCATCTGACCAAAGTTTTTCTAAATTATAGAAGTCTCTTTCTTCACCATAGAAGACATGAATAATCACATCACCTAAATCGATTAGGACCCAACGTGCTGACTCTTTTCCTTCGACACGTTTGACTTGGATTTGATTTTTTTGAGCTACATCTATAACTTCTTCAGCAATTGCCATTACTTGTCTATCACTGTTACCGTGACACACCACGAAATAATCTGCCAATAAAGAAACTTGTGTTACGTCTAATGCTACGATATCTTCTGCGCGTTTTGAATCAGCTGCTTTAACAACTAATTCTAATATGTTATTACTATTAATAATAATTCCTCCTAATTTTTACTTCACAACCCAAGCATTATACGTTTCTAATGTTTTGGGGTAAATTTTATTTTGATTGTTGATTAAATAAAGCAAGGTATGTTTGGTTTCAAAGGCAACCGCTTCATCTAAACTGACTTCTGCTATTTTTCGTGCTTCTTCCACTACAGGAAAATTTCGACCTTCCTCAATGTAATCTGCCACATAAATAACTTTTTCTAATTCACTCATGTTACTGCGTCCCGTTGTGTGTGACTCAATAGCATTTAAAATGTCTTGATTTGAAATGCCTAATTCTTTTAAAACAAGACGAGATCCTACAACTCCATGCCAAATATTATTACCATAACGAATAATCTCGTTATCAATTTCAGAATTCATGATGATAGCTATCATCTCTTCATCTGGTCTTTCTTTCGCATAATCATGAGTTAGAGCTGCAATACTCGCTTTTTCTAAATCAACGTGATATTTTTCAGCTAGTTCTAATGCTTTTGTTTCAACTCTTAAGACATGTTGAAATCGTTTATCACTCATCTGAGCTGCGACAAGTGATGTAAGTTCTACTCTTGTATGTTTTGTATACTGCTTACTGTATTCCATTTTGATACAATCCTTTTTTATGAATATAGTTTAACACATTCTCAGGTAAAAAGTATTTGACAGAACAACCAGTAGTCAATTTTTTTCGGATATCACTGGAGCTGATTTCAATTAAGGGCATATCTACCCAAATAATTGGGTAAGGTGTCTCTTTTTTAGAGCCTACCCTTTCAACACCTACAAAATGAATCATTCTCATTAATTCATCTATTTTGTGCCACTTAGGTAAATATTCTACCATATCTCCGCCAATCACAAAATAATAATCAATGTCTGGATTAGCTTCAACGAGTGATTTCATGGTGTCATAGGTATAGCTTTTACCTTTTCGAACCACCTCTGTTAGCTCTAAGCCTAATTTTGGATTATCATTAATGGCTAATTTGAGCATCTCAACTCGTTCTTCAGAGTCAATGGTTTCTTTCTTGTCCACATGAGGTGATTGATAAGAAGGCATTAAGAAAAATTCGTCCAAGTCTAGTTGGTGACAGACCTGATCAGCCATGATTAAATGCCCCATATGAACCGGATTAAATCCGCCACCTAAAATACCGACTCTCTTTTTCTTAACTGGGTGTTGACTTAACCTTGTTTTCTCGTCAGTCATAACTTTAATTTCTTGTTTCATCCCACTCACCTTAAATTAAACTGATTGAACTTGTTTTGAATATTTTTGGAATTTTTCTTTAGATGATGCACGGTAAACAACTAGAATACGACCAATAATTTGGACAACTTCACAATGAAGTGTTTCTTCAAAGATACCTGCCACTTCAGTTGCTTCTTCATCTGTGTTTTGTAGTAAGTTAACTTTAATTAACTCTCTTCTTTCAAGTAATTCGTCTACTTGATCAAGTAATGTTTCACTAATTCCGTTTTTTCCAATTTGTACCATTGGACTCATATGATGTGCTTCGCTTCTTAAAAAGCGTTTTTGTTTTCCTCTTAATTTCATTGTATATCGACCTCTTCTATTTTTAAATTAGTGACTTTCTTTGAATCACGTCAACACCTTTTGGCGCCCAACCAGCAACCACTCCAGCATCTGGAATAGTTACCCAACCAAGTCCCGCAAACACTAAGTCTGTTTTTTCTTTGACTGAAAACTCAAAGCGAACAAGTTCAGGAAACTCACCTAGTTCGTTTTTTCTTGGTGGCTGTAATAGTCCACCTGCATGTTTTTCATAAAATTCTGTGGCTGTTTCTAATTTAGTGCGGTGAATCATTAAATCATTAGAAACATAGGTAATAAAGCCTTGTTTATTTCCTTGAATAAAGTCAAACCGTGCCAAACCACCTAGAAATAGCGTTTGTCCAGCATTTAATTGATAAACTTTTGGCTTGATTTCTTTTTTAGGTGAAACAAGCATTAAATCTTTTTTACCTAAATAATGAGCCATTTGATGACGGTGAATAATTCCTGGTGTGTCAATTAAGAAGTGACCGTCCTCTAATGGAATTTCAATCTTATCTAAGGTTGTTCCTGGAAATTGTGACGTTGTGATTAAATCTTTCACACCTGCTGAATGATTAATAATCGCATTAATCAATGTTGATTTACCAACGTTGGTTACACCAACGACATACACATCACGACCATCGCGATGCTCTTCGATTAATTCAAGTAATTCTTCAATATCTGATTTGCTTTTAGCACTTGTTAATGTCACTTCAGTCGGTCTTAAACCAACTTCAAAGGCTCTTTCTTTCATCCATTGTGTCATTTTACCTTTTTTTAATGATTTAGGTAAAATATCCACTTTGTTTCCAACAAGTAACACTGGATTACTTCCAACAAAGCGGTGTAATCCTGGAATCAAACTACCATTAAAATCAAAGATGTCTACCACATTAACGATTAACGCATCCGCATCTCCAATGCCATTTAAAAGAGCTAAGAACTCTTTATCTGTAATCGCTACATCTTGAATGTCATTATAATGTCTTAATCTAAAACAGCGTTGACAATAAACGTCCCCTGTTTCTAATCCTTTTTCAAGAGCTGAATTCGGCGTGTAACCAATGCCTTCTTTGTCCTTTGTCTGAATAACTGTCCCACAACCAATACAACGTATTTCCTCAGTCATTAAGTGATTTCCTCCATTTCATATCTGAATTCTTTTTATGTAGATGTCTTTTTATTTTTTTCTCCATAGATCGATTAAACTTCGTATTCCATGCATCTGTCTCAATAATCGGTTTCACTAGGACACTTCTAATACCTGCACTATTAGCGCCTTTGATATCCGTCATTAATTGATCCCCAACCATTATTAACTTTTCTTTGGGTAAGTTATATTTTTTTTCAACTTCATTGAATCCTTTTTGAAAAGGTTTCATCGCGCGAGAAACATACTCAAGACCTAAATGCATCACTGCACGGTCCACACGTGACGCTTTATTATTAGAAACAACGATGACCGGAATGTTAGCAGCCTTCATGGTTTCAATCCACGCTAATAACTCAGGTGTTCCGTCAGGATTATTCCAAGCAATCAATGTATTATCTAAATCTGTCAAGACAGCTTCAATCCCTTGAGCCTTTAATTGGCTAGGCGTAATATCATAAATTGCTTCAATCATCCACGTTGGTTTATATTGTTCAAACATAGTGACTTCCTTTCATAAAAAATAGGAGACACATCTTGGCCTCCCACACTTTTCCTTATTATACGCTATTTACTCAAATAATTCACTAAAAACAACTAGAATAACCCTAAAAAAATGATGTGAGGACTTCCACATATTAATGCCCTATCTAAAAGACCTCCAAGGTTTTAATTTGAAGGCCCTTTACATAATGCATTAAAGCGTTCTAATTAGCGAAAACTATTAAATTCGTGCTATCATCAATACACGTTTGAAGAGCAACTGCTTCTCCATTATTTGATCCTGTAATTAAATCCCACGTATCTTCTCCTGTTGCGATATCTATGCCTGAGTCATTGACGGTCCAGATACGTGCCACGTGATAACTTTTAGCCTGATTTGCTCCGTCGGTAATAACTATTTCTTCGCCTAGTGACAAGTGAAACAATACTGAAAACACGCCTGGATTATGAGCGATGAAATGTGTACTCAAGCCATCATTTCCACTTTGAGTGGCAGCTCCTCCCCATGTTGAGGCCATGTTTGAGTCACCCTACTTGCTTCAGCATTGGTTTCTGAATTAAGCTCACCATCTGATGTTGCGGAATCATTATTAAAGGTTGTTTCTGGGCTTTGTTTCTCGTTTGGAGTATTTTTTGCTGTGGTTTTATTTTGAGAGGTTGTTTTTTCTGATAGTTGTTGTTTAGCAGCTGGCTCTTTTATGGTTGGATTTTTTGAAGGTGTGTTTTAGGTAGGTGTGTCTTCTTTTATCTTTGTAATTTGCTCTGTTTTAATCTTTTTAGGTGTTTTCTCTTTTTCTGAGTGTTTCCACGGGGAATTGGCAATTACCACCGGTGCCATAGCAATAATCGGTAAAATTTTTAAGACGCGTTTTATATTTTTTGAAATCAAATAGTTTTCTCCTAACATTTTTTATATTAGGTTAATAGATCAAATCGACAGTCCGATAATAACTTATTTAATTGTCAAACACTGTATTTTAGGGGATTGTTTCATGAGGTATTATCCTTTTGCAACTCTTCTGATGGGCTTTTTGGGGTTAACAAGAGCAGTTGTTCAAAATTAGAGTTAGTCAGGTGACTGTACGTGAGGTTTTATTCATTTAAACGGCTAAATTTTTGATTACTTGTCCCTTCACCACCCTTCTTTCTACTTTAATTAGAACCTCATTTGCATATTTTGTGAAATTATATGCTCAAAACACGCATATTATGTATAAAAACCCTATAAATAGTTCTTAATCGAAAAAATCGTTCCCTAACAGCATAAAACTGATAGAAAACGATGTTTTTTATTTTATGGTTCCAATATCTGTTCGGTAATAAAATTGGTTTAAATTTTGCTTTTCTAACCAGCCGTAAACTTTCCCATGAGCTTCTTCTTGGGTTGCTTCAGACACAGCCACTAAAAAAACACGCCCGCCATTCAAAGCTAACCCTTGTTCTGTTTGAGCAACACCTGAGTAGATAATTTTGATATCTTCCCTATCTTCAAATTCAGGGAGAAGTGTTCCCTTTTCATACTCACCTGGATAACCTTTAGCCGAAACGACGACTCCTAAACTGACACCTTTATTTTTCCACTTAATTTCAGGAACTTCTTGTTTAAGTAACACTTCAATCACTTCACATAAATCAGAGTCTAATCTTTCCAGTAACACTTGGGTTTCTGGATCTCCAAATCTGGCATTATACTCAATAACTTTTGGGCCTTCCTTTGTTAAAATCAAACCAGTATAAAGAATGCCTTCAAAAGAGCGACCTTCTTCTTTCATTCCATTAATTGTTGGTTCAATAATATCTTTAATTACTGTTTGTTGAATGTCTTCAGTCACATAATCCACCGGACTATAAGCACCCATTCCACCAGTATTAGGACCCTTATCCCCGTCAAAGATAGCCTTATGATCTTTGGCTGCCACCATTGGATAAAAACCTGTCTCATTCACGAATGAAAGTAATGAAAATTCTCGTCCGATTAGAAACTCCTCAATCACAACACGAGATGAAACATCCACTAAGACTTCTTTTAGTACTTGTTGAGCCTCTTCCTTTGTTTCTACAATGGTAACCCCTTTACCAGCTGCAAGACCATCTTCTTTAATGACAATGGGTAATCCTTGTTCCTCTACGTATGACACAGCTTCTTCATAATCAGAAAAACCTTGATACTTAGCTGTAGGTACGTTGTATTTCATCATAATTTTTTTAGCAAATTCTTTTGACCCTTCAATCAAAGCAGCATCTTTACTAGGACCAAAAATTGGGATACCTACAGCTTTAAAATCATCCACAATCCCGTTCATCAAAGGAACTTCTGGACCAACTAACACCCAATCAATTTTTGTTTCTTTCGCAAAAGCAATCAATTCATCATGAGCTTCTTCTGAAATATCCACTAATTGAATGTTGTCTTTCTTCATCCCAGCATTGCCTTTGGCACAAAAAACAGTTTCTACATGTGGGCTTTCAAGTAATTTTTTACATAAAGCATGTTCTCGACCACCACTACCAATGACTAAAATTTTTCGTTTCATCCTTAGGCTCCTTTTAATGTTTGAAATGTCTTACATCAGTAAAAATCATGGTAATTCCATATTTATCTGCCATCTCAATGGACTCTTGATCTTTAATACTACCACCTGGTTGAATAATGGCTTTCACACCACTTTGACCAATTAATTCCACACTATCAGCCATTGGAAAAAAGGCATCACTAGCAAGCACAGCAGTATCTAATTGTTCTTTTGCCTGCTCTAAAGCGATTTTAGTTGATCCCACACGGTTCATTTGCCCTGCTCCGATTCCTAAAGTACGTTCATTATTAGCAATCACAATGGCATTACTTTTCACGTGTTTCACGCATTTATTCGCAAACACTAGCGCTTCTAATTCTGTTTGAGTGGGTTGACGTTTGGTGACAATTTTCCAAGTCGTTTCATCTTCAACTAAAGTATCCATCTCTTGAACAAGTAAACCACCTAGAACAGAGACGTACTCTTTTTCAGAAATATCTTTTTGCTCTCTCATTTCAAGTGCTAGTAAGCGAATATTTTTCTTTTTAGTTAGAATCTCTAAAGCTTCTTCTGAAAAACTTGGAGCAATGATAATTTCTAAGAAAATATTAGCTAGCTTTTCAGCAGTTTTAGCATCCACCTCACGATTTAAAGCAATAATTCCACCAAAAATTGACACTGGATCACTCTCATAGGCATTCATAAATGCTGTATAAATATCTTTTCCATTACCAATACCACAAGGATTCATATGTTTTACCGCAACAGCTGTTGGTGATTTAAACTCACTCATCATACGAAGACAAGCATCAGCGTCTTTAATATTATTGTATGATAATTCTTTCCCGTGTAATTGCTTAGCTGATGCAATAGAGAAGGCTGTCGGAATACTTGAAGCATAAAAGCTGGCCTTTTGATGACTGTTTTCTCCGTAGCGTAGACTTTGTTTTAAATCAAAAGTTAAAGTTAATGATTCTTGCTCGCCTTCTTCAACTTGATTCGTTAAATAATCAGCAATTAACGCATCATAACTAGCTGTATGTCGGAAGGCTTTGGCTGCTAATTTTTTTCTTGTTACAAGGGTTGTATTGCCTGTTTCTGATAATTCAGAAATCACTGTTTCGTAATCAATTGGATCAATAATCACTGTCACGCTCTCACAATTTTTACTGGCACTACGTAACATACTAGGTCCACCAATATCGATATTTTCAATGGCTTCTTCTTCAGTTACATCTCTTTTTTGAATCGTTTCTTTAAAGGGATAGAGGTTAACACAGACTAAATCAATGGGAAGGATGGCGTGTTTTTTCATGGTTTCAACGTGTTCTTCATTACTTCTTTTCCCAAGTAATCCACCATGGATTTTAGGATGTAGTGTTTTTACACGACCGTCTAACATCTCAGGAAAATCAGTCACACTTTCAATTCCAACTGTTTCAATTTGATTGTCAGTTAATGTTTTTTGAGTCCCTCCTGTTGAGATGATTTCAAAATCCAAACTTACTAATTTTTTAGCAAATTCTACAATGCCTGTTTTATCTGAAACACTTAATAGAGCTCTTCTTTTTGTCATGGTTACTTGTTCTCCCTTATGAATTCTTCAATGATTTTCGGGTAATACTCATGTTCTAATTCGTGGATGCTTGTTTCTAAGCTTTCAAGTGTTTCATTTTCAGCTAATTTTAAACTTTTTTGAAAGATGATGGGGCCTGTATCAATCCCTTCATCTACTAAATGAATTGTAATGCCTGTTTCTTTGACCTCTGCTTCATAGGCATCTTGAATTCCTTGTTTTCCAGGAAATAAAGGTAAAAGAGACGGGTGCAGATTAATGATTCGCTTAGGATAAGCTCTTAAAAGGGTGATTCCTAAAATTTTCATGTACCCTGCTAGAACGATCAACTCAATATTTTCTTTTTCAAGTAGAGCGATAATCTGAGCTTCATACTCAGATTTACTCATCTCCTCTGATTTTGGTAAAACATAGTAAGGAATATGATGATTTTTAGCTCTTTCTATAGCGAAAGCATCTTTTTGATCTGAAAATAAACAAACTAATTCACCACTTATCTTTCCTTGTTCGACAACCTCAATGATTCTCTCGAAATTCGAGCCGTTTCCTGAGGCGAAAACAGCAAATCTCATTTTTCTACCTCATTAAACAGGATAGCCTCTTGCTCTTTTTCTACCACTTGACCGATTTCAAAATAGACTTCATTGCGTTCAGCTAACTTAGTTTTCACTTCTGAGACCTTCTCAGGAGAAACAGCTAAAACCATACCAATTCCCATATTAAAAATTTCGTACATTTCAGCTTCTTTTAAATCTCCTTGCTCTTTCATCACTGAAAAAATAGCCGGAATCTCCCATGTGCCTTTATTAATTTCAACCGCTAAGTTTTCAGGTAACATTCTTGGTAAATTTTCAACAAAGCCACCACCTGTTACGTGAGAAATACCGTTAATTAAAGATTCCTTGATTAGCGGTAGGACACTTTCAACATATATTCTAGTTGGCTCAAGTAAGGCTTCACCTAAGGTTTTTCCTCCTAATTCAGGCAACGTATCTGTTAATGAAAAGTCATTATCCTTAAAGAAAATCTTTCTAACTAAAGAATAACCATTTGAATGAATCCCACTTGAAGGCAAACCAATTAAAATATCACCATTTTTGACTTTTTCTGGAGCTAACAACTGACTTTTCTCAGCCACACCAACAGCAAAACCAGCTAAATCATAATCAGCATCAGCATACATATCAGGCATCTCAGCGGTTTCTCCACCAATTAAAGCCATATTACCTTGATGACATCCTTCAGCCACACCAGCCACAATTTGTTCTACTTGTTCAGGGTTCGTTTTCCCAGTTGCCAAATAGTCTAAAAAGTATAAAGGTTCTGCTCCTGCTGCTAAGATATCATTCACACACATTGCCACACAATCAATTCCTATTGTGTCATGCTTGTCTGCTTCGATTGCTAACATTAATTTTGTACCCACTCCGTCTGTCCCAGAGATTAGTACTGGTTCTTTCACATCAAGAGTACTTAAATCAAAAGCACCACCAAAACCACCTAAACCGCCCATAACACCTAAATGTTCTGTTCTTTTCGCATGTTTTTTGATGCGATCCACCACTTCGTAACCCGCTTCTACATTAACTCCTGCTTTTTGATAGGCGTTCTTCATCGATTTGCTCCTTTAGTTAGTTAAATTTTGTTGGTAATCATAAAGTTCCGTTGGATAATCTCCATTAAAATAAGCCATACATAATCCTGAATAAGGAGCGTCTAGGTTAAGACCAATTGAGTTAATTAATCCCTCTTCACTAATAAATTCTAATGAGTCGGCTCCAATTAATTCTTTGATTTCTTCATTTGTGTGACTTGCTGCAATCAGTTCTTTTTTCGTTTGAATATCAATGCCGTAAAAACAAGGATATTTCAAAGGCGGGGCTGAAATTCTAACATGAACTTCTTTGGCTCCCGCATCTTTTAATAACTTCACAATTCGACGACTCGTTGTCCCACGAACGATAGAATCATCAACTAAGATAATTTTTTTCCCTTCAACCACACCACGCACAGCTGACAGTTTCATACGAACGCCTTCTTCACGTAATTCTTGGGTGGGTTGAATGAATGTTCTTGCCACATACTGATTTTTGACAAGCCCCATCTCATAAGGAATGCCACTTTCTTCCGCATAACCACTGGCAGCTGAGAGAGATGAGTTAGGAACACCAATCACCATGTCTGCTTCAACTGGCGCTTCTTTGGCTAAGGTTTTTCCCATTTTTTTACGGGCTGAGTGGACATTGATTCCTTTAATATTTGAATCGGGTCTGGCAAAATAAATGTATTCCATAGAACAAATCGAATATTGTGTTTCTTTCGTGTAGGTTTCAATGGTCATACCAGCGTCATTTATTATAATCACTTCGCCAGGTTCAACGTCGCGAACAAATTCTGCACCTACAGAATCAAGAGCACATGTTTCACTGGCGACAACATACGCCCCACTTTTCATTTGACCAATCGCAAGAGGTCTAAAAGCATTAGGATCAAGTGCCGCATACAACGCATCATCTGTTAAAAGAACGTATGCAAAGCCACCTTTCACTTGATTCAACGCTTCTTTCAAACGATCTTTAAACGTTTCTTTTTCACTTCGTCTAATTAAATGCATTAAAATTTCCGTATCTGAATTCGAATGGAAAATGCCACCTTCTTTTTCTACTTCATGGCGTAATGTTTTGGCATTTGTTAAATTACCGTTATGAGCTAAAGCAAAATCACCATCAAAAAATTTAAACAAGAAAGGTTGGATGTTGTTCACTTCACCAGTTCCAGAAGTAGCATAACGAACATGTCCAATCGAAGCATTTCCTGTTAGTTTTTCTAAGTTTTCTGATTTTCCAAAAACGTCTGTTAAGAGTCCTAAATCACGGTGACCTTTTAATTTTCCTTGATCATTTGAAACAATCCCAGCACCTTCTTGTCCTCTGTGTTGAAGTGAATGAAGACCAAAATAAGTCACTCTTGAAGCTTCAGGATGTCCCCAAATACCAAAAACGCCACACTCTTCATTTAAACTTTTTACTTCATAAGACATGTGATGGCGTCCTCCCAAAGTTCTTTGGCTCTTGTTATCTCCACATTAATCGTTTCTGTCTCAGTTACTAAATTAAATATCGGTTCACTTGTCACTTGCCCAAGTAAAACAGCTTTTTCTCCTAGTAAACCTTCAAATGTCTCTTGATTTTCTGGTTTAATTGATAGCACAAAACGTGATGGTGTTTCAGAAAATAGTAACTGAGCTGTCCTGTTAAATTCGCCAGTAAATCCTAGATTATTTCTAAAACAAGCTTCCATTAAGGCAACCCCTAAGCCACCTTCAGAACAATCGTGAGCACTTTGAAGCTGTCCTTTTTGAATGCTTTCTAATACTAGTGCTTGGTTTTGTTTCTCTTTTTCTAAGTCAAACTCATTCAGAACACCTTCAATTTTTCCTGTTAATAATTTTTGAAGTTCTGAACCGTTAAAGTCTACTTTTGTTTCACCAACTACATAAACCAAATCCTCAGACGCTTTAAAATCTTGGGTTGTCACATGTTTCATGTCTTCTACAAGACCAACCATCCCAATGACTGGTGTTGGATAAACCCCATTATTATTTGTCTCATTGTATAAAGAAACATTTCCTGAAATAACCGGGGTTTCAAGTTCACGACACGCTTTAGCAATGCCGTCTGCTGAGGTGCTTAATTCCCAGAAGCCTTCTGGTTTATCAGGAGAACCGTAATTTAGGCAATCTGTAATCGCTAAAGGACGAGCACCACTAGCCACGATATTTCTTGCTGCTTCGGCTACTGCCATTTGTCCACCAATTTCAGGATTTAAATAAAGGTAGCGACTGTTACAATCCATTGTCATAGCTAAACCTTTGTTTGTTCCTCGCACTCTTAAAACAGCCGCATCACTTCCAGGACCCACAACTGTGTTTGTTCTCACTTGAGAATCATAGGTTTCAAAGATGGCTTTTTTAGAGGCAATTGTTGGTTGTTGTAATAAGTCTAATAATGTTTGTGTTGCATTTGTGAGTTCTGGGTTAAAAGGAGTTAATTCTTTAAACGCTTGAATTCTAGCTGGTTCTTTTTGCTCTTTTTGATACTCAGGCGCTTCTTCTGCTAAAGCATCAACTGGTAAATCTGCCACTTGGATACCTTTATGGAATAATCGGTAATGTTTGTCATCTGTTACTTTCCCAATGTTTACCGCATCTAAACCGTAAGACTCAAACAAATCAACAACTCGTTGTTCTTCTCCCTTTTGAATACATAACAACATTCTTTCTTGAGATTCTGATAACATCATCTCGTAAGGCGTCATATTTGTTTCTCTTTGAGGCACATCATCTAAATAAAGTTCTAAGCCAGAACCCGCTTTTGAAGCCATTTCTGAACTTGACGACACTAAACCAGCCGCTCCCATGTCTTGAATGCCGACTAAAATATCTGAGTGATTTAAAATTAAATCTAAGCAAGCTTCCATTAATAACTTTTCCATGAATGGGTCCCCAACTTGAACTGCTGAGCGTTGTTGTTCCTCCCCTTCAGTAAATTCCTCAGAAGCAAATGTCGCTCCGTGAATTCCGTCACGTCCAGTTTTAGCCCCAACGTACATAATCGTGTTACCAGTTCCTTTGGCTTGCCCTTTTTGGATATCTTTATGTTCTATTAAACCAACACACATGGCGTTGACTAAAGGATTCCCCTCATAACAAGGATCAAAACCAATCTCGCCACCCACAGTTGGAATTCCAATACAGTTACCATAGCCACCAATTCCAGCCACAACTTGTTCTAATAAATATTTTGTTCGGTTATTATCTAGTTCACCAAAGCGTAATGAATTTAGCATAGCAACAGGTCTTGCTCCCATACTAAAAATGTCACGAATAATTCCGCCCACACCTGTGGCTGCTCCTTCATAAGGCTCAACAGCTGAGGGATGGTTATGACTTTCTGCTTTGAAAACAACCGCTAAATCATCACCAATATCAACAATCCCTGCACCTTCTCCAGGTCCTTGTAACACGTGTTTGCCAGAAGTTGGGAATTTTCTCAAGACAGGTTTACTATTTTTGTAAGAACAATGTTCGCTCCACATCACTGAAAAAAGTCCTGTTTCAGTATAATTAGGTAAGCGACCTAAAATCTTTTCGCTAATTAATTGATACTCTTCATCAGTTAAACCCCACTCTTGATAAATTTTTTGATCTCTCACTTCTTCTGGTGTCAGTTCATGAATTTTTAACATTAATTTTGACTCACCTTTCTTAGATAATCAACCATTGAGGCAAATAACTTACGCCCTGAATCGCTGCCTAATAATTCTTCCATAGCACGTTCTGGATGGGGCATCATGCCTAAAACATTTCCCGCTTTATTAGTAATTCCTGCAATATTTTCTAAACTTCCATTTGGATTATTTCCTTCATAGGTAAAAATAATTTGATTGTTCTTCTTTAATTCTGCCAATGTTTCTTCATCACAGTAGTAATTTCCTTCTCCGTGAGCAATCGGTAAAGCCAATAATTCATCTTTCTCATATTGAGAAGTAAATAAACTTTGATTGTTAGAAACCTTAACACTTTGCGTTTGACAGACAAATTTAAGGGAATCATTTTTAAGTAAAACACCTGGTAACAGTCCTGCTTCTGTTAAAATTTGGAATCCGTTACACGTTCCAAACACAGGTTTACCCGCTTTAGCAAATTTTGCTACTTCATCCATCACTGATGAAAAACGAGCAATCGCTCCACATCTTAAATAGTCCCCATAAGAAAAGCCACCAGGAATTAAAATTGCGTCAAATTCTGATAAATCTGTTTGTGTGTGACGTATGTATTCGACTTCTTCCTTGATAATATCTTTAATGGCTAAATATAAATCAATATCACAGTTTGAACCTGGAAAAACCAGTACCCCAAATTTCATTTATTTTGCCTCCAGTACTTGGACACGGAAGCTTTCCATATTGATATTGGCTAATAATTGATCACTAATTTTTTCAGCCGTTTCGATGGCTTCTTGTTCTGTCTCTGCCAACACATCAAAATCAAAGAATTTTCCTAGTTTTAAATCAGAAATATTTTCATAACCTAAACGAGTAATAGCACCTTCAATCACTTCTGCTTGTGGATCTAATACTGATTCCTTATAACCTACGTACACTCTCATTTTAAACATGTCTATTCTCCTCTTTCTTCTAAGCGATTTAATATTTCTTGATATACGGGAATAATTTCACCTAAGTCTTTACGGTAGATATCTTTATCTAGGGACTGTCCTGTTTTTTGATCCCATAGACGACAAGTATCCGGTGTAATTTCATCAGATAAAATAATCTCGTTAAACGTGTCTTTACCAAACTCTAGTTTAAAATCAACTAAGGTCACATCAATGGATTGGAATAATTCTTGCAATTTTTGATTAATTTCAAGGGCTTGTTTTTTCAGATTAGCAACTTCACTCTCACTTGCAATGTCCAAGTACTTGATATGATCTTCATTAATAAAAGGATCATCTAATTCATCATCTTTGTAATAAAATTCAATAATTGGAAAAGGTAATTTAGTGCCCTCTTTAACGCCTAAACGTTTAGTAAAACTACCTGTCGCAATATTTCTTAAAACAACTTCTAAAGGAATAATCTCAACTTTCTTAACTAATTGTTCCTTATCAGAAATACTTTCTAGCCAATGATTCTTAATTCCTTGCTTAGTTAATTCTGAAAAAATTAGGGAAGTAATTTGATTGTTTAATTCACCTTTACCACGAATCGCATCTTTCTTTTTACCATTTAAAGCAGTTGCCTGATCAAGGTATTCTAAACGCAACACATCCTTATCCTCTGTAGAATGTACGTTTTTAGCTTTACCTTGATATAAAATAGTTGAAACCACGCTTAATTCATCTCCTATTAATGATCATTTTTTTAATCTCAAAACTAAAAGTTCGGTTAATTCACTTTGAGTGTATCAACCTTTAAAATGATAGTCAAATATTTATTAACTTTTACTGATGTTTTTATATTTATAGTTCGTGTTTTAATTAATTATAATTTTTTGCTGATTTTATTAATTTAATCTCAAACAAAAACCGAACAATAGTTATAAAAAAAAGAGTGTTAGACGTTAATTTCGTCTAACACTCACTGATTATCAGTTTTATATTAATTATTCTTTTCTCGTTTTCTTTGATTATCTTCGGCTATCGTTTTCTGCTCACTGGCGATGAATCCCTTATTATCAAACCTTGCAGATAAATTTTCACCTTTGTTAATACCACCAAGTCCTGTATTAATCATTTGTCCCCAACCTTTAACGGGATTTTTTCCTTTAGCACGTAACTTATCGTTTTTGAGTCTTATTTTTTCAGATTTCAATAGTTTCTTGTCTGACATCTTGATCAACTCCTATGCTTTTGCTTAATTATAACACAGAAGTTAATTATCCGTCTTTTTAAACTCTAGTTTAAAGCCGATATAAGCCAAAACAACAATCACACCTAATACACCAAACAAGATTAGAAGCATTGAATTTTCTTCTCCTGTTTGTGGCAATATTTTTTTAGCTTCTGGGAACCATTCTTTCTTATTGGATGAAGAATTCACAGTTCCAACGCCAGTTTTAGAGTTAGTGGTTGAACTATTCGTATTTTGGCTTGATTCCGTGGTGCTTGAACTAGATTCACTCTTACTTGTTGTTTCTGTTGAAGTGCTACTTACTTCACTGGTACTTTCTGTTGAGCTACTCTCTTCAGTTGTGCTTGTACTTGGTTCTGTCTCTGTTTTTTGGTTTTCTAATAACTTAAATTGGTTGTTCTTTTCAAATAAATCACCTAAATCCATCAGTAACTCGTCATTGCCAAAACCAGCATTAAACTGAATCCCTAGTGGTAGACCTTCTTTAGAGACATAGGTCGGCAAACTAATCGCAGGTTCTCCTGTTAAATTAGCTAGTTGTGTATAGGGTGTATAGGTTAATGCCTCTAACCACTGATCATAAATCAATTTTTTTCGATCTTCTGCTGACGCTGTTTCGATGTTTTTCATTTTTTCTAAATTAGCTGGTGTGATGAGAGGATCACCGACTTTTGGCGCTGTTGAAGCGGTTGTTGGCGTTAAATAAATCGGGTACTGTTTATGAAACTCTGCCATAGTCGCTTCTGCTTGATGGTTAAAATCCCATGCTGCATTTATTTCATCTT
Organism: Vagococcus hydrophili; assembly: GCF_011304195.1. Taxonomy (NCBI): domain Bacteria; kingdom Bacillati; phylum Bacillota; class Bacilli; order Lactobacillales; family Enterococcaceae; genus Vagococcus; species Vagococcus hydrophili. The sequence goes on along the minus strand of NZ_CP049887.1, from coordinate 2,075,376 downwards.
TAGTGGTCACTTTTCCTGTTTGATAGAGTGCCCAAGTTAAAATATCCACGTCATCAATTGTAATCGGACGTTTTAATATCTGCTTACCTAAATACTCTGCCATGCCACCTGAACCAGCTGCAATAGTATAGTAGTTTTCCATTAATTTGACACCATCAATCTCTGGCTTAGCTTCTTCCACTTGATAGCCTTGAGATTTCAAAAAGGCAACTGCATTTTCTACAGCCGCTACTGCGTCCTTCGTGACTGGTGTGCCCACTGGTGATTCTGTAGAGTAAGCTATTTTCATATCTTTTGATAAAGTTTGCCCTTTAGCTGTTGGGTCATTTTTTAACGTGTTAAATAAAGTTCTTGTATCATTCATGTATTTCGTATTGGCAAAGTGAACGACTTGCCCTTTTGTTGAAGCGCTGTTTCCTTTTAAGACACCTCTTGAGGGTTTTAAGCCTACAATCCCGTTCCATGAAGCTGGAATTCTAATTGAACCCCCTGCATCACTCCCAGAAGCGACAGGATTCATCCCTGAAGCAATACTGGATGCTGCACCACCTGATGAGCCTCCCGCTTGATAATTTGGATTCCACGGGCTTCCAGTAGGTCCATAAAGAGCAGAATCCGTAATATTACGCCATCCCATCTCAGGAAAATTAGTTTGACCAATCACAATAAAGCCAGCATTTTGAAGAGCCTTAACAAAAGAACTTGTCCCACCTGCAATTTGATCTTTTGCAAAGGGAAACCCATTTGAATTTGGCATTCCTTTAATTGTATGTCCCAAGCCCTTAACTAAAATTGGAACACCTAAAAAAGGCTGTCCAGTATCTTGGATTTCTCTGGCTTCTTTTAAAGCTTCCTCTTCTCTTAAGCCGATAACTGCGTTTAGAGCTGGATTTTCTTGATTAACTTTTCGTGTTGCTTGTTTAACTAATTCTTCACTGGTTACTTTTTTACTTCTAACTAGTTCAGCTAATTCCTCTGCTGAGTATTTCGAATAGTCTTTTTCTAAATTTACACTTTGAGTTGTTACTTCTTGCTGATCACTTTTTATTTCCTCAGCAAAGACTGGATTAACTAAAGCAAACAATCCAGTCATTAACCCTAATGTTATTATTTTTTTCATTTTCATCTAAACCACTCCCTTATCCGAGAACTAGTTTAACGAACTATGTGAAATAGTGATAATTCTGCGCTTAAAAATAGTTTTTCTATGTCGACTAAAAATAACAAAGCTTATCAATTCAACATTCCAAAAATACAATTTCGTTTTTTAAATCAAAAAAAGACTGTAACCCAATTTAAAGATTACAGTCCTATATATGAATAATTTTTAATAGTTTTGGTTCAAATAGCAGCTTCACAAATACTAATCAATCCCAAAAGCACGGATTGTTTAGTATTCACTCCAGTTGCTTGGAGCTAAGCGCCTTTTTCACCACTCTGTTTTAAGATAATCCAACTCTTTCGAAAATAACATCGACATTTTTTAAATGATAGTTATAATCAAAAGCGTCGTTGATTTCTTCTGGTGTTAAGACAGAAGTAATTTTTTCATCTTCTTCTAAAAGTGTTCTAAATTGAACTTGATGATCCCAAGCGTAGGCTGTTTTTGGTTGAACCAAATCATAAGAGCCTTCACGAGACATCCCTTTATCAATTAGTTTAAGTAATACACGTTGGCTGTAAATTAAGCCAAATGTTGCATCCATGTTGCGTTTCATATTTTCTGGGAAAACCGTTAGATTTTTAACGATATTTCCGAAACGATTTAACATATAGTTTAAAAGAATCGTTGTATCTGGAATAATGATACGTTCAGCTGATGAATGAGAAATATCTCTTTCATGCCATAAAGCAACATTTTCATAAGCTGTCACCATATGTCCACGAATCACACGAGCTAAACCTGTCATATTTTCAGAACCAATTGGGTTACGTTTATGTGGCATTGCTGATGAACCTTTTTGACCTTTAGCAAAGAATTCTTCCACTTCACGTGTTTCAGATTTTTGTAATCCACGAATTTCTGTGGCAAATTTTTCAATACTTGTGGCGATTAAAGCCATTGATGACAAGTATTCTGCATGTAAATCACGAGGTAAGACTTGTGTTGAGATGTCTTGAGCACGTAGACCTAATTTTTCACAAACATATTCTTCTACAAATGGTGGTGTATTAGCAAATGTTCCAACTGCTCCACTCACTTTACCTGCTTCAACAGCCTTAGCTGCATGGTCAAAACGCTCCACGTTACGTTTCATTTCTGAATACCATAAAGCTAGTTTCAAACCAAAAGTAGTTGGCTCAGCATGAACCCCGTGAGTTCTACCCATCATAACTGTGTATTTATGTTCTTTAGCCTTTTCACCAATAATTTCAGTGAAGTTAGCTAAATCTTTTCTTAAAATGTCATTGGCTTGTTTTAAAAGGTAACCATAAGCCGTATCAACCACGTCTGTACTTGTTAAACCGTAATGAACCCACTTGCGTTCTTCCCCTAAACTTTCAGAGACAGTACGTGTGAAAGCTACCACATCATGTCTTGTTTCAGCTTCAATTTCTAAAATACGATCAACATCAAAACTTGCATTTTCACGAATTTTTACTACGTCCTCTTTAGGAATTTCTCCTAATTCAGCCCAAGCTTCATCTGCTAAGATTTCTACTTCTAACCAAGCTTGATAACGATTGTCGTCTGTCCAAATTTTACCCATTTCTTCTCGTGTATAACGTTCTAACATTGTCTTATCCTCTCTATTTCCAAATATTGGTTTGGTTGATTTCTTCTAATGTTTCATTAAGACTATTTGATAATATCGTAATATGGCCCATTTTTCTACCATCTTTTACTTCTTTTTTTCCATAATAATGAAAATACCACTCAGGTTTTAAATAAATCCACTCTTTAGCCAGATCTGCTTCTTTTCCAAGTAAGTTAACCATCACTGCTGATTCGTGTAAAACAACTTTAGGAAGTGGCCAACCGCAAATCCCTCTAATGTGTAAATCAAACTGACTCACATTACAAGCTTCAATGGAATAATGACCCGAATTATGAGGTCTAGGTGCCATCTCATTAATAATTATACCACCATGTTTCGTCACAAACATCTCTACGGTAATCGTTCCTTTAATTTCAAGGTTCTCAGCTATTTTTTTTGCCATCTCTTTTGCTTGAGACTCACAATCGCCTAAAATATCGGCAGGAATAAGAGAAGTGTGTAGCACGTTGTTTTGATGTCTATTCTCAGCAATTGGGAAAACTTCAAATTGTCCCCGACTGCTACCAGACACAATCACCGAAATTTCTTTTTCAAAGGTTAACCATTTTTCTAACACACACTCACCTAAAGTTAATAAAACTGTTGCTTCTTTGATATCAGCTTCGCTTTTAATAACCACTTGACCTTTTCCATCATAGCCACCTGAACAGGTTTTTAAAACAGAAGGGTAGCCTAACAAATCTAGTGCCTGAATTAATTCTTCTTGACTTGCCACAATGTCATAAGCCGCTGTCGGTAGATTGAGTTTAGTCAAAAAGGCCTTTTCGTGTTTTCTATTTTGGCTAATTTTAAGTAAATCTAAGCCTTGAGGTAATTTGCCTAGTTCCGCACATTTGGCTAAAACATCAGCATCCACATTTTCGAATTCATAGGTCACAACATCTGATTTAGTCACTAATTCTTCAATCGCTTTTGAGTCGTCATAGTTCGCTTGAATGTGCCAATCAGCTACTTGTGAGGCTGGACAATTAGGTGTCGGATCAAGGATTCCAACAACAAAACCCATCTCTTTAGCGCTTAAAGCCATCATTTGACCTAATTGACCACCGCCAATAATGCCTATCGTATCTTGAGGTAAAATCATCTTAGTCAAAATCGGCCTCACTTTCGATTACTAGCTGTTTCAATTCTTCTCGGTAATCTGCTAATTTTCCTTGTAGCTCATCATTGGTGATTGATAATATTTGTGTGGCAAGTAGACCTGCATTCTTAGCCCCAGCTTTACCAATGGCCGTTGTTGCCACAGGTATTCCTCCTGGCATTTGAACAATTGATAATAATGAATCCATTCCTTTTAATGCTTTTGACTCAACGGGAACGCCAATTACTGGTAATGTGGTTTTGGCTGCGACCATTCCTGGTAAATGAGCCGCACCACCTGCTCCAGCAATAATAACTTTAATCCCTCTACCTCTCGCTTTTTCAGAAAAGTCGAACATTACATCTGGTGTCCGATGCGCTGAAACAATCTTTTTTTCATAAGAAATCCCAAAATCATCTAATATCTGACAGGCTTCTTTCATTGTTTCCCAGTCAGAAATACTTCCCATTATAACGGATACATCAATCATTAGCATATGACCCCTTTCATTTCTTTCATTCTAGCAAGGCTGAGGAAACGGGTCAACTAATAAACGAATTTTACTTATATTTTTTATTCTATAGTTCGGTTTTAACTTCATTCAAGAATTTTGCATACTCTTTTTCATATAAAAGATGATTTTCTAGACTTGTAAAAATTCTTTTTTGATCGGAAATAATTGATTTTTTCGGTGGATTCATTAAACAAATCAGGCCAAAACTAGGTTCTGAAAAGACAGATTGAATGCAATTTTTACCAAAAATATCAGCTGCTAAGGTTGATAGATAGGGTGAATCAAAGAAACCACCACTAATTGATAAATCTCTTGTATCCAGCTCAACCAACTCACTAATATAGCGCAAATTAAATATGACTCCTTCGATTAGACTTCTCAACATATCTTCCCGTTGATGATTAATTGACATACCAGAAAAACTACCTGTTGCCTCTCCGTTCCATAAAGGTGCCCGCTCACCAGCAATATAAGGTAAAAACTGAATGCCATTACTACCAATAGGAGACACTTTAAAAATATGCTCTAAATCCTTATAGATTGTTGACTCTTGATAAAACATTTTATTCGCCCATGAAAGAACTTGTCCACCATTATTCGTTGCGCCGCCCACGACCCAATACTCTTTATTTAAGTAATAACAAAAGGTCTTACCTTCATCATCTAGTTCAATTTTTTTCGTTAGTTTTCTAACTGCTCCACTTGTTCCAACAGTTAACGTGCTCGCTGTACCATTGCCTAAATAACTAGCTAAACTCGCCAAACAGCCATCACAAGCTCCTACATAAACTTGGAGCTCTCGAGATAGAAGAAGTTCATCAGCAATGTCTTTTTTGATAGGATAATGAGTATCTGTGTCCACTAATTTGGCTAACTTGCTCTCTTCTAATTTTAGAAAACTTAAAATATCTTCGTCCCATTTCATCTCATGAATATTGAATAACCCAGTAGCCGAGGCAGTGGAGTAATCAATTACCTCTTCACCTGTAAAAGCCTTCATGAGATATTCTTTAAAACCAATCCATTTTTGAGCTTTTTGATAGTCATTTTTTCTACTTAAAACAGCAATTTTAGAAAAAGGCGACATCTCATGAATCGGTGTTCCCGTTTTTTGATAAAATTGATCTGCTAAATCTATTTTTTTAAACTTCTTAACAAAGTCACTCGCTTGGGTGTCTAACCAAATAAACATTTCTTCGTCATAGACGGTTTCCATGACTGGCATGATACTGTGCATGGCGGTACTAAAACTGATTGCATCAATTTCAAAGCCTTTTTGAGTTATTTTTCGAATATTTCTTTTAATTTGTTGTAAAATTTTAGCTGGGTTTTGAAAGACCTTCCCGCTTCCTTCAAACTGTGTTTCAATATTAACATCTATTTTTTCTTCTAAACGATAATTTTCAAATAAGCAAAGTTTTATGTTGGTTGTTCCAATATCTACGGCTAATCGATACATATGTTGAATTCCACCTTTATATAAGTTTCACTTCACTTATTTTAACATTTATTGACTGTTTTCTACAAATAACAAAAAAGAGGCTGCGACATTTTATAAGTACGTCGCAGTCCCTTTTTTACAATCTAAACGGTGTCACAGAAGTAGCTTCTTCAGAAATAAGCCGAAAATCACAAAAATTTGAAAAGCAATTTTCGTGATTTCCTTCTTATTTCTTGAAGCTGAACACTTCTGTCACAACCTCTTAATTTTATTGACTTATGATAACAACGCCAATCATAATCAAACCGACTGACAATAATTTTAAAGGTGTAATCTTTTCTTTGAACGTAAAATAAGAAATAAAGACCGTCCAAACATAAGTTAAGGAAGTCATTGGAAAAGCAATTGAATAATCCAAAAATTTAAATAATACAATATTAGTCGCGGCACTGACAATGTATAGGAAACAGCCAATGAGTAACCACTTGTTAGTAATCGCCTTAACAAACGTTACTTCCGCTAATTCATTCATCCCTTGTTTTAAAGCTAATGCCCCAATACTACCTGAAAGAGTCGTGACAATTAAAATCAGAACAATTTTTAAAATATCAGTCATTGTCTTTACCTCCTTCATAGCCTAAAAGAGCTGATCCACCAATAATAAACAGTGTTCCAATAACTTTCATTGTTGTGATGCCTTCATTTAAAAACATTGCCCCAAAAACTATCGATAAGGCAAAACCAACACTCATCATTGGTTGTAAAATCGAAACATCTCCAAATCTAAAGGAAATCATTAACACGACCATCCCGACTCCCGCCAAAATTAACCCCACAATATACATTAAAATGGCAAATTTTGAATCTGTGGCATCGGCTCCAATTTTCCAGGCTAATTGCCCTAAACTACTCATTGTTGCTGCGAATAAAATCAGCATCATGGCTAGTTTCATATTTTTTTTAGTTTCCATGTCCTTCTCCCTTTGTTAAATTTTCATCTATAAATTCTAGAACTGTTTTAAAATATCTTGTTTCATCATACACCCAAGAACAAAGATGTGGCGCATTTTCCACAATCATCACTTCTTTCACGCTCGTTGTAGCTTCCATGTTTCGATAAACCATTTCGTGAGGAACAAACTTATCAGCCGTTCCGTGGAAGAACAAAATAGGACGCGTATTCTTTTTAAGCTGGTCCACACTAGATGCTTCTTTTAAAGTAAAACCTAATTTAGATTTAGCAAAAAAGTTAGCAAAAAATAAAATTGGGCTTGCTGGTAATTTAAGTGCTGATGACAACAGATACGAAAATTCATTATAAACAGTTGTATAGCCACAATCTGCGACTAGTACTTTTACCTGTTTGGGAAGTTCTTCCCCACTTGTCATCATGACAGTGGCAGCTCCCATCGATCCACCAAAAAGAGTAATCTCAGCTTCTGGATAGTGACTAATAATTTTATCAATCCATGCTTTGACATTTTCCTTTTCAAGCCATCCCATACCGATTTCATTCCCCGTACTTTTACCGTGAGACTGTAAATCAGGTACTAAAACATTAAACCCTACTTCATTAAATACTTTTGCAGGATAAGACATGTCTCTTTTCCCAGAAGATCGGTAACCATGAACGGCAATGATCCATTTATTGCTGTGAGGCATTGCTTTAAATTCTCTAGCACACAACGTTTCATTGTTCCATTTCATAAAAATTTCTTCTGTGGCTTCTTCTTCCCAAAAGCGATGACCTTCTTCATTTTGGCGATCTTCTATTTCTGTGTACACCGTTTTTTCTCGGTTAAAGTTATCCGGATTGAACAAAGCATGCCCTTTTTTTGCAAACCACGTTGAATCCTTATAAAAAGCAACATTCACAAAAAAATGAGCCCCATAAATACAAATACCTATTACGATGATTAAAATAATAGCAATTATCCAAATAAACATTTTCTCATTCCTTATCAAAAAATTTTATTTTGTATATTTATTTTAACATTAAACCTCTCAAATAGCTTTCGTATTTGTTAATCTGATTTAATTTCTCATCGTTTACTAAAAACTAACCTTCATCTAACCTTCTATTTTATATACTAAGAGTGTTACTAAAACTATGAAGGAGGACATTCATATGTCATTAAAAAAATTAGCAGTCGCAGCAGGAATTTTATCAATTATCGGAGTAGGTACACTTGTAAACGCCAGTAGTGTCAATGAACCAGTAGTCAAAGAAGAAGCAGAATCAGTTTCTTCTGTAGCAAGTACTCCAGCGCAAACGGGTGTTGAAGTTAAAGAAGAGGAAAAAACATCAGCAGAAACAATTAAACCTGTCTCTTCTGTTGAACCACAAGTTATTTCTGAAGGAACATCGGCTAAATAAGACGATCTTTTTTTAGAAAAAAAGGGTTAAATCTAGTATGATAGAAGTAGTATAAAAAAAGGCTTTGGCAAAACAAAAAGATGTTTTGTCTTAGCCTTAGTTTTGGTTAGGAGATTAAATCATGAAGTTACTTTTAATTGAAGATGAACACACATTGGCTACTCTTTTGAAAAAAGGGTTAACTAAAAAAGGCTACGCTGTTGATTTAGCTTTTGATGGGGAAGAAGGACTGGAATTTTTTCACGAAAACGACTATGATTTAATCCTTTTAGATTTAAATCTACCAAAAATAAATGGCTTTGCGTTACTTGAAATCATTCGCCAAACAAATCAAGATATCAATATTTTGATTCTCAGTGCCAAATCAGAAACAGATGATGTGGTTAAAGGATTACTTGAAGGAGCTAATGATTACGTCACAAAACCTTTTGATTTCCCTATTCTTGAGGCTAGAATCCAATCACTGTTAAGACGTTCTTTCTATCAGAAACCAGAAATAGCCTCTTTTGATTCTCTGACTCTCAATGTTCATCAAAATGAAGTAAAAATCAAAGATGAACTACTCTCATTAACACTTAAAGAATACAGTATTCTAAGGTACTTAACCCTTCATCAAAACCAAATTACCAGCGCTGAAACTCTAATCGAGCATGTTTGGGATAGTGAGGTTGATTTATTTTCTAACTCTTTAAAATTTCACTTATTCTCACTTAGAAAAAAATTAGGAGAATTTGGAGAAGATACACCTAAAATTGAAACCATTCGTGGTTCAGGTTACCGATTAATTTCTTCAGAATCCATAGACAAAGGAGAATAAGTTATTGAAATTTAAATCTTTAAAAATAAAATTAACCATTTTAATTAGTTTAGTTTTAATTGGGACTGTCGCTCTTTTAACATTTATCACCTTTAAAAATGTGGATAATCGAATACTTCAACCCATTCAAAATTTTGAACTCTCGCAACCCGCAGCTCCTTCTACACCTACTGAAGATTTAAGTGACGTGGCACCCGTTGTGACTAGTCCAGCCGAAGAAATCCAAGGGTTAAATAAAAATTTTCAACTTAGTTACGTTTACTGGATGATTGGTATTGCTTTACTTGGCATTCTTATTTGTTATTATTTGATTCAAAAAAATCTGAAATCACTCTTAACACTAAAAAATAGTGTTCAAGATGTGAATGAGCATCGTTTATCTAGCCGAATAGATTTACCAAATAAAGAGGATGAAGTGGGCCAATTAGCACATGAGTATAACTTAATGCTTGAGCGCTTGGAACAGTCTTTTGCTTATCAAAAAAGTTTTGCTGAAAATGCTGCTCATGAACTAAAAACTCCATTAACAACCATGAAATTAAATTTACAAATTTTAGACTTAGAAGAAAAACCAACTCTGGATGATTATAAAGAGCATCATGATATTTCAAAAAACAGCATTAACCAATTAATCGATATCGTGGATCAACTGCTTTTAGTTTCAAATAATGAACTCTTACAAAACATCGAAGAAATCTCTCTTGACTTACTTATTATGGATTTAGTCACACTAAATGAAACAGATGCGATTGAAAAAAATATTGAGTTAACTCATCAAGGGACACCTGTTAAAATCATCGGTAATAAGGTTCTTTTAACTCAAGCGCTTAACAACATTATTAATAATGGCATTAAGTACACTCCTGCAAATGGTGCAATAAATATCTCTTATTCTAAAACGAAGGAGAACATCATGATAAAAGTAACTGATAACGGAATCGGAATTGATCAAAAAGATATTCCTTTTTTATTCGAACCTTTTTACCGGGTTGATGAATCCAGAACAAGAAGTTTAGGTGGTTCTGGACTTGGGTTATCTCTTACTAAAAAAATCATTGATATGCACCACGGAAAAATCAAGGTAACGAGTACCCTTAATGAAGGCAGCGTCTTTCAAATCATCCTTCCGCTTACTAGTAGATAACTTATAGACATTTTATGAAAAAAGTTATACGATATTTATAAATAAAAGGAGGGATTTTTTGAGAGATTCACTGATAACGATACTTAATTTTCTTGGTGGTTGGATTATTTACACTTTTTCCACCTATCAAGGGGCTATGGAGATAGCTGAACAAAAAAGTATTATTCATAAAATTAAAGATGTCTCAAAATCGTATAAAGACGTATCTCCCTTATATTGGTTCTTCCCTCCTTTAAAAATCCATTTGGAAACGAAACGTTTTAAAGCCATTTTTAAAGAGTTCTCATCTCAAAATGATGATTTTGAGGAAGTATTTACGATTTCTAATAAAGCCACTGCTTGGTTTTATGTTGGGATTGGTAGTTTATTAAACTGTGTGGGAACGACAGACGCTCTTTTAGATTTTCTGAACATTGAACTCAATGATTTTCTTTTTGCACTTTTGTTTATGGTTCTAATGATTCTTTGTTTAGTAAGCATTTTTTACCGAATGAGTGATAAAGCACGGAATAAATTATTTAAAAGATACACCGATAAATAAAAAAAGGATCAATGAGAGTTTTCCCCTCATTGATCTTTTTTAGATTTCACCTTTTAAGACATTAATTTCATAAACATCTTGGTATTTATTTAAATGAATTAAAGCATCTGCCGCGTAAGCCGCTGAGTCTCTTGAAAGCCAGTTTTTCCAATCAGCTAAATCTTGACCTTGTTCTTCCAATTCTTTTGAAACAATTGATTTACCAAACTCAACAATTCCAATATCACGATTATTCCCCATCCGCTCAGCAAATTCTTTCCCTTTATCTAAATAGTATTTCACTTCGTCGTATTCTCTTTCTTTTAAATAAACTAAAGCTAGATACGCATCTAAACGAGGTCTTTTCCAGAACGTATGAAGTTCTTCATAAATCCCACGAGATTTAAGCAGTAATTCTTTCGCTTTTTCGAAATCCCCTTGAGCAAAACAAGCCGCTCCTGCATTTGTATAGAATACAGACAAACTAGATAAGGTGTTTTTTTCAGCACATAGTTCAATGGACTTGATAAACATCTCATAAGCTTCACTGTAATTATTTTCATTGAATCTAATTTCACCTAGATAATTGTAAGCAGCTGCTATATTCACCGCGTATTTCTTAGCAATCTCATCGGTCAGCATAAACGTATTAATCGATTCTTGGATTAATTTTTCAGCGATTAGATTATTTCCACACATGATTTGATATAGCCCTTTTAATCTCAATAAAATCCCAATCGATTGGTGATTATTCTCTTTAATGGATAAATCTAAAGCCAGTTCGATATACCCAATCATTTTCTCTGGTTCATCAATTTGAATGTAATAATAAATCATTTGTTTGTAACCAGCTAAAAGATAGTCATGATCCTTTAAATCTTTTGATTGATTAATGACCTGTTCAATATCCTGAACCCCTTTTTGATACTCACCATATTTAATCAAATAGCGGCCTTCCAAGTATAAAAATTGACGGCTTAATTGTTCAAACACATCATTTCCTTGGTATTGCTCTTTCAAGATATCTAAAGAATTTTGAATTTTATCAAATTGTTTAAAGACCTTCTCTTGGCTAAAGGTTAACTCCTCTTTGAAGGTCCCTTGTGCTTCCACATCAATTGGAAATAACTCATGATAAAAGCCTAAATATTTTTCAAGATACATCAATTTGTATTTCAGTGCCTTCAAATCATCTTTTCCTTTTTTGTAATGGAAAGAGATATTATCATAAAGTAGATTGTCCACACAACTTGTATTAATCTTACTTTCTAGGTAATGAGCAATTTTCTTATGAATAATCCGTTTTTTACCAATCGATTGATTCATATAGATAAATTCTCTTAATTTAATGTGAGTGAAGGTTGTTCCCATCTCACCATTTATATCTAGCTCTTTTAAGATGTTTTTCTTAACGAGGCTTTCAATCATATTGACGATTACCAAACTATCCATTCCTAAAATCTCAACTAAATCATCTAGTAAGGCATAGTCGTAAAAGTAAGAAACAATGTTAACAATTTCTTGCTCGCCTTCATTTAAATATAAAAAGCGATTTTTTAAGGCATCTTTCATTTTAACCGTCATCGTATTAAGATTTGAGTTACTTTGAAGCAGGCTTACATATTCAATTAAGAAGAAGAGATTTCCTTCTGTATGTTGATAAACATTATCCACTAGGTCATCCGTCACATGACGATTATCTAATTTTTTCAAAATAAACTCATTGGTTTCTTGATACGTAAAAGGGCTTAGTTTAACCATCTCAAGCAAAGAACACTGAATTAAATTATTTAAAAAGAAATCTAATTCACTTCGATTAACGTTTCTTGAAGTCATTAAGAAAATGATATTTTTACTCGCTTGCATCATCACATTTGTTAGTAATTCCAAACTATTAGAATCCATCCACTGAATATCTTCCACAAAGATTAACAATTTCTTCTCTTTAGCAATTCGATTAATCGTATCCACTAATACACCGGATAAAACATTCAAGTTAACAGAAGACTCTCTCTCAACTAATTTAGCACCTGCTAAATGAGCCTCAATATTAGGAAACACTTTCGAAATAGCTTCTTCCCAAATTTCTGGATCGATTTGTTGATTGGTTTTGATAATTTTTGATAAACTATCGATGATTTTTTTCCATGGTCTAAAGGAATACTTCTCCTCTACTTGATAGCACTGAGTTTCGATAATTGTCACTTCACTTTGGGCGTTATCTAAAATAACATTGGCTAAGGCGCTCTTTCCTATCCCAGCTTCTCCACTGATGACCATTGAAGCGAAAGGTTGACTATTCTTAAAAGAACTTAACTGTGTTTCGATTTGTCTTAGTTCTTCAAATCGACCATAAAAAAGAGAGTTAAACCGTTGTTTGCCATGATTATTTTGAATATTTAGTCGCTCTAAGGAATCTTCATATATTTTTTTGGTTTGTTTATTAGGTGTAATGCCTAATTCAGTTTTTAAGGTGTTGGAAAGATTGTAGTATGTTTCTACTACCTTGCCATCTCGTTGATTGGATTGATAAAATTTCATGAGTAACTGATAGTTCGACTCATCAAATTCATCGATATGTATTAAGCGGTTAATATTTTTTTCTACATCTTCTAAAAGACCAGCTTCTATGTCTTGCTCAATTTTTTTCAAGCATTCTTGTAAAAATTTCTTCTCGTAAAAACTACGCATCTTAACAACCCAAATCTCAAAACCTTCACAGTCTTTTAAAAAGAATCCTTTTAAAAATTCATCTCGGTATAAAGATAAATTTTCTTGAGTTTGTTTCATAAAATTATCTACGTCAATATCAATATCAACGGTTTCATTTAATACGAGTAGCGCCTTATTGGGAGAACTTATGACCTCGACACCTAACATTTTATTTGCCTGATAAATAGCATTTCTTAAATTCTTTTTAGCATTTTGATCGCTTTTATCTGGCCAAAGAAGTCCAGCAACTTCATCTCGACTTGCAGATTTAGTTACTAATAGGTAATAAAGCAAAGCATCTATTTTAGAAAAAGAAAATAGGATAGCTTCATTATTTAATCTTATTTCAGGATGTCCAAACATTTTGCAGCTTAAGCGGTTAGACAAGATTGTTTCCTCCTAACTAGTCATTCATTATAAACAGTCATACATAATATCTATTAAAACATTTACAAAATCCATTATACCTTTTTTTAGTGATAAAATAAACAAACTGTCTACAAAGAATCGCTATTTACGGATTAAATTAATGATTTTTTTGTGAAAGAGTCGGTATCTATAAAAATCACACTTTTTATTCAATATACGAACAATAAATAAAATGATGCTTTTTTTACTATGCAAATTTAGTAATAAAGAAAATTATAATTGGTACCGCCACAATATCCACAAAAACAGCTCCACATAAAGGCACAATCAGAAATGCTTTTGTTGATTTTAAATCGTATTTCTCACAGATAGCACTCATACAAACGACTGCTGTGGCTGAAATTCCAAGTCCCCAACCAGCATAACCACCTGTCATTACCGCACTGTCATATGATTTTCCAAGCATTCTAAAGACGACAAAAATGGAGAACAGAATCACGATAATTAATTGAACAAATAAAAGAATCAATAAGGGTGCTGCAAGATCTGCCAACTCCCAGATTTTAAGTGTCATGGTTGCCATCGTTAAGAAGAAGGATAACCCTACTTCCATGATGATATTGACTTCTTTAAAATTCATTTCAAACATATTCGTTTTATCATTAATATTTCTAAAAATAATCGCTAAAAACATAGCACCCACATAATTAGGTAGTGCAAAGTTCTTAATTCCTAACATAGCTACTAAATCGGAAATAACAATCCCACCAAACATGAAGACAAAAATAAGGGTTAAATGACTTAAAAAAGACTTAACAGTAAAATCATCTTTTTCAATCACTCTCTCTTTTTTGATTTCTTGTTTACCTTCAACCGTATCATCTGTTTTGATTTCTAGCTTATTCTTTTTAATCAACCAGTTGCCAATAGGTCCGCCAATCAAACTTCCCGCAATTAATCCAAACGTTGCCGAAGCCACAGCGACTGTTGTAGCGCCTTCAACGCCTAAACTCTCAGCAACTGGACCAAAAGCAGCCGCATTGCCATGCCCGCCAACTAAAGAAACCGTTCCAGCCATCACACCTAAAACAGGATTAAGCCCTAATGCAGATGCTAAGCTAACCCCTACTACATTTTGAATAATTGCTAAAATCCAACAAGACACTAAAAATACGATTAATAAACGTCCACCACTTTTAAGCAATTTGAAACTCCCTCCAAAACCAACACAAGTAAAAAAGGTTAACATAAAAGGTAATTGTAGAGTGATATCCATATTAATCACTAAAAGATCAGTTAGTCTAAAAACCCATACGATTAATGAAAATAATAACCCACCAATGACAGGTGCTGGAATACATAACCTATCTAGTAACTTAACCTTGTCTCGAATAAAATAACCTAACATCAACAAGACCGCAGCAAGAGCAAGCGTTGCAATCATATCAAGCTGTAGCGTCCTAATACCTTCCACCATTTCAATTTTCATTTTCCCACACAATCCTTTCTTTGTTTTAAGAAATAATCTATAAAAAAAGACCTTAAGAAGAAAGATATTCTCTAAATTCTTAAGGTCTTGGTAGTTTATTCTTTTAGATATAATGACTTGGATAGGAAGTTCACACAGTCATTATTTAAATAAAGGACTAATTGCTGCTTCTACTTTCGCATCGTCAGCGATGTAAGGAATTGTAATATGATCTAATCCTTTACGCATTTCATTGTATTCCATAGAAGTTTCAATGGCATGTGGATTACGAGCCCAACTACGACGAGCAACTCCACCCATAGTATCCCATGAAATAGCTGATTTGATAATTTCATCAGTCATTTCACTTCCGTCTAATACTAAACCAAAGCCACCATTGATAGATTTACCAATACCAACACCACCACCGTTATGTAGAGCGATTAAACTCATACCACGAGCTGCGTTACCTGCGTAACATTGTGTTGCCATATCAGCAGTAATATTACTACCATCTTTGATGTTTGAAGTTTCACGGAATGGAGAGTCAGTACCAGACACATCATGGTGGTCACGACCAATCATAACAGGACCGATTTTTCCTTCTCTAACCATTTCGTTAAATTTAAGGGCAATATTAACACGTCCCATAGCATCTTGATAAAGAATACGTGCTTCTGTACCAACAACTAATTTATTTTCTTCAGCGTCACGGATCCAGTTATAGTTGTCGCGGTCTTGATAACGACGAGTTGGATCAATTACTTCCATAGCAGCTTTGTCAGTTGCCATTAAATCTTCGTGTTTACGGCTTAGACATGCCCAACGGAATGGTCCATAACCATAGTCAAATAACATAGGTCCCATGATATCTTCTACGTATGATGGCCAGATAAATCCGTCTTTATCATCCACACCATTTTTAGAAATTTCTTTAATTCCTGTGTCATAGATAGCTTTCATGAATGAGTTACCATAGTCAAAGAAGTAAGTTCCTTTAGCTGTTAATGATTTAATTACTTCAAAATGACGTTTCAATGTTTTATCAATTTCAACGCGGAATTTATCTTGATCTTCACCTAAAAGGCGAGTTCTTTCTTCAAATGACATACCAGCTGGACAATAGCCACCTTCGTAAACATTATGACAAGACGTTTGATCTGATAATAAGTGTACGTGGATATCATTTTCGTTAATGTATTCTAATAAATCAACGATGTTACCATGGTAAGCAATAGAAGTAGTTTCTTCTTTGTCCATGTATTCCTTCGCTAATGTCATTGTTGCTTCTGGTGTTTCCGTTACGTGAGAAATCCAGCCTTGTTCTAAACGAGTATCAATACGAGAGCGGTCAACTTCAGCTACGATCGCAACAGCTTTAGCGATTTCTCCAGCTTTACCTTGAGCCCCACTCATTCCACCAAGTCCTGATGTAATGAATAATTTACCTCTTAAATCACCATCATCTGCTACGCCTAATTTCAAACGACCAGCATTTAATAATGTATTGAACGTACCATGAACGATACCTTGAGGGCCAATGTACATCCAACCACCAGCAGTCATTTGACCGTAGTTAGTCACACCCATTTGTTCGCCGATTTCCCAATCTTTGATGTTGTCATATTCACCAATTAATAAACCATTAGTGATAATAACACGTGGTGCATCTTTTTTAGAAGAGAATAATCCCATTGGATGTCCAGATTCTACTACTAAAGTTTGTTCATCTGTCATTTCTTCTAAGTAGCTCATAATTAATTGATATTGCATCCAGTTTGAACATACTTGTCCAGTTTCTCCGTAAGTTACTAATTCATATGGATAAAGAGCAATATCAAAGTCTAAGTTGTTATCAATCATAACTTGCATTGCTTTAGCAGCCACACATTTACCTTTATACTCATCAATTGGTTTTCCGTAAACACGAGTTTTTGGATACCAACGATAGCCGTAAATACGTCCACGAGTTTTTAATTCTTCTAAGAATTCTGGAATAACTTGATCATGGAATTGCTCTGGTACATATCTTAAAGCATTTTTTAATGCTAATTTTGTTTGAGATTCAGATAGACGGAACCCTCTGTCTGGCGCACGTCTGATGCCTTCTTGGAATACTGGCATGTCTGGTAATACTTCTGGTAATTTAATTGTCATTGCTTTACTAATATCTGTGTTACTAATCATTTTACTTCCTCCTTAAAATTATCAATAAAAAGTGCATAAATGTTGATACGTTATTACTGTTTTTTTACATAAGTAATGTTTCGTTTAGGTTATGCCATTACTATAAAGGTCAATAGTCAATTTACTGTCTATCCTCTATGTTAATTTAAAAAAATTACAAAAAAACATTCTAAATAAAACGATTACAATTATTTGACAAAAATTAGTCGATAAAAAGCTACAGTAATTACGAATAAATATTGTTATAATATATTGTAAATCAAAGGAGGAAAAAAGCAATATGATAGCAGATAAGATTTTAACAAATTTTAGTCAGATTTTTTGTCCCATCGATAATGGTCAACCTTTAAAAGGGGCTGAGATGGATCAAGCAAACGTTATTGAAAATGGTTTTATCGCCATTAAAGATGGCAAAATATTAAAAGTAGCAGCAGGTGAACCTGAAGCATCACTGATTGGTTCTCACACAAAAATCGTTGATTACTCTGGAAAATTAGCTTCTCCTGGTTTAATCGACTGTCACACTCACTTAGTTTATGGTGGAAGTCGTGAAAATGAATTTGCTAAAAAATTAAATGGTGTGAGCTATTTAGATATTCTTAAAGAAGGTGGCGGTATTTTAAGTACGGTTCGTTCTACTCGCTCTGCTTCTTTTGAAAACTTATATGACAAATCAAAACGCTTATTAGATCAAATGATCATTCATGGTGTAACAACTGTCGAAGCAAAAAGTGGTTATGGTTTAAATTGGGAAACTGAAAAACGTCAATTAGAAGTGGTGAAAGAATTAAACCACAATCATCCAATTGATTTAGTTTCAACATTTATGGCAGCTCACGCTGTTCCACCTGAATTTGACGGGGACGGGGATGCGTTCATCGAAATGATTATCGCTGAGATGTTACCACAAGTTAAAGAAGAAAACTTAGCAGAATTTTGTGATATCTTCTGTGAAACAGGTGTCTTCACAGCAAAACAATCATTACGTTTATTAGAAGCAGCAAAAGAATTAGGTTTCAAATTACGTATTCATGCAGATGAAATTGATTCAATCGGCGGCGTTGATGTGGCTGCTGAATTGAACACTGTTAGTGCTGAGCATTTAATGGCAGCAACTGATGAAGGAATCAAAAAAATGAGTGAAAGTGGCGTGATTGGTAACCTACTTCCAGGAACAACTTTCAGTTTAATGAAAGACACTTACGCTCCAGCTAAAAAAATGCTAGATGCTGGTATGGCTATTACCTTATCAACAGATAGTAACCCAGGAAGCTGTCCTACGTCTAATATTCAATTTATTATGCAACTAGGCTGTTTCAAAATGTACTTAACCCCAGTCCAAGTCTTCAATGCTGTAACAATTAACGCTGCTTACTCTGTTGGTTTAGGAGATCAAATTGGTAGCTTTAAAGAAGGCAAATTAGCTGATATTGCCATTTGGGATGCGCCAAATGTTGATTATCCATTGTACTTCTTTGCAACAAACTTAGTTCAAGACGTGTACAAACACGGTGAACTAGTATCAAAAAATCATCAAATTCTATAAGAGGTTATGACTAAAGTGTTCAGTTTTTCGAAAATAGTAAAAAAGAGGCTGACTCAAATGTCAGCCTCCATTTTATTTATACGAATAATCTTTAATAGTCAGGGGTAAAAAGTCTGCTCCCACGACAACTTCACGAAAATCGATCAATCAAAAAGAGCGATTGTTCGATTTTCCCTCCAGTTGCTCAGAGCAAAACGACTTTTGACCCACCCTGTTTACTATATTTAAATAAAAAATGCTCCAAATATTCCTAAAAGAATCATTCCTATAGACAAGATTAGAAAAATAATCATTCCAGGATTTCTAACTGATTGACTCAATGAAAAATGATTATCTGTTTTAAATATTGCTTTCACTTGACTGAAATTAACAATTAAAAAGACAAGTCCAGCAACGACGAGAATTAATGCAATTAAACTATAAAAAACCACTGCCGTTTCTGAACCAAAAAGTAATAACGGAATAATACTACCCACGAAATTGACTACCATATGCATGACTATCGGTACGATCAGTTTCCCTGTTTTAACATATAAATACGCTAAGATTATTCCTAAAAAGAAAGTATAAATACTTTGAGTAATATTTAAATGAAACAATGAAAACATAATACTACTAAAAATAATGTAACCATTCTCTCCTAACGTATCAGAAAAACGATACAAGGTTTTTCTAAATAATAACTCTTCTAAAATCGGGCCAATAATGACAATTAATAAAAACGCTGATACTATATTTAACCCCATAATCGTTTCACCTAATTGATTCGTTATCTTTGCCCCTAATAACGTAAAGATAACGGTACAACCTAAATTAACAACATACATAACAGCAAATCCAATTGTAAATAAAACAAAGCCTTCTTTAAAAGAAATTTTTTCCTTTCGTGGAACATCTAATTTTTCTCTGTCCTTAAATAAATATAAAAAAATAGGTAACCCAATCCCATACATTCCAATAAAATTCGATACTATTATTAGTGAACTATCGAATACTGCAAATGGTCTACTTCTTAATACTAATGTTTGAAATATTAACCCTGCAATAAAAATAATAATTAACCCAAAACCAACCCGACTAAAACTTTTCTTGTCTTCCATTTTAACCTCTCCTAACTAAACTTTTTGAAACAAAACAACCATTTAATTAATTATACGCTAGTTAAATTAACATAACAATGTAATTTAAAACAAAAAAAAGCTAAGATAAAACAAACATGTCTCATCTTAGCTAAAAAGTTTTATTTAATTGTTTTAATCATTACATGATAACCTGTTGCTGGTGTTTCTTCATGAGTTTCAGAGATTTCAAAGCCTTTTTTCTCATAAAAACCAATCGCATTTTTATTATGAATTAAACACTTCAAACTCATCTCACCAGTATGACAGTCTTTTTCAACAGCACTTAATAACTGACTTCCAATCCCTTTTCCTTGGATTGTTGCATCAATGAAAAAGAAGTGAATAAATTGGTCTGGCACATAAAGTGTTAAAAAACCAATCATTTTTGTCCCTTCGTAAGCAATATAAATGGTTTCTTCATCAATCATTTTAATAAGTTCAGAAACTAGAACGTCTTCCTTATCTACCCATTTAGCTGTTTCTTTTCTCACTCGATTGTAAAGCTCACATAAACTATCTAAGTCCTTGTTACTTAATTCTTCAAATAAATATTTTTTAATTTCGATACTCTTTTCCTCCCAAGATTACAAACCAAAGTCATCAAACTTCCCTAAAGTATGGACATTTTCAGAAATGCTCACAAAACTCGTTGAGTCCCCTTCTTCAATGGCTTCTTCTAGTTGGTGCAGTTCATATCTTGTGATAACCGTTAAAAGGACTGTTTTCTTACGATGATCATAAGCCCCTTGCGCTTCATCATTTAGAACTGTCACACCACGAAGTAATCTTTTCTTAAGAGAAGCGATCACTTGGTCTGGATTTCTTGTAATAATTAAGACCTGCATTTTTTGTTGTTTCGTATAAACAAAATCCATTACTTTCCCGCTAACAATAATCGAGATGACACTATAAAAGGCATAAGGAAAACCAAACAATGCCCCCGCAGCTAAAACAATAATTCCATTAATAATCATTGAAATAGAGCCGATACTCTTACCTGTTTTTCTTCTAATCGCAATAATTCCAATATCTAAACCACCTGTTGCTATGCCATTTTTCAAAGCTAATCCCATGGAAGCTCCACCAATTGCTCCACCAAAAAGAGCACAAATAATTGGATCTTTCGTTAAAACAATCGTCGGTATCATTTCAATTGCCACTGAGGCAAAGGTTACACTAATGACTGTAAAAATGACTAATTTTTTATTCATCTTAAACCAACCATAAATTAAAAATGGTAAGTTGATCAAATAATAAATGACGGACATAGATGGTTGGAAGCCAGTGAATTTCTCAAATAAGGTTGTAAAGATTTGAGAAAAACCTGTAATTCCTCCTGTATAGATATTAGCTGGTCGCCAGAAAAAATTTAAGGCGATGGCATATAACATGGCATATAAGAAAACAACGGTTAACTTATGTGTGTATTCTTGGATGATTCCTTTTTCCTCGTGCATCTGAGGTTTCACTCTCAAAACTCCCTTTTATTTTTTACTCTTACATTTACAATTTTTTGGAATGTTTTCGCCAACACTCCCTTTGAAATCAGCATATAAATCACTTAATTTGATTTCTTCTTCAACACCAGTGTCCATATTTTTCATACGAACAACTTCTCGTTCTAATTCGTCATCGCCGATGGTTAAAGCAACTTTTGCGTTTAATTTTGACGCTGTTTTAAATTGTGCTTTGGCTTTACGATTTGAGTAATCACGTTCAGCCGTGTAACCTGCTTCTCTAACTTTTTGAATTAATTTCAAGGTTTCAATATTCGTTTTTTCACCAAGACCAACCACGTACACATCAACACCTGGAGTTGTTGGAAGTTCCACACCTTCAGCTTCCATACTAATAATCGCGCGTTCTAATCCTAAAGCATAACCAAAGGCTGCATCATGACTATCGGGACCTTCAAATTCTTTCACTAAACCGTCATAACGACCACCCGCACAAATTGTTGTGATTTTTCCATTGTAGCCTGGGGCGTTACTCATAATTTCAAATACAGTGTGGTTGTAATAATCTAACCCACGAACCATGCGGTGATCAACCACATAATTAACACCTACAGCATCTAATAATTCTTTCACTTCTTCAAAGAATTTTGCTGAATAATCATCTAAATAATCTAAAATAGATGGAGCATTTTCTACAATCACTTTGTCTTTTTCATCTTTACTATCTAAAACACGTAAGGGATTAGTATGTAAACGACGTTGTGAATCGCCACTTAATTCATCAAACTTAGGTTCTAAGTACTCAATCAAGGCTTTACGATATTCCATACGACATTCTCTTGTTCCTAAAGAGTTAATCACAAGCTCCGTATGAGTAACACCTAATTCTTTATAAAAATCTAAAGCAGAAAGAATTCCTTCTACGTCAATCGCAGGATTCGCACTCCCAATCATCTCAATACCGATTTGGTGAAATTGACGGAAACGTCCAAATTGAGCACGTTCATAACGGAACATTGGCCCAATGTAAAAAGCTTTAAATGGATTTTGGTGTTCTGGTCCATATAATTTGTTTTCCACATAAGATCTAACAAGTGGGGCTGTATTTTCAGGACGTAACGTAATGTGACGGCCACCTTTATCTTGGAAATCATACATTTCTTTTGTCACAATATCCGTTGTATCTCCAACACCACGCGTGATTACTTCAATGTGTTCAAACATTGGTGTTCTCACTTCATGAATGTCATAACGCTTAAATACTTTTCTTGCGATTGTTTCTACATATTGCCACTTCTCTACCACACCAGGTAATACATCAGCAGTACCTTTTGGTTTTTGATATCCCATATATAACACTTCCTCTTATGATTGTTAAGTTTATAGTACAAAAAAAAGGGAGCTGATACAAGTCCTCCCCCTTCTTTTTGCAAATAAAGCCCCGAATATCTAAATATTCGAGAGCTTTACTGTATTTAATTTTTATTTGAAGTCAAATTCGATTTCTAAATCAACTACTTCTTCAACGGCTCTTAATAAGTCACCACTGATTAATACTTCAGTTGCTTTTTCTAATTCATCGTAGATTTCAATGTCTTTGTCATTTTCAATCACATTAACATATTTTCTAAATGTATCGTAAGCTACTTGAGTACCTTTACCCATCACACCACGATCTGATACAAATTCGATAGCTTGACAAGCAGCCATGATTTCAGTTGCAACAATACGACGAGAGTTGATTAAGATATCACGAGCTGTACGAGCTGCAGTTGTACCCATACTTACAAAGTCTTCTTGGTTTTCACAAGATGTAATTGAGTCAACACTTGCTGGATGAGCTAAAATTTTGTTTTCTGATGCTAATGAAGCAGCAGCGTATTGAGTAATCATGAAACCAGAGTTAACGCCTGGGTGTTTAACTAAGAATGAAGGTAATCCACTTAAGTTAGTATTAACTAAGCGTTCCACACGACGTTCAGATACGTTACCAATTTCAGCAGCACCAATTCCTAAATAGTCAAATGGTTGTGCCATTGGTTCACCGTGGAAGTTACCACCAGAAATAACGTCACCACTACGAGTAATGATTGGGTTATCAGTTACAGAGTTAATTTCGATTTCAACTTTTGTTTTAACAAAAGCGATTGTATCTTTACTTGCACCGTGAATTTGAGGCATACAACGTAATGAGTAAGCATCTTGTACACGTTCAGCAGTTGCTGGCGTTGTTAATGTACTACCTGCAATCAAAGCGCGAACATTTTTAGCTGTTGCTAATTGTCCACTATGAGGGCGGATAATATGTAATTCTTCGTCAAAAGCATTAACGATTCCGTTATGTACTTCTAATGATAAAGCACCTGCGATATCAGCTAATTTTAATAATTCGATTGAATCATGAGTAGCTAAAGCGCCGATTGCTGTTAAAACAGTAGTACCATTGATTAAAGCTAAACCTTCTTTAGCTTCTAAGTGGATTACTGGAACGCCAGCTTTTTCCATTGCTTCTTTACCAGTCATTAATTCTCCGTTAAAGAAAGCACGGCCTAAACCTAACATTGGTAATACCATATGTGATAATGGTGCTAAATCTCCTGAAGCTCCTAAAGATCCTTTTTCTGGAATGTGAGGAACCACACCGTTATTTAACATTGCCATTAATGTTTCGATAGTACTTAAGCGAATACCTGAGTGTCCTTTTAATAAAGAGTTAACACGGATTAACATAATAGCGCGAACTTCATCTTCTTTTAAAGGATCACCAAATCCACTTGAGTGAGTACGGATTAAGTTTTCTTGTAATTGACGAGTTTCCTCTTGAGGAATACTTACTTTTACTAAAGATCCAAAACCAGTATTTACACCGTATACAGTACGTTTACTTTCAACGATGTCATCAATAATTTTACGAGAGGCTTTAACTGCATCGATAGCTGTTTCTGCTAAAGCTACTTGAGTGCCTTTACGTGATACTTCAACTACTTGTTCTAATGTTAAGTCTTTACCGTTTAAAATAATTTTTTCGCTCATTATCAATTTTCCTCCTATGGGTTCTAGTTTTCCTAGAGCCATCTGATTACATTTAACCTAATGCTTAAAAACTTTATTACTTATGTTGCATAACCTATAACCTTATTATAATCAATGTTATCTAAAAAATGTCAAATTTTAGCACTAACTAGTTTGTTTTTTGCTTCCATTTAAAACAAAGTATAAAATTCCTGCAATGACGATACCAACACCACCAGCAATCAAGCTACTTGAGTTAGCTCCCTCTTTCAACATCCATAAACTAACTCCAATTGCTAAAATTGGAATTGTTGGTCCCAATGGTAATCTAAACGCTGTTTTAGCTCCTGGATTTTTCTTACGTAAGAAAATTACCGCTAAAGCTGTTGGAATATATTGGATGAAACGGAACACTACACTAAGTTCTGCTAATTGTTCAAAACTACCAGTTAATAATAAACCAGAAGTTAACACACATGATACGATAATCGCAACAACTGGCGCTTCTTTAGAGTTTTTCTTAGCAAATACTTTTGGTAATAAACCTTCATCAGCGATTGAAGCTCCGTATCTAGGAATCATCATTGAATCCCCAACGTTGAGACCTAAGATAGAGATCAAAGCACCCACTGAGATAATCCATTTACCCCAAGGACCTACCATTTGACCAAATGCATCTTGCACTGGTGCGCCACTTTCTAAAATGCCTACACCTAACATCGCAATTGTTCCTGCAATAATCATAAAGTAAAGAACGGATACTACTGTAATTGATCCTAAAATCGCACGTGGCATATTTTTCTTCGCATCTCTCATTTCACCAGCTACAACTGGTAAAGCTTCAAATCCGATAAATGCGTAGAAAATTGTCATTGATGTTGAACCTAATGCTTTAGATAATGACATACCTTCTTTAAGTTGCAAGAATGGTTTAAAGTTACCATTATCAAAACCACCTTTTAAGAAGAAGATTGAAATAAATACAAAAGCAATAATTGGAATTAATTTAGCGATTGTTACTGTGATCGTAAAGATTTTAGATGATTTTAATCCGGTACTATTAATAACAGACAATAAAATAACTAGTGCAATACTAATGAATGTATTCATACCATCTAGCGCTGGGAAAGCCATAATCAACAGTTTTGCAAAACCTGCTGCCATTGCTGACCACGCGATAATCGTTACAAACCAACCAAGTAGCCCAACAATAAAACCAACAAAATCTCCAAATGCTGATTTAGAATATTGGAAAGCTCCTCCGTTTTTATCAAAGTAACAAGATACTTCTGCAAAACACACAGCAAGTAGTAAAACTAAAACTGCATCAAAAAGCATAGCAAGTAATGACGCTGGACCTAAATCCATGTAAATAGTACGTGGTAATAAGAAAATTCCCGAACCGACAACTGCGTTAATCCCATATAACGTAGCGCCGCCTAGACTGAATTTTGCATTTTCTGTTTCTGAACTCATTGAAAATCCCCTCTCTGATCTGTCAGATCACTTAACTTTGGTTCTTTTTTTTACTTTTTTATTTCCATTAAATATTAAAGAGTTTATCAAAAAGACTTCCTATCCAAATCGGTTTTCTGACGAAACGGCCGGTTCACTTACGTTCTATTTCAAGTTTTGTCACTATCTTCCTGGCAATTTTTGATATGCTCTTCTTGCATTATTTTGTCATCGAACACTTACTTCAATTACAACAGGTAAATGTTCTTCTATAGTCGAACAAACTTTAACCTTTTCTCCACCAAGAGTATCAGCTATTACTAAACTGTCTCCTTTTTTTATATCGATTATTTCTTCATCAACCGCTGTTCCATTAACAACTAATTGACAATTTTCCAATGCAAAATAAACATAAAAGACCTTTTCTTTTAATGTTATTTCAGCACCCGTTTGTTTCGTTTTCATCTCTCCACCAAGGTTTGGTCGATAGATCAAATTAAAATCTGTACATTTGCCAAAACTTTTAGTTTCATCACTTCCGCAAAAGTAATCTGTTTGAAATGGAGCCAAAACTTCTTTTCGAAATCCTTTTTTGCCACTGTGGTGCAATTCTAAAGGATTATCTAAAGACATGATAATTCGTTTGTATCCAGGTAAACTTGAAAAATTACTTTCGTTTAATGCGACTTTAGCAGTTGAAATACGAAAATCAAACTTATTTAGTTCATATTGCCCACTAGGTGGGAAGAGAAACACTTCAGTTGTTTCTCCTCCACTCCAGCTAGACACTTGATAATCAGATTGCGAGATAATTTTTTTGTTCATCTCTCTCACCTTTTTCTAGAATAATCCAGTGATGTTACCTTCACCGTCAATATCAATTCTTTCAGATGCTGGTGATTTTGGTAAACCAGGCATTGTCATAACAGCTCCTGTAAGTGCTACGATAAATCCTGCTCCAGCAGAAACTTTTAAGTTACGGATTGTTACTGTAAAGTCTGTTGGTGCACCAATCTTAGTTTGATCATCTGAGAATGAATATTGTGTTTTAGCCATACAAATTGGTAAGTTGCCAAAACCTAATTCTTCTAATTTTTTAAGTTGTTTACGAGCAGCTGGTACGATTTCTACGCCGTTACCACCGTAAACTTTTTGAACGATTTTGTTTAATTTTTCTTCAATGCTATCTTCTAAATCATAAACAAATTTGAAGTTGTTTGGACGTTCAGCTAATTCGATTACTTTCTCAGCTAAGTCTTTACCACCTTCACCACCATTAGCCCATACGTCTGAAAGAACAACGTCTACGCCACGCTCTTTACAAGCTTCTTCTACAGCTACTAATTCAGCATCTGTATCTAATGGGAATTTGTTGATTGCCACAACAACTGGCATTCCATAAACTTCTTGAATGTTTTGGATATGTTTGTCTAAGTTAGTTAAACCTGCAACAACAGCTTCAACGTTTTCTGGTTCTAATTCTTTTTTAGGAACGCCACCGTGCATTTTAAGAGCGCGGATTGTTGCTACTAAAACAACTGCGTCTGGTTTTAAGTTTCCTAAGCGACATTTAATGTCGATGAATTTTTCAGCACCTAAGTCAGCACCAAATCCAGCTTCAGTAATCGCATAATCAGCATATTTTAAAGCTAATTTAGTTGCGATAACACTGTTACAACCATGAGCGATATTGGCAAATGGGCCACCGTGAATGATTGCTGGTGTGTGTTCTAATGTTTGAACTAAGTTTGGATGGATAGCATCTTTAAGTAAAGCAGCTAATGCGCCACCAGCTTTTAAATCGCCAGCAGTTACTGGGTTACCTTCAAAACTATAACCAATAATCATTTTGTTAAGTTTTACTTTTAAATCATCTGGATCGTTAGCTAAACATAAAACAGCCATAATTTCAGATGCTACAGTAATATCATATCCGTCTTCACGAGGAACACCGTTAACGCGACCTTGAAGGCCGTTAACAATATGGCGTAATTGACGGTCATTCATATCCACAACACGTTTCCAAGTAATGTTACGGCTGTCGATGTTTAATGCGTTACCATGGTGAATATGGTTGTCGATTAAAGCAGCTAAAAGGTTGTTAGCAGCTCCAATGGCATGGAAGTCACCAGTAAAGTGTAAGTTAATATCTTCCATAGGAACAACTTGTGCATGTCCCCCACCAGCAGCTCCACCTTTAACACCAAAAACTGGTCCTAATGATGGTTCTCTTAAAGCGATCATGGCAGTTTTGCCTAATTTAGCAAACCCATCAGCTAAACCAACAGAAGTTGTTGTTTTACCTTCTCCAGCTGGAGTTGGTGTAATAGCTGTTACTAAGATTAATTTACCGTCTTTTTTATCTTGTAATTTACCTAATTCATGAGCGCTTAATTTAGCTTTATAATTTCCGTAAAGAGTTAATTGATCTTCTTCAATTCCTAAAGGAGCAACTACATCTTTAATTGGTTTCATTGTAACTTGGTTTGCGATTTCGATATCTGATAAATATGACATGTGTAAAATTTCATCCTTTCATTCTTAGAAAAACTAATTTTTTATTTTTTTAATCTGTTTAAACGACTTTTAATGTTTCAACATAAATTTCATCAGCTAAGGCAGTTCCCATTGCTAATAATTTTTCGCCTTCGCCGCGATGTTGAGCAACGAACTCTTCATTTTTAATTCCTGATAAGTTAATTAAAACATTTAACCAAGCCCCTTGAAGACCTGCTTTTAAGTTAAGCGCTGCAACACCTAAGTCACTTGCTGCGTTTGTGTTTGATTTACCAATGGCTTTTTGAGTCACTTCTAAAGCATTAACCATTAATTTCATCATTCTAAATGGAGATTCAGCAGCACCTTCTAAAGCTGATTGCATTGCTTTACGTCTTGCTGCTTTGTCTTCGTCTGTTTCTTTTGGCATACTGAATACTGCAGAAACCACGTTAAATGCTTCTGTATCTTCGTCAATCGCTTTTACTAAGTGATCTTGAAGCGCTTTTGTTTCATCAAAGACTAATTTAATTTCATCTTCGAACTCAGCGTATTTTTTCTTGCCGATTGTTAATTCACACACCATTTTAGTTAATGAGATTCCCATTGCTGCTGATAAAGCTGCAGCAGATCCGCCACCAGGAGCTGGAGCGTCTGAACCTAATGTTTCAATAAAATCTGTTACTGTTAAGTCTACTAATTTCATCTATGTCTCTCTCCTTATCCTAATAAGTGGTTTTCTAAAATTTGTTTACCGTAATCAAAGTCTTCTACTTGTAAGTAGTACTCAGCACAATCGATCATTGCTTTAGCTGGAGTTAAACCGATGATTTCGCTTCCGATGATGTTAACGCCGTAACGTTTAGCTTCCATGCGGATTGTTTCAAATGTTCTATATAAAGGAGTTCCTTCAAAGTTAACCATGTTCATTGATACTTGAGCGATGTTACGATCTTCTAACATAACGCCGATACCTTTAGCATATTTGAATCCACCACCTGAAGCGCGGATGATTTTAGCGATTTTGTTAGCAATTGTAATATCAGAAGTATCTAAGTTTACGTTGAATGCTACAAGAGGCATTCTAGCTCCAACAGCTGTTACACCAGCAGTAGGATGGATTTTTCTTTCACCAAAATCTGGTGCCCATTCTTCTTCTTGTAATTTTTCAGGCATTCCTTCAAATTGTCCTTTACGAACTTTCGCTAAGTTTTTGCGACTTGGAGTTGATGCTGAATCTTCATATAAGAAGATTGGAATATTTAATTCGTCATTAATTCGTTTAGCTACTTTTTTAGAAATTTCAACACATTCTTCAACTGAAGAATCTTTAATAGGGATAAATGGTACAACGTCTGTTGCTCCCATACGTGGGTGTTCACCCTGTTGTTTAGTCATATCAATGTTTTCACTTGCATATTTTACTAATTGGAATGCTGCTTCTTGGATGCCTACTTCGTCACCTACTAATGTAAATACGCTACGATTGTGGCTAGCGTCTGATGAATGATCTAAAAGAGTTACGCCTCCTACGCTTTTAGCAATTGATACTAATCCGTTGATAACCTCTTCATTTTTACCTTCACTAAAATTTGGTACACATTCAATTATTTTTGCCATTGAAACAACTTCCTCTCTATTTTTGTTAAAAATAAATGATAGTAAGTTTACTTACCTCATACTATTTTAATTTACATTATACTTAATAAAAACAAATCAGTGAACTACCGAACAAAAATTTCTTGTAAACCTCCCCTTTTGAAAAAGTTAGTTATTTTGCTTTTTGTCAAGTATAGCGCTTTCAATTACATACAAAGAATAACACTGCTATTTTTTAGTGTCAATACACCAAAAAGCTTAAATTACACCCTTTAGAACGGTTTTAACTACTGATTTTCGACTGAAACAAAATCGTTATTTTATGTTATTTTATTTTTATAAAAATTATAAAATTTCTTCATTACCTATTTTTGACATTTTTTTGACTTTAACCCTTTTTAATTGTAATAGTTTGCTTTTAATTAAGCCTATCGTTCAAATGTAATCTTTGATTTAAGTTCCAAATTCTTCGGTTTTCTCATTAAAAGAACTTATATTTTTTATTAATCTCTATCTTTTTTTATCTTATTATTCTATTTTTTATTATTTATTTGAAAATAAAATAGTTATTAAAGTTTATCTTAATTTGTCAACTTAGACGCTCATTTGACGGAAAATAGATAACTAAAAAAACGATAAAATAACAAAAATATTATTTTTTATTTTTTAAGAAAGAAGGAAAAATCATGACAAATTGCCTACTTATTGATTTTGGCAGTACCTATACAAAACTAACAGCTGTTGATTTAGAAAAAGAAATCGTCTTAGGAACCTCAAAATCTAAAACAACGATTGAAACTTCTATTATGAATGGCTTTTACAGCGCAAAAAAAGAATTAATCGAGACTATCAAACAACCTAACATAGAATTTAAGCATCATTTCGCTTGTTCTTCTGCCCGAGGTGGCTTTAGAATGATTGCGATTGGTCTTTCTCCTACCTTAACAACTGAAGCAGCTAAACGGGCCGCTTTAGGTGCTGGTACTAGAATTCTTAAAGTTTACAGCTATGGTCTAAAAGAAGAGGACATCAGAGAGATAGAAAGTTTAGATCCTGACATTATTTTAGTTTGTGGGGCACTAATGGCGGGAATACTGAAGGGATTATTAAAGACGTCACACTCTTAACTTCATTAACACGCACTTTCCCGATTGTGGTTGCCGGAAATGAAGAAGCTTATCCTACAATAGAAGCATTGCTAAGTCTAACAAATCTTCCTTACTATATGACTGAAAACGTGATGCCTCAAATCAATGTTTTAAATGATCAGCCAACAAGGGAAATTTTACGAGATATTTTTATGAAGAAAATCGTTGAAGCCAAAGGAATGGATACCGCTGAAAAAGAAATCGGGAATATCCTCATGCCAACACCAACTGCCGTTTTACACGCTGCAGAAATTTTAGCACATGGAACGACGTCTGAAAAAGGATTAGATAATGTTCTTGTGATTGATATTGGCGGGGCTACGACGGATTTACATTCGATCGGCGACGGGAAACCTCAAAATCTTGAGATTCGTGTTGAAGGTCTTCAAGAACCGACAGCTAAAAGAACGGTTGAAGGAGATTTAGGTATGCGCTACTCTGCATTAAGTCTTTTGGAGTCTGTTAAAACCACTGGATTTACTCGTTATTTACCAGACATAACAGAAGAGGACGTTTATCAAAAATGTGAGTACAGGTCCGCTCACCCTGATATGGTAGCTGAATCTGAGGATGAGATTGCTTTTGATGAAGCCATGGGAAAAATTGCCATTGAAACTGCCTTTAATCGACATGCTGGTAGTTATAGAAGAGAGCCTACACCTTCTCGTGTTTTACTTTATCAAACTGGAAAAGATTTAGGTAAGTTTCAATCCGTCATTGGTACAGGAGGGATCCTAATCCATAGTCAACAGGCCGAAACCATGATCGCTGCTTGTTTACGAGAGGTCGATGATCCTTATTTAAAACCAATTCAACCAAATTTTTATTTAGATCAAAGCTATATTTTATCTGCTATGGGATTATTATCAGATGAATTTCCTGATATCGCCCTTAGAATATTAAAAAAATATTTAGTCAAAATTTAAAACCGAGTTTGCTATTCCGATTTGGAATAGCAAATTCGGTTTTTTATTCATATTGTTTTTCTTTTAATAATTTTAGTTGTTAGCTTCTCTTCTGGAATAGCCATGTCATTAAGTTGATTATACAAGTAAATAAAAGAATTATAGGCTTGCTTTTCGATGGAGTAGTCAACGGTTGTGATATGCATTAAATCACTTATTTCACTATTATCAAACCCTAACACCCCAACATCATCAGGTGATTTAAATCCTTCTTCTTCAATTTTAGAAATAAACTGAGCGGCGACATAATCTGAATAAAAAGCTAAGCACTCTGGTTTTTGTTCACTATTCAGCCACTTCTCCCCTATTAATTTTCCATCATCATAAAGTCGAGATTCTTGAATTAACCAATCTGGGTTTAGTTTAATTCCCTTGGTTTCATGGAATTCTTTTAAAGCTTTCATTCTAGCTTTCGTGTTGAGATTTTGAGAGTTTCCTAAAACATGCCCAAATTCCCGATATCCTTCATCATATAAATAATTAAGAGCCTTGAAATAACCTTCATAATGATCAAAATATGCAGAATAAATCCAGTCTTCCTCAATTCGATTCCACGTTGAAATAGGACCATACTGACTAAATTTTTCAATGACCTCCCACTCGTTTGTTCTTGTTAAAATAAAAATACCGTCAATTTGTTTAAACTTCATTTGATTTAACGCTTCAAGTTCCTTTTGTTTATCTCCACTTGTTAAATATAAATTGACAAAGTAACCATATTTTTTAGCCGTTTCCATAAAAACTTGTAAAAATTTTCCCATGGTACTTAAGTAACTTGGGGCAATAAAGCCAATTGTTTTTGTGACGCCAGATTGAAATTGCCTAGCCAATATATTGGGAATATAACCAATTTCCTCCATAGCAGCTAATACTTTTTGACGACTGCTTTCACTTACATAGCCATTATCAGTTAACACTCTAGAAACCGTTGATTTAGAAACCCCTGCTGCTTTTGCCACATCAATAATTGTCGCCATCTTTTCTTCCCCTTTGACTATTTATTTATAATTTTATCATAAAAGCGCTTGACATGGGAACATTCCCACATTGTACCCTAGTTTTGTAAGCGAATTTATTATTAATTTTAGGAGGATGAACATGAGTAGAGATGCTTTAAAAATTGTCACAATTGGTGGCGGTTCAAGTTATACACCAGAATTAATTGAAGGATATATTAAAAGACAAGATCAACTACCAATTAAAGAAATTTGGTTAGTTGACATTGAAGAAGGTCAAGAAAAATTAGAGATTGTTGGGGAAATGGCAAAAAGAATGGTGAAAGCTGCTGGTCTTGATTGGAGCATTCATTTAACTTTAGACCGTCGTGAAGCTTTAAAAGATGCTGATTTTGTTTCCACTCAATTTAGAGTTGGTTTACTAGATGCCCGAATTAAAGATGAAAGAATCCCTCTTTCTCACGGTGTTTTAGGACAAGAAACAAACGGTGCTGGTGGTATTTTTAAAGCACTACGTACTATTCCGGTTATCTTAAGTATCATTGAAGACATGAAAGAATTATGTCCTGACGCTTGGTTAGTTAACTTTACCAATCCAGCAGGTATGGTGACAGAAGCAGCTATCAAACATGGTGGTTGGAAAAAAACAGCTGGTCTTTGTAACGTACCAATCGGTCATAGAAAGCAAGCCGCTGAAAAATTAAACGTTCCAGAAGAAGATTTATTCTTTAAATTTGCTGGAATTAATCATTTCCATTGGCACCGAGTTTGGGATAAAGCTGGAAACGAACGAACTGATGAATTAATCGATTTAATTTATGGACCACAAAATGAGCAAGAAAGCCATTTGAAAAATATTTGGGATGCACCGTTCCACTATGAACAATTAAAAGATTTAGGGATGTTACCTTGTGGCTACCATCGTTATTACTACATTGAAGACGAAATGTTAGAGCATTCAATTGATGAATTTAAACGAGGAGAAACAAGAGCTCAAGTTGTTAAAGAAACTGAAGCAAAACTTTTTGAGTTATACAAAGATCCTAACTTAGACTACAAACCAAAAGAACTAGAACAACGTGGCGGAACTCATTACAGTGATGCAGCATGCGAATTAATCGCTTCAATCTATAATGACAAACGCACGGATATGGTGGTTTCAACACAAAATAACGGAACGATTACAGATCTTCCTTATGATTGTGTAGTAGAAGTATCAGGACCTGTCACTTCACACGGACATGAACCATATAACTGGGGAAGTTTTCCACCAGCAGCACGTGGTGTTATTCAAAACATGAAAGGCATGGAAGAAACAGTTATCAAAGCAGCCATCACAGGAAGTTACGGAGCTGCTCTACATGCTTTCACTGTTAATCCATTAATTCCTGGCGGTGTTATGGCTAAAACAATTTTAGACGAATTACTAATCGCTCATAAAGATCACTTACCACAATTCAAAGAAAGTATCGAAAAAATCGAATCTACCCAACCAGAAACAGTGGCGTACGTAGAAGAACTAATGAAAAGTAACTAGATAAAACAAAAAAAGTGAAGAAAGACAAATTAGTCTTTCTTCACTTTTTTTGCTTGTATTAAATAAACTGGAACACCTAATAGAGTAATACCTATCCCAACTATTGCAAGCTTAAACTGGGTAATAATTGTAACAGCTAAAATAAAAATCCCACCAACAATCGCGATAATTGGAATCACTGGATAAAGAGGCACTTTATAAGGTCGATTAAGTTCTGGCTCTCTTTTTCTTAAAATAAAGACCGCCACAAAAATCATCACACTAAAAATCCAAATAACAAAAACCAACATATCCGTTAATAAATCAAATGAACCTAAAGACATCATCACCATGGCAATTCCCACTTGAACTAGTGCTGCAACATAAGGAACTTTGGTCTGTTTAGATAGTTTTTTCAACTGTTTACTACCTAAAATCAATTCCTCTTCCGCTAAAGCATAAGGAACTCTAATTCCTGTCATTGTATAGCCGTTTAAAGCACCATAAACTGACAGTAAAATCCCAATAGTGACTAATTTACCACCAAAATCACCAAAAAGTTTATTGGCCACATCACTAGCAGCATTTACATTTCCCACGATTGATTCAAAAGGAAGTGTTTTTAAGAAAACAAAATTAATGACCACATACACGCAAGTAATAAAGAATAGACCCGAAAAAATAGCTTTAGGTAAATCTTTTTCGGGATTCTTCATCTCTCCTGCTACAGCTCCGACACCTAACCAGCCGTCATAGGCAAATAATGTAGCAAACAACGCTCCACTAAATTGAGCGAGAAAACTACGATCACCTGTGGTTTGAGGAATAAGAGAGATTGTTTCTCCACTTCCTTTAAACAAGCCAACCACAATAATTAATAAAATAGGAATCAATTTTAAGACTAAAGCAACCGATTGAAAACGAGAAGCCACTTTTGTTCCTAGTAAATTAATGCATGTTATTGAAAAACCTACTACCATGGCAATCGGTAGTAAGTATGTTACATCTAATTGGAATAAATTAATTAATTGCGTACTAAAAATAATTGATAATGCAGCAATATTTGCTGGAAAATAAATCATCATTTGTGCCCAACCAAGTAGAAATCCCCAGATTTTACCGTATGTATATTCAATGTATTTAACGGCACCACCTGTTTTTGGGATAGCCGTTGCAAGTTCCGCGCTAGTCAACCCCGCGCACAACGTCAACACGCCACCAAGAGCCCAAGCAAGTAAGGTCATTCCGGGTGAGCCAGCTTCCTTCGTTACTGTTGCAACCTTGAAAAAGACTCCTGCACCAATGACCGTCCCCATAACAGTTGAAAATGCCCCTAACAACGATATCTCTTTTCTTAACTTCTCTTCACCCATTTTTGCTCCTCCTAAACCTTTTCGTTTTTCACAGACTTTTATTTTTATTGTTAAATAATAGCACTAAGACGAAGAGTAAACTCTTCGTCTTAGTAGTAGTATTTAATTAGGTTTTTCGTCGTCTAGCAAACTCAACAAATTTGAATTTATCCAAACGATGGAGGGACTCTGTGTACTCAAAACATCTCGTGTCTTCTAAATAGACTAAACTTTTAACAGCAACAACATGTTGATCACCATGTAAATCCATTAAATCTCGCATCTCTTTAGTGACAGGCTCGACAGATATTTCTTTTTGCGCGTAAGCAATTGTCAAATCAAGATCTTCTTCAAAATACTTGTAAATCGATTCTTCCGCTTTTTCTTTAGGTAGTTCTTCGATAATATCACTTAGTAAGTAATCCTTATCTAAAATCACCACTTCACCATCAATTTTTCTTTGTCTCACTAATTTCCAAATTTCAGAAGCCACTGGCCATTCAGTTAATTTACTCAATTCCTTGGGTGTAGCGATTTTTTTAAGTTCCACAACAATCGTCTCACTAGGAATTCGTTGATTTTCTTGAAGTTCTTTATAACTTGTCAATCCTGATATAGGAAAATCAAAGCGATTCATATCTAAAACAATGGAACCTTTCCCTTGTTTTTTATGAATATAACCAGCATTCGTCAGTAAATTCAAAGCTTTTCTAATGGTTTCTCTTGAAACACCATACATTTTTATTAACTGGTTTTCACTAGGTAATAACGTGTGAGGTGGGTATTCATTGTTTAATATTTTCTCTTCTAAATCTAGAAAAATTTCTTTAAATTTGTTCATACAGTCTCTCCTCTACCACTCATTATAAAGGCGAGCCTTTTGATATGCAATCTGAAAAGCAGAAATTAATAAGTTATTTCGTTTTCTGATCCTTTTTTTAAAGACACTAATTCAGAACCAATCATCACTACACAATCTTTATTTACACAAACAATCATTTTGTCTTTGTTAATAGTCACTTTAAACCTTACTGATTGTTTACTGAATGTGAAAGTCAACTCTGACCATCGTTCTGGTAAATGAGGATCAAATTTAATCACTTCACCTCTAATATCTAGACCTGCAAAGGCAGATAAGGTAATGTGTAACGTAGATGCCATAACCCCGTATGAATACCTTCCGCTGTTGTTCCACCTTGGATGTCTCGGTAATCAGAATAAAGAGCTTCTTGATATAACTTCCATGCCAACTCACGGTCATCAACCATTTCAGCAAGTTGTGAATGAACCACACGAGATAATGTTGAACCATGTGATGTTCGGTTTAAGTAATATAAAAGATTTTTCTCTACATAATCTTCTGGCAAATGATAATCTAATGTTGTTAATAAATCCGTCACCGTTTCTTTCGGGAAGTTATAAAAAATCATCAAACTATCGGCTTGCTTAGCAACCTTATAGTCATCTGGCGTTTTTCCTTCTGCATGTAAAATACGATCCATACGGTAAACATTGCCATATTTATTTTGGTAGTAGTCCCAGTCAATTTCTTTCAATTCAAAGTAGCCATCAAATTGAGCAATGACACCTTCTTCATTAATCTCTAATTTTAATTTTTTTCGAACATCTTCCATTTTTTCAAAATCAAGAGCAATCGACTGACCACTTTCCTTTTTAACCGTTGGCATAATATCTAGCAACCAAGTGACCATTAAATTAGTATAAGCGTTGTTGTCCAAACCGCCCTTTTCTCTATCAGAATAAGCTTCGTGGAACTCATCTGGACCCATAACACCAGTGATTGAGTAACGATTTTCGCTTTCGTTGTAGCTTGTTAATGATAACCAGAATTTTGTAATTTCTGTTAACATTTCGACACCACATTCGTTTAAAAAGGCTTGGTCTTTCGTATATTGATAGTAAGACCACACATTATAAGCAATCGCTAAGGAAACGTGACGTTGTCTGCAACTTAAATCTTCTTTCCACTCACCACTTAATGGATTCAAGTGAAGTTTTTGAGATTGTTCGCGACCATCTAATCCAGATTGCCAAGGATACATAGCACCTAAATGACCTTCATCTTTGGCTAATTTTTTAGCCATTTCTAAACGATCATAACGATACATCAATAATTGTTTTGCTGTTTCAGGGAAATGAATGATATAGAAAGGCAACATGTATAATTCATCCCAGAAAATATGACCACGGTAAGCTTCACCGTGTAGACCTCTAGCGGTAATTGATGCATCCAATTCTTTATTTCCATTTGGAGAAGCTGAGCTTAGCATATGATACGTATGTAAATTCAACATTTTTTGTGACATTAAATCGCCGGTTACTTTAATTGAGGCTTCTTGCCATAATTTTTCCCATTCTGTTGCTGAATCAGCCAGTAACTTAGCATATGTTGGAAACTCTTCTAACGCCTTATCCTCAGTTTGATTTTTAGTAACAAAAACTATTTTCTCAACAGTTAGCCATTGGTTTTCTTTAATATCTAACGTAACCAGCTGTTTAACTTTTTTATCTAATACTTGGTTCTCTAGTTTATCTAAATCGATATCTTGACTTAACAAGTGACTTTCTTGATAAACTTCAATGTTCGATTGGTTTGTTTTTACTAAAAGAGAGGCTTTTGTTCCGTCAGCTTTTTTGTCCATAACAGTTAAGTGGTGGTTAGTTAATTTACGGTAACGTTCCACATTATAGTTATACACATCTCCATCTAATTCTGAAATAAATTGAATATCACTCACTGATTGATTGATTTTAAATGAATACTTAAGACCGTAATAATTTCTATGTGCCATGCTCGCCATTTTGTTCACACAAATTGAAAGATGAGCACCATTTTTTAAAATTAGCTCAGTATTAATGGTTAATTCACCTGTTTTTAAATTCATTGTTCGCTTAATTGAACTTAGTTCGTTATCTTCAATAGTAATAATTTCTCCATCAACAACTAAGTACATTTTTTGTCCATTTGGTAGATTAACAAAATCTTCATTTTCAATCGTTGCGCCTTCAACAAGTGATTCAGCTGTATTATAAACACTCGCAACATAAGTTCCTGGATAATTACTATCTGAAATCGACATCTCTGGACTTGTTCCTCTCAAACCAAGATAGCCATTACCTACTGTTAATAATGATTCAACGGAATATTCTTGTTTTCCTTTAGGATAATCAAAATAAGTTAACTCAAAAGGATAGTCTTCACATTTTTTTTGAATTTCTTTCTCCATATTTTTTGTCTCATCATTTAAACACACTGGGATATTCAAAGTTTCTGTTAATGTATAGAGCGTTTCTGTTAATTCTTTATCATTTAAAGTTTCGTTAAAGAAAACGGCACCTTTTATTTCTTTTTTATTAATGATTTGTTTTACTTTTAGTAACTCATCTTCTATTTTTAATTGATCTAGTAAAACCATATTTTCCTCATTATTACTTATAACACTTGGTTTTTGCTCATAAATTTTTAACATTATCATAAATACACCCCTTATACTTGTATATACATTTATAAAATTATAATAGCAAAAAAATAGTCGATTGACAATTCAAAAGATAATAATATTAAATAACGCTTTTTATAAAACCTTATCATATAAAGGTTTATACCTTTAAAAAAATATTTTTACATAAAAACGCTTGCAAAAAAATGCAAAAATAGTTATGATTAATTTGTAAAAAACAACTTGACTAGACAAGTTAAATAAAAAGGAGTGACAAACATGGGAAAATATCAAAAGGAAGCTCAAGATTTACTTGAATTTATTGGTGGTAAAGATAATATCGCTGCAGTTAGTCATTGTGCCACTCGTATGCGCTTTGTTTTAAACGACCCGAGTAAAGCAGATGAAGACAAAATCGATGACATCCCAGTCGTCAAAGGAATGTTCACGAATGCTGGACAGTTTCAAGTTATTATCGGAAATGATGTACCCGTTTTCTTTAATGATTTTTCAGCAGTATCTGGTATCTCTGGTGTCTCTAAGGACGCTGGAAAAGAAGCAGCTAAACAAAACTTAAACGTGGTTCAACGTGCGGTTTCTGTTTTAGCAGAAGTATTTGCCCCTATTATCCCTGCAATTATTATTGGTGGTTTGATTCTCGGTTTTAGAAATTTAATGGACGGTGTGCCAATTGGCGCTTTTGGTGGTCAAACGATCATTGAACATTCACAATTTTGGGCAGGTGTTCACTCGTTTCTTTGGTTAATTGGTGAAGCTATCTTCCATTTCCTACCAGTTGGGATTACATGGAGTATTGCTAAAAAAATGGGGACGACTCAGATTTTAGGAATTGTCCTAGGGATTACCCTAGTTTCCCCACAACTTCTAAATGCATACGGGGTAGCATCAACTGCTGCAGCTGATATCCCTGTTTGGGACTTTGGGTTTGCGCAAGTTCAAATGATTGGGTATCAAGCCCAAGTTATTCCAGCCATGTTAGCCGGTTTCATGTTAGCTTATCTAGAGATTTTCTTTAGAAAGTATGTCCCACAATCAATTTCAATGATTTTCGTACCTTTTCTTTCATTAGTACCAACTGTATTAGCTGCACATGTTATCTTAGGTCCAGTTGGTTGGGCTATTGGTAGCCAAATTACTAACGTCGTTTCTACAGCAATTGATTCTAACTTCTCTTGGTTATTCGGTATTATTTATGGAACATTCTACGCACCACTTGTTATCACTGGTTTACATCATTTAATGTTAACCATTGATTTACAAATGGTTGCTGACCTTGGCTATACAACACTTTGGCCAATGGTTGCTTTATCCAATATTGCTCAAGGTTCTGCGGTATTAGCAGTTGTTTATCTACATAGAGGAAATAAAAGAGAAGAACAAGTTTCAATTCCTTCTACTATTTCAGCTTACTTAGGTGTTACTGAGCCTGCTATGTTTGGGATTAACTTAAAATTCCTATATCCTTTCGTTGCTGCAATGATTGGTTCTGGTATTGCTGGATGCTACATCACTGTGATGAACGTTAAAGCAATTGGTGTGGGTATTGGTGGTTTACCTGCCCTTATATCTATTCAATCTGGTTCAAAAATTAATTTTGGTATCGGAATGGCAATCGCTATCGTTGTACCAATTATTTTGACTATTTTCTTCAGACAACGTGGTATCTTAAATAAATTAGATCCTGTTGGTGGGAAAGTTGATGCACCTACTATCAATGAAGAAGAAGCCGTTTCTAATCCAGAAGTAACTCAAGTTGGTACTGAAAGTTTTTACGCTCCAGTAAACGGATCTTGTATTCCAATTACAGAAGTACCTGATCCAGTCTTTTCTCAAAAAATGATGGGTGACGGATTTGCCATTAAACCTACAGATACACATGTTTACGCTCCTGTTGAAGGAAAAGTAACGAATATTTTCAATACAAAACACGCGATTGGCATTACTTCTAGCTTAGGCATTGAAGTTCTGATTCATATGGGATTAGATACTGTCGAACTTGCTGGTAAGCCATTTGATGTAAAAGTTTCAGAAGGAGATAGCGTAACTGCTGACACTTTAATCGCTACAATGGATTTAGACGCTGTTGCAAGCGCTGGTAAACAAACTGACATTATCGTTGCTTTAACAAACGTTGATAAAGCACCATTAATGACATTAAGCAAAACAAACACAGTCGCACACTCAGAACTTATTGGAGAAGCCGACGTTTTATAAGAGGTTATCATTGAGGGGCTCACAGAACTTGTGAGTCTCTTTTTTTAGAGATAATTAAAAGAGCAACAACAGGTTTTTACTCCTGTTGCTGCTCTTTTGGTTATATATTTACAGTTCTTCTTTTCTTAGTTTAATGATAAGAAGAGATCCTACCCCGATAACTAGAGAAATACCACCTACGAAGAGTTTGATGTTTTCCTTCGTTCCTGTTTGAGGTAATGTTTTTCTAGTTGTGACAGGATATGTTTTTTTCGTTGTTTTGGTTGTTGGCTTAACCACTGCTTTTTTCTTCTCTTTAACAGTAATGGTTGCTGTTTCAGATTTATCTGCTAATGTGTAAACAACTTTATACGTACCAGGCTTTTGCGTATCTACTGAGCCTTTAACTTTAATATCTTTAGCGACGTCTTTCCAACTTTGATCCACGCCACTTGTTAAACGAGCACTGACGAAGTTGTCTTTTGCTTCCCACTTACTACCATAATCAAGGGTTGTATTCTTTAAAGTTATACTTTGGACTTTAATCACTTCCATGTCCTTAACCGTCACTTTAGCAGTTGCTTCTTTATCTTCGTATTTATAAGTTACTTTGTAGGTTCCTGCCTGTTGATTATCAACTTTACCAGTCACCTTAATCTCTTTTTCAACATCTTTCCATTGACGTTTCGTGCCATCTGACATTAACACATAATTGAAGTTATCTCTAGCTTTCCATTTAGTACCTCGTGGTAAATTCGTATCTTTCACTGAAATTTCTTGAACTTTCACGACTTCTTGGGCTTTCACATTAATTGTGGCTGTGGCTGATTTATCTTCTAAAGTGTAAACCACTTTGTAAGTACCAGCTTTTTTTGTATTAACCTCACCTTTAATTTTCAACTCTTTTTCAACGTCTTTAAACTCACGTTTGGTACCATCTGACATGAGAACATAGTTGAAATTATCCTTAGCTTCCCATTTAGAATTTAATTCTAATGCGCTATCTTTCACCACCACTTCTTGAACTTTCACCATTTCTTGAGCTTTCACATTAATCGTTGCTACAGCTTCTTTCCCACCGTATGTATAAGTTACTTTGTAAGTATCAGGCTTAGTTGTATCCACTGCACCCTTAACAACAATATCTTTACCAATTTCATCCCAAGTTTGTTTTTGTCCATTTGAAAGTAGGACATAATCAAAATTATCTTTGGCTTCCCATTTAGCATTGGCAGTCAACGTTGTATCTTTAACTTTAATCTCTTGAACAGTGATGATTTCTTTTGCTTCAACTGTTACTGTAATAGTCTGTTTGAAGTTACCGTATTGATAAGTGATATCGTAATTACCAGCTTTTGTCGTATCAACGCCACCACTTACTACTAAATCTTTGGCTACTTGATTCCAATTTAACATGGTGCCGTCCGACATAAGGACACCTTGGAAATTCATATTTGGTGACCATTTATCTCCCACTTTCAACGTACTATTTACAACTTTCAATTCAGTGGGTTCAACTTTTTTAGCAACAACTGTCACTGTAGAAACTGCTTTTAAAGTGCCACTTGTGAACGTTACATTGTAGGTTCCTGGTTGATTCGTGTTAACTAAGTTTTCAACTTTGAGTAAACTAACAACATCATTGTAACTAAGAACTTTACCATCTGTTGTTGTCGCTGATTCAAAGACTTGTGACACATCAAAATTTTGACCTTGAGTGATGGTC
This sequence comes from Vagococcus hydrophili, assembly GCF_011304195.1. Taxonomy (NCBI): domain Bacteria; kingdom Bacillati; phylum Bacillota; class Bacilli; order Lactobacillales; family Enterococcaceae; genus Vagococcus; species Vagococcus hydrophili. The sequence continues at coordinate 2,031,942 of NZ_CP049887.1, read as the reverse complement.
ACACTTTTAGCTTTAATTTCTTTTAAGGCTATTTTAGGTTTTGGTTTTTCGATGACTTCAACATTAACTGTTTGGGTAATCTTATTCCATGTATAGGTGACCGGATACTTACCAACTTTTGCCGTATCCACCGTTCCTTTGGTTGTCACATTTTTACTAATATCTTTCCAAACTAGTTTTTTACCTGCGTCATCTGTTGCTGAGACAAAGTTTAAATCAGAAGACCATTTATCTCCAACTGTCACTTGACTATTTTTCATAACAAAGGAAGATTTGACTTCTTTTTTGGTTGTTCCATTATTCACTTTTTTAGGAGCTGTAGCCGCTAGAGACACTACAGGAGAAACAAAAGACAAAAAGTACAAAGCAACAACAGCAATTCTAAACTTTTTCATTTTCATTCACCCTTTCTTCTGTATTAAAACTCTATTTATAACTACATCCTAACATGCTTTGTAACACTTTTGTAATATTAGCTCTAAATTTAAGCAATATTTCTTAAAGTGGTCTATATATTTATTATTTTCGTCCAAATGTTTCCCACGCTGGAAAACTTGTCTCTTTAGAAGTTTTCTCGATAACTTTCTTTGTTTCCTCTGTCTGATAAGCATCCACTATTTTTTGGTATACTTTATTGTTTTCATCTTCTTTTCTAGCAACAATTATATTTACGTAAGGTTTTGATTTTTCATCCACTGGTTCTTCAAAAATCGCATCTTTATGAGGATTAAAACCAGAATCAACGGCGACCCCACTATTAATCACTGAAATATCTACATCTTGCAGCGCTCTTGCCGTTTGAGCCGCATCTAGTTCTGTCACTTTTACCTTCTTTTTATTCTCAGTAATATCTGAAACGGTTGGTGCTTGTCCTTTGCTTGGATCAATTTTAATGATACCTGCTGTTTGAAGTAGTAACAGAGCACGACCACCATTGGTTACATCATTAGGTATCGCAATTTCAGCTCCCTCTTTTAGTTCTTTGAGGTCTTTTACTTTATCTGAATAAATTCCCATTGGTGCATTTACTGTGTTCCCAATGGATACTAAATCAGTTTTGTGTTCTTTGTTGTAATTATCTAAAAAGAATTGATGTTGGAAGGCGTTCAAATCAATGGAACCATCTGCTAAAGCCCCATTTGGTTGATTGTAATCACTAAATTTCACATATTCTAACTTAATTCCTTCATCCTTTAAACGACTTTGAACATCATCCCAAACATCTGTATCTGCACCAATCACGCCTAACTTTACTGTTTTTTGCTCTTCTTTACTTTCTTTGGCATCTCCCTTAGAACATCCTGCGGCGATTCCTGTAATAGCTAATAAGATTAAACTTGCTTTTAATATTTTTTTCATGATAATTTCTCCTTTTTAATGACTAATTTTTTTAATTATTTTATTGCTTGCCCATTGACTCGTAAAAACTAAAACTAAGATTAACAGTGTCGCTACTACTGTAATATCTGTTTGAAATCTGTTGTAACCTCTTGTGACAGCTAAATTACCTAAACCTCCGGCACCCACAGCTCCAGCCATGGCGGTAAAACCAATCACGTTAATCACCGTAACTGCAGAAACTCGAACAATTCCTGGTAACCCTTCGATTAAATAAACTCTAAATAAAATTCCTACAGGTGACGTTCCCATTGATTCTGCTGCCTCAATCACACCAGGGTCAACTTCTAAAAGGGTATTCTCGATTTGACGCGCGTAAAAAGGAACCACCCCAATAATCAAAGGAACAAGTGCAGCCGTTTCACCAATGGTTGTTCCAACAATGAAACGAGTCACCACTCCCAATAAGGTCAGTAAAATAATAAAAGGAATCGACCTCACTGTATTAATCACTTTATCTAGTATGTTGTATAACCAATTATTTTTTAAGAACCCCTTAGGTCCAATAATAATCAGCAATAAACCAAGTAATATTCCTAAAATGCCTGCAATTAACGTGGTCCAAAAAACCATGTAAATTGTTTGAATCGTCGCATCAACAAATTCATTGGGAATCTGTGAGGCATTAGGTAACAAATTCTGTATCAACTCGTTCATTAAAATCCTCCTTCTACTAAAGAAATAATTTGTTTTTCTTTCGTTTGTTTAATTGTTTTGACCTTAACTTGTTGTGTTTCTAAATAGCTTAAAGCCTTACTTCTTTGGGTACTGTTTCCTTTTAAATTAACAATCAAATGCCCGATTGGTGTGTCTTGAATAATCTCGATATTGCCGTATAAAATATTAGTCTTCACTTGGAACTTACTATATAAATCAGCAATTAACGGTTCTGCCGTTTGATTTCCTACATATGATAACTCAACGAGTTCTTCATCTACGGCTAAGCTAGATAAGACTTGATGGTTTAAAATAGTTTCCAGTGCTTGATCGATGTGAGTCGCTGTTTTTATAAAATCTTGAGATAATTCTTTTTCTGGGTTACTGAATAATTCAATCGTCCGTTTTTCCTCAATCACTTTTCCATCTTCCATCACCGCAACTCGGTGACAAATGTTTTTCACGACTTGCATCTCATGAGTAATTAAAACAATGGTTAAGTTTAATTTCTCATTTAATTCTTTTAATAATTCTAAAATTTGAGCCGTGGTTTTAGGATCAAGAGCGCTAGTCGCTTCATCACATAATAGTATTTCAGGGTCATTGACTAAAGCTCTAGCAATGGCGACCCGTTGTTTTTGTCCCCCAGATAATTGGTTTGGGTAGGCTGTCACCTTATCTTCTAAACCAACTAATTTTAGTAAGTCTAAAACTTTTTTCTGTCTTGCTGCTTTTGATAACTTAGAATACTTTAATGAAAAATCTACATTGTCATAAATCGTTCGTTGATTCATCAAATTAAAATGTTGAAAAATCATCCCTATATTTTTCCGCTCTTCTCGTAATTCTTTACTGTTCAATTTAGTAAGAGATGTTCCTCGTACTTTGACTTCTCCATTTGTTGGTCGTTGTAGTAAATTAATCACTCGAACTAAAGTACTTTTTCCAGCTCCTGAATAACCCACAATCCCAAATATTTCTCCCTTTTTTACCTCAAGAGAAACATCTCTAACTGCCTTAATTTCTTTTTTATCTTGCTTAAAGGTTACGTCTATTTTTTCTAATCTAATCATTTTCCCACTCCTTTTATATAAATAAAAAACGCCCTCAAAAACATTGCCTAAACAATGCTTTTGAGGACGTTTTTAACGCGTTACCACCTCATTTTTAGCTACACTCACATGTAACTACTCTTCAAGTACCATCATACTCTAGCGTGATAACGGACGCTGCCGTTTTATCCTTATACTCAAGACTTGGATAAAAATGCTCTTAAGCCATTTTCTATTAATTCCTCATTACTTCTTTTCACCAACCGAAGCTCTCTTTTAAATGATTTCTTAATATACTTACTTAATCAATGCTTTTTTGATATAAAAAAAAACCCTTTTACTAGCCTAAGCTAATAAAAGGGCGAATATTATTCGCGGTACCACCTTTTTTTAGAAACAATTTGTTTCCCTCAACTAACGCTCCAAAAAGTAACTAGAGTTATTAGTGCTCCTGATATCGGTGAGCTACCCGTTAATCGCCTACTTATCGACGATTTTCCTCCAAGGCCATTTTCTAAATAACTTGTACAATCTTTTTCACCAACCAAGATCTCTCTACGCTACTTATTATTCATACTTTCCTATTCAACGGAATACATTTGTTATGTTGAGTATTAATTTACAGGAACTATTCTAAGAAGTCAAGTTATTTTTTTTATTCTTTTCAATGCGTTATATTTGTACAATTCCTTTTTTTTAGGTAAAATTTTTACAACTTATTCTTTATTAAGGAGTCCAAACGTATGAAAAAAATTAAATTTAATGCTGTGGATTGGAACTATGAAAAAAAAGAAGAATGGGTTTGCCCATCTCACCAATACCAATCTCCAATAGATATAGTAAACAATGATACTCTACCAATGAATGATGATGGCGATATTATCTTACGTTACCGAAAAAAAGCAAACGCTATTGTTAATACAGGCTACTGTATTCAAGGTTATTTAAATGGTGTGGCATCCATTAATAATCGAAAATTTGAGTTTCAACAATTTCATTTTCACGCTAAAGGTGAGCATACCATTGATGGGAAAGATTTCCCCTTAGAACTTCATCTCGTGCATCAATCTGAGAGTGGTAAAATGGCTGTTATTGCTGTCCATTTCGAAGTCGGAGCAGCTAATTCAACCATTGATGATATTCTAAGTCACTTGGACGAATCTGAATTTGATAACCATATTAATTTACTTAACTTAGTCCCTAAAAACTTAGACTATTATCACTATCTTGGTTCACTAACAACACCACCTCTAACTGAAAATGTTGAGTGGTACGTCTTGATTGAATCTATGACTCTTTCAGAAAAACAACTTCAAAGAATGACAGAAATTCATAAAGACAATTACCGCGAGACCCAAGATTTAGGCGCTAGAAAAGTGTTAAAAAAAGTTTTTAATCAATAATTAAATCGAGGTAGACCTTTAAATCATGGTCTGCCTCGATTTTTTTATCGTATTACACTAAAAATAGTGCAAAAACAATCATTCCTATTGAGGCGTACTGCATGGGCATTATTTTTCGTTTTTGTAGTCCGAATACACCCATTCGATCAATTAACGTCGCCATGACTAATTGACCTAAAATAAAGACAATAGTTGTGATGATTGAACCTAGTGTATGAATGACTAGAATATTGCCTCCTACAATAACAATTCCAAATAATCCACCAACATAAAGCCACCAAGGAAGTTTCTCACCCACTGTGTCTACTCTTGGAATGTCGATTCTTTTTTCAACTAATAACAAAATTAGAACTAATATGATTGCACCAATAAAAAAAGAAAGGAATGTGGATAGTAATACAGATTGTGTTGCCACACGTAGTTGACCATTAAAAGCGGCTTGAAGCGGTGGAAAAGTTCCCGCTATAACACCAATCAATAACCATTTTTTGGAAATACTTTCTTCTGAACTTCCTTGAACCTTACTTTTTTGAAACAAAAAGATTGCGACTAACATAATACTAATACCTACTAATCTATTTGCAGATATTTCAGATACTGGCATTCCTAACAAGCCAAAATGATCAATCAGCATTCCCATGACCATTTGTCCAGTGATTGTGATAATCGTTGTAATCATCGCCCCTATTTTAGAAAATAAAATAATATTCGCCACATTATAGAGGACACCTGTAATTGGCCCACCTATAAAAATTAAAGGTGAAACACTGGTATCCATAGTGAAAAAGGACTTAAAATTAAAAAGAACCACTAATACAAATAAAACCACACTTCCAACTGAAAAAGCAATCAAAGATGCCGTTAAAGGATTTTTAGCAAAACTAGCTAATCTAGAATTGATCGTTGCTTGAACTGGGAAACACGCTCCTGCTGCGATTCCCAAAATTAAAAAAAGTATGAAACTCATCTAAACACTCCTATTAAAGATATTTAATATCCACAATTAATTTAAAAACTAAGTACTCTACTGATTTTCTAGTAAAGTACCTAACGTTTGATTCTTTAAAACTTCTTCCATCCTGCTCTCTGCTTCATACATCACTTTCTTTATGCCACAGTTAGGATCTTCATGAACGTAACATTCAAACAAAGATTGCCGACCTTCAATGGCATGAACGATGTCTAAAAAAGATATTTCTTGCCAATTAGACGCAATTCGGTAGCCACCTTTAACACCAGATGTCGCTTTAACTAAACCTTCTTTTGATAGTTTCGTTAATATTTTAGAAAGATAGGTAGGGGAAATGTTTTGCTTTTGGGCTAGATCAATCACACTAACGGTTTCACCTCTTCTAGATTGGCTTAAGAACAGCATAGTATGAAGTGCATAGTCAGTTGCTTTAGAATATTTCAGTGTTTTCACCTTCAATCACGGATATTTGTAATCTATGATATCTCCGTAATTCTAGATTGTCAATAAAAAAGAACCATGACATAAAAAGTCACAGTCCTCAGTATTTTATTTAATTGGGTAATCTTTTTAAAACTAAACTTCTCAATTTTTTTTCTAACACAATAATTAAACCAATTTTAATAATCGATGTTGGTATAAATGGTAAGACACAAGCTGTAAATGCCACCTCTAAAGAATTAGACGTCATCATTGAAAAGTAAACCATACCAATTGCAAAATTAAGGACAAACCCTGTAGCTAACCACAAAATGATACTTACTTTACTTGTCTTTTGACTCGCCATTCCCGCACAGAATGCCATTATTGGAAATGACAGTATAAACCCACCAGTAGGTCCTAAGACAATCCCTAAACCACCCGTGAAACCCGCAAATACTGGCAATCCAACCATTCCCAAAATGATATATATAATAGCTACTAAAGTTCCTTCTTTTTTTCCTAATAATAATGCGATTAAAGGAATGATAAACGTCTGCATTGTCATCGGTACACCGTATGGCATGGGGATGCTGATTTGTGACATAACAATTGTTAATGCTGTAAATAATCCTATTCGACTAATTTGTGCTGTTTTAAAAGTATTCATAAAAATTTATTGCCCCTCTCTTTTTATTATTATAAAAAGAAAGTTTTCAATTGTCAACTTTGAATTTAAATAAGGTGACAATTAATTGAATATAATTCTTATCTCTCCTGAATTAAAAGCACGTTCTTTCCCAGATTCTGTCTCAATAATTAACTGTCCCTCTTCATCGATATCAGTAATCCTAACCATATAGCTATCTTGTCCTTGTTGAATCATCACTTTCTTATCTAGGACGATTGATTTATTTTTATACTCAGACATTAACTCACTTTTAGATAACTGTACATGGCGTTTTAATAAACCTTCCAATAATTTTGCTACTAATTGATTGCGATTAACTGCTGTTTCGTTTTCATTAAAAATGGCTCCCGCCTTATTTCTAACTTCTTCTGAAAAAATAGCCTCACTTGTCGAGATATTGATTCCCATACCGAGTACAATCCATTCTATTTGCCCACTTTCAAAATCAGTGACTGCCTCTGTTAAAATACCACAGACCTTTTTGTCTTGATAAAATAAATCGTTCACCCATTTAATACCGATTTTCTTGCCTGTTAACTCTTCAATCGTCTCAGAAACAATAACGGCTGCGTAAGCTGTGATAATCGTTGGATCACTATAACTTAACTCTTGTGGTCTCAAAATTAAGCTCATGTAAATGCCACTATCTTTTGGCGATTCAAAACTACGACCGTAACGTCCTTTACCTGCTGTTTGTTCATTAGAAACGACTAACGTCCCATGCTTAGCTCCTAACATCGCCAACTCTTTCGCTTTTTTATTGGTAGAATCAATCACATCAAAATAAAAAATATCACTACTTAATTCTTTAGTTGATAAATTTTCTACAATTCCTATTTTAGAAAGTTGGTCACTAGATTCTGCTAGTCTGTATCCTTTATTTGTTATGGCATCAATTTCAAATCCTTCTGTTTCTAATTGTTTAATTGCCTTCCAAACAGAATTCCTTGAAACTTCAATTGCCTCTGCTATCTTTACCCCAGAAATATAGGTACCTTTATTGTTTTCTAAAAAAGCTAATACTTTATCTTTAGTTGTCATTTGAATTACCTCTTTTATCCGTCTTTTAAAATCTTTTCCATTATAACATGAATAAAAAAAGAAGGGTGACAATTAAGCCAACCTTCTAAGTATTTTTATCGAATCCGGATTTTAAAGTCTACTCCTTCGGCAACTTCACTAATCAAGATCAATTGAAAATGCCAATTGTTCTTGATTACCTCCAGTTGCTTGGAGCAAACCGCCTTTTAATTCACTTTTATTTTCCGTAAGTTACTTCAAAGCGTTTTGAAAACTTAGATAGTGAATAACACACGACAAAGTAACAAGCTGCCATCATGAAGAACATTGGCAAGACTGTATTTGGATGTTGTGCGTAAATAATTTTCGTATTGTGTGTTAATTCTGGTAAAGAAATAATAACTGCTAATGATGTATCACGAATTAATGAGACAAATTGACTCACTAACGGTGGTACCATTAGTTTCAAACCTTGTGGTAAGACAATATAAAACACGGTTTGAATTCTTGTTAGACCAGTAGACATCCCCGCCTCTAATTGACCTTTCGGTACTGCTAAGAGTCCGCCACGAATAATTTCTGAGAGCATTGCTGATTCAAAAATTGTTAAGGCGATTACTGCTGACCAAAAAATACTAAATTGAATCCCAATTTGTGGTAAGGCAAAATACGTAAAGAAAATAATTAATAGTAACGGTAAATTTCGGATAATATCAACAATGATTCCAAAAACAACTGATACCACAGGGATTTTTAAATAACGTATAATTCCCATTAATGAACCAATAATAAAACTTAGTATAATCGATACAACTGCCACTTCAAGAGTCACAACAAAACCATCTAAAATAAAACGTAAATTCGTCCATGTAAATGCTTGTAGGAAATCCATTTAACCAACTCCCTTCCTTAGTTACTCGCTAATTTGGTTTCTAAATATTTCATAAAATAAGATAATGGTAGTGTCAGTAATAAATAAATCAAACCAATCAACGTATAAGTTCCAATCGTATTAAAAGTTGTACTTGCGACCAGATCACCTTGATACATTAAATCAGCCCCTGTTACCATCGCTAAAATTGATGAATTCTTCACTAAATTGATAAATTGATTACCCAGTGGCGGAATCACAATTTTAAAAGCTTGTGGTAAGACAATATAAATCATCACTTGACGATAATTAAGTCCAGAGGCAATTCCAGCCTCCATTTGTCCCTTAGGAACACCTTCAATTCCTGCTCTAACTGTATCTGCAATAAACGCAGATGTATAAAGAGTTAAACCAATTGTTCCTGCTGCGATTCCATCTAACTTAAATCCATAAAGAGGCATCACAACGAAGAAAAACATAACCACAATTAATAATGGTAAATTTCTAAATAAGTTAACATAACTGTTACCTAATACTTTTACCCACTTATTTTTTGATATTTGAAAGATTGCCATCATTGTTCCAATAATTAAACTAAAGAATAAGGCTGTTAAACTTGCAAATAGCGTGATTTTTAACCCTGATAAAATATCCCCTTGATATGTTTGCCAGATACTTAGCATCTGTTTTCCTCCTAACTACTTGGCTTCTTCTTTAAACCATTTTTGATAAATCTCGGCATATTCACCGTCTTGTTTCATCTCTTTTAAGGCTTTATTAACTGCCTTTTTAAACATCTCTTGTTCTTTGTTTAGAGCAATTCCATAAGGCTCATCCGTGAATTTTTCACCCGCTAAAACATAGTCAGGATTCTCTGCCGACATACCAAGTAAAATTGAATTATCTGTAGTCATGGCATCTCCCTGACCTGATTGAAGCGCTGTGAACGCTTCAGCGTAATTTTCTAATTCAAGAACTTTAGCTTCTGGTGCATGCTTTCTAATATTCTCTGCTGAGGTTGAACCTTTCACAGCTAAAACTGTTTTTCCTTTGTTTAGATCAGTTACACTCTTAATGTCACTACCTTTTTTAACTAACAATGACTGTCCTGCATCAAAGTAAACATCTGAGAAATCAACCTGTTTCTTACGTTCCTCACTAATCGTCATCGTTGCTATAATAGCGTCAATATTCCCATTTTTAAGTAAGGGTATTCTGGTTTTTGACGTCACTTCAACAAACTCAGCTTTTCCATCCTCACCTAAAACTCGTCTTGTCACTGCAGAAGCTATATCAATATCAAAGCCTTCAACTTTTCGCTCTTCAATATTCATCATACCAAACAACTTTGTATCGTATTTAACTCCCCAAACTATTTTCTCATTTGATTGAACTTTTTCTAAGGTATCTGTATTTGCGACATTCTCGCTTTTACATCCAGTTAAAATAAAAAAAAGACCGCCAAACAAAAAAAGAAAGGCTAATTTATTTAATTGCCGTTTCATCCACTCGCCTCCTAGTGATTAATAATTTTACTCAAGAATTGTTTTGCTCGTTCATCTTTAGGGTTATCAAAGAAACTTTCAGATTCACGGTCCTCTAAAATTTTGCCATCCGCCATAAAGATCACTCGATCTGCTACTTCTCTGGCAAATCCCATTTCATGCGTCACAACAATCATTGTCATGCCTGATTCTTTTGCTAAAGACTTCATAACATCTAAAACTTCTCCAACCATTTCTGGATCAAGAGCTGATGTTGGTTCATCAAAGAGCATCACATCTGGTTCCATAGCTAAACTTCTTGCAATCGCGATTCGTTGTTGTTGTCCACCAGATAATTGGGTTGGGTATTCATCTTTTTTATGTAACATGCCCACTTTATCTAGTAACTTTTCTGCCTTTTTAATGGCCGATTCTTTATCTTCTTTTAATACTTTTATTGGTGCAATCGTCACATTTTCTAAGACGGTCATATTTGGGTATAAATTAAAATGCTGGAAGACCATTCCTAAATTTTTTCTTACTTCATTTAAGTTAGTTTTTTTGTCATGGATGTCCACGCCATCCACAAATAACTCTCCTGTTGTAATTTCCTCAAGGGCGTTAATACAACGCAACATTGTGCTTTTTCCTGATCCTGAAGGACCAATAGCTACAACCACTTCACCCTTTTCAATTGTTAGATTGATGTCTTTTAAGGCATGGAAAGAACCATAGTACTTCTCCACATTTTTAAATGAAATCATCTCAATTCCCCCTTTACATTAAAAATGATAAAATGATTAGAATTCTAATTATGTTATCATCATATTTTTTTATTATAACCGTTTTTTTATCCTTTTGTAAAGTATTGTGAAAATTACCGAACATTTTTTCATCTAAACTTAATTAAATTAAAATAAAAAAAGCCTTGAATCAAGCGTTCAAGACTTTTCATTTACTCTAGTAATTACTATTTTTCTTTTCTGACACAAATTCATTATTATAGAATTTACTGTTTTTAGATAGCTCTTCATTAACTTTTTCTAATGAATCTCTTTCAATTAATGTTTTCTCTTTGGATGAAAGATCTGTTCCAAGACCTAATTTATTTCCTTCAATGTCAACACCCATACCTGATAAAATCGTTGGATACATATCAAATGGCGCAAACTGACGGTTGTTCGTTTTAATATCTTTATTTTCAAAATCACCATTGATAATTAAGTTTGTTGTCGTACGGTGATAATTAGGATCAAAATCTTTAAAGAACTTTTTATCCATACTTAAGTGATCCCCAGTTAAAACAATCACAGTATCTTCATAGTAAGGCTGTTCTTGAATCCATTTAACAAAATCAACCACTTGCTGTTGTGAATGGAAAATAACATTCGCATACTGCTGATCAAAAGGACGCGGTGTGTCTTTTTCAATATAACCATTAGGGAAATGTGTGTCTGCATTTTCCATAGTGAAGTTAAATGGTTTTCCTTCATTGGCTAAACGAGTAATTTCTTCTTGGGCATACTCATAAAGTTTTTTATCTTCGTAGCCCCACCAAACTTTGTAATCGTTTGGAATCTTCCCTTTTTCTTTAGCATACTTCCAGTCATAAATAGTAAAATCTTTATGGTTATTAAAGAAAGAAGTTAGGCCACCAAAATCAGCATCCGCTCCAAACATAATCGTTTGGTTATAGCCCTCTTTATTAAGCACATCTCCAATACCAATCGCACCTGGTAAAAAGTAACCTGACTTTCCATAAGAATTACCACCCATTGGAATTTTAAGCGGTAGTCCCATACTCATGTTAACCATGGAAGCCACTGACCAACTTGAACCATATGTTTGATAAGGACCTCCTTTCTTATCGCTTTCTGAGAATGAAACACCTTCATCATAAAGTTTTTCGTAAGCAGGCATTAGATTTTTCTCCATGTACCCACCTGAATTTTTGTCAAAGTATGTATTTTCATATGATTCTAAATAAATATGCACTAAATTTTTCTTTTTCGTTGGAAATGTTAGTTTCGTGTCTTTTGGAGAGTGGTAGTTATCTTTAATGTATGTTGAATCATCAAAATAAGCATGATAAACAGCTACTAATTGTAACTCACGAACACTATAACTAATCCCAAATACTAAAAGAGCTACTGAAGCTGTCCAGCCTACAATTTTAACGTATTTATCTGAAATACTTTTTTTATTTCCCCATGTCAGTTTAAATCGTGTTAAGATCAGAAATACAAAACAAACTAACAACGACACTAATAATAAGACAGGTCCGTTAATTGCAGTATCTGTTACATTAGAAGCTGTTCCTGTTACGGGTGAATTGAAATTAAATAAAAATTGTTCTGGCGTTAATTTACCAAAGAAATCAATAAACCAAACTGTTCCAATCCATAAAAATCCGCCAATCAAAACAAATAGAATAGATAATCCTGTAAATATTTTGGCTAACAACGTCATCTTTTCTTCATTTTTAGTAATCGTGATTTTATTTAAAATTAAGCCCTTAATAAATAAAATCATCCCACCTAAAACTAAGGCAAACATCGCATATTTAAAAACAAAACTATTTTGATAATTTGCTAAACTCAAAACATATTGCTTTCCTAAAATGTAACGCATGGTAAACAATGATAAGGTATTAATTCCTACTATATAACTAATACTATTAACAATGTTCTTTTTGACACTCTTTTCTTTAAACATTAGGATATCTAGTCCACTAATGACTAGCCCAACGATTAAAAATGTTAAAAACCTCATGATACTCCTCCTATTTTTTACATCTAACAACAGAATACTTAAGTTTAGACTATTAAACAACTAAAAATTTAATGAAAAAGTGATTTCTTTTGACAATTATTTTTCTGACTGTTATTATGTCCTCATAAAACAAATTAACTATTAAAAGAAATGAGTGAACTTTTTGAGTGCCAAAGGTATCCAATAATTAAAACATACGAATCGATGAATAATATACTTAAAAACTAGTTTTATTTGTCGTACCTTAATTTTAATTTGAGATATCTGTCTATATGGCGTCATAAGTGTGTCTAGGAGAAGACTCATTTATTTTGACTACTTTTCAGTATATACATTTAAGAGTATGGGTATTTATGATACCTATACTCTTTTTTTATTCTAGTTAATTTGTTTAAAGACAGATTTCTCTCAACTAACGAAAGAGAGAGATAAAAAATGAAAACACAAGCAATCGAACAAACACAATTCAACGAAATCAAAGAACACATTAGTTCATTCGCCGTAAGTAAAACCGTGAAAGAAAGAATTATTAATTTTAAAACTTCACACAACTTAGAAGAAGTTTTAAACTATCAAAAAGAAACAGGCGAAGCTCTAGCAATTTTAAAAACAAATCAGAGTTTTCCGTTTATGGCAAGCGAACAAATTGACCGCCTATTCCAAAAAATTGAGGATGGTTATGTTTTAGAAGCCAAAGAGTTAGTTGAAATCGCTGACTTCTTGAAATCAATCAGAAGACTAAAAGAGTTCTTCCAGAAAAACCAAGAATTAGCGCCAATTCTAGCAGGGTACGCTACTAAATTGCAAGGTTTCCGTTCAATCGAAGAAACCATTCATTTATCAATTAAGAACAACCAAGTAACGTCCGTTGCATCCAGAGATTTAAAAAAAGCAAGACAAAATATTCAAAAATACAAAGCAGATATTAGTGACAAACTACATAAATTTATTAACAACGCCGCTAATAAATCTAAAATCCAAGAATTTCTAGTTATTGAAAGAGATGGCATTTTAACCGTTCCGATTAAGAGCTCCTTCAAACATAGCGTTAAGGGTCGAATCATTTCAGAGTCAGGCAAAGGTTCAACCTCTTATATCGAACTAGAAAATACCCGTGACTTGAATCAAAAATTACAAATGGCTCAAGCAGAAGAAATGTCAATTACCTATCAAATACTTGCTAAACTAACAGAAGAAATCGCCCAAGAACTAAACAGCTTAAACGAGACGATTCAAACTATCTTCAAGTTAGAATTAATCGTAGCTAAAGGTAAATACAGTCACGAAATAGACGGCCAAAAAGTTAATATTAATCAAGATGGTTATATCCACCTAGTTAACGGAAAACATCCCTTATTAGGCGAAAAAGCTATTCCATTAACTATCGAACTTGGTAACAAACATCGCGGATTAGTTATTACAGGACCTAACTCAGGTGGTAAAACAGTGGTCTTAAAAACAGTCGGACTACTAACACTTATGACAATGATGGGCATTTATATCCCAGCAGAAACAACCAGTCATATTAGTCTATTCAAACATATCTTAGTCGATATTGGTGACTATCAAGATTTTGATAACGCCCTAAGTACTTTCTCAGGTCATATGAATAATATGGGTAATATCTTAAACATCGCAGATAACCACTCACTTGTCCTAGTTGATGAAATTGGCAGTGGGACTGAACCAACTGAAGGAGCTGCACTAGCAATCGCCATGTTAGAAAACCTAGTTAAACGTGGAACTGTCGTTTTAGCCTCTACCCATTACGGTGAAATCAAAGACTTCGCTACAGAAAAAACAGATTTTATTACAGCAGCAATGGCATTTGACGCTCAAACACTACAACCTAAGTATCAACTACTCATGAATGCCATTGGAGAAAGTAACGGCTTCTTCATCGCACGTAAAATGAAGATACAAGAGGATATTTTAGCAAGAGCTACGCATTATTTAGAAAAATAGAAAAAGATTGAGGATGACAAAAAAATCATTCTCAATCTTTTTTATTTTATTCGGTAACTACAAGAAAACAATTTTTAATTCACTCTAATTCTTTCTTCTAAAAATTAACCAACCTGCACCTAAGCTTAACAATCCAATTAATGCGAAAGCTGTTTTGGCTTCTCCTGTTTTAGGTAATAATTGGCTAAAATATTGTTTTCCTTCTGTAGGTGTTGGTTTGACAGTATCATTCTTATTCACTACACCATCAGAAGTTGATGTTTTTAATTGTTCTTTTGTAGAACTTGTTGAAGTACTATTTGTTTCAGATGATTTAGATTCTTCACTTGGTTCTTTCGTGGCCTGTGAATCCGTTGTTGAGTTTTCTGCGTTTGTTGATGATTCAGTTGAAGAAGAATCAGTTGTAGTTGTTTCTTTATTTTTTTCATAGACAGTTAAACTTAATGGCAACATTTTTCCATCTTGACTTTTTTCTGATTCCAATTGATTAGAAGCCACAACTTTAAATCCTTTAATCATTTTTTTATCCATGTCACGCTCTTCTTCGTTACTATTAATAGCAATCATCACGTCTTTTCTTTCATCACTTAACTGATAAATAATAATTCCATTTTCAGCTTGAATCACTTTGCCTTTTTCTTTGATTTCTTGATAGGTTGTTAATCTCAATAACGGTTCCGATTTTCTATAATTGACTAATTCTTTAAAGAAATCAACTGACTCTTCGTATTCTTTTGGTCGATTCCAGTCAAATTGATTCACTGAATCTGGTGATTTATAACTATTTTCATCACCATCTTTGGTTCTTAAAAATTCTTGACCCGCATGAATAAAAGGAACTCCCTCAGAAACGAGCATCATTCCCGTACCTAACATATGACGTTTTAATCGTTGTTCTTTGGTGTCATTAGGATTTGTTAATGATAATTTATCATATAAGGTTAGATTATCATGAGCTTCTACGTATTGAATCAACTGACTAGGTTCAGTGTATCCTTCTATACCTTCAGCTCCTAGCATATTTTGAGCAACTAATTTTTCTAAATCTTTTTTACCATTGATCATCCCAGGTTCTTTCCCGTCAAAGACACTTCCTTTAACGCTATCACGAATCGAATCATTAAAGTGCCCAATTCCTGGCATCTTATTCGCATTTTTTTGAATCGCTTTTTTATCATCTGAAAGTGGTGTTCCCATGTTCCATCCTTCACCTAAAACAATGATTGAAGGATCAATTTTATTTAACTCTTCTCTAACTAAGTTCATGGTTTCCACATCCAGAATACCCATCAAATCAAATCTAAACCCATCAATTTGATAATTCTTCGCCCAATAACTCACACTATCCACAATATATTTTTGAGCCATTTTACGTTCTGAAGCCACATCATTTCCAACACCTGTTCCATTTGCTAAACCGCCATCTTCATTGTATCTAAAATAATAGCCTGGAACAGTTTGATTGAAGGCATGACTACTTGCTTCATACACGTGGTTGTATACCACATCCATAATGACACGAATGTTATTATCATGTAACCCTTTAACCATTTGTTTCATTTCAACCACTCGTGTTGAAGGATTAGTTGCATCCGTACTATACGATCCTTCTGGTACATTGTAATTTTTAGGATCATATCCCCAATTAAATTGTGGTGTATTCGGTTGACTTTCATCTACCGTTTGATAATCATACATTGGTAAAAATTGAACGTGAGTCACACCTAAACTCTTCAAATAATCTAAACCAGTGATTTGATTTTGACTATTTTTGGTTCCAGGTTCAACCACACCTAAAAATTTCCCTTTATTTTGAATCCCGCTATCACTTGCAATGGATAAATCTCTAATATGCGCTTCATAAATCACTGCATCAACAGGATTTGAAAAGGCCGGCATGCGGTTAAATTCAGTAATATTGGTTTGATTTGGACTTAAAACAACAGAACGATTGCCATTAACAATCGCTGCAGTTGCGTAAGGATCAACGGATTCATTCACTTTACCATCAGGGAAGGTTAAACGATACGTATAAACTAAACCTGCCTGATCACCACTTAATTTAGCTTTAAACGTTCCTTTGTCACCTTTTGTCATTGAGATAACTTCTTTTTCAGGACTTTCTGCTCCTTGATCTGAATAAGTAACCAGTTCCACTGATTTAGCAGTTGGCGCCCACAAGGTAAAAGTAGTCTGAGCCTTTTGGTACTCGCTTCCTAGTTTGCCATCATAGTAAAATGCTTTATCAAATTCTGGTGTTCTAACGACTGCACCCATAGCTACTGGAATCTTTTCACCCTTTTCAGTTTCTACAGAATAGCTTTCCGCTAAATCTAAATTTTTTTCTGTTTGAAGAGATAAACGAGTGACTGGTTTATCTTTATCATCCTCTAACATTTTAAACGGTACATTGCCTTTAGAATTTACTAATTTAACTTGATGTGTTTTTAATTTTTCTAGTAATTCTGGTTTTGAAAAAACTAAATCAATTTGATTCATTTTTTCAATCGTTGCTGTTTTAATTTTCTGAGTTTTTACAATCAACTCAGGATGAGCATAAACTAGTTCATCATCTTCTATTAACCACATATCAAGATTCCCTTGATTTTCATACAAATATACCACTCGTTCCTTGCCGTCTGTTTCAATGACTTCGTTTTTTTCATTTCTTTTCTCTAATGTTACATTTAATTTAGAAAAATCAGTTTTTGAAGATACTTTAAAATTCGTACTTCTCCCAAAGTCATCTTCGGTATCAAAACTAACAACTTCTGGTGCCCTGTCTTCTACTTTAAAGGTAAGTTGCCATTTCTCATAATCTTGATTTTTTCGAAAATAATGAGCATTGACATTTAGTTCTTTATTTTTAGGCGCTTTCATTTTATCTGTAGCTTCATAAAACAACGCACCTTCCTTATCTAACCAAACGTGTGCTCGACCACTACTTGTATCAACCCATTGATCTTTTGATTGATAAGACCAATCCCCTTTTGATTTGATTAAAAAACCAACTTTTTGATGCACTCCTTTTAAACTAATCACTTGATATTTTCCAAAAGCATCTTCTTTTTCAAAAGAATGTTCTTCACCGGCTCCATTTTCAGGCCAAATCCAAATGTTTCGATCGATATTTTTTTCAGTTTCTGGCGCTTCATAGTGAATAACTACTTGGGTTTCTACCTCTTCTGCAAAACTTTTTTGTAACTGAAAAGAAAATATAAATAACAAACTCATCATACAAAAAATAGTCCGTATATTTTGTACACTTCTCTTATTTTCCAACTTTACCACTTCACATCGCTCCCCTTTTTAAATAACTACTCTTATAGATATACCAAATTTACGTAAGCGCTTCAATCTGTTATCGGTAACATCTTTTAGTTGCATTTAACAAAATGTGTGCTATATTAGAGGAAATGAAAGTGAGGGATTTATCCATTGATTATCTAAACCAATTTTTTAAGCAAATTGCCTATTATTTTACCGTTACATTTAACGGGATTAGTCTGCAATTTGACAGAATTGGTGGAGATGATAAGAGATAATGACCTTTTACACGTCCAAGGGCTATTTATATTCCCTTCTCTTAGCAATCAGTTCTGTTAATCAGACTGATTGTTTTTTTATTTGAAAGGATGATGTAAAAATGTCTACAATTGAAATTAAACAACTATCTTTTAGTTATGATGGTGCAGGATTAACACTCTTTGACCATGTAGAGTTAAATATTGATACCACTTGGAAATTGGGATTAATCGGAAGAAACGGCCGAGGAAAAACAACTTTTTTCAAGTTATTACAAGATGAATTAGCTTATTCTGGAACGATTAATCACCAAATGGATTTCTCTTATTTTCCTCAAGCAATCAAAGATAAAAATAAGATGACTTATGAAATTATTGATGATTTAAAAGCTGGAGAATTATGGGAAGTCGAGCGTGAATTAACCCTTTTAGGAACTGAAACAGATATTTTATGGCGTGACTTTTCTAGTTTATCTGGAGGAGAACAAACAAAAGTTTTGCTAGCGATCCTATTTTCGCAATCAGATTATTTTCCTTTAATCGATGAACCAACGAACCATTTAGATGCTTTAGGTCGAAAACAAGTCGCTAGTTATCTAAGACAAAAGAAAACTGGCTTTATCGTGATTAGCCACGACCGTTTATTTATTGATGAGGTCTGTGATCACATTTTAGCTATTGATAAAAGCCAAATCACGATTTCTCAAGGTAACTACTCAACCTATCAATTCCAAAAAGAGCGTCAAGATGAATCAGAGCAAGAAAAAAATGAGAAACTGAAAAAAGAAGTTGGACGCTTGAAGCAAACCGCTGCTAAAAAGGCGGAATGGTCTTATGCTAGGGAAGGTGATAAGTATGGTAGTGCCAATGTCAAAAATAGCGGTGCGATTAACAATACTGGATTTATTGGCGCTAGAGCAGCTAGAGCGATGAAAAAATCAAAAAACCTGTTAAACCGAATGGATAAAGAAATCGAAGAAAAAGAAAAGCTTCTTAAAAATATCGAGTTTATTGATCCATTAACAATGAATTTTGTCCCCTCTCATCACAAAACATTACTAACAGTTGAAAACTTTACCTTATCATTCAATGACGAACCACTATTTAAACCAGTGAGTTTTGACATTAAACAAGGTGAACGTGTCGCAATTATTGGTGCCAATGGTGTTGGGAAAACTTCCTTTATTAAAGCTATTCTAGATAAGTTTGAAGGAAATATTGAAGGGCAGTTAACAAAAATGATTAGTGCAGATTGGAGCTTGGTTCGTCAGAATTATGAAGTTAATCAAGGAACTTTAAAAGCTTTTTGTTTAAAACATCATTTAGATTACCAAGATTTTTTAAGTAACATCAAAAAACTTGGTTTAGAGCGACAACTATTTAGTAATAATATTGAAACCATGAGTATGGGACAACGTAAAAAAATTGAAATCGCTAAATCATTAACAGAAGAAACACCATTCTATCTATGGGATGAACCCTTAAATTATTTAGATATTTTTAACTATGAACAATTAGAAGAAATTATTCTCTTAAAAGAACCAACCATGCTTTTTGTGGAACATGACGAAGCTTTTATTAACAAAGTAGCAACTAAAGTTATTACCCTTGAAAAATATTAGAACATAAAAAAATCTACTCCGAGTCGCCTTCCAGTTACTCGGAGCAAATTTTTTATCTACGCTATCTTACATTTTGAATCAAAACTTCTTTAGAGCAATTAAATATTTTAGGGGCTGTTTCTTGTTCTTTCATTACTTTTAAATCAACATAATAAATTTGGTTGTTTTCATAGTAATTAATGTAATATCCAGGCTGATTCAAATCCATAATGCTAACAAATTGAGTATAATCATCTCGTCCATTACTTTTTTTCTTCACACCTTTAGGAATATAAACACTTGTTAACATTCTCATAATCACATTAAGGCTCTCCTCAAGCGTGCTGACTTTTTCCGTATACTGATTCATAAAAGCAATCCGAACAAATCTTGAGATAGATGTGTAATCCCCTGGTAACCCAAGTAAACCACTACCAGCACCATTACCATGAGCCACAAAACCACCATATTCTGATTTAGGCGAAGTCATATTTGAAAAGTTAGCGTATTGGTTTAAATTGGTTAAGTGCCAAGTAAAACTTGGACTATTTGTCATGACATTGACTGGATTATCATAGATCATAAGACCATCTTTTGTTGGTTCAATAACCAAACTGTAACCTGACGCGTCAGCTACAATCCAATGTAAGGGAACTGTTTTTTGTAATAACGTATTTTTTTCATTATTAATTTGAAGTCCCATAATCCCCGCTTTGACTTCTTCAATCGTTTTAAAGTTTGATAGTAAGTAAGCCACAACATCGTGAGGGGCGATATTTATTTTTTCTACATCTATGTCTTCACAATACACTGCATCCGCTGAGAAATAAAGTGAAGCTGCACCAAGTCCCGCTTCATTAACTCCATCAGCAAACACATATTCTCCGTGTAAATCACCTGATCCAACAAAGGCATATTTTGTTTCAAATGATTTTTCAGTATTTCCTTTAAAAAACAAATAATTTTCTGGAATAAAAACTGGTTTTCCATCTAATGGATAAGAAAAATCCATTGTTCTAGCTAAAAATGATTGATTTAGTTTATTCTGATAAATAACACTTGTGCACATAAAACATCACCTCATTCATTAGGATATTTTCATTATACGCTCTTTAATTAATATATTCAAAAATAAAAAACAGAAATGAAATTTAAATTCCATTTCTGTTTCTTTTACTTTCTAAAACTTAATGCTAGTTTAACACTTTCTTCTGCCAACACATTTTGTGGATCAATCACATGTTTATTTTGATAATTAGCTGCGTCTTCCATTAAAGAAAGCTCAGTACAACCTAAAATCAAAACATCACAGTTAAGAGCAAACATCTTTTCTAGAATTTGATTATATAATTCTGTATCTAACTCATTTTTTTGTTTAATCTTATCAAAAATCAAAGTACTAACCATTTGTTGAATTTCTAAAGTTGGGTGAACTAAATCAAAACCAGCTTCTAAAATAAATGGGTCATAAATCTTATTTTTGATGGTTCCTTCTGTCCCAATTAAGCCAACTCGAGTTCCTAAAGGATAGTTTTTACTTACCTCTTCAACAGCCAAACGAGGCATATGAAGAAAAGGAACGTCACTTGCTTTTTGAAGCTCATCATAAAAATAATGAGCTGTATTACAAGTTAAAACGAAAAAATTAGGCTTCAAGGCACTTTGTTGCTTAATAACATTTAACAAATAAGGTAATGGATTTTCATTTTTTCCTTTATTCATCAGATAAGAGCTACGATCAGGTATAGTTGAATAATTCACCAATACATAATTTAAGTACTCTTGATCATTTGTTGCTGGTGTTTTCTGGTTAATTTGCTTGATATATAATTCTGTCGCTATTGTTCCCATTCCACCAATTATCGTGAAAAAATTATCCATTCCTATTTACCTCCCTAGACGATGACCTATTACTTAATAATTTAATTTTCAATAAAGAATACTTGATACCAAACAATAAAAGTGTAAATTGTAAATATTTTCTGTATATGTGGCATTCCTTGTTTTTGTTCTTCAATCAATCTATTTAAATAATCTGTATTAAAAAACTTCTTCGCAATATCTGAATTAAAACTTTCTTTAATCAGTTCTTGATATTGATCCTCTTTTATCCAAGTAGCCAATGGTGATAAAAATCCCATTTTTTCACGATTTACAATTCTTTCTGGTAATTGACTTTCCGATGCTTGTCTCCAAGCAACTTTGGTCACACCATCTTTAACTCGTGTATTAGCAGGCATTCTTTTTGCAATTTCCGCCACCTCTTTATCCACTAAAGGCGTTCTAACTTCCAGTGAATTCGCCATACTCATACGGTCTGCTTTATGTAAAATATCATAAGCTAACCATGCATGAATATCAAAGTGTTGCATTTGAGTTGTGGAATCTTGACCTTTAGCTTCCGCAAATAATTTCTTAACAAAATTAGCTGATGACTTATTATATCTGTTATCTTTTAAAAGTTCATCACGTTCAGTTTGGTTAAAGACATAGTTAACACGGTAATATCTTTCACTAATATCTTGAGCACCACGGACTAAGAAGCGACGACCGTGGAAATGAGGTAGGCGTTTTGCCGTTTGAGCAAATAATTTTCTCATAGGTAATGTCGTATATTTTTCATATTTTTCAAATGAACTTGCTTCTAGATAGGTATTATATCCACCAAAGAACTCATCAGCGCCTTCTCCTGATAAAGCAACTTTTACATGTTTACTTGTTTCTTTTGATAAAAAATATAACAGTAAAGCAGATGGATTAGATAAAGGTTCATCCATGTGGTACATTGTTTTAGGAACAATATCAAAAAATTCTTCCTTAGTTACCATAATCGGTACATTTTTTTGCTTAATTTCATCTGCAAATTGTTCTGCCCATGGTAACTCACTAATTCGCTCATCATCAAAACCTAAAGAGAATGATGTAATATCACGGTCTTTAGATGCTTCGTTTAAGATATAACTTGAATCAATCCCACTTGATAAAAAACTACCCACTTCAACGTCAGCAATCATGTGTTTCTTCACTGATTCTTGAACCGTTTCAACAATTTGTTTTTTAGCTGTTTCCATATCAACGGTTTTATCTTCTTCAAATTTGAAGTGATAATATTCATGAATATCTAATTTATTATTTTTAAATTTAAAGAAGTGACCTGGGTTTAATTTATAAACATTTTTAAACATTGTTTCGTCACTAGGAATATACTCAAAACTTAAATGAATAGGTAATAATTCTTCATTTAACTCTTTAATAAAACCTGGATGGTCTAAGAAACTTTTAATTTCTGAGCCCCACATGAAGCTTTCATCATCTTTATAGTAATAAAGAGGTTTAATTCCGAAATGATCACGAGCACCAAAGACTTCTTGATTTTTTTTGTCGAAAATCACAAAAGCATACATACCACGAATACGGTCTAATAAACCTTCGCCCCATGCATCATAACCATGGATTAAAACTTCAGAATCCACATCTGTTTTGAATTTGTAACCTAATCCGATTAATTCTTCTCTTAATTCTAAATAATTATAAATCTCACCATTAAAGGTTAAAACTTTCGTGTCATCTTGATTACTCATTGGTTGAGCACCATGGTCTAAGTCAATAATTGATAATCTTCTAAATCCCATTGAAATGAAGTCGTCTTGATAAAAACCTTCATCATCTGGGCCTCTATGTACTATTCTATCTGTCATTTTTTTAAGCGTTTCAGACGCTGTATTTGGGTGATTAATATATCCTACAAATCCACACATTACTATAATCCTCCATTTGTTTGGTTATTCTAAAAATGAATAACAGTCTTTTTAAACTCATAACGTATCAATTTACAAGTATACTGTAAATGCTACATAAATTAAAGACTTTGATTTATTCTTTTCCTATTATTAAACTTTTTTTATAACTCTCTACTTTTTCCCTACCTTTTTTAGTCAGTTAGTATTATTTGGACTTGTACCTCTTTCGAATTTACAACCTTAAAATTAATTGTTCCTTGGTGTCTAGCAACAATTTGTTTAGCAATCGTAAGACCTAAACCATGACCTTCTACCTGATTAAATTGACCTCTATTGAATGCCTCAAAGAATCTCGCACTCTCTTCTTCTTCAATTTGTTCAAGAGAGGTATTTTTTATTTCAAGCTCATACCCTTTTTTCGTTCGAATTAATGAACAATTTACTTTCTCATTTTCAGGGCTATATTTCAAGGCATTATCTAATAAAATTCTAACCAATTGAAGTAAGCGCTGATAATCTCCCTGATAAATATCAGCACTATTCAGATGATTGACAACTATAATCTTATTAGAGTCACCCATTTGTTGTCTTAGCGAACGAACACTGTCATCAAGCACGTCTTTTAAATGTAGTTCCTCTTTTTTTATTGAAAACTCAGTTGATTGTAAATGACTTAACTCTAATAGATCATTTACAAGAACATTTAACTGGTCTGTTTCTTTTAAAAGTTGTTTAATATAATCTTGACGTTCATTTTCATTTAAAAAATTATCTCCCAATATTTCTAAAGAATTTTTGATAACCATGACAGGCGTTCTTAATTCATGAGAAATTTGGGATAGGAATAATTTTTGACTCTTCTCTTTATTTTCTTGTTCCTTTTGAGCAATTGCCAAACGATCAGAGAGAATCAAAAGCTTACTTCCGAGCGCCGCTAACTCATCTTTTGTTTTTATATCTAAATCCTGCTGATAGTCATTTTGAATTAACATTTCAGTAAAATCAGCCATTTGATAAATGGGCTTAACAAAACTTCTTGCTAAGTAAATCGAAATAATTATCGCAATTAAAAGTGCAATCAAAATACTCCAGATAAGTATCCGGTAATCTTTTAGAGATTGGGTCACCGTATTTTCTTTAGTCGATATAGCAATTACACTACCGTAAATAGTTCCCTCATTATCAAATAATGGAACACCATAACCCTTTTGTTTAATTTCTTGATCTAAATAAGTCGGTTCTTGGCTTTTTAGTACGACATTTAAAATAGCCCGACCATCATCATCTAATTCCTTAGGTTCTTCATCCATCATATGTCCGCTAATCAATGAATCTCCTTTTGTATCTACTATAAAAATTTCGTCTGTGGACAGGCTACTAATTAAATTTAAATAGGAGTTACTTGTCATCATATGATTTCGATTTCTCATTCTTCGGCTGTGGCTTCCCATATCATCATCCGTTTCTTTAGAAACCAATTCATCTTCCATAATATTTTTAGCAATAATATCCCCTTGTTCTATTAACTGTTCCTTATGAATGTCGGTTGCTTGTCGATTTAATAAACTAAAAAAAACAAATAAAATAACCAATGAAAACAACATTAATAGCAAAGTATAGTTTCTGATTAGTCGAGTCATTATTTTTTTAGACATCATTTATTCTTCACCTCAAATAAATAACCTTTACCCCAAATTGTCTTAATTTGCCAATTGGTTTCTTTTTCTGTTTTCAACTTTTCACGCAATCTTTTAATATGACTATCGACTGTTCTAAAATCACCATAGTAATCCATCCCCCAGACACTATCGAGTAGGTGATCTCTTGTAAATAATTGATTAGGGTACTGGACAAAGTGATACAATACTTCAAATTCTTTTTTTGTTAAGTGAATTGATTCACTAAACAATTTAAGACTATAGTTAGTTTCATCTACTTCTAATCCCGTATATTTTTCTCTTTTTTCTTTCTTTGGTTCAATTCGTCTCATTATCGCTCTAATCCTTGCCGTAACTTCTTGATGTGAAAAAGGCTTTACCATGTAGTCATCTGCTCCTACATCTAACCCTAAAATTTTATCATGATCCTCACTTTTAGCTGTAATCATAATAATTGGAATCATTGAATCTGACCTTATCTGACGGCAAACTTCAAACCCGTCTATGCCTGGTAACATAATATCAAGTAACACTAAATCAAACTTTTGGATTTTAGTTAGTTCAAGTCCCATTTCGCCAGTACTTGCTTCAATTACCTCATATTTTTCTTTTCTTAAAAACCGCGACAACATCTCTCTTAAAGAGTTATTATCCTCCACAATTAATATTTTCATTATTTTCTCCTAATTTGTTTTATGACATAATTCTGCCATATTTGTTTTATATACTTACTATATCAAATATTAATAGGAGGTATAAGATGAAAAAGAAAATTATCTTAGCAAGTTTAATCAGTGTCATTGGTTTGTTTTTAATTGCTGGAACAATCACTCTAGCGTCAACAACAGCTACAACTAATTCTGAACCAAAGACGGTAACAACAAATGAGAGGAATAATACTTACTGTCAAAGAGAAAATCACAAGATGAGTGACGGTAACTTTTATTGTGATGGTGAAAAAAAAGGCTATCACAATGAAAACTGTGATTATTATGATGAAAATATGACAACTAATAATAATTCAAAAAGTAATAACAACTGCCATAATGGCCAAAACGGTCGTGGCAATGGTCGTCATCACATGAATCGTTTTAATAATTAACGAGTAAGAGGCTGACTTAAACGTCTGCCTCTTATTTTTTATTTCCTCCAGTTGCTCGGAGCTAAGCGCCATTTTCACCTCTCTTTGTAGTCCCGCTTCAAATAGCAACTCCTTCGGCAACTTCAAAAATAAAAATTAATTCAAAAGGCGCGAATTATTTTTTACTTCCTCCAGTTGCTCGGAGCTAAGCGCCATTTTCACCTCTCTTTGTAGTCCCGCTTCAAATAGCAACTCCTTCGGCAACTTCAAAAATAAAAATTAATTCAAAAGGCGCGAATTATTTTTTACTTCCTCCAGTTGCTCGGAGCTAAGCGCCATTTTCACCTCTCTTATTGTCTTACAAAATTGTTAGTTGATATCACTGATTTATAATTGGTTATCTCCTTATTTTCCTTTATACTAAAATAAAAAAAGGAGGTAACAAAACATGCCATCATATGCTGTTCCACTGTCCTCGGCATTTTTTGCTTTTGCTATTATTGCTTTCATCGGAACCGTTCCCTGGACTATTTATCAATACCGAAAACACGGCTACTTCAGTTTTTGGCGTAACTTAATTTTCTTTAGTTTCATCTATTATTGTTTGACAGCCTTCTTTTTAGTTAGCCTACCACTACCTAAAGAGCGCAACAATACACTAGAATTTAAGGATCATGTCTTTACCCAGTTAAAACCTTTTAATATGATAAACAATTTCCAACAAGTTAAAGGGTTTAATCCGAGTAGTCCTAAAACCTACTTAACTCTTTTTAAATCATTTACCTTTTTAGAAGTCTTTTTTAATATTGCTTTACTATTTCCTTTAGGTGTTTATTTGAGATTTTTCTTTAAAAAAGCTAGTAAGTGGTATTTAGCACTCCTTCTGACTTTCTCGATGACGCTCTTTTTTGAAGTATCACAACTTACAGCTTTATTTGGGTATTACGCTTATCCTTATCGTTTGTTTGACGTAGATGATTTATTAATGAACACTCTAGGAGGAATGATTGGATTCTTCACGGCTCCCATTCTTTTATTCTTAATTCCTAGCCGTGAGCAGATTGAACAAAAAGATATTCTCTATAATCATAATAAAATTGCTTCCTACGGTGCCCAACTGATTGAAATATTTGTGAGCATGATGATTGCCAGATTTATCGGTTCTTTATTCTCAGGCCTTTTATTTCATGGTGAACATTTATTTATATTTAATACAGTGAGTGTCTTTTTCTTTATTGTGATTTTACCACGTATTTGGAAGGGACAAACGCTTGGTGGTAAATTAGTTAAGATTAAAATCATGCTCCCATCATCCTTACCTTTACTTCGGCTAAGTCACCGATTTATCCTGATTTATACACCATCTGTTCTTAGTCAATTTTCTTTAATTGCTAGTACAAAGGAATTTACCAATCCATACGCTTTAGCATTACAGATTGGTTTATTTTTATTAACCTTCTTTGTTTGGGGAATCTTTTGGTTATTTATTTTGAGAGATTGGTTCAAAAAAAGAGGCGAAGTTTTCTTTAACAGATTTTCAAGTATTGATTTTATTCGTGATACACCAAATAAAAAAGCTGATCATTAGCGATCAGCTTTTTTTACAACCTCTTCTTTTCATCTGAAATTGTTTGCGCAATGGCTCTTAACTTTCTTTCTATTTCCATAAAATCTCTTTGATTAAAGGGAAAATCAAACAAATGAACTTTATGAGAAAAACGTAACTCTTCCTCTAACATATTAGGAATATTGGTTAAAACTAAGACAGCTTCATCAGCCTCATCTTTGGTAACAAATTGAACATTAAAATCATATTTAAACCGATTCGTAATTTGATCACGAATATTATTTTTCACAAGATAAGGTAAATCAGAATCAAGAAAAACAGGTATCTTAGGTTCATAATATGTCAACGCTTCAATAGATGAGAAGAGTTGAACGTATTTTTGAAGCAAGAAGTCTTCCTGCAAAAAGAGTTTTTCATTCGTTAACTCGTGTAACTCTTTAAGTGAATGAGATAATTTTTTCTTTAAATTAGGATAATCTGATTCCATATCACGGAAAATAGTATGACCATCAATATCCACTTGAATATCAGAAAAAAGCTGACAAAATAAGTGAGAACAAAAACTCGTTAAGAAAAAACGTTCTTTTAATTCACTCGGAATTGGAACAATTTTATCATTAAAATAAGTCATGAAGCTCTCTGTCGCTTGATAAACATTTGAATTCATTTTTTTGTGATAATCTAGCACTCGTTTACGATACTCAGGTGACTCATATAATTTAGGTTTAAATTGAACCGACAACAAGTAAAAGTAAAGTTCCGATTCAATATAAACATTGTAATCTGCAATAAAAGCTTTTAAGACAGGTAAACCATCGATTAATTTAGGTAAATTCGCATAATTCTTCCATTCAGGTTCCATCACAATCACATGTTTTTTTCTCAACCTCAAGATGTTAACAGCTAGCATATAAGCCATTTGTTTTCGGTGAATCACAGAAAAACCAATGTTCATCTCTTCTGAAAAATGATCAACTGACAGGTACACTTTTTCTTGGCTAATAAAATCAAATGGCCACGTCACCCCTTTAAAGATAATCCAGCTACAGATATAGATAATCAAACGAATCTGTTTTTCTTCCCCTTCAATAATGAAAGAACTCCTTGATAGAGTTAAATTATATTGGGATAAAAATTCTTTGATTTTTTTAAGAGACTTTCTTGTGCTATTTTCGCTGACAAAATTATCTTGAGAGTAACGAGAAATAGATTGAAATTCTTCAAAAATAATCAATTTAAAAAGCTTCATGGTTTCATCATTTTCTAAAATATAGCTTTTAAGCTCCATATAATTACTACCACTATCAATTTCAAGCAAGACACCTTTATACTTTTCATAGCTAATAGCGATATGATGATCTCGCTCTTCATTATAATCATCAATTAAATCTTTCAATGTATGGATATAGCGTTGGACAGTTCTTTCCACCACATTTAGCTCAATGCTTATTTCATTGACACTGTACCATCTATGACTTTCAGAAACTAAATCTAAAATATTTAACATGATTTTATTTTGTGTATCTAATAAATTCAAAATATCTTTTTCCATCGTCTCCTCTATCCCTCCATTTTCTCCCAAAAGATTTTTTTAATTCGTAGTTGATACAAAACAACTAACAGACTTATTACACCTAATACTATCACATTAAGAAGTCTAGCATCATCTAATGTGCTTGTTACCATATAAAGAAGGAAAATACTGATTCCACCGATAATCATGGTTCCAAACATAATTCCCATAATTTTAAAAGCACCTGATCCTCGGTTAAATAACTGATTGATGTTGGTCCAATTTAAAGAAAGGTGTTTCCAATCATCACGAATAAAATGAGAAGTACCTGCTAAACACCCCATAAAAGCACCGAAAATTAAGGCGGTAATTAAAATAATTGGTAATTTTAAAACTAAACCACCCACTAACATAATGAAAAAGAGTGAAACAAATTGAACCGCAAAAGCAAAATAGTATTTCAGCTTAATATAGTCTTTAAAAGAAATAGGTAAAGCTCTAATAAACATTAAGTTATCTTGGTCTAAAGAGATAATCACACTCGCTAAAGAATTAATCCCTAACGTCATTGTCGCAAAAATAATCCCCACAACAAAGAATAAAGCAAAGTAACGAATCCCTAATTCTGCTAAAAATCCTGTTCCATTTGCGAAAAATGGGAAAATAATGACAATCGGAAAAATAAATAATCCTGACAATATTTGAAGTTGCAGAGTTGGATTTTTAATCAAATTAAAATGATAAGAAATTAATTGCTTTCTTAAGGATTTATAAACTGTTTTTTTCTTTTTCTGAGTATTAGTTGTTACTTGATTTCTAATCTTAGGTAATGTTTTTTCCTTAATTAACATCCCGAACAAAGCAACTAATGCCACAATAATCAAAAAACCTATCAGCGCATCTAATGAAAAAGGTGCCACAATTAATTGATGAAACGGTTTTAAAATAGAAATAACTTTTTGATCTTTCAACTGACTCATATCACTAATTGCGGCTTGTTGTTGATTCATGTAAAGAATACCAACTAACATTCCCACAGTTGGAATAAACATGAGTAATGTGGTTAATGTTGTTTTAAATTTTTGAAACACTTTTGTTTGAATTAATAGTGACACAAAATAAGTAACTAACTCCAAATAAAGGGTAAAAAACAAAACGAACAAAAGTAAGCTAAATGGCAACATTAAAAAGATTGACACTGAACTTCTAAAAGCGGTTAAGATGAATAATGCCAAAATCGGTAACATAAATGGAATAATGAAAAATCCCACAGATAAAAATTTAGCTAAAAAAACACTCCGCTCGGAAAAAGGCAAAGGTAAATAATCTTCCACATCTTTACTATCAAAATAGACATTGTAAACTACAAAGACCCCTTGAGAAAATCCCAAAATACTAAATATGCCTAAATAATAAGTAAAGTATCCAGGAAATTGACTAAAATCAATCATAAACATGCTCATGCCATAAACAAAAGTAAACACACAACTTAACATCACTTGTTGAATGGTAATACTTTTAAATATTTCATCCCCTTGTTTCCCTTTTTTTCTAAGTTGGGCTGTTACTTGAGGATTAGCATAAATTAAATTCACTTTAAACAAAGAAAGCAATTGTCTTTTAAATGGAGTCATCAACATTCAACTCCTTTTCCTCTTGTTTACGTCCAGCCATCTCTAAATAAATTGTTTCAAGCGATTCCTCGGGATGCTCTTTCAACAAGTCTTCAACAGAGCCATTATAAATCAGTTCACCTTTCTTCAAGATCGCCAACTCATCACATAACTGCTCAGCTGTGTCTAAATTATGTGTCGAGAAAATAACCGTATTTCCTTGATCTGCATGTTCCCTCATAAGTTGTTTTAAATCAAAAGCCGCTTGAGGATCCAATCCTTGCATCGGTTCATCTAAAATCCAAATATCTGGATTAGATAAAAGAGCCCCAATAACAATCACTTTTTGTCTCATTCCATGTGAGAAACTATCGATTTCATTATTCACTTGCTGTCTAATTTCAAAAAGTGAAGCTAGTTTATTTATTTGCTGATTTTTTTCTGTCTCGGTTAAATCAAAAGCTGCAGCGACTAAGTTCCAATACTCCATTGCCGTTAGTTGTAAAAACATATTCGGTGTATCAGGAACATATCCTATTCTTTTCTTAATTTCTAAACGATGTTCTTTCAACGACTTACCATCGACGGTAATCTCCCCAGATGTTGGCATAATAATACTTACCAGACTTTTAATTGTTGTCGATTTACCTGCCCCATTGTGACCTAAAAAACCAAATATTTTTCCCTCTTGTATCGTTAATGTTAAATCTTTTAACGCTTCCTTTGTCCCATATCTTTTTTGTACATTTTCGAATGTAATCATCTTAAACAACCCCATTTTTTAAAATTTATTACCTAATATTATACACTTTCTAGGCAATAAATGACATTTGTTATCAACAAAAATCAAAAAAGAAACTTAAACAGATGACTAATTCTTTCTGTTTAAGTTTCTACATGTCATTAATAAACAATATTGTCTTTCTACAAATAACTTAAAGCTTGTTCGATATCTTCTAATAAATCTTCTGTATCCTCAATACCACATGATAAACGTAACAAACCAGGTGTCACTCCTTGTTTTAAACGCTCTTCCTCAGAGATACAGGCATGAGACATAGTCCGTGGGTATGAAACAATCGATTCAACCCCACCTAAACTTACCGCAATAATCGGTAAGTTCAAATGTTGAGTAAAAGTATGGACATTTTCTTCACTACCTAACTCAAAAGAGAGAACCGCCCCACCATTTTTAGCTTGTTCAAAATGAATTTGATGATCTGGATGACTCTTTAATCCAGGGTAAAATACTTTTTCAACTTTTGAATGATTTTCTAAAAATTCGGCAATCACTTGGGCATTCTCACAACTTTTCTCCATTCGAATCCCCATTGTTTTCATTCCTCTTAAGATTAACCAAGCATCCTCAACACCTAAAATAGCGCCAAATGATTTTTGATAAATTCGTAATTGTTCCGCCATTTTTTCATCATTTAAACAGACCATTCCAGCAAGCACATCACTGTGTCCATTTAAGAATTTTGTGGCACTTTCAATGACAATATCCACGCCTAAATCAAGAGGTTTTTGATAAAGTGGCGTCATAAACGTATTATCCATAATTGTCACTAACTCATGTTTTTTTGCTAAAGCAACCAAGGCTTTTATATTTGATATTTTTAATAGCGGGTTGGATGGTGTTTCTATATATAGAACCCGTGTATTAGGTAAAATCGCTTTTTCCACATCTTCAATTTTAGTATAGTCTACAAACGACGAAGTAATATGAAAACTTGGTAAAATATCTTTTACAAATTGGCACGTTCCCCCGTATACTTCTTTTGGTACAATCATATGATTTCCAGCATCCATCATCATTAAAACAGTGGAAATAGCTGACATTCCTGATGAAAAAGCAAACCCATACTTACCACCTTCTAAAGTCGCAAAACCTTCTTCTAAGGCAGAAACAGTTGGATTACCAAATCTTGTATAACTATACGCTTGTTTTTCAAACACATCGGCTTGATTAAATGTTGATGTTTGGTACTTAGGAATTGAGGCCGCCCCTGTAAAATGATCTACCACAGGATAGCCATGTATTAATTTTGTATTGTCTTTCATAAATTTATTCCTCCTAATATCAACTCTCATAGATTAATCATACACTTCAAATAAAGCGTTAACAACACTTATTTAATAAACTTTACCTCAAATGATAGCTGTATGAGTGAGAAATAAGCTTCATGTGATTTTACTTAGCTAATCTTCATTTTTTCTTTAGATAAAATGAAAAAGCGATTAACTCCAGTTGCTTGGAGCTAATCGCCTTTTTCATCTCTCTGTTTAGTCTGGGTTCAAATAGCAGCTCTCTGTTATAACAATCCAAATTCTTCCAATAATGCTTCTATTTCACTATTTTTCATTTTTTTCATTAATTTATGCTTAGTTAAGGCGGGGATTTTTATGTCAGGTTTTTCCCCGTCTAACAGACTCATGCCACCAAATAATAAGTAACGAATATCATATCTTGAATTGAATACTTCTGGTACACCTTTTTCTACACCTGTTAAAACATAAACAGCTTCCATGGCAGTACGTCCAGAGTACTCAATCGTAAATACTGTATCGCGACCAGGTTTATCTAAGGTTTCTGCGAATTGTCCCAAGAAAGCAAAATTAACTGCTCTACTTGGTACAACAAATGGACGATCACCTTGTTCTCTTGGCATAAATTGTGCTGTAATGTAAGGCATCATAACTGGTACTGCTGTACATGTTTCAGCTAATTCATCAATTTCACCTACAGGAACACCAATATGATATAACCATTCTTTGGTGATTTCTTTCCCTGTACAGTCGCGCATTGCTTTTTTAATATAATCTCCCTCAATATCAGAAAACAGACCATAAACCCAAACAATCACATCTTCCTTAGGTTGACCAATGTATTGCTCTTGACGATTGATTGTCCAACTTAATAACCAAGAAGAATCTTTGGCTGTGACAATCCCACCAGTTACTGTTTTTCCACCATAAGGAGAACGTTTTGTAATTTTTTCGATGTATTTAGGAACACGGTCATTATGACAAGTCACCGTACAAGATTCCCAATTAGATTGTTCTAAATCAAAATTAAATTTCTCTGGTTTCCCAAATTCTTCAGATTGTTCCGCAATATTTTGCCACAAGTTCCAACAACCCATTAATTCACGATTAAATGGCGCCGCTGTATTGTCATCCCCATAACCAGAAGCTTCGGTGATTGAGCCATTCGTGATAAAAACTAAATCTTTTTCAGTTAAATTAATGGAAGCATCTTCCCCTTTTGAATTAGTTGCCACAATTTTTTTAGCCACTTTATGTTGTTCATTGATATCAAAAATCACGTTATCTACAGTGATTCCATATTCAAATTTAGCACCGTGGTCTTCTAAATATTTCACCATTGGTAAGACAAATGAAGTATATTGATCGTGTTTTGAAAATTGAAGAGCAGATAAATCTGGTAATCCATCCACATGATGAATGAAACGATTCATGTATAGTTTCATTTCTAATGCACTATGCCAGTTTTCAAAAGCAAACATGGTTTGCCAATATAACCAGAAATCACTTGCTAATAATTCTTTTGAAAAAATATCTTCAATGGTTTTATTTTCTAATACTTCATCTCGCATCATAACAAAACTAGCTAATTCTTTTGCTAAATCTTGACCTAAATTAAATTTAGCATTGTCATATCGCTCACCACGATTTTCCGTAATCCGACAGTTACTATAGTTTGGATCATCATAGTTTGTATAATAAAAATGGTCTAAAACACTCATATTAGGATCTTCAGTTGAAGGGAGTGAACTAAATAAACTCCAAAGCACTTCAAAATGATGGCCCATTTCACGTCCACCACGAGCAACGTAGCCAGCATTTTGTCTAACGTCGCCATCTAATGAACCGCCTGCTTTATCTAATTGTTCTAAAAAGGTAATCTTGCTACCATCCATATGAGCATCTCTAATTAAAAAACATCCTGCTGCTAAAGATGCAATTCCTGTACCGATTAAAAAGGCTTGTTTTTCTTCAATGCCTTCTGGTTTTCTAGCATTTACTAGTGCATGATAGCTACCATTGGTTAAAGTTAATCTTGGATCATAAGTTTTAAGTTCCATTATTATTGCCTACTTTCTAAAAGCGTTTATGTACTACACTTGTTAGTATAAAAAAACAAACAAAAATCTTCATTAGACACAAAAACAGAATGCTTGAAAAACAAACATTCTGCGTTAATTGTTATATTTTTAGGCACATTAGCTAAAGTGTCAAATTTTCATTATTTATCGATTGCTCGCTTCAATGAAATCTCAATATTCCCATCAAATAAGAAACCAATACGACTAATAACTTCTTTAGGCTCCTCTTTCATCCCAGATTGGAGCCACTTCACCACCATACCAGTTAAGGCACATTGATAAAAATAAGCGATATATTCTTGGTCTGCTTCTGGTGCTTGGATTTCTTGATTGACACATTTCACGTAAGCTTTCATCATGTTTCCTGAGATTTCAAAAATAAAATGAACTAATTCTTCTTTCTGCATAGAATCATACACGTGATAGATAGCTTTTTTATTGGCCAAAGCAAAATCAGTCGCTTTAAGAAAACTATCTTCCCATGAATTAGACTCATTAAATTCATCCACAACTAGTTGAATATTCGTCTCAAAAATCTCAGACAGTAACTCATAAATATCAGCGTAATAATAATAAAAAGCATTTCGATTAATCTCACAAGCTAAGGCTAAATCTTTCACTGTGATTCTCTTTAAAGGTTCTTCATTCAACATTTTAATAAACGTATCGTGGATCAATTTTTTAGTATATTGTTTAGCCATCCATTTACCATCCTATGATTTAGACATCTAATATTTTTTTCAACTCGCAAACAATCATTTCTCGTTCCTTTTGATTTAAAGTACGCACATCAAACCAGATACGATCATTTTTAATTCTAGGAATAATTGGTTTCTCTAACCCTCTTAAAAGCATCGCTAACTGATTAACTGAAATGGTTTCACTCTTAATCCCTACAAGTTCTGTTGGTAGTTGATATTCAGGATAAGAGCCACCACCAACTTGACTTTTTTCAGTTATTCTTTCAATGATGATTGGCAATTCTGCTTGTCTTAAAGATAGTTCAAGCCCTTTTGCTTCTTCTAAACATACCTCATAGGTTTTACTAATCATGCTTAATGTGGGGATTTCTTTTAACGCTATTTCAGGTTCTAAATATAAATTTAATGTTGCTTCAAGTGCGCTTAAAGTTAATTTATCTACTCTCAAAGCACGAAGTAATTGGTTACTTTTCATTGGTTCAATGTATTCTTTTTTCCCAATAATCACCCCAACTTGAGGACCACCTAATAATTTATCCCCACTAAACATTACAACATCACAACCCTGTTTTAAGCTTTCTTGAATTGTTGGTTCATAAGGTAAGCCAAAGGACTGCATGTCAATTAACAAACCACTTCCTAAGTCGTTGATTATAGGTAAATTATTTTTATGCGCCAAGTCAGCTAACTCTTCAATTGAAGGCGATTCAGTGAAGCCAATCACTCGGTAATTACTCGTATGAACCTTCATGATTGCCCCTGTTTCTTCATTAATGCCTTTTTCGTAATCTTTTAGATGGGTTTTATTCGTTGTTCCTACTTCACGGATAACGCCCCCACTTAATTCAATCACTTCTGGTATTCTAAAAGAACCACCTATTTCAACTAATTCTCCTCGAGAAATCAAAACTTCTTTTTGAGGAATCAACGTACTTAAAGCCAACATCACAGCTGCTGCATTGTTATTAACAACCACAACATCTTCTGCACCTGTTAATTTTTTTACTACTTCTTCTAAATGTTGATATCTTGACCCGCGTTCCCCTGTTTCT
Organism: Vagococcus hydrophili; assembly: GCF_011304195.1. NCBI lineage: Bacteria > Bacillati > Bacillota > Bacilli > Lactobacillales > Enterococcaceae > Vagococcus > Vagococcus hydrophili. Next base: position 1,995,059 of record NZ_CP049887.1, on the reverse strand, counting down.
AAATTGTATTCTAAATTTGTATAAGAAAAAGCTGATTTTTCCAATTGTTCTTTGACTTTTAAACTTAATGGAGATCTCCCAAGATTTGTATGCACAATCGTTCCTGTGGCATTAATGACTTCTTTTAAGGAATATTCATTTTTTTCTTCTTGTTGTTTTAAAATCTGATTGATAATTTCTTCTTCACGAGGTAATTCTGTTATCTCTCCTGAAAGATACGCCTCTCGATAACTTTTTAAAATATCTTGAATAGTTGCTTTAACTTTTTTAGGAGAATCAACCACCAATTTTTCTATTCTATCATGTTTTAATAGTCCATCCACTGATGGTAAATCAGCTAACTTTTGATAATCAATCATCACCGTTCACTTCCTGACTTAATTCATTTAATGCTTTGATTGCCACACCAACTTCTTCTTCTGTATTTAAGTAAGAAAAAGAGAAGCGAACAGTTCCTTGATTTTCTGTTCCTAAGGCTTTATGCATTAAGGGTGCACAGTGATATCCTGGACGAATCGCTATTTGATATTCTTCCCATAAACTATCACTAACTAAAGCAGAATCAGCACCCTTGATATTCAACGACACAACTCCAGTTTTCTTCGTAGACGGGTAACCATAAATTTGAATAACTGGATTAGCTTTAACCCCTTCCACTAACTGCTTTGAAAGTGAGTTGACGTGCTGATTAATTGTTTCAACGCCTACTGACGTCACATAATCAATCCCCGCACCTAATCCTCTGATTGCTGCCACATCAACTGTTCCAGCTTCCAGTAAAATTGGTAACTCTTTGGGTTGAATGGTTGAGAAAGATTGCATGCCATCTCCTCCAGAAATTAGGGGTTCCAATTTTTGTGCTAACTCTTTCTTTAAGCAGACACCACCTGTTCCAGTCGGACCGTATAAAGATTTATGACCTGTGAAACAAAGTGCCGTTACATTATTGTCTTCTAAAGAAATAGGAAATTGCCCCATTGTCTGTGAAGCATCTACAATCAACTGTAAATGATTAGCCTTACAAAAATCAGAAATTTTTTCTAAATCAATAACGTTCCCCGTCACATTGGAACCATGAACCACAACAAGTGTTGATGTATTTTCTTTTAAGAGATGTGATAATTGGCTTAAATCTATTTGTCCAGTGATAGATGAAGCTTCCAAACAATCAAAGCTTACACCAATCTTTTCCAACTGATAAAGTGGTCTTAAGACAGCATTGTGTTCCCAGCTCGTGGTAATCACGTGATCATTTGGTTGGATAAGTCCTTTAATCATCATATTCAGTGCTGCTGTTGAGTTATTCGTAAAAGCAACTTCATACGACTCATCTGCTTTTAATAATTTTTTTATTTTCCCTCTAACCTCATTCACAGCTCTAAAACTATTCAGAGAAAAATCGTGACTCCCTCTTCCTGGATTTCCGTAGTCACCAGAAATCATTGTTTCATAAACAGCTTTCGCGACTTCTTTTGGTTTATTAATCGTCGTTGCACCATTATCGAAATAAATCGACATCAACAATCACCTAACTTTCCATTAATTCTCGAGTATTATCAACTCTTTTGGTTACTTTTTGCTCATCTAAATATTCTAAAATCAGCATGGACGATTTTCGACTAGATGAGGTCATATCTCTAAAATCAGCTAATGTCATCGCCCCATTTTTTTTGATAAAATCAGTCACTAGTTCCACAGATTTTTGATAGTATTCTTTACTAAGAACATATTCGAAAGTTAAAGAGACCACTGATTGATCTTCTAACATCTCAAGTACATCTTTGGCATTTTTTTCATCTAATAATTCTAATTCTTCTTTTTTTAGCGGTGTAAATTGAGCTTCTTTAAGTTTTCTTTCAATCGTTCCTTTAACTTTTTCTTGGTATTTATTTAATTCAATTTTAAAGTCAGGATGCATGATTCGATGATTTTTTTGAACTAATTCTTGCGCATTTTCTAAATAGTCAATCACCAATCCTAATTGTTTAGGTGTTAAGAGAGCCTTAATTTTTGAACGTAACTCTTCTACAGGCATTCCTGGTCGCAAGCGATACATTTTTTGATAGGAAGTAAGCTCAGTATAAATTACATCGCGCGCTTCCTTCATTTTTCCTTGCGCTACCCATTCTTGTTTTGTTAACTGAATGATATCCTTTTCTTCAACCAAAGCTTCTAAAATAGACAATACGTTATCTTCTGGTAAATTCATATATTGACTAATTTCCTTTAGGTCGCTTACAATTTCCTTACGGCTCAGCATAAAATCTAAAATAAGACGATCCATATTACCTTCTTCTTTAACTTTCAAACTATCAATCACGTCTTGCTTAAATCGGCGATGTTTTTGAGGAATCGCATCTAAAACTTGACCCCCACCAATTGTTACCATAGGCGAGTAAGCACGCATGATAAAATGATCTCCTGTTTTTACCGCTAGTTGCTCTTCTAAACGAAGTTGAATAAAGCCACTTTCTCCTGGTTGGATGATTTCAGAGCCAATAGGAACAAGTCTTGCAAAAACTTCTTGTGTACCGACTAAAACGCGGACACGATCCCATAGATTAAAGCAAGTCTGAACAGAATCCAAACACGTTACTTTAGCATCGATCATCCATGTCGCTTCTAAGTTACTACCATTTGTTAAAACATCTCCACGATTTATCTCTTCTTTTGAAATATTCGTTAAATTAAGGGCCGTTCGTTGTCCTGAAAAAGCTTCTTTTTTATCTGTCTCATGAACTTGGATACTTCTAATTTTTGTTTTTTTCCCACTTGGAAAGACAGTCAACTCGTCTCCCACATGAAATTGTCCTTCTAAAAGCGTCCCTGTCACAACGGTTCCAAATCCTTTTACAGAAAAAACACGGTCAACATTTAAACGTCCAACATCTTTCATCGGTTTTTCTGGTACGGTTTCACCAAACTCTTGAATGGCTAGTTTTAACTCTTCTAAACCAAGACCTTCAACAGCATCTGTTTCAAAAATAGGCGCTTCACATAAGGGTGTACCAGCTAACTGTTCCTTAATATCTTCTTTGACTAGTTCTCTTAATTCAGCATCCACTGTTTCACACTTACTTAAAACAATCATATAATTTTGAATACCAAGTAAACTTAAAATATCAATGTGCTCTTTTGTTTGTGGCATAATGCCTTCACCTGCATCAATAACAAGTAAAACTAAATCAATACCAGGTAACCCTGCTACCATGTTTTTAATAAATTTTTCATGCCCTGGAACATCAACAATCCCCACTCGTTGCTTGTTCGGTAAATCCAAGTAAGCAAAGCCCAAATTAATTGATAATCCTCTTGTTTTTTCTTCTTTAGTTGTATCTGTTTCAATTCCAGTTAAATGTTTAATCAATGTCGTCTTACCATGATCAATATGTCCTGCCGTTCCAATCACAATGTCTGTCATAATCCTCTAGCCAACCTTTCGATAATCAATCGCCAACCCCTTACCACTGGCATGATAAACCCCTTCATATAAAATTTCTTTATCATCTAATAAATGAATAATTTCCTCTTCTTTTTCAATGGTATATTTCAAAGAAAAACCACAGCTTTTTTTTATCTTTTCTGGTGTAGAAATAATTCTAGCTGGAAGCAATGCTTCTTTTAAAAATTTTTCAGCCTCCATGGCATAATGAGTGGAAGAAAACAAAAGAATTCCGTACTCTTTCATTTTAATAACCTCCTAAGGTTTAACTATTTTAACCGCTGATTGCATCATCTCAACAATTCGGTACATGTTAGTCACTTCGCCAACTGCTAATTTTTCAGTTAATTCATAATAATTAAGACAAGCACCACATGAATAAAATGCAACGCCTTGTTCTTTCATTTGTAAGAGATCCTCTAAGCAATCTGAGCCTTCTACCGTTAATTTCACCCCGCTGTTATAACAAATAATTGTTTCAGGCAATTCATCTTGTTCAAGTAGAGAATAAACGAAAGCTTTCATCAAATTAGCGCCCAATTCATCCGACCCACGCCCCATGATATTGGTATCTAACACTACTGTATAACCTAATTTTTCTGGTAACACCGCTACTGTGTTTTCTCCAGAATAAGTAGAGTCTATATTATTTGTAATTTCATCATGACTAATCACAGTAATATAATGAGAATCTGATATTTTCTCAACCTGATAGTTTAATTGTAATTGTTCCGCTAATTTCTTTAAATTTTGTGTCGCAATTTCATTATCCACAATGGTTGTCACTTCTTTATTTTCTTTTAGCGCCTTTTTGGTTTTAATCACAGGTAATGGACATGCCATTCCTTTTGCATCAATTTCAAACATACTTTTTCTCACCTTTCTATTTTACAATTATTTCATTCGTTGTTTTTTCAATAATCTGACCAAAATCTTCTGCGAAAATGCCTTTTTCTTTTAATTCAAAAAGCATTTTAGGCACAACCTCTTCTGGAACACTAACTAAGAGACCACCTGAGGTTTGAGGATCAAATAATAATTCTTCAATCCCAAAATCATCAATTTCAAAAGAGACAAACTCTGATAAATAATTTCGGTTACGTTGTCCACCTGCTGTTAGAATAAATTCTTTCGCACCGTAATAGGCTTCTTCAATAAAAGGAAGTCTTTGACTATCTATTTCAGCTGATAATTCTCCATGAAGCATTTCATGTAAATGACCTAGAAGTCCAAATCCAGTAACATCTGTACAACTATTAATCGGATATTTCTTCATCACATCCATTGCATATTTATTCAAAGTTTGCATATAATTAGTCGCTTGTTCAAAGGATTCTTGAGAAATTTCTCCCACACTAAAACCTGTCGTAATAATCCCCACACCAAGTGGTTTTGTTAAAATCAAATGATCTCCCACTTGACCTGAATTGTTCATTAAAACTTCATCGGGATGGGCCGTTCCAGTAACTGATAAACCATACTTCACTGAATGATCATGAATCGAATGTCCACCAGCTAAGATACCACCAGCTTCTAGAACTTTTTCCGCGCCACCCCTTAAAATTTCTTTTAAAATGAGTAGATTTTTTTCTTCTGGAAATGCCACAATATTAAGGGCTGAAAGAACGGTTCCACCCATTGCATAAACATCACTCAAGGCATTGGCTGCCGCAATTTTTCCAAACAAATATGGATCACTAACCATGGTTGGAAAAAAGTCTAAGGTTTGTATCAAGACTTGTTCATCACTAATTTTGATAACCGCTGCATCATCTGTATTTTCAAAACCAACCAATAATTTATCACTAGTTGCTTTAGGTAAATCTGCTAAAAGATCACCTAAATCACCGGGACCGATTTTAGCATTGCAACCACCACATACGATTAATTGTTCTAAATCTTCCATTTACGTCATCTCCTATTTATCTATTAAAATAACCATACAATGAAAACGAAATCACAATCGTTATATTGTTATTTTAACAGATAAAACAAACAGTTCGAGGATAAAGTTTTAAAAAGAGCTTTATTCTCGAACTTATTTAATGTTATGCGATATTTTTTTTGCTCTTCATGATATAAGTAATTCCTGTATAAATAATGACACAGATAATAATCCAAGTTAAAATATCCATTGGAATGTTTGTCACAACGTTGGCTGCAATAATAACACCGATGATACCACCTATTGTAATACCGATAACAGCTTTACGTGAGTAATCTCCAGTCTTAATAAATTCAGCACTGGCTACTGGCATTAAACCAGCACATGAAGCCATCATAATAGGCATTGCAACAATTGGTTGAAGACCTAATAGATAAACCATTGCCATACATGGCGCATAAAGACCAACACCGATTGTCATTAAAGCACCAAAAATGAAGTTCCCAACAATACCAATAATTAATTTTCCACCCGTTAAGGCTGTCGCTGTATTACCATCACCTAACATGGCAAGCCACCCCATTTGTTTAGCGCCCATAATAAACGCTGTGGCAACTAGAGCAAGTCCAACATAAAATTGTACTTTTTTCTCTGGTAATTTTGTTACTGTTTTCGATCCTACAAAAGACCCGATAATTGCCGCAAATACTAATGATAATAAAGTTAAGGGTGCAACTTTTACAACTTTAATCATAATAAATGCTTCAATCATAACCGGAATTGTATGAGCCACATTTAGAGTTCCTGGTAATTTTTTATCATCATCTAAATACTTCGTCATTTGAAGAAGCATTGTTGTTGGCGCAAAGCTACCAATTCCTAAAACATCTAAAAAGTCCGTCACAAATCCAATCCCGAATGCCACCGGAAGACTTCCTTTACCTAAATTAGCTTTGTTTGCGATTAAATCTTTCACTAAGAAAAATACGTAGTAAAGAAGTAATAATCCTAAAATTCCTAATAAAACTGCTACCATCTTATTACTTCCCTTCTAACCTAGAACAAAACCATCTTTAAGCGGATCTTTGGGATCGATTAAAAATGTATTGAATCCATTAATATTTGCTGAACCTGTGACACGCGGAATGATTGCTTCATAGTCGCCTAATTTAGCTGTTCGAACCACTTCGCCTTTAAATTTAGTACCTAAAATACTTTCGTAAATAAACGTATCACCAACACCCATTTCACCTTTAGCATAAAGTGTGGCAAGTTTCGCACTTGTTCCAGTCCCACACGGAGAACGGTCCACTTGACCATCACCAAAAACAACCACATTTTGATACGTTGCATCAGGACTTGTTGCTGGTCCGTAAATTTCAACTAAATCAACAGTTTGAATATGTGATAAGGTTGGATGTTGTATTTCAATTTGTTCATTCACAGCGTCGCGAATTTTAATTCCCAGTTCTGAAAACTTAGAAGCATTCTCAGGTTTGATTTCTAACCCTAAATCTTTAGCTGGTAGAATCGCGAAGAAACTTCCACCAAATGAAATATCAATCGTTAATTCACCAATTTCTGGAACATTCACTTTGACACCTTTTTTATAAAGGAATGATTCCACGTTTTCAAAAGATACTGATTCAGCATAGTAATCTTCACTTAAATGAACCTCACCATGAACTAATCCAGCTGGCGTATCTTGACAAATTTTAACTTCTCTTTGACCTGGTTCAACATCAACCCAACCAGTTTCAACCGCTGCAGTCATTGCTGCAATCGTGTTGTGACCACACATATTTAAGTAACCACCTGCATCCATAAAGATAATTCCGTAGTCCGCTTCATCGTGAACTGGCTCACAAATAAACGCCCCAAACATTTCGTTGTGTCCACGAGGTTCATGCATCATTGCTGTTCTCAAATAATCTTTTTGTGTTGCTAAATATTCTTTTTTCTCAGCCATTGTTTTCCCTGGAAATTTTGGAATTCCTCCAATTACCAAGCGCGCTGCTTCTCCAGCTGTATGTGTATCAATTGCTGTCATCATTTTTGAAAATTTCACTTTTAAAACGACTCCCCTCAAAAAAGTTATTTTACCTGCTTATCTTTTCGCATTTTTAGTTTAATTGATGCCAGTGCAAGACTTGCATCTCGACTATCTATTGTATTTTCACCAACAACTTCCGTTTCAATGCCTAATTCTGACTTATTAAAATCAAGAACATAGTTAGTAAAGTCATTTTCAACAACAAACTTCGCTTGTTTGCCAATAAATTTTAAACCAATTACGCTTACGTCACGTTTTCCTATTTCTTCTAATGTGTTGGCAAAATCAATATCTGAATTTCCCCAACCATCTGTTGAGACAATTGCTCCGTCACAGCCCATACTTTTAACCCATGTTGCTGTTCTATTCCCCACAAAATGTTTCATCTTATTATCTTGAGGCGTGCCTACAACGACAACACCCAAGAAATTAATATCTGGGTCACATGCTAAACAATCAACTAGTGGATCTCTAAAATGGTGCAGTGTCGTTTCTTTTGTCGAAGGTCCTATTCCCATAGTTGTCCCTCTTTCTTTTTACAAAAACATTAGACCATAGCTCTTATAGCCCCATCACGATATTCATTGGGTGAAATAATGATTGGAACATTGTTCATGTCGATAATAGAAGTCCCACCTGAAAACCCACTAGGTTCATCTGGGAAAACCAAATTATCATACATAGCTCCTTGACCTGCGACTTGTTTCACAAGTACGACTCTAGGTTTACCTTCATTGAATGTTTCAACATAGGTGTGCACCTCAGAAGAAGCACGACCTTCCATCATTTTTAATAATTCTCTTATTTCCCCAATATAATTATCCGTCCACTCAAACATTTTTAAACATAATTCACGAGTAAAACTTACCTCTTGATTCGCTAAAATATCAATATGAATGATATAGTCCGTATCAAGAGGCGTGCCTACTCTGTTTAACTTCAAATTTTCTGATAATATGCCTTCAGATGAACCAAACTCATGCATCTGCTCACCCTGTTCAATGGCACCAGTTAAAACCACGTACACACCAGTTAATGTGTGAGTGATTCCCTCACCAAGTTTCCCCAACACTTTTGTGGAAATCGGAATAATATCCATAATCGTGTTGGTTTCAACTTCGTGATGATTCGGTGCTAATAGCTGAATCGATACTTCTTTAAAATCTGGTTCGCTAAAGTCGTGTGTTGCTTTAATTTGTAAGGCTTTTGGGTCTAATTGAAATCTGTCTCCTGATGTCACCTTTTCCATATGAAAGGCTTTAATCTTTAACTCTTTATTCATCATTCAACCAGCCTTTCTATTTTGACTGTTAAACCCAATTACCTATTAAACGTGAGCGATATACTCATAAGGTAAACTAACAATTTTTCCTGGTGTTTCAATTGCTACTAATTCGTTTAATGTATCTTTTAAGATACCTGTTTGCATTTCAATATTGTGTGGTTCTCCAGCATTAGCTCCCATTGGTACAAGTGGTGCTACGGCTCTTGGTGAACCATTTTGTCGCACTACTGGAGGTAGGGCGGCGATTAAAATTGTAGGAATTCCTGCTTCCTCAATAGCTCTCTGCACGATCACGGCAGTTCTGTGGCAAGTCCCTCAACCAGCTGTTAAGACAACTGCATCAACGTCTTCTTCCACTAATTTTTGAGCAATTTCTGGACCAGTTACGTCATGAAAGGCGTCCTGATCTCCCCCACCACCCATGAAACCAAAGTGAGTTGGGGCTACTTCTTTAATAAATCCTTCTTTAGCAAGTTCATGCAAACGATCGATTGGGAACATACAGTTCACGTCGCGGTTAACGTCAGCATTGTCATACCCACCATGAGAAACCATTAATTCTTCTGTTGTTGCTGAATCTGGTACTTCACGATAAGACGTATCTCCTGCTAAATTAAATCTTTTATCTGTTTTTAAATGTACACCGGCAGCAGTTGCCATGGCTACACGCATCTCTTTTAACTCTTTTTTTACGGGAGTAAAGATAGATTTAGGTGTAATCGGTACATAAATCTCTGATTGTAAACCTTCAAAAACTGTTAAAGTCATGATTTAAATCTCCTCTTTCTTTTCCATCATATTTTTTTGTCTAGCGTTATGCTCAGTTATCGCGTTCACATAATGATCATTCGGTTCTTCGTTTAAAACTTCTGGATATGACATCATAAAACCAACTTCTTGACCGATTTTAATATCATATTCTGAAATTAACATTCTTCTTGGAATTTTGAATTGTCCAAGACGTCCCTTTATATCAATTGTGACACTTGCGTCTGTAATATCTACTAGAATTCCTTCAAACATTCTCTCAGTTGAGACATATTTTAATTGATCTATTCCATCCATTTTCTCACCTACGATTATTAGTCTTTTTCGTAAATCTCTTGGCGTTTTTTACTCTTAGGTAAGATTTGTTCATTGTCAACACGATCAATTTTTTGACCTGTTGTTTTTTCAATGATTTCAAGGTTATTTTCTTTCACATTAGGGTTCCACTTACGTTCAGCTTCTTTGATAGTTCCGCCACCCATTAACGTTTTAAGCATCGCTAAATCACGAATCGCATCTTCCTTACAAAGTGTGTTGTTAGATAAAACTTCATTTTCAATCCCTTGTTTTGATTTATTATTATCAACCATAGCGATCATTTGTTTATTACCAACAACTAAAGCACCTTGAACCGCACTATATGAATCTCCAACAACATGAATACCACGTTTACCAACTTCTTCAATATGAGAAGCAAAGTCAATATGGTTATTACCAAATCCTTCAGTTGTCACAATCGCACCATCAATGCCCATTGCTTCAACCGTCATACCTAAACGTTTTGAAACATAATATTTTTCAGAGTTTGCTTGTGGAGAACCTACAAACATCACACCTACTAAGTCGATTTCTTCATCAGCCATTGCTTCAAGAACAAGTGGTTCACGCCAATAATGACGAGACGTTTCTTTTGAAGCTGGTCCAATACACGTTAACGCATGGATACCACCATCAACCACTTCTGTTGGTGCTAAAATAACTGGTAAGTTACCTAAGTCAACGTTAGGTTTCGCACCTAATGTTCCAACAGGTTCAACTGGCATAATTAAGTTATCATGCATTGCACCTTGTCCCATGATTTCTTTAATAATTAAGACTTTTTTCTTGCCGGGTCGGCGATATTGCGCCACTTCGTCTTTTTTATGAATTAAAGAACTATCAGCCACTTTTAATGCTTCTCTGATTTGTTGTGTCACATAATCAGAGGCTTTATGAGCTGCCAAAGGTCCAGGGCGTTCCATGTTTGCCCCCGCTTTAATCGTTACTTGTGTTTTAATAAAGATTTCACCTTTATCAGGAGCACCTGGTCTTCCCCACATAATATTACGATCTAATTCACCTTCAGATGAACCAAACTCACCAATTTGAACGCCGTTTTCGTCAGTACCAGTTAAGACCATCACAACGCCATCAATCACACGTGTAATTCCGTGACCTAAATCACCTTCAATTTTAGTTGCGATTGGTTGGACATCCATGATTGTTTCACTGTACTCGCCGTAACGATCTGGTGTGATAATATCAATCGTCATACCAAGAACTAACGCTTCTAATTCAGCAGCTTCTTTACCAAGTTCTTCTGGATTTCTTAAAGTTAAGGTTGTTCCTTCGATTTTTGTTTCTTCACCGAAAACAACTTCTTTAATTTCTAAATGTTCTCTTTCAAAAGAACGCATTTTAATCGCTTCTTGAACAACTTCTTGACTAGCAGCTACTGGTGCTGATGTTTCGACTACTGGAGCTACTCCTTCAGCTGGAGCTTGAGTCGTTGCTCCTCCACCAGCTAAAATTAAAGGTAATTCTAAATCAATCCCTTTACCTTCAGCAATATGAATTTTAATCGTTTGATTCCCTGTGATTTGCGGGACAACTGGATTAGCTGTTTGCGCTACTGGTGTGACTGGTTCTGAGACAACTTCAGTTGGTGTTTCGACCACTTCTTCAAGAATTGCACCTTCAACTAAGTCTGGCGTTAAAGCAACTAAAGCATCTGTTGTATTTAATAATTTAGCACCTAAGACTTGACTAATTTTTAAACAATTTTCTGGAATTTCTAGTAAACCTGAATCCTCTAAATCTGGGAAAATCGCTGGATCCTCCAAGTTTGATGGTTCAATAATGATATTTCCTTCCGCACGACAACAAAGTACCGCAGGATCGTTAGCATGTTCTTTTGCAGTTTCTACAGTTATAGACATTCGAAAACTCCTCCTAATTTTTTTAAATAAATTTTTATTTATTATAAGTATTAGCTTGGTAGCTTACGGTATAGCTTATGTCCAACTGCTCTAAGAACATGATCTGTATGATGATACACTGGAACTCCTAACCTAGGAGCGACACCCATGACGGTGTTCGTTCAATCGGAACAAGTTCCGGTTAAGACGACTTCTGCGCCTTCTTTTTTCATTTTCATCACTTTTTCAGCTTGCCCTGGACAGACGCCCGGTTTAGAACATCTGTAGCGGCCATTCACTTCTACCATTCGCTTACACATCTCACTTGCAACAACTTCAGCACCCATGTTTTCAGCTATTTCAGTTAATCTTTCTTCTGAACCACCACACTCACAGATTAAAATACCAATCTTACGGTGTTCTTGAGGATATGGCATAGCAACTAAAATTCCTCCAGTTGTTTTAGTAATTGGAGTAGATTCTTCACCACTATGTCCCGTCATTGGTCCTCCAATAACTATTTCTCCATGTGGTTCAATATAGCCACCTGCTTCATCAATTAAAACTTTAACAGGTAACCCAATTGGAACATTAACAAAAACATGAGACTCATTTTTAACGCGGCCAGAGACAGTTACATCCTTATCAATAAATGGTTTATGATCTTCAATTGCTTCAACAATATGTTTTAGAGTTTCAACATTAGAGACAACTGCCCCTACTTCTATTGGCAATTGACCAGGTTCTAAAACAATATCTAAAATTTCTCGAATAATCATTCGCTCATCTCCAGCCGGGTAAATATCTGGAAGTCTAAATACTTCAATATTCGGTTCATTTTTGGTTGCTTTAAGAAGCTCAATTACTGCTTGGCGATTTTTGTCTTTAATTGCAATGTAGCTTTTTGGTGCTTTTGTTATCTCCATAACGTATTTAATGCCTCGAACAATTGTTTCTGAATGCTCTTTAATTTGTTTTACGTTATGTTTTAACAACGCTTCACATTCAACAGCATTGGCTATGAAACATCCTTCTGGAATCTCAACATTTAATTTAACGTGCGCCGGAAAACCAGCACCACCAGCACCTACAATTCCTGCAGCTTCAATTAACTTAAGTTTGGAATTACTCTCTGTCAATTTTACAAAATCTGTCGATAATTTATCACTTGGAATAATAGCAATCTTTTCTTCAGTCACTTCAGATATTTCACCTGAGACACTGGCATGAATGTTAGCTCCTAAGCCATTAGGTTCTGCAATCAATTGACCACGCTTCACATAGTCACCTTTTTTCACTAAAGAAATACAAGGTGCGCCTACATGTTGTTTCAATGGAATGTCAAATACGGTCATTCTTTTCACCTCCTGTCAATTGTGATAATTTGAGCATTTGAAGGTTAACAAATCTCGTTTGTATAATAACATAGCTTTTTATTTTTGAACAGACTTTTTATAAAATTAGTTAATTTATTCACTATTATATTTTATATAATTATCAACGTTATTAATAAAAGCATAAAATAATAAAGCGCTTTTAAAACTATTTTTCACATATATTAATTAAAAATAACATAACAAATTTTTTTATTTTTTTCTCGTCTAACAAAACATCTGATTGTGTCTCATTTCACAATTCAACGTCGATTATTTATCATTCTTGCTGCCCCTATAGCACCTGTATATTGGGCTAGTGGATGGGTGATAATTTTTTTACCTGTGAAGTTTTCTAAGATATTTTTCATGATAATACTACTAGATAATCCTCCTGAAAAGAATATTAATTCATCTTGTTGAGGCGAAATCTTTAAATATTGTCCATGAATTCGATGGCAAATTGAATGAAGAACACCTAAAGCAATGTTTTCTCTCTCTTCACCTTTAGCAACTAAACTAATCACTTCAGTTTCAGCAAACACTGTACACATGCTATTTATTTTTACTGCCTCACCTGTTGCTACAAATTCGTCTAAACAACTAATATCTTCGCCTAAAATCCGCATTAGTACCTCCACAAAGCGTCCAGTTCCTGCAGCACACTTGTCATTCATATTAAATTCTTCTACTTGTCCAAGTTTGTTTAATTTGATCGTTTTACTGTCTTGTCCACCGATATCAATGATGCTTGTTACCTCTGGATTTAGAAAATTAGCACCCTTTGCGTGACATGTAATTTCTGTGACACATTTATCAGCATCAATCAACTTTCGACCGTAACCTGTTGTTACTAAGAGAGTTTGTTGATTATAATTTAATTTCTCTAAAATATTGTTCATCGCTTTTTTAGGATTTCCAGCGGTTAAAACTAAGGCATGATCAATGATAATATCATCTTCCATCAAAACACCTTTAGTGGTTGTTGAACCGGAATCTAAACCAATTATTCTCACGTGTTAACCTCCAATCATCTCAATAAACGCTTCAACTCTCGTATTGATTTGTTCCACATCCGCATTAGAGTAGTCTGTTTCTAAATAAAGATAAGGAACATTTTTTTCTTTCTGACAGAACTCTTTGATTTTTAACGACTCTACTGAGAATGGGGTACAGAATTGTAATACCATATCTAACACACCATCTACTTGGTATTCATCAATCATTCGGTCTAACATATCAATTCTCGGTTGATTATTAGATAAACAGGCACAACCAATATCTAAATATTTTTCAGCTAGAGCGTCATACACATCTGGATTTTCTTCATCAACTAAACGCTCAATCGGTTTAGCAACTGTACAATTTTCATAAGCCACGATTTCACCACCATTTTCTTCAATAGCTCGGATTACTTTTTCAGTAACGCCTCCGATAGGTGAACCTGTGATTAAAATTCTTGGTTTACGACTTTTTTCTTGTGGTGTTGAATCATATTCTTTCATAATACTGTCTGTCATTTCATCTAAATCACGAATTAATTTAGTTTTATCGAAGGAATAATTAGCCCCATACATCACTTTAAAAATTTCAGAACCTTTGATTGGTAATGGATTTAATTTACCTAATTCATAAAATCTTTTCCGTGCTCTTCTTTCTTCATTTTTAAAGATAATTGCTTCTTTAATGGCTTCTTCTGTTATCTCAACATCAAAGAATGACTCTAATTTTTCTTTATAACGAATCATCTCGGCTTTCCATAAAGCAGAACTTTCTGGACTGTTTCTCATATTTGGTAAGTGCATCAGATAAAGTTCTTTAAAGTCCGTCATGTACTCATACATTTTCTTTTTACCATCACAGGTTGATTCCCCAACAATTAAGTCTGAAAAATAAAAATAGGGACACTTATCTGTTTTACCAAATCCAAAACTTGATTTAATTAAAGGACACAAATTTCTTGGTAACACTTCTTCAGCATCTGGAATCGTTTCATCTGATGTAGAACACAAACTAATTTGAAGTGCTCCTGCTGCCATCGTTAGTTCTTCCGGCATAAACGTACAATACACACCCACAATTGGTTTTCCTTGATCTTTTAACTCTTTCACAGTCAAAAAACCTTGTTGTCTTGCTTCCGCAAAATCATTAAAGATAGTTGGTAACTCAGTTTTCACTTTCATTAAATAACCTCCAATAAGATTGTTTTGTAATTCACAATAAGTATAGAAGTATCGCTTTCATTTTTCAATCTTCTCTCATAGCTCTTTCATTTTAATAATTAGACTCAAATAAAGAAAAAGTGTTTTTTCTCAAAAAAAAAGAGCAAGAAACTCAAATTGAGTATTCTGCTCTTTTTTATTATATTCTTAAAATAACACAGTCGATTAGTATGCTTTTGCCCAATGCATCATGTACTTAGCATCTTCACCATTCCATAAATCTTTGACACCAGTTAAATCAGCATCTTGGTATTCAAAACTTAAACAACGTGATGAAGCACCTGTTTCTTCTTTAATTAAATCTTCGATCTCTTCGCTACCTGACCAAGGAGCAATAACAAAGCCACCATCTTTAATTAATTCAGCAAACTCTTCTTTTGTTTTTGCTACACGTGTTTTAGCATTTTGACGTTCACGTGCTTTTGCTAGCATATTATCGTGAATTTCATCTAATAATGTTTGTAATTTAGTTCCTAAATCAGCATCTAATGCCATTTTAGTTTTTTCTAATGTGTCACGACGAACGACAATAACTTCACCAGCTTCAATATCTTTAGGTCCAATTTCAATACGAATTGGGTAACCTTTCATTTCAGCTTCACTAAATTTCCAACCAGGTTGTTTTTCACTTGCGTCAACCATAACTGTTACTTTGTCTTTTAACTCGTCACGTAATTCGTAAGCTTTGTCCAAGACACCTTCTTTATGTTGAGCAATAGGAATAATTGCTACTTGAGTTGGTGCAATTCTTGGAGGTAAAACAAGTCCACGGTCATCACTATGAACCATGATCATCCCACCGATAGCTCTTGTTGTAATTGCCCAAGATGTTGTATTAACAAATTGTTCCTGCCCATTTTTATCAGCATAAGTGATTTCAAAAGCTTTACCAAAGTTATCGCCTAAGTGATGTGATGTTGTAATCTGTAATGCTTTTCCATCATACATCAACGTTTCATTTGTGTATGTTTTATCTGCTCCAGCAAATTTTTCACTTTCAGATTTCACACCTGATACAACTGGAATAGCTAACATGTTTTCACAAATATCAACATACATATCTAAAATACTTAATGCTTCTTTATCCGCATCTGCGTAATCAGCATGACACGTGTGTCCTTCATGCCAGAAAAATTCAGTCGTTCTTAAGAATGGACGGGTTGTTTTTTCCCAACGAACCACGCTTACCCATTGATTATAAAGAACCGGTAAATCTCTATGTGAGTGAATAATTTTTTTGAAATGCTCACAGAACATCACTTCTGAAGTTGGTCTAACTGCTAGTCTTTCTTGTAATTCAGAATCTCCACCAGCTGTTACCCAAGCTACTTCAGGCGCAAAACCTTCCACATGTTCTGCTTCTTTTAACAGTAAACTCTCAGGAATTAACATTGGCATTAAGACGTTTTGATGTCCAGTTGCTTTTAACTGAGTATCGACTGCATGTTGAATCCCTTCCCATAGTGCAGTTCCTAAGGGGCGAACAATCATACAACCTTTAACACTTGAATAATCACATAATTCAGCTTTCAAACAGACATCTGTATACCACTGTGCAAAGTCGATATCACGACTTGTAATTTGTTTAACGAAACCATCTTTTTTTGCCATTGAAAAATTCCTCCTAATTTTCACTATATAAAAAAACTCCACTTTGAATACAAGGACCATGACTGGCGGTACCACCTTGCTTCAAAGTAGAGTTTACTTTACGACTTATTGGGATTAATAAAGGTATCCAACCTATGTTTATTTGGTAGGTTCAAGGGATTAACAACTAGAATCTTTTCAGCTACCGATTCCTCTCTTGTTGTGTTAAACAATCCTTTACTAGTCCATTCATTTATATTTTAATTTTAATATTACTCTTAATATGATGATTTTGGCGAGAAAGTGTGGGAATCGAACCCACCCAAGAAGCTCTTAACTCCTCATACTGGTTTTGAAGACCAGAGGGAACACCAGAACCCATCCATTCCCAACATATTAAATAACTTGATAACAATGTATCACTAAAAAAATCCTTTGTCAAACGTAATTTTAGTATTTTTTGATTTCACTCTTGTTAATTTATGCACAAAAAAGATAATACATAGGATGAAAGTTTTTGTTGTTTTCATCCTACTTTTAAAAAATTATTTTTTATTTATGTTTTCCAAACTATAACTTTGTTAATTTTTCACATTTATATTTTTGTTATTTAATTCTGAGATACTCGTTTTAAATACCATTTATCCATGGCAGAATGTTCTGATCCTTCTATTGGTTTAGACAGCGATTCAAAATCATATTTTTCATATAACTTACAAGCAGCGTCTAAATCTGAATGCGTTTCCAAATAACAGGCTTCATAATGTTCACTCGCAAATGTTAGTGCTTGATCCATTAATAATCTAGCTAAACCTTTTCCTTGGATTTTTGGTGAAACATATAATTTCTGAAGCTCACAAACGTTATCTTTAAATGGCGCTATTCCTACCCCACCTACAATTTTACTTTCTACCTCAATCACCCAATACATTGCTTTAGGTGTTGAATGATAAAAATAAGTTAAATCATTTAGCTCAGGATCATAGTATGCTGTTCCTGGTTTATCAAATCCAAGCTCTTTTAAAGAGGATTGAATTAATTCTTTAACACCTAGATTGTCTTTTTTTGTTATCTCTCTTATTTCCATGTTTACCTCCTATGAAAACGTTATTAAAAATTATGATATGTGTTTTTTTATTAAACATATATTGATTTTAAATAAATAATTTAATGATGATTCATTGTAAATATTGTATCATTACCTAAATTTTCTGACAATTTTAATAGACTAAAATCATCAATCTTCATGTGAATCCCATGAAAATACCTGATTCTTCACTCTTTTTATAATTTGAAAGTGTTATACTTATCATATTGATTAATTAAATTAAAGGAGTGGAACGTTACATGAAAGATTTTATTACAGATTCACATCAAGAACAAGCCATCAAAGCCCTTCAACGTGTTGTTTCTAAACCATCATTTCTACAAGATGCAGTAGATGGGGCACCTTTTGGTCAAGATATTCTTGATTGTTTAAAAGACACTTTAGAACTATTCAAAGAAGAGGGTTACGCAACTTTTATTGACCCTGACGGTTACTATGGTTACGCTGAAATCGGTGAAGGATCTGAAATTTTTGGTATTCTTTGCCATTTAGACGTGGTACCTCAAGGGGATGAAACCTTATGGAACACACCAGCTTTTGAAGCAACAATTGTTGATAATGCTCTTGTTGGTCGTGGGGTTCAAGATGATAAAGGACCTACTATTGCAGCTCTTTTTGCTGTTAAAGCCCTTCTTGAAAATGGAGTCGCACTAAATAAAAAAATTCGTTTCATCTTTGGAACAGATGAAGAAAACTTATGGCGTTGTATGGATCAATACCATAAAAAAGAACAAGGTGTAGCAATGGGGATTGCACCAGACGCTAACTTCCCTGTTATTTATGCTGAAAAAGGATTACTACAAGTATTCTTAACTGGTAAAGGTTCTAATGATTTTACCTTCACTGGTGGTTCAGCTTTAAACGTTGTGGCAGATACAGCTGTCTATTCTGGTAGCAAAGTTGCAGAGGTCACTGCTGAATTAGATAAACTTGGCTTTAACTATCTAATGAAAGACGGAGATGTTCACGTTAAAGGAAAATCAATCCATTCAAAAGACGCACCTGATGGCATTAATGCCAATACTCGTTTAGCTCAAGCGCTTGTTTCTGTGTATAATCACACTGCACTTGATTTCTTAGGAAAATTAATTAAAGAAGACGCAAAAGGAATTAGCGTTCTTGGTGAAATTAAGGACGAAGCTTCTGGTAACTTGACCTTTAATGCTGCGACTGTTGAAATCAATGAAAATGAAACTAAAATCGGGATTGATATTCGTATTCCGGTTACCTTTGAAAAAGAAATAGTGACTACTAAATTAGCAGAAGTAGCCAAAGAATATGAACTGACTTACCATGAACATGACTTTTTAGCGTCACTTTATGTACCAGTTGATTCTGAATTAGTCACTACTTTACTTGGTGCTTACCGAGATAAAACTGGTGACATGCGTCCACCTCAAATTTCTGGTGGGGCGACATTTGCTCGTACCATGGACAATTGTGTAGCCTTTGGGGCAATGTTTGAAAATACGAAAGATACGATGCATCAACCAAACGAAACTTGGCAGTTAGACGAAATGCGTCAAACAATGGAGATTTACGCTGAAGCCATTTATCGTTTGTGTGCTAACTAAAAAAGAAGAGGTTGTGATGGAAGCTAAATGCCTCTATCACAACCTTTTATTATTTCTCTAGAATTTCTTTGACTACTTTTATTTTGTAATCTTGAGATAGTTTTTTCATTTCTTCTTGTTGTTCTTTTTCTGTCATTTTAGGGTTCTTAGTAAGTTCTTTTTTAAGTTCTTCTCCTACCCAAATTTGACCCTCTTGTTTCATTTTTGCTTCATTCTTAGTTAATTCTTCCCCTAGTTTTTTAGTTTCATCCACACTAAGTTCTAACCATTTTTTGGGAAGATAGAAGGTATTTTCTTCTTGAACTAAATAAGTTGGCTCTTTTTCAACACTAAAAAATAGTTTTAGAAAATCAGATTGATAGACCCATTCTGTTTGTTTTGTTACTAATTTTTCTTGTGATTGATTAGTTAATACTTGATTACTCACTTTTTCTTGTCCCGTTTTTAAAAGTTCTTTCTCTTTTTTATCTGTATGGTATAGGTATATTTTTTCTTTGCCATTACCTAAGGGTTGGTAAAATAAGATATCCATTGGCATTTCTTCTGAACTTGATTTTAAAGAGACTTCTTTCGTCGTTGTTACTTTCTTCATACCTAAATGTTGATATTGATTTAAGACAACTAAACAGATACTGCCGCTAAAGATTACACCTACTAGAAAAGTCAAAAAGACACGTTTTTTTCCTTTGCAGAAAATATTAACCACAGGTAACAAGAAGGCACTTAACACTAATAAGAATAGTAAAATCATTTAGTTATCTCCTTTTTCTAACGTTAATTTTTGGGGTTTATTTTTAAGGAGAAAAGCAATTCCAAAACCTAGTAAACTAAATAAAATTGCCACATAAAAGGCAGCATGATAACCGCTTAAGGTAGCATGAACTGCTTCTTCTTTAAATGCTAGTGGTGTTTCTTTTAAGACTGTTTCACTCGGCATATTACTTTTTGTGACATTACTTAAGACACTAATTAAAATCGCTGTTCCAATTGAGCTGGCTACTTGTCTAAAGGTATTATTGACGGCTGAACCATGAGTAATTAATTCATTAGGTAAAGCATTCATTCCTGAGGTTGTGACTGGCATCATCACCATAGAAATCCCAAACATACGAATCGCATATAGGACCATAATTAATGGAACCGGTGTTGTTTCTGTTAAGAAAGCAAAAGGAATCGTTGCAGCTGTTAAAATAAACATCCCTGTCGTTGCTAACTTTTTAGCCCCTTTACGGTCAAAGATTGCGCCTGTAATTGGCATCATAATCCCCATAACAACAGCACCTGGAAGTAGCATCAAACCTGAATGAAACGCAGATTCTCCTCGAATATTTTGAATATATAATGGCACAACCATCTCAGCGCCAATTAAAGCCATATTCGTTACTCCCGATAAAACGGCTGCAATCGCAAAGTCTTTGGATTGAAAGACGCGGATATTTAAGAATGGTTCTTCTAATTTTAATTGTCTTAAAGCAAATAAAACAATAAATAGAATACCAATACTAATGGTTAGTAAAACTTCCAAACTCGCCCAACCTTTGTTACCAACAGATGAAAAACCATACAATAAACTACCAAATCCAATAGATGACATGATAATCGATAAAATATCAATTTTGGGATTAGATAAAGGAATTACTGTTCTCATATAGAAAAAGGCTAGAATAATTACTAAAATGATAATCGGTATCACCATTCCAAATAAATCTCTCCATGAATAATGATCGATAATCCAACCTGATAACGTTGGTCCTAAGGCTGGGGCTAGTCCGATAACAATCCCCGCCATTCCCATTGCTGCCCCACGTCTTTCAGGTGGGAAAATTGTTAACATGATGGTTTGTAGAAGTGGCATTGATAAACCAACGCCACACGCTTGAACTAAACGACCAATGAGTAACATGGAAAACGTTGGTGCTGTGTAACAGATAATTGTTCCGGCTAAGAAAACAATCATCGAAAATAAATAAAGATTTCTTGAACTAAATTTATTAATTAACCAGGCACTAATCGGAATCATAATCCCGTTAACAAGTAAAAATCCTGTTGTTAACCACTGAACATCTGAAGCTGTGATGTCAAAAGATTTCATTAATGCTGGAAAGGCTGTTGTTAGTAGTGTTTGATTTAAGACTGTACAAAATGTTCCAATTAATAATACCCCAACTAGAACGGTCCGATTATACTCTTTCCCTTCAATATCTACTGCTTTATTTTTATTCATATATTCTCCCCTTTTGCTGTATAATCATTTATAACATAGAATACTTTATTCCTAATCTAATTCTTTGTCAAGTAAGTTGACACGATAGTAAATAAAGTTACAATGATAATATACGAAAAGAAAGAGGGAGCTATCTTGAATGCATCCATTAAATATCTTTTAGAAAATGATACATTATTAGTTGGCATAAGTGAGTTAAGTAAAATGAGTGGTGTTTCACCTAGACAATTGCGTTATTGGGAAGAGAAAGGATTTATTGAGTCCATTTCAAAAGATGATAAGTCTGCACGACAGTACCGATTACCTGTTGTTTTAAAGGTTGAAATTATTAAAGGTTACTTAGATGAAGGTTATACTTTGAGTAAAGCTGTTGAAAAATCTAATCAAAAAATAAAAAACATGCTTCATATTCGTCAATTTTTCAGACGTGCTTTTAAAGATATCGAAGTCATTGATGACCAGTTTATCAATCTTTCATTTGGAGATTTTGAACCCAATAATGAAGAACTTTACATTTCTTATGACATTGAAGAAGATAAATTAACCTATAAAACATCGATTGATGATAAAAAATAAAAAAAGGAAGAAGCTGTCACTCGAATCAGCTTCTTCCTTACTTTTTTAATTTCCTCCAGTTGCTTGGAGTTAGGCGGCTTTTTCATCACGCTATGTAGTCCGGATTCAAAAGGCAGCTCCTGCGGCAACTTCGCAAATACTAATCAATCCGAAAAGCGTGGATTGTTTAGTATTCACTCCAGTTGCTTGGAGCTAAACGCCTTTTTCATCACGCTATTCTTCAAAGGATTGGTAATTTTGTAGGTATTTTTCTCGGAATTCTTTTGGGGTTAAGCCGTTTAATTTGCGGAACATTTTAAAGAAATAGGTTGGGTTGTTATAACCTATATCGTAGCCGACTTCGTTAATTGGTTTACTTGAATTTAGTAGTAAATACTGTCCTTTTTTAATTCGTGTTTGGTTTAAAAATTGGGAGAAACTGCGTTCTGTTTCTTTTTTAAATAGTTGACCTAAATAAACTGGATTGATGTGGAGTACCTCTGCTACTGATTTTAGAGATAGATCTTTTTGATAATCTGTGGATATAATGTGAATAGCTGATTTCACTAAATCAGAATATCGTTTACTAACTGCTGGATTATCATAAATCGAATCTAGTATTTGGTCTAGCCATTGTTTTAGTTCTTTCATACTTGAACTATGATGAATTTTTTTTAGTGTATCATCATAAATTTCTTTATCTAAAGAAGGAAATTGACGATAAATATCCGTGAATAACAAAAATGTCACGTGACGAACATTCTCTGGTGTATAACGAAATTCTGCCATCTGTTGGTAGATACCATGTAGCTCATCTTTAATCGTCGCCATATCCCCAATCATCAACGCCTTATTGAAAGAGAGAAAATGTAATTTTTCCACTTCTTCTTCTGTATCGGTTAAGGATACTACCATTTGTGAGGCTTCTTTATCTCCGTAAAACTCTTGGAATAGTAATAATTTTTTTGATTTCTCAAAACTTTCATAAACATTTTCCCACTCTGTGACAGATTCTCCTAAAATAATCTTGAAGGTTTGACCTCTAAGCTCTTCTTCAATTCCTTTAACAAACAAATTTAACTCATTACGCATTCCTTGATAAATTATCACCGTTTGATAAGTTGATAAGTTTTCTGTTTGAACCATAAAGGGTTGTTGCTGGGATTTAACATATTCAGACAAGTCCACTGGATTATTGGCTTGATTAACAATAATCACAGAATATGACGGGTTTAAATGAATTTTAAGCTCTTTGATAAAGTTTAAAAATTCGTCTTCATTTAATTCATCATTTAGCCATCTTTGAACCATCGTATCGTAATAAAGTTCTTTTTGGGTTCCCATTCTAGCATCTTGAATTAAATCATCTCTGATTTGAATAACTTTCTGCTCCAACTCATCTTTATTGACGGGTTTGACCAAATAACCTTTAACACCTAACTCTAAGCCTTGTTTCACATAACTAAACTCTTGATAACCAGATAAAATAATAATCGAAAGATCTGGTTTAAACTTTCTGATTTCTCTTACTAATTCAATCCCTGTCATTTTAGGCATGGTCACATCTGTAATCAGCAAATCAATGTCATTCTCTTTGAGATAATCCAGTGCTTCTTGCCCTCGTTTAGCTGTTTTAACTACTTCAAATCCTAATTCATTCCATGGAATAATTTGTTTTAACCCTTCTAAAATCATATATTCATCATCTACCAACATGGCTTTATACATAAGCTTATGTCTCCCCTTAGTTTTTGATTTTAATAATAATCGTAACACCCTGATCCTCGACTGCTTCTAACTGCATTTTAGACTCTTCTCCAAAAAAGCCTCTGATTCTTTGATACACATTGGAAATACCAATTGAGTTTTGAAGCAAGGTTTTATCATCAAGCAATCGTTGATTCACATCTTTTAAACGTTCCTGTGTCATACCAAGACCATTATCAATAATTCGAATCTCTACTTCATGCTCTAATTGATAGGCTTTCACACTAATTGCATTATCTTGTCTCTCATAATCAATCCCATGAACAAAGTAATTTTCAATTAAAGGTTGGATGATAAATTTAGGTATCACAAATTGATCCAATCCTTCATCTACAATGAAATGATACGCAATACTATCTGGGTACCTCATTTGATACAAGTAAACATATTTTTCGCAGAAATCCAGCTCCTCTTTCAAGGTCGTTGTTTTCTCTTGGGTAATATTGTTTCTAAGTAAGGCTGAGAATGCATAGACCACATCGGCTAATTCGGTTTGCTGGTTACTCAGAGCATACATCCTAATGTACTCTAATGTGTTATACAAGAAGTGAGGATTAATTTGTGACTGCAGAGCCCTCATGTGAGCATCTCGCTGCTTGATCTCAAGTAAATAAATGTCTTCAATGTATTTATTCAGATTTACTACCATCTGATTAATCGCGTCCCCTAAATCTTTTAATTCTAGTTGCATCATACTTGGATCAACTTGAGCACTTAAATTTCCCGCACTGACTTGATTGGTTACTTTAACTAATTCTTTCATTTGAGTCGAGTATTTTTGGAAGACTTTATTTAAAAAGAAGAGTAATAAAATCATCACACCTATTCCAATAGAGAAAATGACACCGATTTGTAAAAATGAAGTGACTCGGACTTGTCGTTTATCCAGGACCGTTACAATGGACAAACCTTTGACTGCTTTATTTCGGACATAATACCGATTGTTTAACCCTTTTTCACTCACCCAAGAGTTATTCTCCATATCTTGTTTGATTACTTCTTGCGTTTCTTTTGGCATATCCTGTTGATTCTTATAAATTAATTGGTCGTGAGAGTCAAAGATATAATGACTCACTCGTTGTTTGTTATTTTGATTCTCGTTATAAAAAGAAGATACGCTATCATCTGTAAATGTAATGTAAACTGCTCCGCTTATTTTTGAAGTGCTCGGTTCTTGAATCGTTCTGACTAACGTTAATTCATCTGTTGGTTTATGATAAGGTTTGGTAATTTTTTTCCCCATAACACTTGATTTGTCTCCGTGAAGATAGATATCTAAATCTTCAAAAACAATATCGATTGATTTTACTTCACCGTAATTGGATAAAATCGCCTTCATCACGTCTGGAAAATAAATACTATTCCCCGTCTCATGCCAAATATCTATCATGTATTCAAAATAACTTTGCTGATCCATCATCATATAGTTTCTTAAGTTCTCATAATGAGCACTCGTATTAGCCACTTCCCCTAAAATATTACTCACTACGTTGCTATCTTTACTATTTAAACTAGTCGCGACTTCTGTTGTTACATTGTCAATCTTAACCTCTGCTTCTCTTTGGTTCATTTCAAATACAAATAAACTTAATCCACTCATGATAATTAACAAAACCACCATGAGGATTAAGCTGTATAATTGCATTAATTGATTAATTAAAAATCCCTTATTAAAAATATTAAACCATTTCTTCTTCATTCAATCCCAACTTTTCATTCACAACATCTCTGATTTTTTTTGTCGCAATGACACTCCACATAATAAGCAAACTAAATGTGGCAAAAACGAATAATCCCTTCATTTGCCATGTGATAAAACCGATAGTTACTACTCCTAATAATAGCTTAAAAAAGGTACCAAAGCTAAAGAAAACACTGATAAACGCTAATTTTATCACTTGAATAAATGGCATCTCGTAAGTTGTTTCATAAGAAATCACATATTGATAAGCCAAATACAGTAACATTAAGGCAACAATTAAGATGAAATCAAGCATTAGCCAAACCATGCCGAGCATTTGAACTGACAAGTATAAGTTATAAGCAAGAACAGCTGCTACACCAACAAACAAAAGAAACTGCCCATTACTTCTAACAAAATGTTTCTTCCAAATTTCAAACGCTTTTTTTAAAGTCACTTCTTTATAATCAAATTCTGAAAGTTGAAATAAATCCGACACCATTTGAATTGATGGACCGATGCCAAAGACAATCGCTCCCATTAGACTAAATAAATGAAAAAATAAATTTAATTTAATCACTAACCAACTTACTTTGAATGCTCTTTCTAATCCTGTTCCTAGCATTTTTTATTCCTTCTTTCATTTATTCTCAATTCATTGTATCATTTTTTAACGTACCATTTAAACAAAAGATAAATGTAACAGAAGTAGAATCGGTAAATATCAACCGATTCTACTTCTGTCACCATTTAATTCGTTACTATTTTTTATTTTTTTAAGAATTCATCTAATTGTTTTTGCATTTCTTCTTGAACTTTACTCCAACCTGCTTTTTCTAAGTCTTTAGACATTTTAGCAACATTTTCTTCTGGGTCAACTGATCCAGTGTTGATGCTATCTTTGTAACGACTCATGATGTTAGCAATGTTAGTTAATTCAGTTTTAACGCTATCTGTTTTAAAGTTAAAGCCTAATGTTGGAGAAACAATTGATTCTTCGATTTTTTTATCACGTTCTTTAACTAAATCATCTGATAATGTGTCTTGTGTGTAAAGAAGCATGTTGTTTCCTGTATTCCAAGCTGCCATGTGTTGGTTAGGTTTGTAACCATCTAATAATTTAATTTTGTTATCACCAGATTTTTCCCAAGCTTTTCCTTCAACACCCCATACTAAACCATTTAATAATTCTGGATCGCTGTTTAATAAGCCTAAAAATTCAACTGATTTTTCTTTGTTTTTAGAAACATTTGATACTGTAAAGTTAGCCATTTGTGCTTGTGCTGTTGTTCTGTATGGTTTTGTAATCGCACGAGAAACAATTGGTTGACCCGCAGCATTTGTTAACACTGTATCGCCGTAATCCATAGGTCCTTGTGTTTCTTCACGCATGAACCAAGTGTTTCCTTCTAATGGGAAACCAGTTGTGTTTGTAGCAGCATCTGTTGGAATAATTCCTGCTTCATACCATTTGCGGTAAGTTTTAAGGTTTTCCATCATGTCTTTGTCTTCGTATTGGTTAATAATCTTAGGATTTTTTTCATCATCTAATTTAATAGCGAATGGGTAATCTTTTCCTAATGGATAATCATAATCGCCTGATACTTTAAAGTTTTGACCAATCGCAAAAGCCGCGATATTTGGTTCTTTTTTATGGAATTCCATTAACACTTTTTCAGCATCAGCATAAGAATTAATGTCATCGACGTTTAACTTATATTTATCAACATATTGTTTGTTAAATGTTAACATTTGTTGACCATAGACATTTCCTTTAACTGGGAAAGCATATAATTTATCATCTACTAAGTTACCTTTAATATAAGATTCATCTAATTGGTCATAAGCTTCTTTCGCGTGATCTGGTGCTAATTCAGTTAAATCTGCATAAGCGCCTTTTTGAGCGTTAGAGACATAGTTTGATGCAAAAGAGATATCGTAGTTTTCACCTGAAGCGATGATGGTACTCATTTTTTGATCCCAGTCACCCCAACCAATGTATTGTAAATCAATTTCTACATCAATTTTTTCTTTAATGCGTTTGTTGGCAATTCCCATTAACTCATCATAGTTTTCTGGTTTATCCCCTACTTGGTACATTAAAAGAGTTGTTGTATCACTTTTACCTCCAGATTTTCCACCTTTGGCATCTTTACTACCACCATTACCACACGCTGCCAAACCTGCCACTAAAAGTGCTGCACCAGCGACGGTTGCGATTTTCTTAAAGCTTTTCACCATTAATTCCCCCTGTATACTTTTTTTATTCTTTCACGCCACCAATTGTTAAACCACCCACAAAATATTTTTGGAAGAATGGGTAACTTAAAGCAATCGGTAAGGTTGAAACCACCACAATAGCCATACGTGCTGACTCACTTGGAAGAGCGGCTAATCCTCCTGCAATTTGTGATCCCATTCCGGTATTTTTAGCTAAGTAATCCAAGTTGTTCTGGATTTTCATTAGTAAGTACTGAAGTGGAACCAAATTATCTTTTTGGATATATAACAAAGCGTTAAACCAATCATTCCAGTAACCTAAAGCTGCAAATAAACTAATCGTTGCAATCCCGGGTACGGCTAATGGTAAGACAATTTTCATGAAGATAGTCATCTCACTGGCTCCATCAATTCGAGCCGATTCAATGATACTATCTGGAACAGTCTTTTTAAAGAACGTTCTCATAACTAAAATATTAAAAGGTCCTAAGGCAAGTGGTAAAATTAATGCCCAAATCGTATCTTTTAATTGAAGCATGTTTGTCATAACTATGTAGTTGGCTACCATTCCTGGTGAGAACAACATGGTAATCAGTGCAAACATCGTAAAGAATTTTCTAAATGGAAAATTCGAACGAGAAATAACATACGCATAAAGTGATGTCATTGACGCGTTTACTAACGTTCCAAAGACGGTTACAAAAATCGTCACACCAAATGCTCTAAATATTTTCTCAGACATTTGACCTGCAAAAATATATTTATAAGAAGCAAAAGACCATTCTTGTGGGAAAAAGCTATACCCATTCTCTGCTAAAGATGTTTCACTTGTTAGTGAGATAATAATAACAAAGATGAATGGGACTAAGCATGAGATAGCAAACAATGCCACCATGATATTAAAGAAAAAATCGACTTTAGGACTAAAGGCTCGAATTTCAACTTTAGCTACTTTTTTTCTACTCATTTGTCACACTCCTACTAGAATAATGCTGAATCTGGATCAAGCTTACGAACAACAAAATTCGCTAAAATTAATAACGTACTTCCGACAACTGATTGATAAAGACCTGCTGCTGCTGTCATACCAATATCTCCTGTTGCAGTTAAACCGTTATAGATGTATGTATCTAACACAGAGGTTACTTCATACAAAGCACCTGATTGTCTTGGAATTGAGAAGAACATTCCAAAATCTGCTTTGAAGATTCCTCCAATGTTTAAGATTAATAAAATACTCATCATTGGTAATAATTGTGGAATCGTTACATTTTTAATTTGTTGCCATTTACTCGCGCCATCTACCATTGCAGCTTCATAATACGTAGGATCAATTCCCATAACTGAGGCATAGTAGATAATACTGTTATAACCTAAACTCTTCCAAACATTTAACACGACAAAGATTAATGGCCACCATGTTGGGTCAGTGTACCACTGGATTGGCATTTGGCCATTTTGCGTTAGCCATTGATTGATAATACCTTTGTCAGGACTTAAGAAGGCATAAACAAAATACGAGATAACCACCCATGATAAGAAGTATGGTAGTAATGACATCGTATTATAAACCTTCACTAATTTTTTATTCCGTAACTCACTCATAATAATGGCAAATGCGACTGCAAAGAATAAGTTAAATGCTAAAAATATAATATTATAAGCTAATGTATTTCGGGTAATTAACCACGCATCATTAGATGCAAATAGGAATTTGAAGTTATCAAATCCAACCCATGGGCTATCTCTTAGACTGGCAATAAATCCATCTGGGGAAATATGAAAATCTTTAAACGCAATAACATTAGCAAATACTGGAATATAAAAGAAGAATATAAACCAGATAAAGCCAGGTATTGCCATAAAAATTAACGCTCTAAAGCGGTAAACATCAGCCCAAAACCCTTTTTTCTTTTTCTTCACTCTTTTTCCTCCCTTCATTCACACTGAAAGTATAACGCTTTCTTTATTTCTTTATAAGAAACAAATTAAAGAGGTTTTGTAACAAACTATAGTTTATCAAATACTTTTTTTACTAGAAGATACTCTTTTTTTAAACCTTACTTCACCAAAAAAGTTGGAAGTGAACTTTTTTAGTTCACTTCCAACTTTATGAATACTTAATTACCAACCACCAGAAAAGCCTCCACCACCAGATGAACCTCCACCAAAGGAAGATCCTCCACCTGAAGATCCACCACTAGAATCATTATAACTTGACCAAATCATCGTATGCATATAGTAGTTTCCTAATGACATATTGGTTAAATCATTCAGAGCTTTCTGCCTTTGATCACTATCAATTTCTTTTTTTCTCTTTTTAGCAAATTTATATGCTTTTTCTAGGGATGCCTCATTAATTGTTAATTGGCTTAATAATTCTGGGTCTGATAAGTCTCTATCTTTTAAAAAGTAATAAACCATTAAGGCGATGATTAGTTTATAATCGATACGACCAAGTTGTTTCTCTTTTTCACTAGCGTACTGCTGAGAAACAGTTTCTATAAATTTTTTATTTTTTGATGCTATTTTTAGTGCTTGACGATGCTTTTCTGTCACAATTTCCACGTAATCTCCAACAATCAGCATCTCAACATCTGATAAATATGGATTAACAGTTACTGGATAATCAAATGTGCTACTAATTGGTATCAATTCAGATTTCAATGTATCTAAATGTTTACTATCTAAGTAAACTGACACATTATAAGGAGCTTCTTTTTTGAATTGTTTACAATATTGAATCAAACTATCAATCAATAAAAATTGGGCAATATAATTCTTTAAGTCATAATCATTTGATAAGAACTTCATTTTATTTGGCATACGATTAATTTTCTTAGCAATAGATTCCGATAAATTTACTTTACTTGTCCCCTTTGCTGTTCCTAATATCGTATTCGCTTTATCTATATAAATATATCCTACTAAATCTTTTGCCAAATACGATTTAGTTAGTTTCTTACGAATAAACATAATACTTAAAATATAGATGATAGCAACTAATGCCGTTATGATAAAAAAGAAAATAACAATGATAAAAATCATCTTCATTAACTTGTCTTGTCTCTCTTTTTCAGCCGCTACCATCTCTTTTGCTGAGTCCAAATCGCTATATTTCATTTTTACTAACTGTTCAATGTTCTTCGAAATCATCATTACTGACTCACCGTATTTTTCATCTTGTAGTAATTCAGTGGCTTCTGATGTAACTATATCTTCTTTCATACTATCAGTAATGATTTCTTCCACACCATAACCTGTTTCCAATCGATACTCTCGATCTTCCACTGAAATAACAAATAAAAAGCCATTATTTAATTGTTTATTTCCGACACCTAATTCTTTGAATTTTTTTTCAGCATAACTTTCAATGGACTCAAATCCCTTTAAACTTTTTAAAGTAATAACAGCATATTGTGGTTCACCAGGAAGAGTAATAAATACCTCTTCGTTTATCTGTTTAATATAATTTTTATCTTCTGTCGTTAATATATTTGCATTATCTTCTACAAAAATATTATCAATTTCAGCAAATGCCGTACCCGAAAATATCAAGAAAACTATTATTACCAAACCAAAAATCAAGCCCTTTTTCCTAAAACAACTATTCTCCATTTTAGATACCTCCTAAATCACAACCTGACAATACTACTTTCATCTTATTTGCTGAGATTAACTTCTGGTACTTTTTCCGCTTCTTTGTCAGCTTCAAAGTATTCTTTTTCTTCAAAGCCTGTTATTCCAGCAATAATTGATTTTGGGAATTTTTTAATTGAAACATTATATTTTTTAACGGCATCATTATAACGATCACGTTCAACTGAAATTCGATTTTCAGTGCCTTCTAATTGAGTCATTAATGTTTTGACATTTTCGTTTGATTTTATCTCTGGATAATTCTCCATTACTACCATTAAACGAGATAAAGCAGACTCCATTTCATTTGACGCCATAGCTTTTTCTTTAACTGTCCCTGCTCCAGTCATCTTACTTCTAGCATCTGTAATATTACCAAAGACTTCTTTTTCTTGCTCCATGCTTCCTTTAACTGAATTGACTAAATTAGGAACTAAATCGTAACGACGCTGTAATTTAGAGTCAACTTTTGCCCACTGACTTTCGACTTCTGCTTGTTTTGTGACTAAACCATTGTAAGTCGCAAAACATAAAACAATTAACAGTACTACAGCACTACCAATAATTAAACCTATTTTTTTCCCACTACTCATTCTAATCTCCTCCTCATTATGTAACTAATATGTCGTATATGTTACTAATATGACAAGTATAACACTAGTTTTTTTGTTTACATCCGTCTAAAGGCTGAGACAAAAAAGACCACTGAGGCAGACCTTTCAGTCTACCTCAATGATCTTATCTTTTCGTATCCTCAACCACTCGATTAATATGAATCACCAAGTAAATCATCTCTGGCTCTCTTACTTTCACCTTTTTACTTTGGCATAAGTAATCTTTAATTCGTTGACTGCAATTAAAAGCTTCTGGATATTTACTTTGGACTAATTCATACAAAAACTCGTCATTTTCTTCAATGGTTTCATCACGCAATATTCGTTTTACAAAATATTGAATGTGTGTCACCATCCGGTTATAGCTAAGAGATGTGTCATCAAACATAATCCCAAAGAAACGGCTAATAATGTTTAAAATATCTCGAACCATCTCTGTGCTCTCCATCGTAATCGGTAATTCATTGGCATTAATTCGGCTATTAGCTAAATGAATCGCGATGAATCCCGCTTCATCTGATGGAAAGTTAATATCTAACTTCTTATTAATTACGTCAATAGCTTGTAAAGCTACTTTTGTTTCATCTGGATAAAATTTCTTAATTTCAAACAACAACGGATTAGGAATATAAATTCCTTTGCGTCCCCTCTCAACAGCGTAATTCAAATGGTCTGTTAAGGTGATATAGGCTTGATCAGAATACTCATGATTGGTTGTCTTCTCTGCATAAAGAATGGTTTCCTTAGCAATATCCAAGACAACTGGATCAACGGCCATGACCATTTTTTCGATTTCTCTGACGCCTTCTTTAGAACCTGAAACAAAGACTTTATCTATTTTTTCAGATTCGATTCTGTCACCTGTTTTTTTTTGAAAGGCTAACCCTTTACCCATGACAACAATTTCTTCTAGTCGATCATTTTCAGAAATAACAACATTATTATTTAGTACTTTCTTGATAATCAACAGTTATCTTGCCCCTTCCTACTCATGATCGTCCCTTTTTTTAATGGTACCTCTAGTGTAACTCAAATTGATTCATTTATAAAATATTATCTAACTAAAGTTAAGAAATCTTCACCGTCGATAATTTCTTCTTGATTTAAATCTAACACATCTAGATAATCAGCAGAGTTTGTTACGACAATCGGTGTAATCGTTGGTTTACCTGCTGCTTTGATTTTTTCAATATCAAACTTAACTAGTAAGTCGCCAGCTTTCACTTTGTCACCTTGTTTAACCATTTTTTCAAATCCAGCACCATCAAGCTCAACTGTATCCATTCCAATGTGCATTAAAATTTCAGCACCATTGTCTGTTGTTAACCCTACCGCATGTCCAGTTGGGAAGATTGTCGCAATCTCGCCATCAGCTGGAGCACGTAATTCGCCGATTGTTGGTTCAACCGCTAACCCTTTACCTAAAGCACCTGAAGCAAATACTTCGTCTGGAACTTCTGTCATTGGAACAATTTTACCTGTTAATGGAGATTTTAAAGTTTCTCTGTTTTTTGTTGATGTTGTTGAAGGTGTTTCTGCGCTTTCGTCTGCCTCAGTATCAAAGCCAAGTACTAATGTTAAAACAAAGGCAATTGCAAAGGCAACCACTGTTCCAATAATTCCCATCACAACATTTGATTCTACGCCCTCAATATTACTAATAAAACCAGGAATACTTAATAAACTAATTAAACCACCAGTAAACATTTTAACACCAGCACCACCAATGATAGCTCCACCGACAGCTCCACCAATACAAGCTGCGTAGAATGGCTTTTTAAGTGGTAACGTTACACCATAAACAGTTGGTTCAGTAATCCCAAAAATAGCTGTTAAAGTACCAGAAATAGCCAAAGCTTTTCTCTTTTGACTCTTTGTTTTAATTGCAACTGCAAGAGCTGCTCCTGCTTGGGCAATAACAGCACCTAATAACATAGCTGTCATCGTGTCATAACCATTTGTTGTTAAGTTAACTAACGCAATTGGTATGAATCCCCAATGCATACCGAACATAACGAATACTTGCCATAAACCACCCATCACTGCACCAGCTACGATTGGACTGAAACTAAAGATTGCACTATAACCTTTACCTAAGAAGTCACCAATGATTGTTCCTAAAGGTCCGATTGCTACAAATGCTAGTGGTACCATAATAAGTACAGTAATTAACGGAACCAAGATAATTTGAAGAAAATCAGGTGAGATTTTCTTAGCCAATTTTTCAACATGACTTTGTAACCAAACAGCTAAAATAATTGGAATAACCGTTTGCATGTAACCAGTTGGTCCAATGATAACTGGAATTCCAAAGAAGTCTAAACCTGTTCCAGCTGATGCAACAGCAGTAATCGCTGGATATAACAAGGCTCCAGAAACAGCTAAAGCAATAAATGGATCTGCTTTAAATTTCTTAGCTGCAGTAAAGGCAATTGCAAATGGTAAGAATTGCATGAAACCATCAGATGCTGCAAAAAGAATTTGATACGCACCAGATTCAGGTGACATTGCACCTACAACAACCAGAAGTGTGAGTAGCCCTTTTAAGACCCCAACACCTGCTAAGGCTCCTAAGAATGGTGTGAAAATTCCTGAAATAATATCAATAAATTGATTAAAGATACTTCCTTTAGGACCGCTCTCTTCTGATGAAGAAGCGCCACTTAATCCTGAAACTTCCAGTAATTCAGCGTAAACATCTTTAACATGGCTCCCGATAACAACTTGATATTGACCGCCACTTTGAACAACTTGGATCACACCTGGATGTTTTTTGATTTCCTCTGTTTTTGCTACAGACTCATCCTTTAATTTGAAACGTAAACGTGTTGCACAATGCACCACACTATTCACATTTTTCTTACCGCCAACTAAATCTAATACATCTTTAGCTAACTCTTGATTTGTTTGTTTTGACATTTTTTATTCCCCCTCTTAATTTTAAACAACAAAAAAACCTAAACTGAGAGAAATATACTACAAACATCCCCTAAGAATAGAGTTTGTTCACTTAATATATTTTCTTTCAATTTAGGTTTTGCCTGCCGTACAGTCACAATCCTTAAATGTATACATGGATAATATCATTAAAACAAAAAAATGTAAACACTTTCTTTTTATTATTTTTAAAATTTCACAAAAAAATGAAGCATCTTACTATAAGACACCTCATTTTTTGACATACTATAATTTTTTACGTAAAACGAAAGCTGTGCCTAAAATTGTGAAGACGCCAAGAGTTGCTAAGGCAATAGTTCCTTGTTGTTCACCTGTTTTTGGTAAGAAACCACCTTTTTTATCTGAACTGCTTGTTGGTGTGACTTTATCTTTTTTACCACTCTCAGATGTGGTGGTTGTTTTAGTTTCGCTTGTTGATGAACTTGTCCCTGTACCTTCATCAGTATCGGCTTGAAGTAAGCCTGCAATACGACCAAATGGCATTGTTTGACCAGCGGCTTTTAGTTCATCTTCCATTTTTTGAAGTTTATTTAACTTAGCAATCAGTTGGTCATTTGTATAGCTTATACCAGCAATAAACGTGCTATTTGTTGGATATAACGTTTGTAAATATTTTTGTAATTTGTCTACTTGAGGAATCATCTCAGAAAAACTATTAAAACTAGATGGATCAAATGATAACTGTGTTAATGCATCATTCACGTTAACTGTTTTATCACCATATAAAGTTTTTAATAAACGACCATATGCACCATAATCCATACCAGTTACATCGTAGTTATAACGAGTAAATAAAGTCATGGCTTGTTCTAATTGTTCATCTGTGTATTTAGCAAGTTGCTCTTTGGTGATACCAAAATCGCCTGATGATAGTTCTTCTCTAATTTTGCTTGCTTGAGGGTTGGTTTCAACAGGAACATCTTCACCTTTTTTTTCACCAACCACTTTTTCAAGTTTTTCTTCAACTTTAGTTACATCAGCTGTATCTTTTTTGGCTTCTGACGTTGAACTTCCTGGGGTTGTTTCACTTGTTTTTGTTTCTACGTTAGAGCTTTCCATCGCGCTTGATTCTGTAATGACTTCTTCTTGAGCTGCTTTTTCATCTACTTTTGAATCTTCTGCTAACACAAGCGTTCCTAAACCAAACGTTCCTAATGCTAATCCACTAATTAATAATGAGTTTATCGTCTTTTTCATCATGCTATCTCCTTTTTTATGCATCTCTTTGTAACAATTGTAATACTTTTGTAATTAAAAGTCGATATAAATTTTGTGTTTTTACCTTTTCTTAATAAAGAAAACTTTATAAACTATCTAAAAATAAGAGGTATTCACAAAATTAAACACACTTTGTGAATACCTCTTTCATTAAATTACTTATTACTCTGGAAATGACTCTCCAGAAACAAAACTTGTATAGATTAAACCATTTGTTGCTTCTTCACTTTTAATTAATTGCATTAACTTTTCAACAGCCACCATACCCCAACGTTTTTTTGAAAAACCAATTGTTGCGATAGTAGGTGTGATAATGCTGCCAAAATTAGCATTATCAAAACCGATGATTTTTACATCTTTACCGATTTTTAACTCAGTTTTTTTGAAAAATTCGTACATTCCAACCACCATCTCATCATTAAATGAGAAAATAGAAACGGGTTTGGTTGTCATTTTCAAGTAAATTTCCTCAGCAATTCTTTTACCTGATTTTGTGTCAAAGTCACCTTTATGGACGGTGTATTCTCTATTATATCTTTTTAGTTCACGCTCTGCAGCTTCAAGCCGTTTCACACTATCAAAGGAATTATCTGGACCTGTTACTAGATGAATTTCTTGGGCTTCTTCTTCCACGATTTTTTCAACAGCTAATGTGGCTCCGCCTGTATTATCTAGTAAAACATGACACAAGTTTTCTCCAGAAACTTCACGGTCTAGAGTAACTAGCTTATAGCCAGCTTTACCGTATTTCTCAATTTCAGCGGTATCAAAGGTCCAATCTAAAATAATGACCCCATCTACCATTCGCTCCGGGATAAATAGATGAGATCGTTTGCCACTACAAACAATCATCTCATAATCATAAGATTTTAACCCATGTTTAATTCCGTCAAGTAATTCACCATAAAAACTTCCCATATAATCTGATAAATACACGCCAATAATCCGTGTTTCACGCCGTTTGAGGGCTTTAGCTGCCATATTAGGAACGTAATTCATCTCGTCTGCTATTTTCTGAATTCTTTGCCTGGTTTCCTCCGTTACCTTCTCACTTCCGTTTAAAGCGTATGAAACCGTTGAGATAGAAACGCCTGCTGACTTTGCTATATCTCTTATTCCGACCACTTTACATCTCTCCAATAAATATTTCTAGCTCATTTTCTTCACCTATTTTAGTTTGTGAATTAAAAGCCTCTAATGAAATTTGCAATCCTTCATTTCGATAACGATTTTTTTGTGTTTCTGCTGCTACTAGTTTACCATTTATCTTAAGCTGTTGAACAGAAGAATTTAAGTGATACGTTATTTTTAATGGTCTGTCATCCATTGTATAATTCAATGTCACCCCATCTAATTCTTGTGGTAAGACTGGATCAAATATCACAAATTGATTGGTTTTGCGAATCCCTAGGACATTACTAATTAATTGATTCAAATAGATACCAGGTCCACTGGAATAAATACGCCATCCACCTTTAACAGTCCGTTCCTTCGTTTTTAATTCTTCAAAGTTCTCTTTCGCATCATATCTTGTTTTAAAATTACCATCAGAACTACTAAAATAAGCATTTCCTTGTCTTAGTTCACTATTAGATACCACGTCGAAGATACCAATTGGATTGATAACTTCTAAATTCTGCCAAGTTTCTTCTGGCTTACCAATTTTTGCCATCGCTTCAATGTATCTAATATGAGCATGGATATAAGCTAATCCTACTTCACGACCAAGATTGGCTGCTTGTTCTGCACGTTTAAATATTTCACTAACGCCACCTTCATAATTAGCAGGTTTGTTCATCAAACGAACAGCATCTGGGTATTTCAAATGTTCTTGAATAATATCATAATGTTTATTAACTTCCTCTTGATCAATTAATTCTGAAATCATACTTCTCGTCATCGGCAATAATCGATAGTCAATACCTGTTCTTGTGTCGTTTGGATGAACCATTAACTCAGTCTCACCTGTGTCTGACATGAATAAGAAACCTGGAATCACTTCATCCTGCAACATATACTTATGAAAATCTTGATACACACCATCAGCTATTTTTTGACTACGTTTAGCAATTGTTTTATTGTTTTCAGTCATAACTTCAAAAAATTGTTTCATGGTTTGATAAGTTAACGCAACCGTCCAACTACTTGCCATATTTTTCTTCAAGCTTTGATCAGCTGGTTGTAAGGTATCATCCCAATCACCATCACCGTAACAAGAAAGATAGGTTCCTTCTAAGAAGTTATCTTCCATGTACTGAATTTGTTTTTCAATATGTTGTAAAAGTGTTTCTGTCTCTTTCGTTTGTTTAAAGTTTTGACGACTAGAATAAGGTAGTAACTCTTCTAAAATCGTAAAATCTTCCGTGATTCTTAGATAGTCGCCGACCACTTTAAGAGGCCAAACAATAATGTCACCATGACTTTCATCTGCTTTAATTTCTTCAAATTTATCAAACATGAACCACTGAGGCCAATTACCATCATCATCAAATTGGTTCGCATAAATTGTTAAAATAATTGAGCGAACAATTTCAGGTTTGTTCATGGCAAAGAAATATTCTACAGGTCCCTGACAAACGTCACGAGTTCCCCATGCTGCCCCGCCATATTGTTCCAATCCATGAGGTGATAAATAATGAACCAACATATTATGGGTATACCACTTAACAAGGGCGTTCATTTTATCTAAACGAGCTTGCTCTTTTCCTTCAAGTAAAAAGTCATTACTTAAAGTTGAGATGTATTGATCATAATTTTTACTTGCTTGACTTAAGGACATCTCTTCTGATTTAAACGCTTCATTTGACAGTGTTCCTTGAATCGTCATCGCCATTTGACTACTATCTTTCACTTCAAGTAGAAGTAGATTTTCGTCTGTTGATATTTGGAAGAATTCACTAGCCGATAAACACTCATAATTTTCTTCTAAAGAAACATAATAAGTTAAATCAGAGTATTTATTGTAAATAGCAGAGTCTTCTGTTGGTTTAATCGTTAACAAGTGATTCTCTTTTGAAACAGTGTAATCTTGTTTATTTTCACTATCTCCCATCACTAAATCAAAACTTGTTAAGAAGTCATAATGTTTATTTTTCTTACTCGAAACACTTAATTTAATACTTCTTGATTCACCAACTGTATAACTTGTTACTTCGATTAAATCATCTGCTAATTTGTAATACCAAGTGCCAAAGTTAAAACCAATTTTAAAGGCAGAAGGCATGCCTAATCGGTGCCATTCCTCATTGATTTTAATATACAGACGTTGACCTGATTTTTTTTGAAGGTTAAGAGTGCTACGCGTATTACTTATGAATTTATTAACGGTAGTGTTCCCTAAAACAATCTGAGAATTAAATAATCCGTCCATGTAAAGCGTACTTGCCATCACTGGATTATCAATGGTTTCTTCTTCCCCACTAATAATAATATGACCGTGAGATCTTTCCATTAACAATTCTTTTTCTTTTAAAACAACGTGATAGTCCTTGTCATCAAAGAAAGATAAGAGTTCTCCTGCTTCATTTTTTTCTTCAACTTTTCTAGTTGGAAATAACTCACTAATCTCTACTTCTGTTAAGTCTTTTCCTGAAATTTCTTTTACACCACTAGCTAAAGGTTGAACTACTTCAGTACTGTTTGTCAGTTCTTCAAGAGATTGATAACTCACTTCTATATCCAATAAACTAACTTCAGCTTGTTTCACAGCTTTGGGGTGATTTTCTAAGTAAGCACCATAAAAAATCACTTTTTGAGCATCTTCCGTCAATGTTAGACGTTCAGATTGAAGTCCTGTATAAGCCATCTCAAATTGATAAACTTCATTGGGTAGATTTTCTTGATGACTTAATAAACTTGTATAACTATTGCCTTCTGTTTTTTCAAATAATTGGTAACCATCTGTTGAAAAACCAACATTTTTAGTTAATGAGCCTTGTTGTAGGTATGGAAATCGCTTATTTTGTGCCATATTTTGTCTTGAAGAAACCACATAGCTTCCGTTCACTTGATAAGCAGAATGATCTACGTATTGAGAATTATAAGCTTCATTGGTTGTTACGACACCTTTGTTTGCTAAGCCTAAATCTTGACCATAAACAACGTCCACATTGCCACTACCTGATAACTTAACTTCCCAAAACCAAATATCTTGATTGGATAACTTAACTTCAACTTCATAATCCACATTTTGAATGTTACCACTCCACCGGACACCGTTTTCAAAAAATTCAGTTTTAGACTCCGAACGTTTTCCAATTAAAGCATAAACTTCAATGGATTTATCTGTAAAAATACGTAGAAACAAATTATTCACACTACCATCAAATTCGTTTCCAATTAATTGGTTGATTAAGATTTCTTTAGCTGTTATCTCTTTAATATCACCATGAGGTAAAAACGCGAAAGACACGTTTTTACCTGAATAATTTTTTAGTTTCATTTAGTTCACTCCGTTATCTAAGAGAAAAACTCTTAGCTAATTTTAATTCTCGACTGTTTGGTCCAACCATTAAGTTAAACTCACCAGCATCTACTGCCCATGATAAATCTTGATGAACGTAAGCTAGTTTTTTAGTTTCTAATTCAATCACGACTTCTTTTGTTTCATTTGCCGCTAATTCTACTTGTTTAAAGGCTTTTAATTCTTTAAGAGGTCTCGCAGTTTCGCCAACTAAATCACGGGTGTAAACTTGGATTGTTTCTGTTGTTAAGCGATCTGATTGATTTGTCACTGTCACAGTTACTTTAATCGTATCTTCAATTTCACCGATTTCTTTATCAAGAGCTAAGTTGTCATAAGAAACAGAGCTATAAGATAAACCATAGCCAAATGGGTATTTCGCATAGTTAGATACATCTAAGTACTTAGAAACATATTTTTCTTCTGGTGCCGCTTCATAAGGACGACCAGTATTTTCAGTATTGTAATAAACAGGGACTTGACCAACATTTTCTGGGAATGACATGCTCAGACGACCACTTGGATTCACGTCACCAAATAGAATATTCGCTACTGCATTACCACCTTCAGTTCCTGGGAACCACGCTTCTAAAATAGCATCTGCTTCTGAAATATCTGTTAAATCTAAAGGACGACCATTCACTAAAACAACCACTACTTTTTTAGCCACTGAACGAACTATTTTAAATAATTCAATTTGGCTTTGTGGCAATTTAATATCACTACGACTTGCTGCTTCACCACTCATCCAATCAGCTTCACCAAGTGCTAAAACAACCACATCATTCGTTGTTGCTAATTCTTTTGCGTCAACTAAACTTTCAGCGGTGTTTTCAAATAAATCATAGTTAGTTGTTGAAACGCTCACGTGCTCGCCTTTAGAAACCAAACCCTCTGCAATCGTGATTACTTCGTCAAATTTCCCTTGCCATGACCATGCACCCATTAAATCACCTGTTGTTGCTTTTGGTCCAAACACAGCGATTTTAGCTGTTTTATCAAGTGGTAAAATCTCTTTATTTTCTAAAAGAACCATTGATTTTTCAGCAATTTCACGAGCTGACTCACGGTGTGATTCTGATAAAATCACTTCTTTTTCTTTAACAGGATCAGCCCCGCGGTAAGGATTTTCAAATAAACCTAAATCATTTTTCAACTCTAAAATTCTAAGAACCGCTTCATCTAATAAATCCATGTATTTAGCATCTTCATCGATTAATTCTAAAAGATGTTTGTCATAACACGTTGTCATCATTTCAATATCCACACCTGCTTCAATCGCAAGTCTAGCGGCATCTTTTTCGTTAGCTGCCACACCATGATTAATCATCTCTTTAATGGCTGCCCAGTCTGAAATAACAGGTCCTTTAAACTCAAACTCATCTCTTAATACATCTCTAAATAATTTTTTATTCCCACTTGCTGGAACGCCTTCAATAGTATTAAAAGCAGTCATCACAAGTTTAGCTCCCGCATCAATCGCTGCTTGATAGCTTGGTAAATATTTCTCACGTAAAGTTGTTTCAGACACATCTACAGTATTGTAATCACGTCCACCAATCGCCCCACCGTATGCGGCAAAATGTTTCACACAAGCAGCTACTTTTGTCACGTCTTCTTTTAAATTATCACCTTGATAGCCTTTAACCATTGATTTAGCATAAACACTATTTAAATAAGGATCTTCTCCAGTTGATTCTAAAACACGTCCCCAACGAGGATCTCTAACTAAATCAAGCATCGGTGAAAAGGTTAAGTGAAGACCAGATACAGAAGATTCTAAAGCTGAAATGGATGCCATCTCCTCTACAGCATCTGTATTCCAAGTACAACCAAGGGCTAAAGGAATTGGGAAAATCGTTCTAAAACCATGAATAATGTCTGCCATTAAAATCGTAGGCAAGTTATGGGGATTGTTTTCAATATAATTTTTTTGAATGTCGATAGCCTTTTGTGCACCAGACACACCTAAGATACTTCCTGCATTATCAATCGTTGTTTCATTAATGTTTAAGTTATCCATTGGACCTGTACGATCCTCTGCGTTATCGGTATAAAAATCTGCAGCTAATTGTAGTAATTGATCAACTTTTTCTTTCGGGCTCATTTTTTCAATAATGGCTAATAATTCAGTTTGTTTCATTTTTATAATCTCCTAATAGTTAAATTTTAAAGGTGGTAACAACTGGAAAATGATCTGAGGGAAATCGCCCATCACACGAATCCGTTAATACGCCTCGTTTGGTACATATCATGTCTTTATATAAAATATAATCAATGTATTCTAAATCCTTCCAATCTCTCTCATATTCAAACTCTTGAAAGGTTCCCTTTGGACCATAGTTGAACACCTCTTGATTATCTTCTGGATATTGAAAAATTTCTTGTAGTTTATCGTGTAACACTTCTTCTCTTTCAGCGTTAAAATCTCCTAAAAGAATGGTTGAATAAACGTTGATTTTTTTGGCTAATACCTCAAGTAAAACATCCATTCCTTTTTGTCTTGCTACTTCGGACACATGGTCTAGATGTGTATTAATTACTAAAAACTCTTGTTTACTCTGTTTATCTTTCAAGATAATCCATAAAGCGATTCGTTTACACCCTGCTTCTGGATGAATACTTGATTCAAAAGGGGTATCAGACAACCAAAAAAATCCTTGCCCCATGCAATCAAACAACGTTTTTCGGTAGTAAATACCTAAGCCTTCATCTGTTTGGTCGCCTTCTCTTTCTCTTGTAAAACTTGCGTACTCTGATAAACTTTTCAGATCATTGACCTGATTAGGTCTTATTTCCTGAACACCTAAAATATCCCAATCATGAAACTTAATTAAATCAATCACGTGATTTTTTCGGTAATCCCAAGACCAATTCTGATCAAAATCTGTATCTGTACGAACGTTATATGTCGCAACTTTAA
Organism: Vagococcus hydrophili; assembly: GCF_011304195.1. Classification (NCBI taxonomy): domain Bacteria; kingdom Bacillati; phylum Bacillota; class Bacilli; order Lactobacillales; family Enterococcaceae; genus Vagococcus; species Vagococcus hydrophili. The sequence continues at coordinate 1,951,321 of NZ_CP049887.1, read as the reverse complement.
TCTCTCTCATTGCATTCACCAGCTGTTTCTTTTAATAAATAATTTAATATTTTTTCTATGTGTTTTAATCCGCCACCGCCATGTCCTGGTTGTTGATAGGTATCCAGCTCTTTAATGGCTTTGATTTTATGATACGCTACTAAAAAATCTTCCTTTGGACAAATTGGATCAGCCTCACCAACTGAAATCAGTACTGGATTAGTTATTTCATCAACAACATGTTTGATATCAAAATAATCTAATACAGTTAAAACTTTTTCTTCATCACTTGGATTATTTTTTAAATATTCATGAATCCCTTGATAAGACCCTGTTCCTTGAGCAATGCGACTAATCAAATTACTGTGACTTGGTACATCATAGAAACCGTATTTAATAGGATGTGGCGTTAAACTATTCGCGAAAAGTCCAATGCCACCACCTTGACTCGTCCCATGAATAAAAATATTTTCTTTATCAACATGGGAGATTTCTTGGACAACATCAAGTAAACGCAGTGCATCCCAATACAAACGTCTTAAATAAAAATCATCCCTATCTAAAAAGCCGCAAGCCATTAATCTTGATTCCGAATAGGTTTGATATTTTTGCGTGTCCTTTGTTTTACCACCCTGACCTCTTGAATCAGTGACTAACACGCCACACCCCACACTTAAGTAGTGCATAAACTGCAAAGGTGATTCTAAATGATTCATGTAGCCGATAAACTCAACGACCAAGGGATATTTTTCTGTGTTCTTTGGTTCAATAAACCAGCCATGAATTTTTTCATCATAAAGGCTCGTATAAGTCACGTCATATAGATTGGCGATGGTACTTGGAAAATCGATCTTTTTTAAACTTAGATCTAGTGGTAATTCCTTGGAAAGAGACAATTGTTCATCCCAATAATCTTTAGTTTTCATCTAATAGCCCACCTTTTTCAAGAAGATGAAGCTGTAAATAAATACTTGTGGCAATTCCGACTAAAACTAAGAAAATAATCGAATATTTTAAACTAATAAAGCCAATCACTGCTGGAACAATGAAACAGGCAATCGCATAAGCAATTCGGACTGTGACAAATTCTAATGTAAGATGAATTCCTTGTTTGATTGTTACATCTTTCAAGCTGTAAATAAGAGGGAAAATAACTAGTAATAGTAAGCCAAATGAAAATAAAATCATCAACAACGTACTTAATAATGGAATGTATTGAAGACTCACATAAATTAAAGAACTTGGTAATAAAAAGGCAAGTAATTCAATAACAGATAGAATTAACCCTTTCTTAAAGTTATCTTTAAAGTGTGTGCCATATACTCTAGCAACTGCCAATGTGCCGTCCTCTTTCAGTTCCTTTAATGACAAAATAAGAGCAATAAACGCTGGTCCAATTGTCACAACCGGAATAATCGAAACCACAAATATTAAATTAAGTAATACCAAATTTGCCAATTTAGAGAACACTCTAAAGTACCAACCGTCAATTGATAATATATTTTTCATCTCTATCACAAAAGGTGGGTAAAGTTAGACTTTTCCCACCTCTCCTTTCTAGTCTTTTATGCCTAATTTTTCTTTGTTTGATTTCATAATGTCAGTTTTTGCTTTATTGATTTCTTCTATATTATTTTTCTCTGTAAAATCAACGTAGTCTTTGTATGTTTTTTCGAAATCTGCATCTGTTTTAGAGCGGATTAAAGAAATAACTGCTGTGTCATATTTTGTTTTGATTGCTGTTTCTGAACGAGCTTCTTTTGAGCCAGATTCTGGTGTTGTATTTTCAATAATAAAATGAGGTGATAATTTTCCTTTACCCCAAGCTTGCATTTGAGTTACAGCACTATCTTCTGGTTCTTTAAGTAAATTCATACGGTCATTGTTAAAGAAGTTAAAGGCACTTAAACCATATTTTTTACGATATTCTTCTGGGTTTGTTTTTTCTAATTCTTTGACTTCTGGTAAAATTTCAACTTTTTTATCTGCATTGTATTTGAATGTTTCACCTTCCACACCAAACTTAGTTAAGATTTGACCTTCTTCACTAATTAAATAAGTAAATAATTGAGTTGCTTTAGCTGGATCTTTGGCATTTTTAGAAACATAGTTAACTAACCAACCTGAAATACCTGTTTGATTTAACATGATTTCACGACCTGATGTACTCTTAGGTCCATCAATTGCCATATATTCAGATTCACCTTTGTTTTTGAAATCTTGGAACTCACCAACTGAGCCGTTAAATCCATTAGCAAAAACAATCGCATAGTCACCATTTTTAAGTTTACCTTTATAAGTATCGCCATCATCAGTAAAGCTATCATCAGTGATATTGCCATCTTGATAGACTTTATTAATTGCTTGTAGCCACTCTTTGTACTCTGGATCTAAACTACGTTCGTTAAATTTACCATCTTTGGTTTCTAAAGGAACACCAATAAAGTCTTGTAAAATTCTTTCAAATGGACCACCTTCTTCTTTCACTGGTGGGAAGCCAAATGGTGTTAATTTTGGATATTCTTTTTTAATATCATTCATCACTTTTTGGAAATCTTCTGGTGTTTGAATTGAAGGTTTTCCAAGTTTTTCGTAAACATCTTTTCTAATCACAAATGCGTCGTTTGCTGGAATGACGTTGTTGTCATAATCTTTTTGTGTGTTTGAATAGTTTGGATAGCCGTATGTTTTACCGTCTTCTAAAGCAAACCAGTTAAAGGTATCTTTTGTCACGACTGTGTTTAAATATGGATCATATTTTTCTGCTAAGTCATTTAAAGAATATGCCCATTTATCAGCTTTATTTCCAGCTGGACTATCTTTTTTCATTAATGTCACAATATCAGGCAGATCCCCACTTGAGATTAAAGCATTTAATTTCGCATCATCTCCAGTCACGAATTTCACATCAATGTTTAAATCTTCTTTGATTTTTTTCGTTGTTGCATCTGTTCCGAATGGCGTCATTTTCCAATCAGCATTAATGTACCAAGTTAATTCTGTTGTTTCTTTTTTCTTATCTAATTTCCAAGCTGGAGTTTTTTCATCCAATTCGTAACGATCTTTGATACTGAAATCTTTGCCCGCATCTTTTTTGTCGTTACCACATGCTGCTAGAGTTAATGCTAATGTTGCTGTTAATAAACCAAGAACTACTTTTTTCATTTATATTTTCACCCTTCTGATTATGTTTATTATTCTTTAACGGCTCCCGCCATCATGCCACCCATAAAGTGTTTTTGTAACAATGGATAAATAATTAAGATTGGAATCGTTGTAATGACGATCGTTGCCAGTTGAACCCCTTTTGTACTTGATTCAACAATCACGTCGGTACTTCCACTATTTGACATTGCCGTCATATTAGACTGAACAATGATTTCATATATTTTCATTTGTAATGGATATAATTTTTCGTTTGTAACATATAATTTAGTGGTCATAAAGTCATTCCACTGAGCCACACCATTAAATAAAAGAATGGTTGCTAAGGCTGGTTTAGAAAGTGGAACATAGATTTTTCTAAAAATTGTGAACTCTGAGGCACCGTCGATTTTTGCTGATTCTTCTAATGACGGTGGTACATCTCTAAAGAAGTTCATTAAGATCACTACATCATAGTAACTAAACAAACCTGGAATAATGTAGACCCAAAATGTGTCAAGTAAGCCTAAAGACTTAATCAATAGGTACGTTGGAATCATACCACCACTAAAGTACATGGTAATAACGCCCATCATGGCATAGACACTTCTACCTGCTAGTTTTTGTTTACTCAAGGCATAAGCAAACACCGCACAAAAGGCTACGTGGGTAAATGCACCAATGACTGTTTTTAAAATCGAGATGAGTAAGGCTCTCGGAATACTTTCATCTGTTAACACTTTTTTATAATTTTCTAAAGTAAAATCTTTGGGGATTAACACTAACCCTGAATTACCAGTACCCGCTCCTGCACTTAAAGACGAAACAACAATGTTCCAAAGTGGGACAACAATTATTAAAGCGAACAAGATAAGTAAGGTTGTATTAATAATATTAAAGGTTCGATTTTCTTTTTTTCTCTTATGCATTTTAGTTCACCTCCATTTTCTACAAGATAACTGATTGACCATTATTCATTTTCTTCGTTACTTTATTTGTGATCAGTAACAAGATAATTGAGATAATCGAAACACCTAAACCAACTGCCGTCGCGTATGAGAAATCACCTTGTGTGATCCCCATTTTATAAACGAATGAGTTAATAACTTCTGAACGGTTTTGATTTTGTGAATTCATCAGTACAAATGTTTGATCAAGGTTAGAACCTAAAATGTTACTCACTGCTAAGATTAAATTTAAAGAAATGATTGGTGTTAATAGAGGCAAGGTAATGGTTCTAATTTGTGTTAATTTAGTTGCACCATCCATCCTTGCTGCTTCATAGTAAGTTGGGTCAATTTTAGACATTCCTGCTAAGTAAAGGATCGTCCCCCAACCAACTTCTTTCCATAAATCAGAGAAGACTGCTATCCACCAATATTTACTTGGTTCAAGTAAATGATTAACTCCTTTGTCCATTAAACCAACGGACATTAAGACTTGGTTAAAGAATCCGGAAGTTGACAACCAACTAATCATCATCCCTCCTAATACAATCCAAGAAAAGAAATGGGGAATGTAAGAAATGGTTTGGATCGTTTTTTTGAGCTTTCCGTCTTTCATCTCATAAATCATAATGGCTAAAGCAATTGGAATAAAAAATCCTAACGCTAGTTTTAGTAAACTAATGGCTAACGTATTTCGAACTGCTTCCCAAAAGAATGTGTCTTCGAAAATAATTCTGAAATTTTCTAATCCTACCCAATTGGCAGTAGACACACTATCCACAACTGTGTAGTTCTTAAATGCGATAGATATCCCATAAATTGGAATATAATTAAAAACAATCATAAAAGCAATTCCCGGAAGAACCATCCATTGTAATTGCCATTGAGATAAAAACCGATTAAACTTTGATTTCATCAAAGTAAAGCCTCCTTTCTAATTTGGTGAAACGTTTCGACAAACAGATAATATCACAAAAATAAACCGTTTACAACTAGTTTTATGTCCTTTTTTATTAAATATTCATTGAAACGTTTCTTTAAATTAATAAAGTATCTATAAACCTTTGATTGGAAAGGCTTTTAGATACTTTGTGAGTTTTTATAAATATCGTTATTTTTATTCATCATCTTTTTTAAATATTTTATCTGTTAAAAATATTAGTATATGAGAGACTAAAAAAAGTAACACTACGATTACTAAAAATTCTAATATAAAATACCTATCTTTCAATCCCGATTCCAGAAGAGGAAGTATCTGAAAACTTAATAATAAAGTTATTAAAGTGATGACTATTTTTTTCCATAAACTAAATTTTTTAATAATCTCATATTCTTGTTTTAGTTTTTTCGTCTTTATTTCTAGCATGCTATCTGGTGGTTGATAATACGAGTGAGGTGATTTACCATATAAGTGATTTAAGATTCTTACTTCTTTTTCTGAAAAATAATGTTGGTGATTCACCAAAAAAATTTCTACGTCTTGAAAATTAAATAAGTAAAGTATATCTTTAATCTTAGGATCTAAATTATTTTTAACAGCCACTAAAAGTATTTCCTCTTCTGATAATTCTTTTATTATAAGTTCGTCATTATTTATAAAAATCGTCCGCTCATCAGCCCAACAACTAATTAGGTTTGAGTACCATTTGTAATCTATTGGTAGTTTGAATTTTTCAATATGAATCGTTTCTAATAATTGTTCTACCATAAATCCATCTGAGAACGTTATTTTTTCAGTTAGGAGATCCGTTACTCTTAAAAATTGTTCGTCATATAAAAATGTATTACTTGTCATAAGAAAATAATAGTCTTTTGGAGAATCAACAAAATTTAAATCAGCAAAATAAGATGTATTATACTTTATATTCATCAAATCACCCCTTTTCATCAGTTTATCTTATTTTTTGTCTCTTGTCGTTTATTTATATCACTAATAAAAACTCAAAATTGGAGGAACACATCATGTCAAAAGTCATTCTAATCAGAGGAAACTCTGGTAGTGGTAAAACAACGGTTGCTAATGAACTACACCAAATTTTTGGAAGTGGAAATCTCCTTATTTCTCAAGATTATGTTAGACGTACCATGTTAAATGTTAAGGACAAACCAATGAATTTAAGTGTCGGCTTAATAGAGACGATGATTCATTATGGTATTGAACATTGCGAGTACACCATTATCGAAGGCATTCTAGCAAATAATAAATATGGTGAGATGCTTCGAAATTCCCTGAATAAGGCAGATGAAGTTTATGCTTACTACTACGATTTATCCTATGAAGAAACCACTAAAAGACATGACACTAAAAAAGAAACTGACTTTAATCATTCTCAGATGAAAGATTGGTTCGTTCCTCATGATTTTATTGGGATTGAAAATGAAGTGATTTTATCTGATGAAATTTCTAAAAAAGATGCCCTGAAACTAATATTAAATGATTTGAATCTTTAGCAATTATTCGCTCTAGTACGCTTAAATTGATATAATCATGTTATTAATAGGTAATTGCAGGCGATACCTAATCCCAACATTGCCGTCGATGTGAAAGGATGCTCTATGCGCATTAATATTTTGCAACACACACCAAATGAAGGTCCAGGAACGATTAAAGAGTGGGCTAAGTGCCATAATCACGATGTTTTTATTTACCACCCTTATCAATTTGGAACCTTACCTAGTGCAAGTGAAACGGACATGTTAGTTATCTTAGGTGGTCCTATGAGCCCGAATGATAACATCGATTGGATTATTGAAGAAAGAAAATTAATCAGCAAATTAATCGAGAAAAATATTCCAATTTTTGGTGCTTGTTACGGGGCTCAACAAATCGCAAAAACGCTTGGTTGCAACATCTCAAAAGCTTCTTATAAAGAAGTTGGTTGGGCACCAGTCTATCTTAAAAGTGATTTAATCCCTGATATTCCAGCAAAATTAACTGCTTTACATTGGCATGAGGAAACCTTTGAATTACCAAAAGAAGCGGAACTTTTATTTAGTAGCGACTTACTAATCAATCAAGGATTTATCATTAGTAACAAAATAATCGGCTTGCAATTTCATTTTGAACCTGAGCAAGATGATGTTCGGGAAATTGCGATTAATGATACTGATTACGCTGAACAACACAACGCTTTAAAGCAAAGCACCTCAGATATTTTGAAGGCTGTTGTTCCTAAAGAAAATAAAGATGTGATGTTTAAGTTATTGGATTTTATTACTAATGAAAAATAGTTTATAGAAAGAAGCGGATACGTTATATGCTACAACTCAAAAAAATAAACCAAGAAAACTGGCGTCATGTAGCAAATTTATCTGTTTCCCCTGACCAACTTGATTTTATTGAAACAAACAAAGAATCACTCTTAGAAGCTGCTTTTGATACAAAGTATAATTGGCTCCCTCTCGCTTTATACGATGAACAACAATTAGTTGGTTTTTCTATGATTGGCGATTATAATGCAAACACAAAATCAATTTGGCTAGATCGATTAATGATTGACCAACACTTTCAAGGACAACGATATGGAAAAAGATTTTTACAACTTATTCTTGATTTTATTAAAGAAAGCTGGAAAATTGAGACAATTATTTTAAGTGCTCACGAGGAAAATGAAAGTATCTTTTCTTTTTATGAATCATTTGGGTTTAAAAATACCCATCAAATTGACAAAGAAAATGGCGAAATTATCATGATTTTAGAATGCTAAAAAATAGAGCTCTATCCTAGTTATCAAATCTAGTGATAGAGCTCTATTTTTATTGAACCGTATTACGATAATTCTTGTCCCAATCCTTTTACAGCCGCTTGTTCCACAATTTTATTTGCCACATAAACGTCCAAGACTGCTGAACCGACTGTTTTAAAAATCGTGATTTCTTCCTCAGATTCTCTTGATTTAATTTTCCCTAAAACAAGTTCACCTAACTCACCTTGGTAGTCTTCTCTTGAAACAAAACCTAATTCTAGTGGTTGAATAAAGTCGCCTGCTTCTGCCAAAACACCGTCCATTGTGTCAAAAATAATTTTATCCGCAGCTTTGATTGTTTCTTTAGGAATTTCACACATTTCAGGCGTGTATGCCCCAACACCATTGATATGTGCTCCTTTTTTCACCCAATCATTTGAGAACGTTGCCTGTTTAGACGTTGTGACACTCGTTATAATATCTGCTCCTGTCACACATTTTTCAGCCGTTTCGCAAGGAATCATTTTTACTTTGTATTTTTCTTCCATGCTTTTGGCAAACTCGCTGGCACGGGTAAAATCAATATCAAAAATTCTAACTTCTTCTAATTTCCTGGCCGTTAACATTGCCCATAATTGGCATTCTGCTTGACCACCTGTTCCAATTAAAGCACCAATTTTAGCATCTCGACTCGCCATAAGTTCAGTTGCTGCCCCTTGAACTGCCCCTGTTCTTAACTGTGTTAGATACGTACCATCCAAAATCGCTGAGACGATTCCTGTTTCAGCATCTAAAGTTATCATAGTTGCTGGAACACTGGGAATATTTTTCTCAATGTTTTTAGGATAAACGGAAACGATTTTTACTCCTAATGCGTCTTTTTCATCTTCCACGTAAGCGGGCATGTATAAACTTTGACCAGCTTGCTTATCCACACTAATATTGGTTCTTAAAGGAACATTCGCTTTACCTTCTGAATATAATTTTAATGCCTCTTTACACGCATCGATGGCGTCTCTCATATTAAAACTTGCTTCAATATCTTCTTTTTTTAGAAATAACATTTCTTCATAATCCTCTCTTTAAGCTTCTTGCACCATTTTCTTTTTTTGCTCAACTAACATTGTATATGAGCTATAAATTAACACGAAAATCACTAACCATTTTAATAAATAAGTATCCAATGATTTCACTAAAAAGACTGCTACTAACACTCCTAGTACCCCAAATGTTGATGTAAATAAAGTGATTTTTCGGCTGTACTGATCTAATTTAACAAATTGCACACTACCTGTTGGCACTGAGAATGTACAAGCTCCCATCATAATTGGGAAAGCTGCGATTGGGTCCATTCCTAATAAATAAACAGTAACCATTGTTAGGGCAAATGAACCAATCCCAATATTGTTTAAAGCGCCGTATGTAAATAGTAAAATGGCTGCTAAAATAAGTTTACCACCGTATAATTCTTTAGCTACACCATTTGATGGTATCCATTCCATTTGACCAGCGAAAATAAGAAAAGCTGCCACAATTAATCCAAAACCAACAAACTTTTTAATCGTGTCTTCTGGTAATTTCACCACAAATTTAGGACCGACATAAGCACCAATTACTTGGGCAATAATACAAACAGCTAAGGTTTTGATTCCCACTTCAACAGAGGAAATGTAAGACAGAGCCATGACTGCTACAGGAATCACACATTGAGTGTTTAATGTTCCTGGTAATTTTTTCATACTAGTCCAGCCCAATTTTGGATAAAGTACCGTTCCAATAGCAAAATCCGAAATACCAAATGTTGATAGGAAAAACATAATAAATGACGTAAACGGCAATGCTTTCATATTACCCTTTTCTTCTTTAAACGCTTCTTTATGACTAATTAAATCCTTCACAAATACAAATAAAAAATACCCATTCACTATCACTATTAAACTTAATAATATTGTTCTAACCATCGTTAGTCCTCCTCATAAATCAATCTAATTCTTTCAAATTCTTCTCCGTATTGATTTTTGAGTGTCTCTGCGTTTTCTTCAATGATTTTCAATGTGTAAGCGTCATGTTTAACATACTCTTTTGCTAGATTTACCATAGCTTTGTTCTTTGTCCACGTCACGTCCATAACTTGTTCGTCACTCTCCAAGGTTCCAAAGACAACCTCTGCTTCATCTGCGACAATATTAATCCATCTGGAACCAAAGTCATGAAGCTTTTCCTCTTCAAACCCATGGACATAATAATTGGATAAAGGAATATCATAGTGATGATTGTTGCTAAAAAGAATTAACACAAAATTAGGAATCTTCGCCTCTATTTCTTGCAGTAGGCTAATAATTTCCTTGCTTAAATCCTCTTCCCACATCTGCATTAATAAGCTGTTTTTAGCTTGTTTCATTAGATGCTGACTTTTTTCCATCACACTTTGATAGTTTTCTAATTTCCAAAGAAGTTCTTCTTCTTCTTGGATTTTGATTTTACCTAACTGGTTATCTAAAAGGGCTAAATCCTGCTTAACACTATTTTCTAATCGACTTAAAAACTCTTCAGACGACACTGCGTAATACAATTTAGGTTCTGATTTATTAACGACAACCAAATTCTTTTTAATTAGTTTTTCTAAAACGTTATAGACCTTTGATCTAGCAACACCTGACTGCTTACTAACTTCATAACCAGTCATAACACCTTTTTCTAAAAGCGTGGTATAGACTAAGGTTTCCATTTCAGAAAAATCATATTTCTTCATTATTTGTACAATCGTTTCCATATTTTTTATCCCCTAATTTTTAGTAGCTACTACAGTAACTACTATATCGTGAAAAAAGTAACTTATCAATAATTTGTTAAAACTTTTACAAATAGGGTTCCTTTTAAAATATATGTTCTATTTTCGATATGGATGGATTTTGTGATGTTTGGAGCGTTGGATTTGGTAAAAAAAGAGGAATCACCGGTTATGGGATTCCTCTTTTTATCGTTAACTAGAGTTTTTTAAATTAATTATTTTATGATTGCTAACTTTAATCAACTCTAAAATATTTTATTCTAAATATCGTTTTTTTCAAATATTCTTTTTGAACCTAATATAATTAATACTACATAAATTGACATAATAAGGGTTGCGTCAAGAATTATGTGTAAATGGAAAAAACCATTCTGTCGGTTAAGTTAAAACATTGATTCTAATGTATCTTGTATTTCTTTAAAACCTTTATGAATCCGACACAAAAATTTCTGATTATAGTTGTTGAATTGAGAAACTAAGAATCTCTCTAGAGATTCTTCATTAGGGAATTGTTCTTTTCTTTTTGTATATTTCTTTAATTGTTTGTTAAAACCTTCAATCAAGTTAGTTGAATAAATGGTTCTTCTGATTGATGGAGGAAAATTATAAAAGGTTAATATAGCAGGATTCATGAGTAATTTAACTACTCGTGGATACTGCTTTTTCCATTTATCTATCATAAAACTTATTTGATTCATAGCTTCTTCTTTTGAAGCTGCTTGATAAACCAATTTAAAATCATTACAGACTTCTTGTCGATCACTAACACGAACCTTATGAGCAATATTTCTAGAGATATGGACACAACATTGTTGAAATTGAGCATTTGGATAAATACTATGGATACTATCGTCAATGCCGCTTAAACCATCAGTTACGACTAATAAAACCTCTTCTAAACCACGGTCTTTTAGGTCTTGAAGTATTTCTTTCCAAACATACGAAGACTCAGTTGGAGCAATACTAAACCCAAGAACCTCTTTGGTCCCATCCAGTCGGATACCTATGACAATATATACAGCTTCTTTTGAGACAGTTTGTCTTTTTAAAGGAATGTGAGTAGCATCCATAAAAATGATTGAGTATTGGGATTCTAAGGACCTTTCTTTAAAAGCAACAACATCTTCAGATACTATTTGAGTGATATTGGAAATGGTTTGTGGTGTATAGTAATGACCATACATTTTTTCAATCAACTCAGAGATTTCAGACATAGTGATTCCTTTTTGAAATAATTGGATAATGGTGGTTTCTAAAGAGTCGTTACTTCTTTTATAAGCAGGCAACGTTTGTTGAGAAAACTCTCCATTTCTATCTCTAGGAATTGCCAAATTTAATTCTCCATACTCTGTTTTAAATGAACGAGAATAATTCCCATTTCGGGAATTACCTGAATTAAAACCAGTGCGATCATATTTCTCATAATCAAGAAAAGCCGTTAATTCAGCTTGTAGCAGTGTATTGATAGCTAATTCTAGATGACGACGGAATAAGTCATCCAAATCACCTTTATTGATTAGTGTTTCCATAATTTCTGTAGTAAAATTAGTCATGAGAAAGTCCTCCTATAAAATTTCGGTTGTGGTAACTTTAATTTTACAGAATGGACTTTCTTTTTATCTACCTAAAATTTCTATTTACACAAAATATTTTACGCTATCATAATAAGAAGTATTATCCAAAGATTGATGTCTAAATATTGAATATAAGTTGGTGAATCGATGTAATTAGTTAAATCAGTTATAGCAGGTAAAATAAATATCATTCCATTTTTAATTGGAATTAGACCTGAAATTTGATTGCCTAATAATGCAAAAAATAATGTTATGGTTAAGCTGAGTACAGTAGACCGTGTAGTAATTGCTAAGCAAAAACCGATAAATGAATAGACAAAATAGTAAGGTAATGATCTCAATAAACTATTAATCATGTAGGATGTAGCTGATGTTTCCACAATTTTATTTTTGTTAATAAAAAATACCGTGTCACTAAATTGGTATCTGTCAAAGTAAAAATAACCTATAACCATGTTTATTAGTAATACACTAATTAGAAATAGAATAATCACAGTAAAATTGCTTAATAGTTTCCCCCAATAAAATTCTTTTCTTTTATGTGGGCTAATTAATACAAAATCAATTGTTTTATTTTCAAATTCTTTAGCGATTCCGACACTGAAAATAATAGGAAAAATAATAATCAGTAAACCTAAACCTTTTACAGAAAACAGATTGGATATATAACTAATAAACCCATTTTTATCAATACTATTATTATCTTTACTTAAATATTTTTCATTAATTTTCCATTTTAAAATATCTTGATCATTCTTATCATTAATTTTTAATTCTTCGTGAGTCATGTTTAAATTTTGTTCAATTTGCTGATTTTCATTTAATAAATCCTTCTGCCAGTTATATCCTTTATCCATAGATAGCATTAAAAATAAGGAAAAAATAAGGATAATCAGTTCCCAAAATAACCAAACTTTGGAATAAAAAAATTTTAAGGTTTCACCTTTAAATATAGACTTCATTTTTTACCTCCCAAGATTATTTTTTCGTAATAATCTTGTAATGTTTCTTTTTTATTTTCAAAATTAATAACATTTACATTTTTATTTTTTAACCAAAAAATCAAATCTAGAATATACTCTTGTTCTACACCTTTAAATATTATTCTAGTATCATCAATTTCAAAAGGATAAGTACATTGGCTCTCTAATAATTTTTCAACATTTGTAAAATCTTTAGGATCAATATCAATTATGGAAAAATTAGTATTTTCAAAATCTTTATTTTCCAATTCTTCAATAATTTTTCCTGTTTTGAGAAAAATAAAACGATCACATATTTGTTCCAGTTCTGGTAAAGTGTGACTCGATATTAATATAGTTTTATTTTTTTCCTTTTGTTTTAAAATAATATTTCTTAACTCTAAAATACCATCAGGATCTAAACCATTGAATGGTTCATCTAAAATTAGAAGTTGCGGGTCAACTAATAATGCTTGAGCAATTCCTAGTCTTTGTTTATTTCCTAATGAATATGTTTTTACTTGTTGATTTAATATTGAATTAATTCCTGTTAAATCACTAACTTCTTTAATTCTATTGTTATTAATATCTCTAATAATTGAATAATAGTTTAAACACTGTTTTCCAGTTAATTTTGGATAAAACATCGGATTCTCTATTATAGCTCCTATATTTTTTATATAGTTAGGAAAATCTAATTTTTGGTCATTATCTAGACTTGATATACAACCTTCATCAATATAATATAAACCAACTAATAATTTCATTAGACTTGTTTTTCCAGCTCCGTTTGGTCCAATCAAACCAATAACCTCACCAGTTTTCAAAGACAAGCTAATATCATCAATTATTATTTTTTTTCCAACTTTTTTTGTTATGTTGTTACACGTCAAAACTTCCATATTTTTTAGCTCCTAATTTTATTACTCTTGAAATTATCATCACTAATATAACTAATATAACTAATTTTATGTCGATAAAAAATGATATAACGTCTGTGTTGTGTTCATAAGCAGAACTGATAAATTTAAACAACCAAATACACTGTGTTAATAAAACTGATATTATCAGCAAAAAAGAAGAGAATGTATATAATTTTATTAGTATACTACTATTACTCCAAACATTCTTATCAAAAGGATGTAAAAATTGCCTTCTCATGTTAGTTTCTCTAAGCAAAGTACATACAATAAAATATCCATCTAACGGCATCATAGGAGATAAATTAACCATTACTAACGTAATATTAATAACAAAGATAAGCGCTGCTAAGTTGTTATTATTCAATGAAAATAATAATAAAGAAATCATTGAAACTAATAAGTTAGTATACATTCCAGCTCCCCAAACATATATTCTCTCTTTAGGTTGTCGTGTATATATACCTGGTATAGTTAAATATACTATTGGGGATATGTATAAGTACAATGCTCCAGAAAAATAAGTAGGATAAATATTATATCTTGAAGCAACTAATGCATGAGATAATTCATGTAGTAGTACAGAAACTATTGTCAACAAGTAATAAAGTATTATATTCAGAATATCACTATCCAATAATTTATATGTGGTTGGAGAAGTCATTAAATAAGGTATATTTTTGAAAAAAACAATACAAATAATTAACATTATCATTGATATGATTATTAATATTTTTCTATTAATAATTTTACTAGATAATGCACATAAAAATTTATTCATTTTATATAAAGGTATTTTAAAAAAAGTGAAAGAATATAATTCAAATTCATTTTTCTTTTTTTGGGACTCATAACCTTGAATTAATCCAATACTACACATTACATCAAATAAATTTTTAACTTGAAAAGATTTAATTTGTTTATCGATAAACTCTAATGTATTGTTACCATCCATCAAATAAATCATTTTGTTTACATCTTCAATTTGATATTCATATAACTTTATAAAATTGTTTGTAGATAAGCTTCCCAGACAGTATTCATTTTCTTTTTTTTTAAATAATAACCAACATTTCACATCTGAAACAATTGTAGGTGTAATTTGCATTTTATCCATGAATATCCCTCACCATTAAGCATACTCGTTTATATTGAAAATAATACTTTTGACCATTTTTCTCTTCATACTGCAATCTTCAGTTACTGGTGTATATATGTGTCCCGTGTTAAAATAATTCATTCCAAGACAACCATCACAAACATTAACTATAGGGCATGATTTACAAGAAGATTTTCCTTCTTGTCTATTATGTTCTTGATATTTTTTTGCTTTATTTAATAAGAAACTTCTTGAAAAATTAGAATCTTGAACATTGCATAAGGCAAATCCAGGTTCGTCAATAAACATGTAACATGGATATACATATCCTGTATATGATACCGAAAATAAGCTAATTCCTGCATCACAAAAATTTGTTTTTTTTTCTGGATTTTGAAATAATTGTAGCATGGAATCTAAAATTAAATAATTAGCTTTATTTTTCTTTTTTTTATTATAATTAAAAATATCATCTACTGAATCAACAAAACTGTCTCTATTTTCTAAAGTAAAACATTCATTCTTGTTCCCAGAAACAGGAGCTATATGAATAGAAACATCTTCAAATTGTGTCTTGATGTATTCGATAAGTTTAATAATACTTATATTATGTTTAACGTGTTCTTGATTATAAGTAGCCTCAATTTGTTGTGGTTGACCAGTTTCAACCTTTAATTTTTTTATATTTTTTATTATTCTTTCAAATGTACCAGTATCATTTAAAAAGGACCTGTTACAATCATGAATTTCTTTTGGACCATCTAAACTAATGGTGATAATAATATTGTGCTTCTTTATCAATTCAATAATTTTAGCAGATAGAACTGTACCATTAGTAACTGTAGTTATTAGTGTTTTATATTTTATTTCTCCTTTTTCATACTTAGACTCTATGTATTCACAAATATATTTGAATCCTTCATAATGTAAAAAAGGTTCTCCGCCAAAGACTTGAATAATAGCAATTTCATCAAATGATGAATAGAAATTGTCTAACGTTTCCTTTATAATATCAATGTTCATTAAAGATTTTTCTGATCCATAATAACCAAATTGAGCGTAACAATATTTACATTTCATATTACAAGAATTAGATATATTTATTGATAGTCTTTTTAAATAATTCGAATGACCTTCTTTTCTATCTTCTACAGGTAATTCAATTGAGTTTTGTTCTGTGATTAAATTATTAATTTCCAGAATTTCTCCTTTTGTAACCTCATTATCTTGCAAAATTTTATTTTCTGATTTGTTTTTAGATAATTCTTTTATTATTCTTTTCGTTTTATCATTTATTTCAAATGAGTTTAGGGAATTTGAAAAAAATAATATATTTTTATTTCTTCTTTCTATTATGTTCATGTCTTATCTTAACCTCCTCATATAATAATATAAAAATGGATAGTAGTAAAAATCACATCAACCACATTAAATAATGTACTTGATGTGATTTCTATTTTACCTTTATCTTAAATCAGTCTACTAGACATGACTACTAACATTAATTAACTAGTTACACCAGATTCCAAAACTACCTTTACGGCAATTAATACCCCAAGACGGAGTAATGGCATCCTCTAAAATTTCAAAATCTTTATTTATAGATTTTACATCAATTTTTTTAATAGCAACTTTTTTTTCATTATTCTTCTTCATCTTATATCACCTTTTCCTTTTAGTATAAACACAAAAAATAATCACATCATATAGTAGTCCTAGTAGATAAGTTTATTTTACTCTCATTAAACAACTATTCAATGTTTTTTGTAATATTCAATACCGAAAAAAACCATTTTGTGATCTTTTTACAAAAAAACGTTAATTAATAATTTAGGATATTCTATATATAAATGCTATTTTATTGAATTATTCACATAGAGCTATACGTAATTGTTCAAAAATTTATTTACATCTTTTATATTTTAAGTACCTTAAATATTTTTTAGATAACTTATTAAAATCAAAAAACATTTATAATCTTAAATTATTTTGAAAGAAGTTTATATGGATAATACATTTAACTAGTTATACTTTCCCCTTTCAAAACCAACCATCTAAAATCCCTTCATAAATTATGTTAAAATTGATTCAAAATAATAACGAGGTAAAAAAATGAATCATTCAATCCTATTTCTATATCTTTCTTTTCCAATTCTATTTATGCTTCACGAACTAGAAGAAATTGCCTATATGAATGATTGGCTTCACAAAAATTTAAAATCAGAGAAAATACCACAGAGATTAAAAAAGAATCCCCCAACTCATAAAGCTTTTACTTTAATGGTTCTTGAAGAGTACTTGTTAATGCTTGTTATAGCAGTTATTTGCTACAGTTTTTCTTATCATGAATTCTACGTATCATTAATAATCGCCTATAATATCCATATTTTAGTCCATATTGGACAAGCCCTTTTTTTTGAAAAGTTACGTTCCGGGATTAATATTAGGGATATTCTCTTTTATTATTCTCACCCTTATTCTATCGAAAAATGTTTCCGTCCTTAATTTAAGTTGAATACTGCTATTTACACCTATTAGCTTATTACTTTTAATCCTTAACTTGTTTATTATCCATATATTGATTCATTAAATGATAACCACAAAAAAACACCCTGAAGACGCCTAAATCTCAGAGTGTCATTTTACAATTAATCTTCAACCAACGTTGACAGTTTTTTTATTTACTTTCCAAATCTTTTTTATTTCCCAATGTATCAACCGATTCACCCATCTTTTTCAACCAATATTCCAAAACAAACAAGTCTAGGTATTCCAAATCGGAATACCTAGACTTGTACTAATTTGTTGTTTAATCTAATAATCTTTTTTGTCCTTCTAAGGCTTGGATTTTAGTAATATCTTGTGTCACTTCTAAACATCCTAAGTAAGTTTTAGTTTCATCTCTCAATGCAAAGTAGCGAATATAAACTTTTCTTGGCCCTAAATCAATCCAAAAATCAGCGTTATCTTTGGTTCCTGCTTTAAATTCTTCCAAGATTTTTTCCACCATATGCATGCTTTTTGGTGGATGGCAATTGATCACTTCACGCCCTAAGACGGAAGTCGTTCGTGGGAAAACTCTGTCTGGTCCTTCTGAATAAAAACTCACTTTATCATCTGCATCTACAATCGTCAAATCAGCTGGTAAAACGCTAAACATCGCCTTCATTTCATCTATGCTTAATTTTCCTGTTGGTAAACTAACAAATGACGTTTCTTCTTTTGATTCTTCTGGCTGCATAGCTTCTTGTTGGCTTTGACTAAACTGAATCGATTCCTGAATGACAGCTAATCTTCTTGGTTCATGCTCCAAACTAACTTCTTTCGCTGCATCACTAGCTTTATAAACAAGTGGTTTAGGAATAAAAGCAAACCCAATGTCGAAGCTATTTTCACTAATTTCTTCCCAATCTTCTAAACTAAAAACTTCCAATACCATAGGAATCATGATTTCTTCTTCTTTAAAAATCATTTCATCCACATTTTCCACCATTTCAAATAGCGGGGTTCTTAGTTGATTAATAATAAATTTAGGATCAGAAAAATCAGTGATTAATTGTTTGATTTCAGCACGAATATCATCATCTACGCCCCACATAACTTGGGGTGGCGCTGTGATACCGTATTTCTCCATATAAGAAAAAATCAGCATTTCTTTGCGTTTATAGTGAATATCAATTTGATACAAATCTTCTAGAACAGCCACCAGTTTGTCTTGTAAAGCTAACTCCCCCTTCACTATTTTTTCAAATAGAGGAAGCAATTCGTCATGAAGTAAGGACTTGATCACGATATTCTCTAATTTTAACGTATGAATCGGGTGTCCTGGTGTTTCGTGTTCATAGTTTGAATGGTGAATGTCTTTAATCGAACCCTTAAAAACAGAGGCATGAACCGTACACAACTTTTGAATCTCAGCAGGATATAAGCCCCCTGCAATCAGTTCTCTTTCTGCTGAAGTAATTTCACTCACATCCACATCACTAAAAGACTCATCAAACATGGCTTTCGCTTCTTCAAAACGACCACCTTCATGTAATAAACCTAAAATCTCAATCAATTTCTTTTGTCTATCCACGGCTCTTTCTTTTCCCATTATTTTTCCTCCTCGTTAAAAATAAAACCATTCTCTTGAAACTTATTCACAACTATTTCTAAAGGTATTTTCTTCATTTTAGCGCCTTTAAAAACGGTCATCTTCTTTCCCGCTGTTCTAAGCATTAAAGGATTTTCTACCCCATTTAATCCTAAATCTATTAAAATATCTTTGATTTCTGGATAAGTTTCAATCAAATCAAAGACCGCTGTTTCTCTACTAAGTTTTATCATCATTTCACCTCATTGATAATTATTCTCAATCGCAGTTATCATAGCACTTTCTTACTTTAACATCAATGTGTTTTACTTCACATTTAAGCCTTATCTGACTAACTATGATAAAATGATAGCGGTTAGACAAATGTCAGAAATTTTGCCTTCTTTTCTTATTTTTACACCAAACAAAGAGACATCTGTCATTTTAAATAAAGCGCATTCATATTAAAATAGAGTCATCGGGGGAAAACACATGGAAGAACTATTAAGCGTTATCAATAATAACCAAACCATTAGACACATGCTTAAACATTGTCCTTATACCATTCTTTCGCAAATGGAACTTGTCTTTTTTAAGGCTCGAAAATTTCAGTTACATCAAGGAATGAAGCATTCAGATGTTTACATTGTTGTCAGTGGGAAAGTTAAAATATTTGTTTCTGATGAAAGCGGTCGCCAAATTTTACTTGATATTTACCAATCAGGCAATTTAATTGGTGAACAAGAAGCCTTTTTAGATATGCCATACAGTGCCTCTATCGAAAACACAACGGATTGTCTTTTAATTAAAGTGCCAAACCAAGGTTTTATTGAGTGGGTTACTCTTGATCATCACTTCAACCAAGATTTGATTTATTCCTTGTGCGAACAAATGTATGAACTCACTAATCGTGCGGCTAAATATAGTTTAGGTTCGGTGAAAGAACAAGTCATTACAACACTTCTAGACCTTGAAAAAAAGGGCAAAGGTATTGATAAGAAGCTCCTTGTTCAATCAGTTTCAGCCACTTCTCGAAGTGTTTACCGCATTCTAAGTGAACTTGAAACACTTGATATCATTCGTGTGGAACCCAAAAGCATTACCATTATTAATCAACAAAAATTATTACTTGAAAGGAAGAAAGACTAATGGAAAAACAAGCTCATATTCAATTAACTAAAATGGAACATGTCACAAAAGCAATCATCGTAGGTGATCCTAAACGTGTGGATACGGTTAAAAAATATTTAAACTCACCGATTGATTTAACCTTTAATCGTGAATTTAAATCTGTGGTTGGCATTTACGAAGGGGAAAATATTCTAGTTATTTCAACAGGCATCGGCGCTCCTTCCACTGCCATTGCTATTGAAGAATTAAGTGACATTGGCATTGAAACCATTATCCGTGTAGGTAGCTGCGGTGCGATGCAAAAGGATATTCCACTTGGAGAACTAGTTATTTCAACAGGCGTCGTTAGAGACGAAGGGTTAACGAAAAAATATGTCCCAGCTGATTTTCCTGGCGTACCAACACTTAGCCTTTTAGCTCATGCTAAAGAATTATCACCTCACTCACATTTTGGCATCACTCGCTCACATGACGGGTTCTACATGGCTGATAACGCAGAAACAGAGCGTTTTTGGTCTGATTTTGGCATCTTAGGTGGCGACATGGAAACAAGCACTCTTTATGTTTTAGGGGCATTAAAAGGCATGCGCACTTTAGCTATTTTAAACAACGTGGTTTTATTTGAAGCAGATTTAAACGAAGGCGTGAATAATTTAGTCAACGAAGCCGAAGTTGTGGCTCAAGGAGAAAAAGAATCGATTGAATTAGCATTAAAACTTTTAAGGGGAGACACACACAATGGAAGCACAAAATAATAAATCTTGGTTGTATCAGCAATTATTTACTGGTTGGAAAAAATTTGAAATTACTTATATTTTAGCTCTACTTGCCTTACAAGTGGTTGTTTACTTGATTGCTCCTGATTCAGTGATTGGGATGATTAGTGGTTTAGCAGGAGTTATTTGTTTAGTTTATGGAATGAAAGGTCGTAGAATCACTTTTATTTTCGGCTTTATCCAATGTTTAGCCATGACGTACATTGCTTGGAAAACACACGCATATGGTTCTTTCGCTATGAATATCGTTTATGTGATTTCTCAGCCTATTGGTTGGTTTTTATGGGGCAATGACGAAGCAGTGAATAGTTTTAGTAAAAGCGTGAAACATAAATTATTCATTGGCGCTTTCATCGCTTGGGGAATTGGTTGGTTCGTTCTAGCTAATTTAGGTGGACAACTGCCTTACTTTGATAGTGTGAACTTAGTCATCTCTTTAATCGCTCAAACGCTTTACATTTTCAAATACAAAGAAAATTGGTCATTATGGATTTTCGTTAACATTGCGAACTTGATTTACTGGTCATTGTTAACTTACCAAGTCTTCTCTGGCTCATCAGATATCGGCACACTTGGTGGCTGTTTATCACAAGTAGCCTTACAAGCAGCACTATTGTTTAATAGTATTTATGCGAATAAAGTATGGAATGAGTATGAGGAAGCGTAAAAATAAATGTAAAAAGCAGAACCGCTTCAGAGTTGGTTCTGCTTTTTTTATGAGTTATAACCAAAAAATAAAGTAAATAATAAACCGTAAAGACCTGCCAATACAGTAATTATTCCCAATAAAGAAAGACTAATTTTTAGTAATTTACTACTCGATTTTATTTTAAATAGACTTAGGATTAAAAAGAAGCCCACTAGAATAACTATTAAAAATAGCAACAGAAATAAGATTCTTCCCCTTAATATATCAATCATCAGCATCACAACCTATTTCTAACTCGATTTTTTTAGTTAGATAGCGGACATAAAATTCTGTAATCACAGCGATCCCTAATAGAATAAACCACATTAACGGAGCAAATATTTCTCGCTTAGTATGATAAACATAAGGATTTTCTGCTACCATATCCGGTTTGTCTTTCAAATAGTAAACTGTCACCTTATCTCCGTCTCGCCAAGCAGATTTTTCAGCGTCAACACCGTAACCATTCTCTTTATAATTATAGGTTTTAACTTTATGTTCATCCACTTTGATAATAGCCTCAGTTTTTCCTTTGTCTCCTTTTGAAAATGCCTGTTGCTCTTTCCAACTATCATAAGAAATTATAGGCATCATAATCGTGATAAAGCCAAGAAAAATAATACAAACTATTCGGATTACTTTTTTCATAGATAATCACCCTTTATTTTTATCATAGCATTTTTTATTTACACATGTAAAACAATTTGATAAGTATCATATCATTCAGAAACTATTATAAGTTAAAATGAACAACAACTTTCATTCCATATATTTCTTTATATTTTCAGGTATCATGACCACTTCAGTTTTTAAATCAACTGAACCAAATTCATTATCTATAAATTCATGCCAGTATTCTAAGGAGTACACAAAAGTAATGTGATAAAAAAATAAAAGTCTCGATTTTCAATTAAGAAAATCGGGACTTTTTCAGCAGCCTACATTGGTCAGAGGTTGTGACAGAAGTGTTCAGCTTCAAAAAATAAGAAGGAAATCACGAAAATTGCTTTTCAAATTTTTGTAATTTTCGGCTTATTTCTGAAGAAGCTACTTCTGTGACACCGTTTAGTCTGTAAAAGAAGCGGGGCGTACTTAGGTCACACCCCCTGAAAAGTCTGCTTCGACAATAACTGGAGCGAAACGACTTTTAACCATCTTAGTTACTAATAGCCGCTTGTATCACTGTTATCTGTTGTTGCACCTATAATTTTAACGCCATCACTAGCACCAATACGTGATGCGCCTGCAGCAACCATAGCTTCTGCATCACTAGTTGTTCTAACCCCACCAGATGCTTTAACTAATGCTTTCTCACCGACAGTATCCTTCATCAATTTAACATTTTCAGCTGTTGCTCCTGCTGTTGAAAATCCTGTTGATGTTTTTACATAGTCTGCTCCAGCTTCTACTGATAATTCACATACCTTAATAATTTCTTCTTTTGTTAAAAGTGCTGTTTCTATTATTACTTTAACTAAAGCACGTCCCTTAGCTTCATTCACAACAGCTTTAATATCTTCTAAAACAACATCATATTGCGCTTGTTTTAAAGCACCAACATTAATAACCATATCTACTTCATCAGCACCATCATTAATTGCTAGATTTGTTTCAAAAGCTTTAGTCTTTGAAGAATTTGCTCCTAAAGGAAAACCAATAACTGTACAAATTTTCACGTCGCTTCCTGCTAACTCTTCTTTAGCAAATGGAATCCATACTGGATTAATACATACTGACCAAAAGCCATGTTCTTTCGCTTCCTTTGTTAAAGCAGCAATCTCATCTTGAGTAGTGTCCGCTTTTAATTTTGTGTGGTCGATCATTTTCGCTAAATTTGTCATACCTATACTTCCTCTCTATTTGTTTACAAATTCATTATATACTCAACCAGAACAAATGTAAACATCAATATGAACATAATTTCATTTTGCCAATTTTTTAGCTGTCCAATAGTCAGTAACTAGGGTATTAACATAATTACCATTCAAAGCGCCTTCAATAGCTTTTAGTTTATGTTCCCCACCTGCAACCAATAAAGATACCCTTTTTTTAGGTAATTCAGAAAGCTCAATCCCTATCGTCCGCTCATTAATTTCTTTTGAAGCAATGTCTCCTTTTTCATTATAAAAACGAGAACAAATATCTCCCACAGCTACCTTCTGCAAGTAAGTCTTTTGCTCATCTGTTAAATACTCTAATTGAAAAACTAAGGCTTCTTCCCTTGTGGTTCCCACTGTATAAATGGCTATGCTTGCTTCTTCTTGAAGTTTCATAATATGTTGAATGTGACGGTCTTTTTCAACAACCGTTTTAACTTCTTTATTATCAAAAATAACTGGTAATGGAAGTGATGTCCCAGTTGTATGATAATTATCTGCAAATAATGATAAGGTTTCATGAGCGAAAGTTGTTACTTTTGAATGGGTGATACTTCCCTTTAACTGAACCACTTGAATATTCTTTGAATCATCAGGTTGAAGTTTTTTAGCTACTTCATAAATAGTTGTTCCCCATCCAATACCAATGATATCTCCATCTATTATTACTTCTGAAATAAAATTAGCTGCTTCTAAGCTGATTTGCTCTACAATTAATTCATAGTTATCACTTGGCGTTTGTGCGATAACTACTTCTTTTAATCCAAATTTTTCCTTAATATCTCTAGCTAATACCTCTCTTTCACTAAATGGATCTGTAATAGTAATGGTGACAAATCCCTTATCCTTCGCATGCTTGAGTAGTCTAGATACTGTCGGTCTTGAAATATTTAATTCTGTTGCTATTTTTTGTTGTCCATACTCTAGTTGGTAGTAAAGCCTAGCTACTTCAACACTTAATTGATCTTTTGTTAAACTCATTTTGATTTTCCTTCCTCACTTTTTTTAAATATAAAAAATTGGCTTTTGCTTAATAGTATATAACTGAATTTAGTACATTTATAATTTATGACTGATGTGCTTAATTATGGCATACCTAAAGTAAACACACCATAGTTTAACTTAACTAAAAGAATAAAGAAGTAATCTAATTTCAAAACAAAGAACCACTTAGTGATATAATGAATAATAAACTTAAAAAATTTTAAAGTAAAAGGGGATAACTCAAATGAATAATCAACTTTCAGACATTTTAACTATCCATCATCAAGCCTTAAATGTTTTTCCTTACTGGACTGATGATTTAATTGATTTATGGGAAAATTCCATTGTTGACTTACTTAACGATATTCAAAAAGAGTTACCTATAAAAGAATTTTATCTCAGACTTCAAAAACTGAGTGCCTTATTAAATGATGGGCATACACTCATCTTTTTACCAGACAAGATTAAAAATGATTTAACTTACGCCCCAATGACTTTAACAGTTATAGAAAATCAATTAGTGATAAATTCATCGGACAAAAATTTTAGTGACTTTATTTTTAAACCTATCAAGTCTATCAATCATCTTTCTGTCAGTGAATTTTTAAAGATTGTCAGCTCTCATTATTGGCAACATAATATCAACGAATCCTTAATTATGGCTCAAAATAATTTTAGTTTTCTATTTAATACTCATTCTTTTGAGATTGAATTTGAAAACGGAGATAAGCAGGAGATTCCTTTTCTACCTGACAAAACCAATTTTTCAAATTTTTATTCTGATACACTTAGCAATAACTGTCAAATTTTGGAAGAGCATGATGCCATTAGAATTTATAAAGTAGCTAACAAAATAATCGTTCATTTAACTCATTTTATGTCAGATGAAATGACGGCTATTTTTTATAAATACATTCCTGAATATCTAACGTGTGAGGAAATCATCTTTGATTTGAGAAATAATGGTGGTGGCAATTCTGGTTACGCAAATGAAATAACTCAAGCTTTCTTTAATTCTACCTTTGAAACTGAAAAAATTAGTACACAAATAATTGTAGGCGAATATATTGCCTCTGGAATTATTCTGAATACCGATAACTATGATCCGAATAAAGAAACTGACCCAGAACTAATTAAAATGAACAAAATGCTACACCATCAATATCTGACTTCACGAGTAGAAAAAAATCACTATAAACAATACGAAGGTTTATTAAAAGATATTCCTGTTAAAATACTTCAAAATGAGCAAACTTACGTAAGCGGGAAGTAACCAAGTATATAGTCACATCTAACCTCCTCGGTTATTCTTAAGATACAAATAACGAGGAGGTTTTTCAATGATAGACAAACAAGAAATTGTTCCCGTTTCTTTACAACCGACACCGCCTAAAAGTGCCCCTACACCCAATCAAACCACGCAAAAAATTGCTTTACGAGTCAAACGAGATAATATGGATATTACGATTTACAATGGATGTAATAACTATATTCTTAACGCTGCATTGAAAGAGTTCAATCATGGTTCTTGATTATACGAAGATACAAACTATTTATATTGTTTGTGGTAAGACAGACTTAAGACGTGGGATTGATGGTCTGGCTTCAATTATCATGAATCAATATGAGTTAGATGTTTATTCGGATGCCTTATTTCTATTTTGTGGCAATCGTTCAGACCGGTTCAAAGCACTTTACTGGCAAGGGGATGGTTTTATTCTCCTGTATAAACGGTTTGAAAATGGAAAATTACAATGGCCTAGAAAACAAGAAGAAGTCAAAGAATTAACGCAACAACAACTCCGTTGGTTATTAGAAGGTTTATCCATCGAACAAAGAAAAAAGATATTAAAAGCTAAAACTGGATTTGTTTCTTAATTAGCCGTTTATAATGAAAATTATAGACGGTTTTTCGTCGTATTATTGATAGAATTAGCTATCATATCATGTGTGAATGGAGGTGTTACTTTTGACCGAGTTTGAAGAACGATTGTTAAAACAAAACGAAGCTTTAACTAATGAACTTAAACTTCTAAGAGAACAGAATCAATTTCTTTTAAATAAATTGTATGGACGTTCATCTGAAAAATCAATTGACCCTAATGGGCAATTAGATTTATTTGAAGAGGACTCGTCTTTTAATCTAGCAGAGACAACTGAAGAAAAAACCGTCTTTGAGGAAATTAACTATCAGCGGAAAAAGAAAAAAGGCTACAAAGCAGCCCTCACAAAAGATTTACCTATAAAAGAAGTTCATTGTCAGCTTGAAGGAGAAGACTGCACCTGTGATTGGTGTTGTTCTGATTTAAAAGATATTGGTAAATCTAAAATCCGTGAAGAAGTTATTTTTGTTCCTGCAAAGATGTATAAAAATGTGTACTACCAACATGCCTACGAATGCCCTAATTGTAAAAAAGATGGAGCTGATGCCATAAAAAAAGCCGTTGTTCCTAAACAACCAATCACTCATAGTTTGGCGTCTGCCTCTATCTTAGCTCACTTATTTCATCAAAAAATAGAAATGAGTTTGCCTTTTTATCGACAAGAAAAGGAGTGGGAATCTTATGGATTACGAGTGCCACGTAGAACACAAGCAAACTGGTTCATCACCTCATGTGAAAAATGGTTAACACCTATTTGGGAGGAGCTCAAAAAGAAACTAGTCAAAGAAGAGCTCATCCATGCGGATGAAACTTACTATAATGTTTTATCAAGTGAAAAAGAAAAGTCTTACTTTTGGCTCTTTCGAACCATCGAACAAGCAGAGTATCCAATTATTTTATATCATCATGACCTGAGTCGTAAAAGTAGTGTCGCTCAACAATTTTTAGCCGAATTCTCAGGCTATTTGCATTGTGACGGCTACTCGGCTTACAAATCGATTGAGAATACGACGTTAGTTAATTGTTGGGCTCACGTCCGAAGAAAATTCTTTGAAGCGAAAGATTCCTCTTCTAAAGATACTCCGGCAAGCCAAGGAGTTACCTATTGCGATCAACTCTTTCATATTGAAAAAGAAATGAAGGGATTAAGCCATCAAGAAAGATATGATTTACGGTTGGCAAAAAGCCAACCCATTCTTGATGAATTCTGGCAATGGATCGCTTCTTTCAGAGCTCTTCCAGGTTCGAAATTAGGAAAAGCGGTTAACTATGCGCTTAATATGAAGGCTGGTTTGATGAATTTTCTGGAGGATGGTCGATGTGCCTTATCAAATAATTTAGCTGAGCGAAGTATTCGCCCAACAACGATTGGCAGAAAAAATTGGCATTTTTCTGCGAGTGAACGGGGAGCAACAGCTAACGGAATCGCTTATTCTATCATCGAAACGGCTAAAGCTAATAACTTAGTTCCTGTGAAGTATTTAGAATATTTGTTTAAGCATCTTCCTAATTTAGAAGATAGTTCAAATTCTAAAGCACTTGAGGTTTATTTACCTTGGTCAGAACAGATTCAAGCTACGTGTCGATAAAATAAGGAGCCACTTGTCATATTATGACAGAGTGACGCCTTATTTGGCATATACTCGATTACTTCCCGCTTACAAACTTACTCTGCTTCTGAAAATTTTATTATCAATTTTTTCAATACTAAAAGAGCAACTTTGATTGGGACTACAACAGCAGGCTCTACTGGTCAACCAGCACTTTTTAAATTAAAAACTGGGGGCTATTTTATAATAACAGCAAAAAAAGTAGAAGTTCCTAATGGTATAGGGCATCATAATTTGGGCATTAAATCTGATGTTTTGATTCAAGAAAGTTTAGAAGATAGAAAAAATGGGATTGATACGGTTATTGATTATGCTCTAGAAAACTAGTTTTTATCATTAGAAAGGAAATCTCATGTCTATTAATTCCCCATCCCAAAAGAGTACAGGATTATTTATTACAACATTTCTAAGTATCTTTTTTACCATCACAACGATTATTTCTTTTATTTACATTTGGTATAACGATTCGGTTATCGTAGGATCCGGACCTGAATCTGGGTGGAATCTCTTTATTTTAGTTCTGCCCCAGTACTTACCATGTATATTATTACTGCTTCTAACTCTTTTAACCTATGTAATTAATCTTATTTACTTTGTGATTGTTACGATTAGAAATAGAAACTTACAGATTAAAAGACAAGATTGAAAATTAGATAATATATTTATCAAAAAAAACTAGCATCTAGAATTTAGCCCAGATGCTAGTTTTTTATCAATTTAGTTCTTACTTCATTTCGTTACGTAAAATACCATATTTAACAGCATCATAATACGTTCCATCTAAAAAACGAACTTGACGAATAACACCTTCTCTTGTCATTCCCGTTTTTTCTCCTACTTTTTGCATACCTAAGTTTCCTGACCAAGTAGTAAATCCAATATGAGCTAAATAATTATAACGTTCAAATAAATCTTTAAGCCACATCATCAAAGCTTTACTTCCTATTCCTAGCCCCCAGTAATTTGGATTAAAAATGACAATTCCAACTTCTAGCCATTGTTTTGGTCCTTCTCTAAGTTTTCCACCATCAGTCCAGTAAGCTGTCACTAGTCCAAGTAAAAGTTGGATTATCAAAAAAGGGATCATCGTATTCTTTCCAAGATAAATTCGCTTCCGGTCCATAGGCAATGTTCCAAAATGGCTGTAAATCATCTTTTCCAATTTTTCGTATTGATACCTCCATGAGATAAACAACTCCTTTTTTATTAATTATCAATCCTAAAAAAACATCTTTCTAATCAACTAACTCTTTCTTATAAAATACAGTTTTAAACTAGCGACCACGAATAGCACAATACCAATCAACTCAAGATAAATATTGTCTTTTTCTCCAGTTTTTGGTAAAATCTTATCAATATTTTTCTTTAAAGTATTGGGTGTATTCTTTTTGACTTTACTAGTGTATGTATTTTTCAACATTATATTTCCTTGATCTTTATCATCCACAGCTACTTCATATTCTGAAATTTTCACTTCTTCTATACTATACTTAATATCTTTTCCTTTAGATTTTTTAGGCAGATTATTCCAAGTTTTAGTCCACTTACTTCCACTATTCAACTCAATGGCTTCACCTTGTTTCTCCCCATTTGCTAGTAAATAAACTTTTATACTATTCGGACGTTTACCATCTTGATTATTCTTATCTTCCCAAGACTTAGTTACCGTTACACTTGTTTTACCTGGAGTGTAGCTGTTTTTGATATTGTAACCGTCAATACTAGTACTATAACCATCTACTTGATTTTCCGTTACGGTGTAAATTATTTCTTTACCATCTTTAAACTTAGGTAAATTCATGAATTCATACTTCCATTCAGTTGCTTCCGTCACTTCTTTAGAATCGATTTGTTTCCCATCTGCCAAGAGATTTACCACAATTTTTTCTGGGCGTTTGTTATCTTGGTTATCTTTATCATCCCAGATTTTTTGACCTTTTACATCAGTACTTTCCGGTGTGTAGCGATTCGTTAATTTCACATTTCCTAAATCACTATCATCTAATTCAACTTCATAACCATCTACTTTCAATTCTGATATGCTATAAACGATATCTTTTCCTTTAGATTTCTTATCGAGATTATTCCATGTAGTCGTCCACTTTTTGCTTTCATTTAGCTCAACAACTTCACCTTGTTTTTTTCCATCCGCAAGCAATTGAACTTTAATACTATTCGGACGTTTACCATCTTGATTATCCTTATCTTCCCAAGACTTAGTAACTGTTACACTTGTTTTGCCTGGTGTATAGCTATTTGTTATATCAAACTCTTTAACTTTCGTATTATAATCAGCCACTTGATTTTCCGTCACAGTGTAAACTAGCTCTTTGCCATCTTTAAACTTAGGTAGGTTTACAAATTCATATTTCCATTCAGTTGCTTCTGTCACTTCTTTAGAATCAATTTGTTTACCATCTGCTAGTAGATTAACCACAACTTTTTCTGGACGTTTGTTGTCTTGGTTATCCTTATCATCCCAGATTTTTTGACCTTTTACATCAGTACTTTCCGGTGTATAGCTATTAATCAGCCTTACGTTTCCTAAATCACTATCATCTAACACCGCTTCATAACCTGGAACTTTCACTTCTTCTACACTGTAAACAATTTCTTTGCCTTTAGCTTTCTTATCCAAGTTTCCCCATGTAGTTGTCCATTCGTTACTCTCGTTTAATTCAACAGTCGTACCTTGTTTTTTTCCATCTGCCAGTAAATAAACCTTAATGCTATTCGGACGTTTGCCATCTTGATTGTTCTTGTCTTCCCAAGACTTAGTCACCGTCACGCTTGTTTTCCTTGGAGTGTAGCTGTTTGTTATATCGAAACCTTTAATTTTCGTATTATAACCATCTACTTGATTTTCTGTCACTGTATAAACTATCTCTTTGCCATCTTTAAACTTAGATAAATTCGTAAATTCATACTTCCATTCAGTTGTTTCTGTTACTTCTTTCGTATCAATTTGTTTTCCATCTGCCAAGAGATTTACCACAATTTTTTCTGGGCGTTTGTTATCTTGGTTATCCTTATCATCCCAGATTTTTTGACCTTTTACATCAGTACTTTCCGGTGTATAGCTATTAATCAATCTTACATTTCCTAAATCACTATCATCTATCACTGCTTGATAACCTGGGACTTTCACTTCTGATACGCTGTAAATGATATCTTTTCCTTTGGATTTCTTATCTAAATTATTCCATGTAGAGGTCCACTGATTGCTTTCATTTATCTCAACAACTTCACCTTGTTTTTTACCATCCGCAAGTAGTTGAACCTTAATTCTACTCGGACGTTTACCATCTTGGTTATTCTTATCTTCCCAAGACTTAGTAACCGTCACTCTTGTTTTCCCTGGTGTGTAGCTATTTGTTATATCGAAACCAGTAATTTTTGTACTATAGTCAGCCACTTGATTTTCTGTCACTGTATAAACTATCTCTTTACCATCTTTATACTTAGGTAAATTCGTGAATGCATACTTCCATTCCGTTGTTTCCGTCACTTCTTTAGAGTCAATTTGTTTTCCATCTGCCAGTAGATTGACCACAATTTTTTCTGGACGTTTGTTGTCTTGGTTGTCTTTATCATCCCAAATTTTTCGACCTTCTACTTTTGTGATTTCTGGCGTGTAGCTATTAATCAACCTTACATTTCCTAAATCACTATCATCTAACACTGCTTCATAACCTGGAACTTTCACTTCTTCGACACTGTAGACAATCGCTTTTCCTTTAGTATTCTTGTCTAGGTTGTTCCATGTGGTTGTCCACTTATTGCTTTCATTTAGTTCAACAACTTCACCTTGTTTTTTTCCATCCGCAAGTAATTGAGCCTTAATACTATTCGGACGTTTACCATCTT
Source organism: Vagococcus hydrophili (assembly GCF_011304195.1). Classification (NCBI taxonomy): domain Bacteria; kingdom Bacillati; phylum Bacillota; class Bacilli; order Lactobacillales; family Enterococcaceae; genus Vagococcus; species Vagococcus hydrophili. Next base: position 1,919,328 of record NZ_CP049887.1, on the reverse strand, counting down.
GGTTATTTTTATCTTCCCAAGATTTAGTAACTGTTACACTTGTTTTGCCTGGTGTATAGCTATTTGTTATATCAAAATCTTTAACTTTCGTATTATAATCAGCCACTTGATTTTCCGTCACTGTATAAATTATTTCTTTACCTTCTTTAAACTTAGGTAAATTCGTGAATTCATACTTCCATTCAGTCGATTCAGATACTTCTTTAGAATCAATTTGCTTGCCATCAGCTAGTAGATTTATCACAACTTTTTCTGGGCGTTTATTATCTTGGTTATCTTTATCATCCCAGATTTTTTGTCCCTTTACCTCTGTGATTTTTGGTGTGTAGCGATTCCTTAATTTCACATTTCCTAAATCACTATCATCTAATTCAACTTCATAACCTGAGACTTTCACTTCTTCTACACTGTAAATAATTTCTTTACCTTTAACATTCTTGTCTAGGTTGTTCCATGTGGTTGTCCACTTTTTGCTTTCATTTAGCTCAACAACTTCACCTTGTTTTTTACCATCCGCAAATAATTGAGCCTTAATACTATTCGGACGTTTACCATCTTGGTTATTTTTATCTTCCCAAGATTTAGTAACTGTTACACTTTTTTTGCCTGGTGTATAGCTATTTGTTATATCGAAACCAGTAATTTTTGTACTATAATCAGCCACTTGATTTTCAGTCACTGTATAGATTACCTCTTTACCACTTTTAAATTTAGGTAGGTTTACAAATTCATACTTCCATTCAGTTGCTTCTGTTACTTCTTTCGTATCAATTTGTTTTCCATCTGCCAGTAGATTGACCACAATTTTTTCTGGACGTTTGTTGTCTTGGTTGTCTTTATCATCCCAAATTTTTCGACCTTCTACTTTTGTGATTTCTGGTGTGTAGCTATTAATCAACCTTACATTTCCTAAATCACTATCATCTACTACCGCTTCATAACCTGGAACTTTCACTTCTTCCACACTGTAAATAATTTCTTTACCTTTAACATTCTTATCTAGGGTATTCCATGTAGTCGTCCACTTATTGCTTTCGCTTAGCTCAACAACTTCACCCTGTTTTTTCCGATCCGCAAGTAATTGAACTTTAATACTATTCGGACGTTTACCATCTTGATTGCCAGTATCTTCCCAAGACTTAGTCACTGTCACACTTGTTTTGCCTGGGGTATAGCTATTTTTAATGTTATAACCATCAATATTTGTATTATAGTCAGGTATGTGTTTTTCAGTGACTGTATAAATTATTTCTTTACCATCTTTAAATTTAGGGAGGTCACTAAATTCATACTGCCACTCGCTTAACTCAGTTACTTCTTTCGTATCAATCTGTTTGCCATCTGCCAGTAGATTTACCACGACTTTTTCTGGGCGTTTATTATCTTGGTTATCTTTATCATCCCAGATTTTTTGACCTTCTACTTTGGTAAGCTCTGGTATATGAGTATTGGTTATTTTTACATCTCCTAAATCACTATCATCTATGGTTAATTCATAACCTGGAACAGCCTCTTCTTCCACACTATAAACAATAGCAGTCCCTTTGTTACTTTTTGGCAAATTGTCCCATGTGGTTGTCCACTTATTTACCTCACTCAATTCGACAGCTTCACCCTGTTTTTTACCATCAGCAAGTAGTTGAACTTTAATACTAGTCGGACGTTTACCATCTTGATTCTCTTGATCCTTCCAAGTCTTTGTAACCTTTAGTTTCGTTACAGCTGATTCATCCACTAGATAACCTGCATTCACACGTTGAGTTGGATGTGGTAAATTCAATACAAATTCATCGGAAACTTCTGTTGAATTCAAATGAGAACCGTATTCTGGCTGATTGATTTTTTTTGTTAATAAATAATCGTCTGGCGTTTTGATTTTCACTTGATAGTCGCCCTTTTCCAATACGTCAATCCCATAATAACCTGATTCATCACTCTTACCTTTGATTGGTTGATGATTTTTATCAAGAACTGCTTCTCCATTTTCATCTAATAATTCCACTTCTCTATTTGAAAACACCTCTTCAACACCTTGATCAAAAACACCGTTTTTATTTTCGTCTTCAAATAAATAGCCATCAACTTTGTATTTAATCAGTTCTAGTTCAATATTATTTGATTCAAAAAAGTCTAACGAAGAATTTGTTGCTGTTCCAAATGAATTGACTGCTATCTTGTTAGTTAAGTCTTTACCTTCAGGAACTTTAAAAGGAACTTCAAATTTAACAGATTCCCCACTATTTAACTTTTTACCTCGGTCCATGACAACTTTAATCGCCGTGATTTTTTGATAGTCATCAACATCTTTTTGCCACGAATCATTTTTGTAAAAGTCTTTAATATTATCTGCTTCTAGGTTTTCCTTATCCATAGAGTAATAAACTTGATAACCTGAAGGAACTACTACTGGTCCATTAAGCTCTACTGCAAACTCTGACTTTCTCGGTTCTCTCGTATTATTCTTATTTTGAGCACTATTTTTATCCCCAACAAAGGGAAGTTGATCAATCACATTTAAGGTCGTTTGTTCGTATTCTGAATTATTAAAGATGTTCAGATAATATACTCCGGTACTTCCAACTTCCGAATGACCTTTTCCAGGTGCTTTCACTACATGGTTATCAATATTACCTTTGACTTCTTTATAAGTTATTAACTCTTTAGGCGGTGCGTAATTAAAGTAGTCTGACGAGCCTACGATTTTATTAGATTCACTTGTTCCAATTTGATAAACATCATCTACTAAATTACTCTCTTCAGCTTTAAGTCCATCAGAACTTTCAAAAGAAAGAAAGCTTTCATTCACATTTTTTCCTTCTATCGAATTCTTTGTCGTCTTCACATCGAAGTAAATTGATAAGAAGGATTCACCTATTGTATAACTGCCAGGTATTTCAATATTGAAATCATTAAAATTCCAAATTAAAGCTGTTCTACCAGTATTTTTATAATCGTTAATAATTTGGGGTTCATTCATCTTTCTTATTTCATCGTTTTTATTCGTCGTGATAATAGATGAAATTCTCGCTGATTTTTTTACATATTCTGTTCCTATTGGCAATAGATCCACAACTATGACATCTTCTAAAGCAGAGGATTCTCGGTTATACTTTGTTCCTAAATTTTTAGAGCTTAGCCTTAAATAAAAACGAGTGGTATCATTTAAAAACAGATTTTTTTCTCCTTGTTGATATTTGTAGAGGGAAATAAGTGGTTCTTTCATAGCATAAATTTTAGCACTACTGGAGGCTGAATCACTTACTTTAACACCAGATTTACTAAATTCTGCTTGAATAAAATTCCTTAGATATGTAATTTCTTCCCCTTCTTTTACATGTTTTTCAGCGGGATTTTTTAATTTTGAATAAATGTTAAAGTCATAACCTTTGCCACCGTCTATCAAAGTTCCTTCTAGAATAACTTCCACAACTGATAGTTCAGAAGGAATTTTATAATCAAAATCATGTTCTGTTAAATCGAGATTATTACTAACAATTTCAACCTGTCCACCTGATTTTAAAATTTTTAAGGTTACTGGATTTTTAAAATTATCAGTTTTAGGTAAATTAATTTTAGTATATTTCATTCTGTTATCTAATCCAAAATCACGTAGCTTAATATCATAAGACTCACTCGCCTTACTTTTTGTCGAAGCACCAACCTGCCATCTGACTTCCCAGTTTTCTTTATCTTTTGGATTAGTTGGATCTTCATTTATTTCATTGTCAAAGGCAACTTTTCTAACATCTAACGTTGCAGGCTGAACTTTTCTAGTGTGTAGCTTTATGGATAGTGAATCTTCTCCTATAAAGTTATCTTCATAATCAGCCTTATCTTTAGGAATACCTGTCAGTACACCAGTATTAGTAATCAACTCATTAATTTTGGCTCCTGGGAATCGTAAATAAATTGAATTATAATCATATCTTGTATTTTGGAATGTACCCGTTTTTTCTATCCGCGCGATTCTTGTCGTCTCATCATATGACCAACCAGGATTATCTTCAATTAAAAAGACAGCTCCATCTGGTATTTTATCTTCAACAATGTATTTTTCTATCTCTCTGTTACCAATTTCTGATAGTCTTGTCGTATTATTAATCGAGAAATTAACTTTTTCCGTTTTACTAATATCAGAAGTAATATAACCTGGTTTATTACTATCTTCTTCTCCTCCATAAACCAGAGCACCGTCTGTATCAGTCCAAGTTGAATTAAAAACGAGTTTTCCTACGTTCATCTCTTTTGTTTTGTATTGATAAGTTATACTTTGAGTATCAATTGGCGTATTATTTCCTTCTTCATAAATATTAGCTTTAATCAGAAGCTGATAACCCGATGGCGTCACATTATCTTTATTGATAAATTTAATCGGAACATCTAAAGTAAAACCGCCAGTTACTTGATTAAATGAATAAGTAACAAGGGTGTTTGTCCCATCATTTTTAATTTCTTTACTACTTTGATTAGCAGTATCAGAAGCTATTACTTCCTTTACAAATTCGTTTGGAATACTCATTTCTAATTTAATGTTTTTTCCTGCTCCTGTAAAATCACCCAATTTAAATCCTGTATAGATTAATGATTGACTACCTGTTTCTAAAACAATCGGTTCTGTGTCCGTATATTTTCCATTCTGATCTCTAATACCAAAAAAACTAACAAAAGATGTCTCTTTTGACTCTGTATTTTCTGCTTCAACAGGATTAGTATTCCCATTGCTCACAATTGAATTTGTATCCTTCAAAGAATGACTTGTGTCAGTATTAGGAACTTTATTAAAAACGCTTTCATTTGTTTCTGCTATTTTTTTAGCTTCCATACCTTTAGGGACACCAGTTGTTAAGGTTTCTGCAACCACATTGACTGTAGGGATAAACAAGGAACTAAACAATACTAACAAACTTAAATACGTTACCAACTTCCTTTTCATCAAAATCTCCTCCAAATTTTTAATTTAATTATTTTATAACACTCATTATATATTATTTCTATCCAAAAAAACGTTTTATAAATAGACGTTATAAGTAAAATTTTTACCTATAAACACTAATACGTATAATAAATAATGATAATCATAATCATTTAACAAATTAAGTTAATAAAAAATAGACCACCCTTTCTCAGGATAGTCCATTCTTAATAATTTATTTCTTATAATTTAACCGTAATAACCGCCGCAATAATAATCAAGGCTAGTCCGATAATTGTCATAGTCATTTCTTTTTTCGATTTCTTTTGTCCTAAGAACCAAATACCTGTTAATGTTGCTAAAACAACAGATGTTTGAGATAAGATAAAGCCTGTTGCTAACCCGTTCATATCTGGTTGTGCTGAGATTAGATATGTTAAGGCTGCAAATGCAAAGAAGAAACCTGAAATAATGTGTTTGTATGAAACAGCTTCTTTAAAAGCTGATTGCTCTTTGTTTTTCATTGTTAAAACGAAACTATACACAACCGCTACAAGTAACATACCAATTGCTTGTGGTAAGAAAGCTTCTTGTCCTGTTAAGTTTGTTGCTTGTGGTGCAGCTGAGTAACCCCAGTAACCAATCTCACCAATCGCTAACATGATGACTGCTTTTTTCAAGACACTTGAATTTTCAGCTGTTTTTTCTTCTGCCCATACAGTTAAGCTTGCACCGATAATAATCATTACAAGTGCTAAAGCTCCCACTAATTTAGCCGTTGTTCCTGGCCAGTTGCCTAAAGCAATCACACCCCAAAGTGACGCACCTAATAATTGAAAGGCTGTTGTCACAGGCATCGCTTTTGAAGAACCAATTAAACCGAATGAGTAGAAAGTAATGATTTGAGCGGATGCCCAACCAATCCCTGATAACATTCCAAGTAATAAATCAGATCCTGTTGCTAAGCTGATTCCTTGAGTCATAGAAAAGACAATGGCGAAAATTAATGTTCCAATCGTTGATCCTAATATTTGATTATCTGGTCTACCACCAATTTTTGATGCGACTGTTGGATAAAGTCCCCAACCTAAAAGTGGTCCTAAACCGATAAGTAATGCTGTTGTATTCATATTCTTCCCCCTAAATTATAAAAATTAAAAGACAACGCCGCTTTCCAAAATAATATTGGCATAAGGTGACATTTCACCAGTACGTACAAAGGCATGACAATCGTTCAAGTTCGCTTTCATTTCACTATGAGGAATAAACTCAATCGGTGTTTCTGGTAAACGATCTTGAATTTCTTGTAAGACTTTTGGGTTCATCTCTTTAATTTCCATTGCTAAGTATACCTTTTGAACCTCTAGTTCTTCAAGCACATTATTTAAAACATCCATAAAACTTGGAATGCCGTTATCCACAGCTAAGTCAATTTTTTCTGTTGTCATTGGTACTGGCATGCCAGCGTCCCCAATTGATAAGGTATCAAAGTGACCCATTTGAGAAATCACACGTGAAATATCTGAATTAATAACTTTTGATTTTTTCATTATTTTTAGCTCCTAAACTAATTCATTTTTGTATGGAATAGATGGTTGTGCACCGTAACGTTGAACTGTTAATGACGATGCTTGGTTTCCATAAGTAATCGCTTCTGCGATGTTACTGAAATCTGGTTTTAAGATTGTACTTAGTGCACCAATAAATGTATCTCCAGCAGCCGTTGTATCAACCGCTTTCACTTTAAAGGCTGGAATAACCCCTGATTTACCGTTCACATCATAGAAAGCACCTTTACTACCAATCGTGATAATCACCGCTTCAATACCTAAGCCATGTAAATAATCAGCCGCTTCTTTTAAGCTTTTTTCATCCGTTACTTTAATGCCAGTTAAAATTTCCGTTTCTGTTTCATTTGGAATAATCATATCTGTGACAGATAATAATTCTTTTGGCATCTCGCTAAGAGCTGGTGCTGGATTTAAAATTGTCTTAACTTGTTTGCTTCTAGCTATGTTAAATGCTTCTGTTGTACTATTGATAGCACTTTCAAATTGAGAAATTAAAAAATCACTTTTGCCAATAATCTCAGTTGATTCTTTCACATCTTCTGGTGTAAAACTATTGTTCGCCCCTGAGAAAATCATGATACTATTTTCGCCCGCATCATCCACTGTAATAAACGCTTGTCCTGTTGACTGGTTGTCTAAACGACTCACACCTGTTGTATCAATTTCTTCTTGCTCTAATAAGTCACTCATCACTGTTCCTGCGGCGTCATTTCCTACAGCTCCAATAAAGTAAGTATCTGCACCTGAACGTTTGGCTGCGACAGCTTGGTTAGCTCCCTTACCACCACCGGCTGTAAAATGTTCCTTCGCGTGCATTGTTTCCCCTGGTTTAGGCATTTGACCCACTCTAAGTGTTGTATCCAAATTGATACTTCCAATAACAGTAATCGTATTCATTTTGATTCCCTCCAAGATTTATTTGTTTAATTTTTAAAAATTAAAACGTTTTATTAAAACGTTTTAATAAGACAACAAAAATATAACACATGATGAAAGCAATTTCAAGCATGTGTCGTTGAAAACCGATTTATTATATTAACCGGTAGTTTTTTAGATTCCCATTCTTTTTCAGGATGTTCAATTCTATCCAGTAACATCTCTGCTGTTTGACGTCCTAATTCATAAATAGGCTGGGCAATAGTAGTGAGTGGTGGTGTCATATACTCACACATATCCACATTATCATAGCCCACAATACTATAATCATCAGGCACAGTCTTACCTAATTCCTTCAAACCTAAATACAAACCAAAGGCAATTTCGTCATTAATCGCAAAAATACCACTGATGTTTGATTCACTGATTTCCTTTGCTGCTTCTCGTCCACTTTTTTTCGATAAACTCTCAACTTCGATTAACTTAAAGCCCGTTCCGTAAATAGATTCAAACCCGTCCACGCGACGTTGAATATTTTGGGTGATATTTTTAGGCACAACCACAGCCACATTCATGTGTTCTAATTCTTTTAAATGTTCGGCTGCAAGTTTGCCACCTAAAAAATCATCCGTTCCAATGGTATCACTGTCACCCTCAGAACTTTTTTGATCTAAAATAATAAAAGGATGTTTCTTATTTCTAAGTAAACGGTCAATATCCTCATTACTAATAGCTGAGCTGGCAATAATAAAACCATCCACACCACGTCTACTTAATTCTTCTAAAGCATTACTTTCCCGTTCGTTTTCTTCATTAGCGTTACACAGCATAGTTATAAAGCTCTCTTGAAACAAGACATCTTCAATTCCTCTTACTAAAGTTGAAAAGAAAGGATTCGAGATATCTGGTACCATGACTCCAATTGTCTTGCTCTTTTTCATCACCATTCGACGAGCAAAATAATCGGGTTCATAGTTCAGTTTCTCTTTGATTTTCAAGACTTTTTCAACTGTTTTTGTGCTAAAATTTTGATCCTTGCCATTTAATATTTGTGAGACTGTGGCAATTGAGACACCTGATGCTTTCGCAACATCTTTAATCGTTACTTTTTTTCCAGTCATTTTTTCTCCACCTAAATATTGTCATTGCTCCTATTTTACCCTATTTTTAGTACTTTGACATTAAAATGTGGTTATTTGTTTTGAATCAAGGATTTTATGACTTTTAAAAGCAACTCTTGATGACTCCGATTGAATACTTCTTCTCCTGTATAAATTTCAATTTCATAGAGTTTTGTTAACTCACTAAAACTTGGAGCTATGTATGGATATTCCATTTCCGCTTCATAGGCATAATCTATTAGTGGTTTCTCTTGTCCACGTTGATAACGTCTCTCTACTTTCTTTAAAAGCTTTTGATAGATTTGACTACCTGTTGCCTGATTATACTTAAACGCCAGTAAAGCATACACATACAACCAGTACTTCCATAAGAAATAACTCATCACAAGGCCTGATATGACTATGAATGTAATAAAATATTTAGCATATTTTTTTAAAGATAGTTTCTTAGTTTGATTAGGATTAACGCTTTCTGAAGAATTACTTGTAGGTGTTTTTTGTTCCTTTTCGTCTTCTTTTTTAGCCGTCTCATTCTTTTTATTTCCTACATCTTGATTGTCTTTTTTAGTTGTTTTATCTTCTTTTTTGGCTTGTCTGACTTGATAAAAACTTGGTGTCGGTTCAAATGGAACCCAACCAATGTCTTCAAAATAAACTTCCACCCAAGAGTGAGCATCTAGATTACGAATCACATAAAGGTCTTTATCTCCTAGTTTTTTATCAATACTTCCTGTACTAAATCCCTTTACCCATCTAGTTGGAATATCAATTGAGCGCAACATGACTGCCATTGCTGTTGAGAAATTATCACAATAACCGACTTTGGTTTCAAATAAAAATTGTTCCACATAATCCTGATTCTCTCTTGGAAATGGAACTTCTTTTTTTGAATAACTAAAAATCGAAGGATCTTTCAAATAGGTTTGAATTGCTAAAATTTTATCGTAATTCGTTGTTTTATCTTTCGTTAATTTTTCTGATAAATTGCCAATTTTAGTCGGAAAATTTTCTGGTAACTCTAAATAGCGATGATTAGAATAGGGATAAACTGTGGGTGTCTTTCTTAAGCTCTCTTCTGGAATATCCATGTTTTCAACGGACATTTTTATCGTATTTAAATTATAATTATTCTCTAACTCTAAGCGTCCTGTCTTTTGATCGTAAACAAAACGATTGTTAGCATTCATTCTATCGATGATAGTTTTACCGTAAGTTACTGGCACATATTTATCACTATAAGAAAAAGTTAACTCGATTTCTTCTGATTCTGGGCGATTTATTTTTCCATTTTCAAGAGCGAATCCTTCATCAAAATTTACTCTTTCTAAGTTGTTTGGCGCAGATAGTTCCCAGCCCTTTCCAGTATAGATATCTCTTGTACCTAAACGCCAATAATGAGGATTTTCTTGGATGACTTTAAATTTTACTGTTTCGTCATCCCGTAAAGCACCACCTAAAACACTATCATCCTCACTATAACCAGTACTTGAAGCCACACCGTATTTATAATTTGAAATTGCTGTATAAAAACCTTTTCCAGTTAAAAAATTTCGGTAAGGTGTTGCTACTTTCACCACTTCTTTTTCCATAAACGTCGTTGGAATTAGTAGACTAAAAATAAAGACGACAGATAAAATAAGTACACTAACCAAGCTAACTTTAAGAGATTTATACTGGGTTTCCTGAAGGAAGTTCAATAAGAACATTAAACTAAGAATAAACATAATTTGTGGCGCGATAACAATATCATTAAAAATACTTAAGAACATCAAATAACAAATCACAATAATACTTACAGATATAATGTTCTGTCCCACACAAAAAGCTTCTACTAAAATCACTAAAAAGATTAAAATGAAAAAATAAGTCAAAGCTAAAGGATAAACAAAACGTTCAGTTGAGTTAAATTGCTCGAAAAAGCTACGCCCATGTTTAACTAAAAGTAACATCGATGGCGCTTGACTGACGGTTGCAGAAAAATATAGACTCACAACAGTTCCTACAATATATAAAGGTACTTTAACCCAATAATCCTTAATTCCTAGTGACACTAAACTAAAAAGAACAATTGGTAGGTAAATCATCTTAGGATTAGGAATGGAAAAAGCTGTCAACATCATAGGAAAGGACAGACCAAAAATTAAGAGTGAGCCAATGAGAAAAGCAACAAATTCTTTGAGATTTTTCATTCTCCCATCAACTCCTTTTCCATTTCTTGAAAATCAATGACGCAAACTTGCTGCTTTTCACTAAACACTTGTAACGCTTTATTTAATTTAGCCGTTCTTTCAGGTGTAATGATGATGATATTTTTTTCTTCAGGTATCAAAAACGCACCAGGATCAGCTGCTTTTTTAATTTTGGCGAAATCATTAGGTGACGTTACTTTTGTTTGATCCACTTGTTCTCCTAAAAGATAAAAATTACTGTCACTAAGTCTATCTTCTTTAAACAAGGTATAAAAATATTGCAAACTTTTCTCAAAATAAAAACTTTTAATCCCGTAGAAGATATACACTGTTTTAGGAACTTGTACCTTTTGATATTCTCTTAACATCAGCGTTTGTTTCTTACTTGATAATTTCCAATCAATTTCTCTAGGCGCATCTCCTTTTTGATACTCTCTGATGTTTTCTAACTCAAAACTCCGCTCACCGAAAAGATTCGTTTCAACTAGTTTTAGTTTAGTGTTTATCAAATAACTTTTTTCTATTGTTTGAGGTAAAACATAAATTTCCGTTGCTACTTCTAATCTTTTACTTTTATGAACTAAACCAAATAAATCACTAGAGACCAGTTCAAAATTTAGGGATTCTAAGGCTGTTCTTTCTTTGATTTCCCACAAAAAACGAACTCTCTTCTCTCGTGAATTAAAGAGGAAAAAACGTTCCTCATAATCAAGTTCTGCACATTTTATTGTTAATATAGGGTAAATAAATCTATTTTTTTGATGATTCCTTAGTTTAAAATCCACATGTCGCCTCTCACCAACTTCAGCTAAAACAGGCGATATTTTATCAATTCTTAGATGATTTAAAGAAGATCGCGTTGATAAAAAACTAATGAAAATCATAACGCCTAAAAAAATAACCACTCGCCAACTCATTTGGGAATTAAAGGTTAGAGCATAAATAAAACTCAGTAAAAAGAATACGCCTATTAGCCAACTGTTTAAATTTTTCATCATCTCTACCTCGCTACTGGTACAGGGACATTTTGGATAACTTCCTCTAATATGGTTGTCAACATGCTCTCATCTGGTTGATAGTTATTTTTAAGTTTGATTCGATGAGAAAAACAGTATGGAAGTAACTCTTGTAAGTCTTTAGGCACAACATAATTTCGACCTTCAATTAAAGCATAGGCTTTTGCTGCCTTAATGAAATCCTCACTCCCTCTAGGACTCACTCCAAGTAGAATACTTTCATGCTCTCTTGTTTCTTGAACTAGTTTCAACGCGTAACGTGCCACATTTTCGTGAATCATCACTTGGTTAACTTCTGCTTTTAAGTCGGCTAATTCACTGGCTGTCATGACTTGATTTACGTTCATCTGACTTCTTTTTTCACCTAAAATTAACATTAATTCATCTTTAAAACTTGGATAACCTATTTTTAATTTTAGTAAAAAACGATCTAACTGAGCTTCTGGTAAAGCATAGGTTCCTTCATGTTCAATCGGATTTTGCGTGGCTAAAACAGTAAAATTTGGTGATAGTTCATAGGTTTCGTTGTCGATTGTTACTTCTTTTTCAGCCATCGCTTCTAAAAGTGCCGCTTGTGTTTTGGGTGTCGTTCGGTTTATCTCATCAACTAGTAAAATAGAAGTAAAAATTGGACCCTTATGAAATTTAAATGATTGACTTGAAGAGTCATAAATAGAAACTCCGATTATGTCATTAGGTAATAAATCAGGTGTAAATTGAATTCGGTTATAATCACATTGGATTGTTTTGGCAATGGTTTTAACAAGCAAGGTTTTTCCTACCCCAGGAACATCTTCAAACAAAACATGCCCACCAGCTAAAATAGCTGTTAACGTCAATTTAATGACCTCACGTTTTCCTAGTAATACAGTTGAAATTTCATCAATTAATAAAGTTAATTTGTCATTGTTTTCTTCATTCATCACATACCACCCCTTAAATAATAGGTTTTATTAAATCATACCATTCCTTCAATTTAAAAAACAGCAACAGAATGATGAAAAAGGCGTTTAACTCCAAGCAATTGGAGGAAAATAAAAATAATTCACGGGTTTCGAATTAATTTTATTTTTTGAAATTGCCGCAGGAGTTGCCTTTTGAATCTGAACTACACAGAATGATGAAAAAGGCGTTTAACTCCAAGCAATTGGAGGAAATAAAAAAGGCAAACTTGAAATATTTGTTAAGTATTCCCCTTTCATTTAAGCACTCTATGATATAATGATAAAAAAGAGTTATTGACTATTGGAGGCGTTACTATGGATATTTATGAGATACTAGGGATTACAAAAGACGCATCAATTGATGAAATTCGTGGGGCTTATTCTGCCAAATTAAAAACAATTGATATGTCAAAAAACATAGAAGACTACCAAAATTTAAGAGCTGCTTATAATGAAGCATTAAAAATAATTAACAATCGTTGCTATGAACCAACAAGTAGTACAAGTTCAACCGTAGTAACTCCTGAAATAGAAAAAGATATTAAACCTACTGAAACAGTAAACAAACCTGAAATTTCTACACCAAAAGTAGAAGAATCACCTTCAGAAGAACTACCGATTAAAGAAGAAAAAAAGATGGCTATCGAAAATTTAGCCAATGTCATTCAGACAAAAAAAGAAACGATAAGTCAACCTGAACCAGTTAAAGAAATAGAACCTATTAAAGATCAGCCTAAACAAAATTCACAACCAACTACAAATGAAAAAGCTCATTTCATTCAAGAATTAACCCCTTTTTTAGCTGAAAAAACTTATTTTAATGATTCAGAAGGTTGGCACAATCTAATAAAAAAATTCCTTTCAAGTGGTGAAGACAAAGTTGTTTTAACAACGATTAAAATCTTTTTATTAAAAAACTATATGCTATTGGATGATCGGACACGTCATGAAATCATTAATTTGTGTGACTTAACAGAAAGTTCTTTTAACTCAACAGAGGATATTATTACTTTTAGAGAACATATCTCGCCTAGCAACCACTTAGATTATGATTGCTACGCCTTTATGCCAGTTGGTATTCGGGAAGAGTATTTTAAATTACGATATGAACTCCATCGTTCGATTCAAGTTGAGGATGTTCCATTTATCCTTTCAGAAGGAAAAATGAAACAAATTCATGACTATCCTTATAAAGATGAAGATTTACTCTATTTATTAAGTGTTAGCGCCCTACTTAACCAGACAAGATTAACAGCCAAAGATGCCAAACTTTATTTATCAAAAATTCAATCTGATAAGTACCATCACGATTTAGCTCACTTACAAAAATACGCTCAATTTTTAGATAATAATCACCAAATCATGATTTCTAATTCTGAAATTATTGGTTTAACTTGGGTGTCTGATGGGGTTAAAGAACAATTAATGAATCAAGTGAGACAAATTAAACAACATAACAAACCAAAAAGACCTGTTAAAAACGGTGTTCCTTATCAACCAAATAAAGGGAGTCAGCAGCCAAATAAGTTAAATATATGGAAAATAATTGCTATTTTGATTGTGGTTTTAATTACCTCTTTATTCTTAGTTACAATCATGTCACCAAGAGAAAGCGGCTATAATTTTGAAGATGAATTTGAAACAATGATGAATCATGACGATGATGGTGATGATGACGATGAATTAAGCTATTTAGTGGATTCTCGCACTCACAACATAAAATTAAATTATGACGTCTATAATAATCTATTTGAAGAGGGTCATGTACTTTCAAATAGTAAAGAGGCATTTACAAAAGATGCCCTCGCTGATTTTGTAAAAATAAAGAAAGAAAAAGCTGACATTCTGTCCGACTTTGATTCCATGGATGCTTATTCTAATGCTTATGAAGCTCATTATTTAACAGAAGACAATCAGGTTATTACCTTTGTATCCTTTACAGAAAATGAAGATTTTAACTTAAAAGTCACTGCAAACGAAAAAAACGAGATAACTAAAATTGAATCATTAGAAGCTAATGATATGCCTGAAAATAAATCATTCGGAACAATGGATGCAGCTACCTTCTTCTTTGGAAATATCTCCATGAGATTTCAACGTTTTGATCAATATAAAAAAGATTTAGAAATGTCCTATTCACAATACTTAACTGATGATGTCTACGATACTTTAGATGACATTGATCAAGAAACTTTTGACTTTCTAAATACTTTTAGTTTTTCAAGACCTTATCTAATAAAAGTTAAAGATAAGAATGTCTTGGTTTTCAAAGATTATAATGAAAATCTACTTGTTCTAGATTTGGATGAAGACTATAAAATCAGTAATATCTATGGGGAACATTTTGAAGAACTCCCTAAAGACTATCAAGAAGCTATCAAAAAAATAAAATTTAACACAAATACCGTTAATCCATGGGCTATTACTATTGGATATCCTGTTTAAACAAAAAAGATTAGGTTCTCACCTAATCTTTTTTAACTGCTCATAAAAATTTTCATGTGTGCCACACAACAGAACAGGTACTACTACGTTATCCTTAATTTCATAAGCTACTCTGTAAGTCGTTCCGGCATACTTAAATCCCATAGACCAAACACCAGTTAGATCACCCGTTTTTTGCTCACCATTATAGGGATTAGTAGCTATTTCATCATACATTACATTAAGAAATTTTTCTTTTAATGTTTTTTCTCTTAATTTCTTTAAGTATTTCACAACATGTTTTGAAGGAATAATCTCATAGGCCAATTTCTGTCGCCAACTCCTCTTTGGTCATTGGTTTAGAATTAATAACTGTTTCTTTAGCAATGGACTTAAAATCTGACGTTAATTTTGTTTTTCTTTTCTTAAATTCTTGCAATATCTCTTCATTGTTGTAGCCTTCAGAAATAATGTCTGATAAAATATCTTCGCTAAAATCAAAAAAATCTCTTTTAGGTTCGACAAATTCATATAGTATCCCATTCTCTACCAATTTAGCTTCTACTTCAACACCATTTGGAACATCAAACTCTTTGGGAACAGTTAACATAATAGAGTTGCCTTGTTTTCTTGTTTTAGTAATCATAGATATCCCTCCATTCAATAAGAAAACTGTAATTACTATGTAATTACAGTTTACACTATTTCTAGTTAATCTACAAAAAATTTAAACTTATTTCACCGACGCACTAGAAACAGCATCCACATCATCATCTTTTGTTGAAGCACTAGACACTGCATCCACATCTCCAACAAGTGTTTGACCTGTTTGTTTTAAATACCATTCTACAATCGGTTTAAAATCTAAGATATATTCATTGATTCCTTTATAAATTCCTTCTTCATCATGAATCGCTTGGTAATTATGAACCACATATTTATCTGGTCCATGAGTTGGAACGTTGACACGGACACAATCCGTTGCCCCTGATCGTAACTGTTGAATTACCCACTCAACCCCTTTAAGAGACGCTTCTGGGTGACAATTTGCTAATGGATTTCCCACTTGACCTGGTTGTCTTGAGGCTAACATCTCTTCGGCTGGTAACACATGATTATAATATAAGAATTGATTGTTATCATCTGCATAAGTAATTTCCATTGGCATAGATGAAAGGAAATAATTCAATTGATCCACGGTTAATAACCCACGATTTAATTTGACATAATCACTACCCTCAGCTGCACCAACTTTTTCAGCAGCAACCTCTACCCAATCTTCGGCTGCCATATTAACACCTTCAATAGTCGTCTCAACTTTTCCAGTCGCATTCAAATCTTCTTTAGGTAAAACTGCGGCTTCTTTTTCTTCTAGTTTTGTCACTAGAGAAACAAATTGGATGAATTTTTTCAATGTCCCTTCTAAAAATGATTTTGTTTTTGGGTCTTTAAGATTCCCCGCTTCATCAAAGGCTTGTTTAACCTTACCAAGTAAAAATTCATTCCCTGGTAACACCATGGCATTCACACCAGGAGCATCTAAAATTTGGCGTAAATCAAGTTGAGCGCGAGACGACCCTTGATCGTAATAAGAAGCTCCCACAATCATCACAGGTTTATCTTCTAATGGATGGATTTTAAATGATAGCCATTCTAAAACACTTTTTAGTGCTGCTGGAATACTTCTGTTATGCTCAGGTGTAGCAATAATCACGCCATCTGCTTCTAATATTTTTTTGTTTAAATATTGAATAGGTGCACTATTAGTTTGATCATCACTTTGGTTGAACAAAGGGATATCTTTGATCTCTAAGACTTCAATCTCCACTAAATTTTTGAACGCTTTTGACATGTAATTAAGTAACATTCTGTTATAAGAAAGGTCTGCATTAGAACCTACAATTCCGACTAATTTCATTTTCATTTCCTCCTATTAGATGGTTTCCCAAGAAAAATTTTCTGCTTCTTCTTTATTTGCTTCATGAGCGTTTCCTAGTTGTTTCATAATATCTACAAAGATAACAAAATCTTTAAATAAGCCGTTTAATTTTTCAATTTGGACTTGATCTTTTAACTTACCACTTTCATCAAATGCTTGTAGAGAGTGACTAAGTAAAAATTCAGAACTTGGCATGATACGCGCTTTGAGTTCTGGAGAATCTAACATTTGACGTAAATGTTGCTGGGCGCGCGATGAGCCTAGTGTGCCGTATGATGCGCCTGTAATCATGACCGGTTTATCTAAAAATGGGTAAATGTGATACGATAACCAGTTTAAAGCATTCATTAAAGAAGCTGGAATGGTATGATCATATTCTGGTGTACTAATAATTACTCCTTCTGATGCTTCGATTTTTTTAGCGATCTCTGTCACAATTTCTGGTACTTGTTTATCTGCTGGTTTATTGAATAAAGGAATCTCTTTAATTTCGACAATTTCAATCTCAGCAACTCCTTTAAAGTGTTCTTTCATAAATTGTAATAACTGTCTGTTTGTTGAGTTGTCAGAATTTGTTCCAACTAAGCCAATCATTTTTTTCATCATTATGTCCTCTTTTCATTAGTTTATATAATTTTTTATATAACGACTCAAGTATGTTTTAATTTTGGTAATCAAAATACCTTCAATTTCGGGATGTTGATTGATTTCATTCATTATTTCAGCAGGCGTTTGACCAAACAAACGAGTTGTCCAAATTTCCCCATCTACTGACTTATCTGAAACAATCGTTAAACTTAGAGTTTCAGTCTCCATTGGATAACCTGTTATCGGGCTAAGAATGTGGTGATAGGTCTTGTTTTTAGTTTTTAAAACACGCTCATAAATACCTGATGTGACAATTGATTTGTCTTTAACCTTCAAAATATAGTCATAAGACTCTCTAGATTCGCCAGGTGTTCGAATCCCAATTTTCCAACATTCTTTATTAGGTGGTGTTCCCAAAGTTAAAATATTGCCACCTAAATTAATGAGAGCGGACCTTACACCTTGTTGTTTTAATTTACCTAGAACAAGGTCCCCAATAAAGCCTTTAGCTAGAGCACCTAAATCAATTAACATGCCTTTTTCTAGGTAAACACTATGTTCTGTTTCATTAAGAAGGATTTTTTTCGGATTAACGGTTTGGAGTAATTCTTTTATTGTTTCGTCATTAGGAACAGTGGCATCACTAAAACCGATACGCCACTTTTGAACCAGTGGCCCTATGGCAATATTAAGAAGACTTCCCTCAGCAAGACTATGTTCTTTCCCTAATTTTATTAGCTCAAACAATTCTCTATTTACTTTTACTCTCTTGATGCCTGCTTGGGTATTAACAGCCATCAACTCGGATGTGGGATCGTTGGCGCTAAAGCGTTTCTCATACATTTTTAAATCAAGGATGGTTTCTTTAAGGATCTCTTGGGCATTTGTATGACTAATTTGTAAGTCAATCACGGTTCCCATTAAACGGACTTGCTCATTAGCAATATTCATTCGCTAGACCTCCTTAAGCTCTATTTCTAAAGCTTTAATCTTTTTTAACAACACCTGATTGCCGTTTACTTTTGCATAAGCTCTTGCATCATACAGCAGTTCTAAGGTTTCAGGGATGTCCTTCTTTTCAACCACACTATTTAAAGCTAATTGGAAAGCAGCTCTTGCTAAATAATAAGTTACGTGATTTTCTGAGCATATTGTAATAGCATACTCCAGTAACGCATTGCTTATTTCAATTTCATTAGTTTCTGCATAATAAACACCTGCATGAAAGACCATATTTAAAACACGCCACATATCCTCGATACTATTTGTAGGACAATCATAGATTTGACCAATCACTTTACTAAAATAAAACTCAGATTTTTCAAAATCATTTTCTCTAGCATAAGTCATGCCAATACCTGTATAAGCTAATAATTGATACATTTTCTTTTCAGTAGTTGTTTCATTCAATAAAATTTGATCAAAAGTAAATAAAATATCTGTTAGTTCTTCTTTTCTAAAAAACATTAGAAAACCTTTTAAATACAAGTACCTTAAAGTAATATCTGAATTTTCATCTTCTGAAGTGATCTTTAATGACTCCAGTAAATTTTGAGCTTCTTCATATTCACTAGTAATAAAATAAAACTCTATCTTATCCATTTTTTTAACGACTTCTGTATTTTTTAAACCGACTTTAGGAAATAAATCACCAATCGGAAAATCCAATCTGGTACATAATTTAATCAGTGTTTTTAAATTAGGAACTTGACCATTGTTCTCAAAACGGCTCAAAGTTGTTTGTGTACAAATATTTTCGGCTAATTCACTTTGAGATAATCCTTTTGATTTTCTTGCTTCAATAAAACAATCAACGTTCATTTGAATCTCCTTTCTATATTTTTGTGCTTTTTATCACATATTTAACTAAGTTCATTCTAACGCCTTATATATTTTTAGTCAATCATAATATATAAAAAATTATATATTATTTTTATTTGATTTTCACTTTAAATAAGCCTATACTGTATTTAATTTCATACAAAGAAGTGATTAATAAAGAAAAGTACTATATTTATTTTTTCAAAGAGAGCTAATGGTTGGTGTAAATTAGTAAAAAAAGATATAGGAATGGGCTTTTGAACTGATAGATTGAATGACTAAGTAGGTCTATCCGCTAAGCTAGCGTTACCAAGCGTAGTTTTAACTACTTAAGTTAATTTAGAGGTGGCACCGTGATTTCACTCACCCTCCAATCGGTTTATATCGATTGGAGGGTGAGTTTTTTTATTTTAAGGAGGAATAAAAAATGACACATACTTATTTAACTGGAGATCGTCCAACTGGCAAATTACATTTAGGACATTACGTTGGTTCACTTAAAAGCCGCGTGGCGATTCAAGACTTAGAAAATACAGAACAATTTATTATGATTGCTGATCAACAAGCTTTAACAGATAATGCGGATAATCCGAAAAAAATTCAAGATAATTTAAAAGAAGTCTTACTTGATTATTTAGCAGTGGGAATTAATCCAAGCAAATCAACCATCTTTATCCAATCAAAGATACCCGAACTTTCAGAACTGATGATGTACTATTTAAATCTTGTTACTGTTTCAAGACTTTACCGAAATCCTACTGTGAAATCAGAAATGAAAGAAAAGAATTTTGAAACCAGTTTACCAGCAGGATTTTTAACCTATCCTGTCAGTCAAGCTGCTGATATCACTGCTTTTAAAGCAACTCATGTTCCGGTTGGTGGCGATCAACTACCTATGCTTGAGCAGACCAAAGAAATTGTTAGAAGTTTTAATCGGATTTACAAGACAGATTGTTTGGTTGAACCTGAAATTGTCTTACCAAAGAAAAACCAAGAACGCTTAAAAGGAATAGATGGCTTAGGTAAAATGAGTAAATCTTTAAATAATGGAATTTACCTTTCTGATGAGCCAGATACAATTAAACAAAAAATCATGAGCATGTACACTGATCCGAATCATATTCATGTGAATGATCCAGGACAAGTTGAAGGTAATATGGTCTTTGAATATTTAGAGATTTTTGGAGATGATCATAAAAAAATTGCTGAACTTAAAGAACACTACGAAAAAGGTGGACTTGGAGATGTGAAAATTAAACTCTATCTTAATGAGATTATTCAAGAGACATTGCGTCCTATACGTGAAAGACGAATTCAATTAGCAAAAGAAGAAGATTATCTACTTAGTATTTTAAAAGCAGGCAGTATAAAGGCAGAAGCTCGTGCTGCTACTACCTTAGATGAAGTCAAAAAAGCTATGGGAATTAATTATTATTAAACAAATAACGAGTTTTATTTTTAATTAATTTCTAATTGGTCTATAATATTAACTATAGTTAAAGGAGTGAGTAAATGGATAAAAATAGTAATTTAGCAAAAAAAGACTTTTACGAGTATGTTAACAACGAGTGGTTAGAAACCGCTAAAATCCCCAGTGATAAACCAGTCATTAATAGTTTCACCTTTTTAAATGATGAGATTGAAAAACTACTGATGTCAGATGTTAAAAAAATGAAGATTGGCGAGATTTCTTTAGACACTAAAGAACTTCAATCCTTTGTTGATTTTTATCGTTTAGTTGCTGACACAGATGAACGAGAAAAATTAGGTGTGATACCACTTAAAAAACGACTCGAATACATTGAATCTTTTAACTCTTTAAGTGATTTACCAAAAGATTTAACTGACTGGGTCTTATCAAGCTACCCCTTACCTTTTGGGATTTACGTGGCACCTGATATGAAACAAGCAGACACTTATGCTGTTTCACTATCACCTGCACCTTTGTTTTTACCTGATACAACTTATTACGCAGAAGATCATCCAAATAAAAAAGACTTGCTTAATACCTTTGAAAGTATGATGACTGAACTTTTAGTTCTAACTGGTAAATCAGAAAGGGAAGCAAGTAACATCGTTTCAAATGCTATGGCTTTTGACGAAAGTTTAGTGCCTTTTATTCGAAGTTCTGAGGAAAGTGCTGATTATACAAAAGAGTACAATCCAAGACGTTTGGAAGACGTTAAAAACTATCATTCAGACATTCGATTAGATACTTTAATTTCTGGTTTACTGGAAGAAACACCAAAAGAAGTCATTGTCACTGAACCAGAGTATTTTGAAAACTTCCAACAATTAATCACTGCTGAGACATTTGAAAATCTTAAAGCTTGGTTACTCGTTCAACAAACAAGACGCCTTGGTGATTTCTTAACAGAAGAATTCAGAACCGTTGCCTCTCGTTATCAACTAGCTTTATCAGGTGCCGAAGAGATGATTTCCAGTGAAAAACTACACTTCTATACTGCAACTGGCTACTTTGATCAAGTCATTGGTCAATATTACGCTGAAAACTACTTTGGTCAAAAAGCCAAACAAGATGTGGAAGACATGATTCATGAGATGATTCAAATTTATCAAAATCGCCTAACTAACAATACGTGGCTAGAAAAAGTGACGAAAGATAAAGCCATTTTGAAATTAAATACGCTAGGTATTCATGTGGGATTCCCCGAAAAAATACCAGCTATTTATGCCAATCTTAAAACAAAATCAAAAGCTGATGGTGGCTCTTTAATTGAAAATATTATGGACTTCAATCGTTTGTTAGCTAAAGATCTTTTTAAACGCTACAACACAAAAGTTGATCGTAGCGAATGGGAAATGAGTGCTGATATGGTCAATGCTTACTATCACCCACAAAAAAATGTGATTGTTTTCCCAGCGGCTATTCTCCAAGCACCATTCTATGACTTTAAACAAACTAGAAGTCAAAATTATGGTGGTATTGGTGCCGTGATCGCTCATGAAATCTCTCATGCTTTTGATAATAATGGGGCTAAATTTGATGAATTTGGGAATATGAATGACTGGTGGACTGAAAAAGATTTGGCTCACTTTGAAAAATTAACGAATGAGATGATTGCTCAATTTGACGGCATTCCGTTTGGCAATGGGCAAGTTAACGGTACATTAACAGTTTCTGAAAATATTGCGGATGCTGGTGGCTTGAGTTGTGCTCTTGAAGCTGCTCAATTAGAAGACGATTATAACGGTAAGGAATTATTTGAAAACTGGGCACGCGTTTGGCGTAATAAAGCGCAAGAACAATACACTGACTTACTACTTGCTGTGGACGTTCACGGACCAAACAAACTCCGTGCCAACATGCAAGTCAGAAACTTCGAAGAATACCACAAACTATACAACATCGAAAAACAAGACGAGATGTACCTAGAGCCAGAGAAAAGAATTAGTATTTGGTAATTAGGTTGTCATAGAAGTGGTTTGCTCCAAGCAACTGGAGAAAATAAAAAAAAGTTCTTACTAAAGTTTTTTTGGTTTAGTAAGAACTCTTTTTTTATATTAATCTTCTTGTTTCTTTTCTAACACTTTACCTGATTTAGCATCAAGTTTAACTTTTGTTTCTTTATGGCCGTCTTTGACTTCTACTTCCCAGAAAGTGACACCTAATTCTTTTTTCAATTGCCATTCTTTTGCTTTACCGGCACCTGCTTCTTTTTCAGCAATCTCAGTTACTTTATCCACTGTTTGGATATCTTTCAAACCAAGTTTCGCCTCTGCACGGTTCACTTTATCATCAGACTCTAATTTTTTCTCTTTGTCTTTTTTGATTTCTTTTGATGAGGCATTGATTAACATTTTATACTTATTCGTGTCATCTACACCTTTAACTTTGTAGAAGAAGTCGCCCTTTTCATATTCCAGCTCCATAGATATGATATCCGTCTTTGGATGAGCTTTTGTATATATTTCACTGGCTTCATTCAACGTGATGATTTTGACTTCATTTAAAGATTTAGTATCCGTAGATGTTTTTGTATCTTTACTACCACTTGTCTTAGTATCTTTACTTGAAGATCCCGTTGTTTTAGAAACTTCTTTCGTTTCAGTTACTGGTTTTTTAATCTCCGTTTGAGAACTACATCCTGCCATTGCTCCTAAAAGTACCACTGCTAAACCTGTCATTATTATTTTCTTCATTTTTAATTTCTCCATTCATGTTTTATTTATTTATCTCTTTGATGTCTTAATATTACCAACTAAAAGAGTTTAATAAATCAATTTTGGATAAATGCTAGATGAAGTTTTCTTCATTTTTATTTCATCTTTGGTAAACATAACTCAAAAACAGTTCCCTTTGGTTTATTATCTGTGATCGTTAACTTACCTTTGTACTTATCACTTATCTTTTTCACAATCGAGAGACCAATACCAGACCCCTCCACTTTACTCGTTCGGGAGCTATCAACACGGTAAAAGCGCTCAAAAATATGTTGCTTATTTACATCAGAAATGCCAATTCCTTGATCCTTCACACTAAAAATCAGTCGACTCTCTTCTTCTTTTAAGATAATTTCAATCATTGAATCATCCGAAGAATATTTAGCCGCATTTTCAATTAAATTTTGAAAAACTTGCTGCAAGTCACCAGGATAACTTTCAAATTCTATTTGTTTTCCAAAATCAAAGGTAAATTCTTGAGGATATAATAATTTAATCTTCTCAATTTCATAGAGTAGAATCTCCGATAAATTAAAAACTTCTTTCTGACTTGTTATGTCTTCTTTTTCTAAAACAAGTAACTGATTACTTAATTTTTCTAGTCGCTTAGATTCTTTATCAATAAAGGCAATCGATTCTGGAATAACTTCTGGATGTTCTTTCCCTCTTCGTTGAATCAGTTGAACATGCCCTCTAATTGCTGCCAATGGCGTTCTTAAATCGTGAGAAGCATTTGTTATGAACTGCTTTTCTCTTGCGATTGCTTCACGTTGCTCTCTTAGTAAATGATTAAAAGATTCCGCTACTTCTGTGATTTCAATAGGATCTTCTGGGACACTTAGTTCAGCCTTTCCTGAAATATCAATCTGACTAATTTCACTGGACATTTTACTCAATTTTAGACTCCATCTTCGAACACTAAAGTAAATCAAGATGCTTCCTAAAATTATGGCGACAATATTTAAAATCACACTAATACCAAACATACCAAAAGCAAGTTCCATTGCCGTTTCACCACTAATAGCTAATTGAAACTTGAAGCTATCATACTCTCCCTGCTCAACAAAATAAACGCCCTCTTCACTAAAAATAATGTGTTTTAAAAATGGCAAAGACTTACCGTGGTACAA
Organism: Vagococcus hydrophili; assembly: GCF_011304195.1. Taxonomy (NCBI): domain Bacteria; kingdom Bacillati; phylum Bacillota; class Bacilli; order Lactobacillales; family Enterococcaceae; genus Vagococcus; species Vagococcus hydrophili. The sequence continues at coordinate 1,894,612 of NZ_CP049887.1, read as the reverse complement.
TTCATCAAATATTTTATAGCTTTTTTCTGAATAAATAGTCTCTCCATCATTGGTTTCGATAATTAAAACATCATCATTTTTCTTTGAAACAAAATTATCGATACGATAAGTCCAATCTGTTTGACGTCCTTGCTCTTTTTTAAGACTACTAACAACCCCTTTTGACTTATTCTCTAAGAAATCATAAACGAAAGTTGTCGCCGCAAGAACAAAGAAAATATTCATAATCACTAATATGCCAAGAAAAATCCCCATAAAACGTTTGGTTAATTGATACTGAGCTGTCTTCCTATTCATCTTGATCAACTCGCAATACATAACCAACCCCACGAACCGTTTGAATCATGCGCCCAAACGAATCAGCCCCTAATTTATTTCTAAGGGTTCTGATATAAACATCGACGACATTGGTTTGCCCGTCATAATCATACCCCCAGATTTCATTTAACAAGTCATCTCTCGTCTTCACCACTTCTGGTGTTTTAATGAGTTCAAATAATATACCAAACTCTTTTGGTGTTAACTCCACGCTTTCATTGTCTAAGTGAACCAAATGCTTGGCAATATCGATCACAATACCATGATAAGTTAAACTTTGGATATTCTCCTCTTGTTTTTTCAATCGACGCTCAATTACCCGCATACGAGCAAATAACTCTTCAATTTCAAAAGGTTTCGTTAAGTAATCATCTAAGCCAGTATCTAATCCCACTACAATATCTGTGGTTTGATTTCTTGCGGTCATCATAATGATTGGCACATCACTATTTTTTCTAATTCTTCGTGCCACTGTAATACCATCATAAATAGGTAACATCCAATCTAAAAGAATCATTTGAATATTATCTATATTTTCTTCATATAGTTCCAAAGCATCTTGTCCATTTTTTGCCCATAAAACCTCATAACCTTCAAATTTTAATTCTGTCTTAATGAAACTAGCTAAACTTTCTTCGTCTTCTACTAGTAAAATTAATGAGTTACTCATAGCGTTCACTCCAATCGATAGTTGTTTTCTCTAGTTTACTAAACTAGAGTAGAATCTTCTATCTATTTAAAAAAAGAAAAAATGAAAATTTCTTCATGTTACAAGAGGTGAATAAAAAAGTGCTTTGCTCCAAGCAACTGGAGGAAATTAAAAATAATTCGTGGTTTTTGAATTAATTTTAATTTTTGAAGTTGTCGTAGGAGCAGCTTTTTTATTACCGTTTATTCAGTTGTAACAGAAGTGTTCAGCTTCAAGAAATAAAAAAGACTGACAAAAATCAAAGTCAGCCTCAAAACATTATTCTATTAACCAAAGAAACGCTTAATCTCGATTTCAGCTGCTTCTGGACAATCTGAAGCGTGAATCACATTTGAACCTGAAATAAAACCATAATCAGCTCTAATTGTTCCAGGTAATGCTTCTTGTGGATTTGTTGCCCCTACCATTTGGCGAACTGAAGCAATCCCATGCTCTGCTTCTAAAATCATACAAACAACTGGTCCAGATATCATGAAATAAACCACTTCTCTAAAGAAAGGTTTTTCCTTTAAGTGAGCATAATGTTCCATTACAACAGCTTCTTCTAAAACTGTTTGTTTCATGGCTTTAATCTCAAAACCACGTCGTTCAAAACGAGCAATGATTTCTCCTACTGCTTTTTGTCTCACACCATCTGGCTTAATAATAACTAACGTTTCTTCCATTCATACATCCTCCTAAAATTTAAATAACATTCTAATTGTATGCGTTTTCATTAGTTAAATCAATAGAAAAAAGGAATTAAATTATTAATTCCTTTGCTTTAATATTAAACAATCGGTGTCACAGAAGTAGCTTCTTATTTCTTGAAGCTAAACACTTCTGTCACAACCTAAATATTTTATCTATTTCTTTTTAAGTCTTTTTCATAGTTACTTTCATTCGAACGACTCACACGGCGAATGCGTCCTTTAATCGGCATTGATTGTAGTGTTTTTAATACCATCTCACCTTTACCATTTAAAATTTCCACAAAAGTTGAGATATCCATTAAATTAATCACACCGATATCGTCGCCAGTCATGCCTTCTATATTACATAGTGCTCCCACAACATCTCCGGGGCGCATTTTTGTTTTCTTACCAGCATTTATGTGGATTTTCATGATATCATCTTTAAAATCATGACCTTTTTCTTTTTTAAGTTTCGGTTTTTGCGTTTGTTTCATATCAAATTCCATACGATACTTATCAACAATCGCTTTTGACGGACGGTAAGCTTCTTCAATCAAACGATCTTGAGATTCTAAAATTTCATTAAATTGAGGCTTATCACGGTGATTAACAAGAGATAAAGCTTTCCCGCTATTTTCAAAACGAGCCGTACGTCCTATTCTGTGGACATATGTTTCTGTTTTTTCAGGTAAATCGTAATTAACAACTAAGCCAATATCAGCCACATCAATCCCACGAGCTGCCACATCTGTTGCGACTAAGTGTCTAAAGTAACCACGTTTAAAATCTTGAATCACAGAACTACGGTCACTTTGTTCCATACCACCATGTAACATCTCGATCTTAACGCCAGCTTTTTGAAGCTCGTAAGTTAACTTATCTACCATGATTTTTGTGTTACAGAAAATAATACTACTCTCTGGGTTTTCAACGACTAGAATATCTTTCATTGTTGATAATTTAGTATCTTCTTCTACACGAACAAATTGTTGGAAAATACGTTTTTTAGATTGTTCTGTGGTTTCGATTTCTACCATTTGTGCTTTTTTCAAGAAACGTTCAGCTAATGAAGCAACACCTTTTGGCATAGTTGCTGAGAACATTGCTGTGGCTCTTTTATTTGGTAATTCTCTTAGTATTTTTTCAACTTGTTCGATGAATCCCATGGCAAACATTTCATCTGCCTCATCAATAATCACTGTTTTGATTTTTGTTAAATCAATTGTGCCTCTTTCAATGTGGTCAAACAAACGACCTGGTGTTGCAACAACTACGTGTGTTCTTTGGTTTAAATTTTTAACTTGTGATTGGTAAGAACTTTTACCAAACAACGCTTCTACTTTGATTCGTTTGTAACGACCAATATTAAAGATTTCTTCTTTAATTTGTGTCGCTAGCTCTCTTGTCGGTGTTAGGACTAAGGCTTGCGGTGCTCTTTCTTCCCACTCCACTAACTCACAAATAGGGATACCAAAAGCAGCCGTTTTCCCACTACCTGTTTGAGATTTTACAATCACATCTTTTTTATTTAATAATAATGGTATGACTTCCTGTTGAACTTGGGTTGGTTTTGTATATTTCAAAACATCTAAGGCTTTGATGATTGATTCATCTAAAGGGTAATTCACAAAATAATTGGTACTCATTTAATCTACATCCTTCAATTAAACAAGTAAAAATTTTGAGTCCTTCACTTGCCTAAATTTATTTTTTAGCTTCCACAGTGTAACATGTTTTTGTGAATAACACACGAGAAATGAGTAATAGGTTTAAACAAACATAAAATATTCATCTGGTTGTTCTTTATTCTTTAAGATATTTCTTAAAATCAGTTTAAAGCTACCTTCCATTTTAGGTTGTTCTAAAATTCTAAAAATAGAAATAGCTTGATGACAAGATTCTATCCCCTTCTCAAAGTCTTCAAAAATCAATTGATACCAGCCTTCATAAAATAATAGACAGGTACTACTTGTTAAATCCATTTGATTTTTTAACATCTTTCGCGCCAAATCCAGACTTTCTTTCGCCCATTCTTGAAGTCTATAATTAACAAAATAAGAAAAACCAGAGAAAATGATTTCAGATTTAAATTTCATCATGACATGGAACTGACTTTCTTTTTCTGTTCTTGCTATGGCTAATGGTAATAATTGATGAATTTGTTCTGCTTTAAAGGTAAAGAGAAATAGCTTAAATAAGACTAACTCAAAAACACTCCAATCCTCCACTTTATACAAGTACGTGATAACAGGTTTCGATATGATGTTAATCTCTTCCATAATTTTTTTAGGATTTTTATCTTTAATCTCATCTAGATTATTTTTATAGGTATAGATACAAATATCACAATATATCGCAATGAATTTTTGCCAGCTTTTTTTTGCGTCCATCTCATCTTTTATTTTTTTCATCTCAATAATGCCAATTTCAAAACTCTTTTTTACTGCTTGATCATTAACAGACAGTAGTCTAGCAACATAATAATAAAATTCGCTCGTCAAATACCCTCTCAAAATCTTAATATCTTCATTCAAAGTTGTATTTTTCTCCAACTCCCTCAAATAAAAAAATTCCTCTACCGAGACATTGATATTATTCAGCAAGCGTTCCATTCGGTGGAGACTAATATTTGAGTTGCCTTTTTCGAACTTACTAATAAATGACACACTGTTTAACTCGTCTGACACTTGCTCTAAACTAAGTCCCCGATCTTTTCTTAGCTTTCTAAATAACGTTCCTTCATCCATCTTCTCACCTTTTTTCCACTATAGTAGAATTATCTGATATCTCTAGTTTACCTCACTTATACTTAATTTAACAAATAAATCAACGAGGTGAAGAACATGAATACGTATCTACATAATAAAGAATATCGAATTTTAACAAATGCCAACTTACTTAATGCTGTCGGTAATAGTCTTTTTAACATTGTTTTTATCGTTTACGCTAGCACACTTCCTTTTAACACATTAGCCGTTTCCCTAGCGTCAATCACGATTTTTATTCCCAGTCTCTTTCAACCACTCGTTGGACACCGAGCGGATAAAACCAAAGAAAAATTAAAATGGAATATCTATTCACGATTAATTCAGTTCTTACTTTTTAGCTTTCTTGCTTTTTTAATCTTATTAAAGCCTTCTTTTCTACTTTTTAGCGTTTTACTCCTTATTAATGTGGTAGCTGATTGCTTAGGTTTCTTTAGTAGTACACTCCAATTATCTTTCATTAAAGAATTGGTTGATGAGGAAAGTTTAAGAGATGTGATGGGATTTCAAAATGCCATGTTTACCTTGATTCAATTGATTTTCCAAGGTCTCGGTGCCTTTCTGCTTGTCCAACTTAATTATAATTTTTCACTCTTTGCGGGGATTAACGCAGTGACTTTCTTACTTGCAGCCCTTGTTATTATGACTTCTTATTCACTTCTAAAACCTTGTAATGACTCGTTAAAAATTACTGAAAACACAGTAGGTCAATCAAACTCATTTGTTGAAGATTTTAAAGAAGTCACAACAATTTTTATGAAGAATCCTTTTTTAAAGATGATTATTAGCTTTGCTGTTTTAATTAACTTACTTACAAGCACTTCTGAATCATTACTAAATATTTCTCTCTTAACAAAAGAATATCTGTGGATTGGTAATTTACCTAATAGTATTGCCTTGATTGGAATTTTTATCTCAGTGGGACTTTTAATTGGCTCTCTTTGGACAAAAGATTTTCTCAGAAATGTGAGTAGTTCCTCTATTATTAGTTTAATTCTTGTAAACATTACTCTGATACCAATTCTTTTGATTTTAGTGAAATCTTTTATCCTAGTTCTTATTTCTTTATTCACTTTAGGATATTTGATTGGTAAATTAAATCCACGTGTTTCTGCCTTTATGATTAGTGAAGTCCCTCAAGAAAAACTAGGTATTACAAGTGGGGTTTTTAGCACTCTTGTTATGGCAGGGGCACCCATTGGACAACTTATTTTCTTAGGAACTGCTAATGTCTTTAATGATACGCTAAGTTGGTGGTTATATGGCGGTATTGCCCTGATTTTTCTTTCTATTTCATTGGTATCGAAAAGAAAAGAAAGAACAGCAGTTGAGACTCTTTAAATCAAACAAAAAAAGGTAACCAACTATTCTGGTTACCTTTTTGATTGAGACGAAACGGGAATTAAACGCCTATTTCATCACATTTTTTTATTCACCCTTTTTAACTGCGATTGCTTCAATTTCAATTTTTGCGTCTTTCGGTAAGCGTGAGATTTCCACTGTACTTCTGCTTGGGAACGGTTCTGAGAAGAAACTTCCGTAAACTTCATTAGCTACTACAAAATCATTCATATCAGCTAAGAAAATCGTTGTTTTAACAATATCATTCATTGTTAAACCAGATTCTTTTAAAATCGCTTGAAGATTGTTTAAGCTTTCTTTTGCCTGTTCTGCTACATCTTCTGGCATTACTCCTGTGGCAGCATTGATTGGCAATTGACCTGAAATAAAAACTAATCCTTCTGTCGCAATTCCTTGTGAGTAAGGTCCGATTGCTTGTGGTGCGTTGTTTGTTGAAATTTGTTTTTTCATGATTAAATTCCTCTTTCTAAATGTTTGTATTTTTCTCTAAGTGACTTCACGTAAGTCACACTAGCGTCTGCATCTCTTTTTTGAACTTCTAACATATATTCTAAATTTTCCGGGCTAGGTTTATAGGTATTTAATGGGGCAATCAAGGTTGGATCAATATAAGGTTCTTCTATTTTAAAGGCGCCTTCTCCAAGATACTCAACACCACCCGTTCCAAGTGGTCTTTTAAATGTTGAAACATAAGGATGACACATTTCAATATTAATTCGCTCAACACTTGATTGTGTTAATAAGGTTTTGTAACAGTAATCTGTATCAATATTTCCAGAACCTACTGGACAACCACTAACACGTAAGTTTTCACCATCTTTAATCACAATATGATCTTTAAAATGAGTACTTTTAGCATAAGGAGCTAGAGTGTCTACAGTTGTTTTAGGATCTTCCCATGCCATCATACCATTACCAATGTCACATAAACAACCAACATTTGGTGAGTTGATTTCTTGAAGTAATTTAACGACTTCTGTAGCAACTTCTTCTTCATGATTTTCAATCGCCAAATGGATGCCTTTCTCAATTAACAAAGGTTCAATAAGACGAACTTTTTCAATCCCAGCTTTCACTTTTTCTGGATCGTAGTTACCTTTATTAATATAAGTTCTAATAATCTTAGCACCTAATATTTCAGCGACTTCGATCACATCTTTTAATCTTTCTGTCTCCACACCTTTCATATCTAGTTCACAGTAAAGGTTGTGCTCATCTAATTTTTTTCTAAGAGCTTTTAAATGATCTTTATCATTAGAACATAAACTTCCCCAAACTGGGTCAATATCATATTTATCCAGTATCTCTTGGGATACTTCTTCTTCTGAATATTCTACTATGTTAAACTGAGCACCATCTAAACCGTAAGCTACCACTTGATCCACAAAGTCAAAAGCATTCATTCGTCCATTTTGGAAATACATATGAAATGTTTCTGTTTCTAATCCTAATTTCATTCTAATTCGCTCCTTTTTGTTTTTTTAATCGGTGTGTTAAATAGTTACTAATAATGAATCCAACAATCGCAAACCCACTCATAATTAAGAAGACAACTCGGTAACCTGCCATTCCACCAAATGCATCAATCACTGCCCCGTATAAAGCAAATGAGAAAATAGAAGGCGCATATCCGATTAAACACGCTAGTGAAATAGCAGCACCACTGATTTCTTTTGGAATGTTAATTTCATCAATCGGTGCAAAGAAAATCGCTCTTTGTGTGAAGACAACACTTCCGATTAATAATGTACAAGCCATTCCTAAGTAGATATTCATTGATGTATGTGGTAAAAAGGCAAAGATAGCAATCATAATTGCTGATAATAAGAAAGTGAATCTTAGGTACTTAGTTGATGATTTAAAGGCTTTATCAGCAAGAATCCCACCAACGGGACCTCCTACCATTTTAAGTCCGTATTGATTAATAATTCCGTATGCCCCAACTAAAGCAACTGGCATTCCGTAAATATCTTTTAAGAATGGAATAAAATAAGTTAAACCGGCATACGTTCCGTAAACACAGAAAATCATAAATGAAGCAATCCACAACTCAGGTAATTTAAGCGCTTGTTTCGCACCTGCCATGGCTTTTTTATTTTTTTCGTGACTTGATTCTTCTGCTTCTTCTGCTTTATCGTCACCAATTGTGAAGAAAACAATAACACCTGTAATAATTGTGACAATCGCAAAGAATAATATTGCAATTCTAAAACTTGCTGCATTACTACCAAGTTGAACAAACAAACCAAGTGCTGTAAAAGCAACAATTGTATCAATTACTCCACGTCCAGCTTCTAAAAACCCAAACAAACGGCCTTGTTCACTGGAATCTCCCAGAGACCGAACTGATTTAACTAAAACGGGCCAAAAGAGTAAATCTGCAAAAAACGCCATCGCAGCCCAAGAAGCTAAAATTCCAACATAGTTAGGGAATGTCGCTAAGTAAAGACCAACTGCTCCTGTTCCAATAAGTCCTAGTGGCATCAAAATTCTTCTTGAAAAACGGTCTGCTACGTACATTGAAATAAAATATCCTAAAGTCTGAACAATTGCATAAACTGACATAGCCATCCCGATTTGTGTATGTGTTAATCCTAAGTATTCTTGCATTGGCACATAAAAAGCATCTTTTAAAGAAGATAACTTATAAATTGTTCCTCCAGCCAAAACTAGAACCCCAAATGTACCCCACTTCTTAAAATCTTTTTTCATTATAAAGCCCCCTAAGTCCTCAGTAATAAATTATTATTGATATCTGATAATAATTTATTATCATTGTAAACGGTAACAAATTTAAAGTCAACACTATTTAAAAAAAATATTTTTGCTATAATAAAGAGTGAGGTGATTGAGATGGATAATAAAATAATACTTTCTTATTATAAAAATTTAGTACCCTTCTTACACAGTATTTTGGGTCCGGATAGTGAGGTACTACTGCATGATGTTAGTTCTCCTGACAGTTCTATTATTGCTCTTGCAGGAAATTTAAGTAATAGAAAAATCGGTGGACCATTAACAAATATGGCATTAAAACAAATTCAAGAGAAAAAATATTTAACGCAAGATAACTCAGGTATCTATAAATCTTTTACAACAGAAGGAAAAGCTTGCCGCTCTTCTAGTTATTTTATTAAGGATGATAATAATAATTTATTAGGTATGCTTTGTATTAATGTTCTTGTTGCTGATTTAATGGCTATTCAAGATACCTTAGATAAGCTCATTGGATTACCTAATATCAACGATGAGCAAGTAGGCAGTCATTCCCCTAAACTTGTGGAAGATCATGAGAATCTAGGACAAAGTATTGAAGAACTATTAACCTCTTTAATCGACAGCGTCCTTGTTCACTACGATTTCTCAACAGAATTATCGATAGACAATAAAGTCGCTATCATTACCGATTTAAACGAAAAAGGCGTTTTCCTACTCAAAGGTGGCGTAGCAGAAGTCGCCCACCGAATAGAAATGTCAGAACCAAGCGTATATCGCTACTTGTCTAAGATTAAATAGCGTGATGAAAAAGGCGCTTAGCTCCAAGCAATTGGAAGAAATAAAAAATAATCGGTGCTTTTTCCGATTAATTTTTATTTGTGAAATTGCCGCAGGAGCTGCCTTTTGAATCCAGACTACATAGCGTGATGAAAAAGGCGCTTAGCTCCAAGCAGCTGGAGGAAATAAAAAATAATCGATGCTTTTTTCGATTAATTTTTATTTGTGAAGTTGCCGCAGGAGCTGCCTTTTGAATCCAGACTAAATAGCGTGATAAAAAAGGCGCTTAGCTCCAAGCATCTAAATTAAACAGAAAAGAGACTAACATCAAAATTAAAATTGATGCCAGTCTCTTTTCTCTATTTATTTTGTTTTTCCTTCATCTCTTCAACCGTATAAAGTTTTACTAATCGGCTAACTTCACCTTTAATATTAAATCGTTGAGCGCTAGGAACTTTTAGATTCTTTAAGGCTTGTTCTAAAAAAAGCTCATATTCTTCCTTTGTCATGATTACTCCATCCTCTCCTCATGAACAATGTGCTGAAAATTTTCTCTTTCTTCGACTATTAATTTATTCAAAACGCTAGGCTGCAACTGGTTGTTAATGTTACTTTTATCAATCCATTCAGTGGTCACCGTATCATGCCACTCGATGTCACTTTCTTCACTATCTAAAAGGGACACTTCATAAACAAAATTTATTTGCTGATAAGGAAGTTCATCGTAGTAAAACAAATTCTCCACACAAGCAACCAGTCTACCAACTTTGATTTTTAAATGGGTTTCCTCATAAAATTCACGAATCATGGCAGCTTCTGTCGTCTCTTTGGTCTTTATCGCCCCACCTGGTAGTGTTTTAACACCATCACATTCATTAGTGACTAAGATCTGGTTATTAATTTCTAAAATGCCACTAACTCTCACATCAAACTTTGTGTCCTCAATCATTACCCTAATATCTGACATCATTTCTCCTCCTCAACTTTTTCTAATCATTATACCAAAAATAGAAACCCGCAGAAATCTTAAATAAATTTCTGCGAGTTCCTCGAATTTTTAAGTTATACCTTCATTCTAATATCTTTTTCTAAAGTAAAGAGCAGCGCTACTTACAGATAGTAAACTTAAACCAATTAAAGAGATAAGGAGCTGTTTTTGTTTTTCTTCTCCTGTTTGTGGTAATCTTCTTTGACTTGGTGTTTCACGTCCTGTAAATGGTAAGCGGCGATTAGGATCCGTTGGTGTTCCAGGATTCTTAGGTCCAACTGGTTTTGGCGGCGTCACATCACGATTTAAGGTATTCGTAATATTGTTTCCTTTCACAGTTGCCGTATAACCTGCCACTGGTCTTTCTTTTACTGTATATTGATAAGCATTTAACTGATTATCATATTTTGGTAATTCTGTAAATTCATACTTCCAATTACCATTCTTATCTGGTGTCACAACCTGTGTTCTAAATGGTAACGCACCATTGTTTTGATACAATTCAACTATAATTGAATTTGGTCTCGTATTCTTTTTGTTATTGTCATCATCCCAGAATTTTTGACCTACTAATTTTGTCATATCAGTGTTTTGATATGTATTAGTTATATCAAAACCATTCACTTGGCTTTCGTAATGAGAAACACGTCTTTCTTTAACCGTATACTCAAAGGCATTTAACTCATCATCGTATTTTGGTAAATCTTTGAAGGTGTAATTCCAATTACCATTTTTGTCTGGTGTCACTTTTTGTGTCTTAAATGGCTCTTTACCACCATTTTGATACAAATCAACTGTAATTGAATCTGGTCGTACGTTTAATTTATTATCTTCATCTTTCCAGATTTTCTTACCATTAACTTCAGTGACATCATCATTACGATACGTGTTAGTAATCGTTGTTCCTTCCACTTTCGAATCATAATGAGTGACTTCTTTTTCTTTTACAGTATATTGGTATTCATTTAGTTTTTCATCGTATTTTGGTAAAGCACTAAATGTGTAGTTCCAATTACCATCTTTATCTGGTGTCACTTTTTGAGTTCTAAATGGTTTTTCACCATCATTTTGATATAATTCAACCTCAATCGAACCTGGTCGTACGTTTAATTTATTATCTAAATCATCCCACTGTTTCTCACCTGATAACTCAATAACCTCAACATTTTTATATGTATTGATAATCGTTGTTCCCTCAATAACAGTCGTATAATCTTCAACATCTCTTTCTTTTACTGTATATTGATATTCATTTAACTTATCATCATATTTTGGTAACTCTGTAAATTCGTATGTCCAGTTACCATTTTTATCAGCCTTAACTTCTTTTGTTTGATACGGTTTTTTACCATCATTTTGGTATAAATCAACAGTGATTGAATCCGGACGATGATTTAATTTGTTGTTTTCATCATTCCATTGTTTCTGACCAGAAATTTTGATTAACTCTGTATTCTGATATGTATTCGTGATCGTTGTTCCTGTCACACTAGATTCATAATGAGGAACTTGTTGTTCTTTCACTGTGTAAGTATATGGATTTAATTCTTCATCATATTTTGGTAGTTGATCAAATGAATAGTACCAATGTCCCGTTTCATTTGCTGTTACGGTTTGTGTTTTAAATGGTTTTTTACCATCATTTTGATACAATTCAACCACAATCGATTCCGGACGAGATTTAATTTTGTTGCTCTCATCTTTCCATTTTTTCTCACCTTCAACTTTAACCACATCGTCATTACGGTAAGTATTATGGATATTATTTCCATTAACTTGACTATCGTAGTGAGGAACTTGTTGTTCTTTCACTGTGTATTCATAAGGATCTAGTTTATCATCGTACATTGGTAAATCTTTAAATTCATACTTCCAATGACCTGATTTATCTGCTTTTACAACTTTTGTTTTGTCTGCCATTTTTTGGCCATTTTGATACAAATCAACTTTGATTGCATTTGGACGAACATTTAATTTATCGTCTTTATCTGACCACGTTTTTTCTCCAGATAATTTTGTTTTATCCGTATTTTGGTATGTGTTTGTAATCGTCGTTCCTTCAACTTTACCATCATACTGAGTGACATCGTGTTCTTTTACTGTGTACTCATATGAATCTAAATTATCATCATACATTGGTAAGTCTTTAAATTCATAACTCCAATGACCTGTTGTATCACCTGTAACAGTTTGCGTTTTATACGGTTGTTCCCCACCATTTTGGTATAAATCAACTTCAATTGATTTTGGACGTTTATTTAACTTATTATCCTCATCTATCCAAACTTTTTTACCTTCTAAGTTTGTTTTAATATCGTTCGTTAATTTATTAGTAATGGTTATTCCTTGGATAGTTGTTTCATAATGAGGAACACTTACTTCTTTAACTGTATAAACAAATGGTTCTAACATTCCATCATATTTTGGTAACTCTGTAAATTCGTAAGACCATTCATCTGTTCCGTTAGATTTAACTTCTTTTGTTTGGTATGGCTTATCCCCACCATTTTGATAAAGTTCAACAACAATAGAGTCAGGTCGAACATCTATTTTATTGCTCTTATCATCCCAAACTTTTTTTCCTGAAATTTCTGTTATATCTTTATTTTGATACGTATTAGTTATAGTTGTACCTATAATTTCAGTATCGTAGTCTTTAATAGGAACCTCTTTAACCGTATAATAATACTCATTTAAGTCAGCGTCATACTTGTCTAAATTAGTAAATTCATAGTTCCAATTTCCATCTTGATTTTCTGTAACTGTTGTTTCTTTTATTTTTTTATGATTTTGATATAACTCAACAACAATAGAATCAGGTCGTTTATTCAGTTTATCATCCACGTCTACCCAACGTTTTTCACCTTTGACTTCTGTCTTATCATCATTTCGATAAGTATTGTTGATATTATACCCATCAACTTTACTATCATAATGAGAAACAGGTTGTTCTTTCACCTTATACTTATATGGATCAAGATTCTCATCATACTTAGGTAAATCATTAAATGAATAGTACCAATGACCATTCTCATCTGCTTCTACTTTTTGAGTTTGATAAACTTCTTCAGAGTCTGAACGAAATAAATCAACTTGAATCGATTCTGGACGTGAATTAAGTTTATTATCGTAATCACTCCATGTCTTCTCACCATTTACTTGAATAACCTCTTTATTATTATAAGTATTAGTAATGACAGCATTTTGAGTGATTGGATCTTTTACAACAGAATTACTGTAATTAGGTACTCTCATTTCTTTAGCAGTATATTGATACTCATTTAACTCATCATCATATTTTGGTAAATTCTCAAATTCATAGAACCATGAGCCGTTCTCATTTGGCAAGATAACTTGAGTTCTAAATGGAATTCTTCCATTATTACGATAAAGGTTAACTCGAATACTATTTGGACGGGTATTCAGTTTATCGTTTTGATCTTCCCATTTCTTTTGAACTAACACAGATGTTTTGTCTTTATTGATTATTGTGTTAGTAATGGTTGTTCCATCTACACTAGATACTTCACTGTCGTAATTATTGACAGGAATTTCTTTTACTGAATACTCATAAGGCGTCAATGTATCATCATATTTTGGTAAATCGGTAAATGAATAGTTCCAATCACCATTTGAATCTGGTACTACTGTGTCTGTTTTAAATGGTTGTTTACCGTCATTTTGATACAATTCGACTGTAATTGAATCTGGACGTTTACCTAATTTATTGTCTTTATCAAACCAGACTTTTTGTCCTTTAAATTCAGTCAATTCTTCATTTCGGTAGGTATTCTTGATATTATTACCAACCACTTCAGTATCATAATGTGGTACATTTTTTTCTTTCACAGTGTATTTATATTCTCTAATCTCTTCATCATATTTTGGTAAATTAGTAAACTTATAGTTCCAATTACCGTTCTTATCAGGTTTAACTTCTTTTACGTCGTAAGGTTGTTTAGCATTATTTTGATACAATTCGATTGTAATTGATTCTGGTCGAGATTTAACTTTGTTATCCAAATCATCCCATTCTTTTTTACCTTCAAAATCGATTACTTCATAATTACGATATGTATTAACTATGTTATTTCCAACGACGCTAGTTTCATACTGATCCACTTCGATTTCATCAACAGTATATGTATAAGGATTTCCTTTACCATCATACTTCGGTAAATTTTCAAACTTATAGCCCCAATTATTACGCAGCGTCACTTCTTGTGTGACTGGTTTTAATTGCTCGTCAATCATTGGTTGTCCATTTTGATACAATACAACTGTAATTGAACCTGGCCTTGTACTTAAAGCATTATTACCGTCTTTCCATATTTTTTCACCTTGAAGTATGGTTGTCTCTTTATTTTCATACTTATTAATAAAGTTTGGTCCTGACTGAACTTGTTCATACTCATCAGGAATGTCTTCCTTCACACTATAAACAATCTTCTTACCTTTTTCATCATAGACAGGTAAATTAACAAAATCATGTTTCCAATCATTTGTCTCTGATAAATACACGCTTTCTAATTCTTTTTTCTCATTTTCATATAAAGTTACTTTTAATTTTTCTGGTCTTGTATCGAACTTGTCATTGTAGTCATCCCATTTTTTACTTACTGGAATATTTGTTTTTTCTGTATTTACATATTTATTAGTTACAGTATGTTCTTTAATTCCGGTGTCTGAAGACTCTACAGGTTTAACCTCTGTTTGATATCCTAAAACATCTTTTTCAATAATTCGATAGTCATAAGCATCTCCATCGACATCATAAACCAGATAATCATTACTAAATTCATACTTCCAATTTTTTTTGCTATCTGTTTTTGTTTCTTCAATTTTTTTATTATTTCTAAACAGTTGGATAGTTACTTCTTCTGGGCGTGTATCAAACTTATTACCATAATCATCCCATTTTTTCTCACCTTTAAAATTAATAGTCTCATTATTAACATAGTGGTTAATAATATTGTCTCCCACTACTTCAGAAACATAACCATGAGTATTATCTAGAATGACTTCTTTAACTGTGTAATCAATTTTTTGACCATTCTCGTCAAAAATAATTAATTCTGTAAACTCGTAGTACCAGTTACCATTTTGATCCGGTGTAACTTGTTTACTTTCTATAACTTCACTACCATTTAAAAGCTGAACCGTGATAGATTTAGGACGAGTATTAAATTTATTACCATAATCATCCCATATTTTTTCACCCTTTAAATCAATTAAATCTTCATTATTATAAGTATTGGTGATATTTGTGCCGTCAACTACTGATGTATAATCATCAGGTACTTTGTTTTCTTGAACCTTGTATTCATAACGTTTGGCATCGTCATCATAAATCTTTAAGTTTTCAAACGTATACTTCCAATGCCCATTTTCATCCGGTTTAACAGTCTTTCTTTCATATACCTTATTATTTTGAAGTAATACTACTTCAATTGATGATGGACGTGAGTTGAATTTGTTATCAAAATCTTCCCATATTTTTTCACCACTTAAACTAGTTATTTCAGTATTTTGATAGGTATTAACAATATCACTGTTTACCACTTCAGTATCATAACCGGGAACTGATCCTTTTTCTTTGACAGAATACTGATATTCTTTTCCATTATTATCTAGTTTTGGTAACTCATCAAATGTATACTTCCAATCACTAGCCTCGTTTACTACTACCGAATCAAACAATGTCGTACCTTGATATAACTCAACAGTAATTTCGGAAGGTCGTTTTTTAAAGGCATCGTTATTATCGTTCCATATTTTTTCACCATCTAATCTCGTTTTCTCATTAGGAGTAAATGTGTTCAATATCCTATTTGAGTAAGGATATGTTGTTTCATAATTAGGCACTACCTTTTCTTCCAACGTATAAACATATTTCTCTCCAGTTTCCATGTTGTAAACATCTAAATTATCAAAAGTGTACTTCCAATCATTAGGTAATGATGAATTTCCGCTCAATGTTTTTGTTTCGATTTTTTTACCGTCTTGATATAGGTAAATTTCAATGGTTTCTGGACGCAATCCTGCCTCATTATCATTATCTTCCCATCTTTTCCAACCTTCAATTTTAGTTTTTGGATTATTTGGTATATTCGTGATATCATATTCAGAATAAACAGGTGTATAACCTGAATCGCTTCCCATTTCTACTACACGGTATTCATATTCATCTCCGTACTCATCATATTTAAGCTGATTTTCAAATTTATATTTCCAATCTGGAGCTTTAGTATAAGTTCTATCTAACCATCTCCAATTATTGGAATTTTTTATTTTTCTTTCAAGTTGTACGGTGACACTTGAAGGTCTCCTTCCAATAGTCCCATCAAAATCTTTCCAGAACTTTTCCCCCTCTATCGTAATAAACTCATTATCATTTAATGTGTTATAAATATCATTGCCTTCTACTTTCGATGTATAACCTAAAGGCACTATATTTTCTCTTACTGTATATACATATGGCTTGCCATTTTCATCTTTTTCTTCTAAATCTTCAAAACTATAATTCCATTTTCCATCTTCTTGATCTGGTTTTACTTTTTGATAATCAATCTCTACCCCATTTTGATATAAATTCACAAAAATATATCCAGGTCTAGTATTATTACTGTTATCATTATCTTCCCATTTTTTTTCACCGTGTAAACTTACTTTACCACTTGATTCATACGTATTTTTGATTGTTGTACCGTCAATCTCTGTTGTGTATCCTTCAACTGGTTCTTCTTCTACAGTGTATTTATATGGAATCAATTTATCATCAAACTCTGCCAAATCAGTAAATTTATATTGCCAATTGGAAGACTCAGTAGCTTTGGTTTCTTTAATTCGATGACCGTTTTGTAATAAATGAACCGTTACTTCATCCGGTCTGTTATCGTAGTTATCATCGTCACCAAACCAAAGTTTGTTACCTTTAATTTCAATTGTTTTATTGTTATCGTAAGTATTAACTAACCCATAATCACTAAATCCTTCTGTTGTGTATCCGTCTACTTTTTCTTCTTTTACATGATAATTGTAAAGATCACCATCTTCATCTCTTTCTGGTAAATCTTCAAATGTGTATTTCCAATGTCCTGAACTATCCGAAGAAACTATTTGTGTTCTATAAGGAGAATAACCATTATTTCTAAATAGTTCCACTTTAATTTTATCTGGTCTAGTATCCAAGGCATTATCATTATCATTCCATTTTTTTTCGCCCGAAATAGCAATTAATTTGACCGGCTCTTTTGAATAAGTATTTGTGATATTGTTTTGATTATCTACTTCTGAGATATATCCATCTGGAATATCTCTTTCTTCTACACGATAAATATTTTCTTTTCCTGTCTCTTTATCATAAACTGGTAAATCGTTAAAGATATACTTCCAATCATTAGATGATTTAACTTTTTGATTTTCAAATTCCACTTCATTTTTGAATAAAACTACTGTAATTTCATTAGGTCTAACATCAATATTTTCATCATTTTTCCACATTTTCTTACCTGATAAACTAGTCGTTTCAGAAAAATCATAAACATTTGTAATTACATTACCATTAACACTGCTATCATAGCCATCTACTGAATCTTCTTTCACAGTATATTCAATCATTTTCCCATTTTCTTTTTCTGGTAGATCTTTAAACGTTCCTTCATAATTGTTTCCACGATTCAATTTCATCGAATCTTTTTCATCACCATCAGCGTATAATCTTACAGTCACTTCTGGAGTTGTTACATTTGATGGAACTTTTTCCCACTTCTTCTTAACTGGAAAATCAATTAATTTTTCTGATCCTGCTATTGGATCTTTAACAATTTCTTCGATTGTCGTCGTTTGATCATCTGAAATAGAAACTACACGACCATTTTTCATTTCATTACTAATACCATAACCAGAAGGCGCTTTTGTCTCAACTAATAAGTAGTCCCCTTTAGTTAGTTTATCAAATAATGCATCACCACTATTATTAGTAGTTACACGATTAACAACTTTCCCTGGATCTTTTTCTTTTCCACGGTATAACACAAATTCTGCACCTGATAAAACTTCATTTGGATTATCTTCTGATACTTTTTTTACGTTTAGATTTCTTGTTTTTCCTTGTATTGTTCCAGAACTATCTGGTACTTTCACAGGAATTTTTACTTCAATTGGTTTTTCTGTTGTATAAACATATTTCGCTGTCATACGAACACTATTAGAAACCTCTTGTTCACTACCTGGACGAGTACCATTCGGGAATAAGATACGACCTTGATAAGTTAACAATAATTTTGTTGTTACATCTTGATTCATCTTTATATGGAAACCACGTTCCGTGTAATTCAATACGTAATCTATTCCCTCAACCATAGGAACATTAGTATGTGCATACCTCAAATTAATACTATCCCTAACAACTATCTGATTCTTCCAGTTATCATCAAAAATTTCTAAATCTTTCAATTGTTGTTCATAAGGATTAACATCAACCGTCCAGTTAATTAAGGTTTGATCGATTGGATCAACCGTACCACTTTTCTTTAAAAATAAATCGTTTTTGTTAGCAATTTCTAAAGTTCCCTTTGCTGGTTTTTTCGGAGTATTCTTATCTGTATAGTAAGCTGTATTTTCAATTGTTTTATTTAAAATATCACTTGGTTTTTTTAATTTTGTTCTGAATACAACTTTATGAGCATAATTTGTTTCTATTAAATTAGAGACTTCCAATTGATTTTTAGATTGATCAAAATTAACTTTACCAGTTTGTAATGGCTCCCATCTAGTTCCATATTGATAAAAAACTTCAGCTGAATCTTTAACGTATTCTTGGTCATCATTAATTGGGTCAATCAATAAATTGTCCGGCCCAATTTTCTCTTTATTTTTTCCATCATTAACTACGACTGTCCAAATAATTTCATTTTTCTCTGGATCAAATTTACCAGATTTTGCTAATCCAATTTCTGGAATAATTTCAGGTACAAATGTTTTTGAGTCATTATCAAATTTTGGTTTTCCTTTGAATGTATATGTATAATCTGCTCCATTTGTTTGAGATGATGCTCCATCCAGTGTTGTTGTATAATTAATTATAAAATGCTTTGAAGTTGCTTTATGATAATTCAATTTAAAACTTCTTGATAATCCTTTACCTTCTTCATACCAAGTAATCGAATAATCCTCTGTTGGAACATCTCCACCATCTGCATAACGAAGACTAAATGAATCCATATTAATAAATCCTCTATTTACTTTATCATGCACACTCCAACTGTCTAGCGCTATTTTTTCTTTGTTAATATCTAGAGTCCAATCAGCCATTCCAGGTTTATCTGACTTTGATACCGATTTGTTAATTTGACTCTTATCATCTCCACCAGGGTTTTCGCCATCACCATCACCCTCTCCAGGACCTGAGATATCTTTTGAAACAGTTTTTTCATAAGAACCAATAACAACTTTATTTTTTACTTTAGAAACATTTTCATTGGTAATTTTTGTTTTATATTTTATCTTTACTGGTTCATTTACATCAGTTTTAAACACAAATTTAAAAGATTTTTTGTCATCTGATGGAATAACCTCATAAGGTAAAGCGGGGGACACTTCCATTGTCTCTTCCATCAATGTTCCATTGTCAATGTAATCCATAAAGTGAGCATCTTTTTCTGGAATAGCTATTCCTTCTGGATTAAAAGTAACTGTCCAATCAACTGTTTGATTCTTTTTATCAAAAATTCCGGCTTCTTTCTTGATCATTTCCTTACCAAAATTTGCCGTTGCAGAAGCATTTAGCATAAAGCCATCTTTTTGAAAATCAGTCTTACCTGAAAGTGTTGCTGTATTTTCAATTGTTCCTACAACACCAAATAATATAGGAGTACTTATATAGAGTACATAAGGTTGATCAATATAATCAAAGCCTAAATCAATGTCACCATCTGGTGTTACTACATTGTTTTTTATAGAAATTTCTTCTTTTTCAGTAACGTCACCATTGAGGTTGACATCTGCTTTCACCATCTTGTCAATGTTAATACTCTCAGCAACATTCTGAATACCTATCCTAGTAGAATCACGTAATTTCAAATCATCAATTTTTAAATAACTTGGATTAATTAATACTTTCCAATATATCGTTGAACCTTCACTTTTTATATATTCTTTTTCAATATATTTTTTTTCCTTAGCTGCAATTACCACTACTTGATCGCCATTAGTAACAGTTCCTGGGATTTCAATTGGGTACTCACCTGGTATCGTAACCTTTTTTTCATCAATACGCATAGAAAACATTAATTCACCAAAAACAGAATCATTCTTAGCCAAAAGTTCATTAAAAATCAATGTTACATGCCCATTTGTTTCTGCGATATACTCTCCATAGACTTCAGCTGTTCCAGAATGAAGCAATGGTCCTGTTTGTCTCTCAGTTAATTGGACAGCATCCGAACTAGGTAAATCAAATTCAAAATAATCGCCAGCTTCCATTAACTTTCCAAAAGCATCTGGTATTTCAAACTTATATTTTATTTGAAATACATCTCCAATTTTTAGTGGATTAACTTCTGTAATTACTTCATCATTTAAAGTCATTTTTACATCAGTTAATATAGTTGGATTCCCATTTTTATCTTTTGGTAAATTCTCTAAATCTGACTGAGGATAATCTAAAATATTCTTACCTTTTTCCATATCACGAACATTCTTATTTTCCTGTGATTCATCACCGCTTGCTTCCTCTTCAACATTCTTCTTTTCATCATAATCAGTGACTAATTCCTCTTCAGAAGAATGTTCTTCCTGTGTTTGTGTATCGAAAGTCAAATTCTGACTGTTGACAGTTGATGAGTCTTTTATTTGTGTAACAGTTTCTTCATCTACTGACTCTGCAAAAGCTTGGATTGTCCCAATTGTTGTTACTATTTGAGTAACAATCCCCATTAACATAACGATTAACATGAACACCGATTTTTTTAATTTCATCTTCTTTCCTCCATTCATTTTTTCAAAAATAGACCTTTAAAAAAACAGCTAAGTTAAAAAATAACACATTTTTAAAAAACGGGCAATTATTTTCTTGTAATCTTTATTTTTTATTTATATCATTCCCCTTCTATAACTCTAATCCGTTTACCAAAAAAACGTTTTTAAATAAAACATTTATATATTTATTATCCTTTAAAGCTTTTATATGTCAATTTTATTGTATCATTAATATTCTCAAATTAAAATTTTAATACATTTTATATTACCGGCCTGTACAAAAATTATAGTATATAAATAAAAGTAAATTTTAATAAAAATTGTCTTCATAAAAGACAGTTTTTATAAAAAAAACTATACAGGAACATAATTTGTTCCTGCATAGTTTAAATTAGGGTTGTAATTATTTATTTAGTAGCTATCGCTTCAATTTCTACTTTTGCATTTTTAGGAAGTTTGGACACCTCTATCGTACTACGAGCTGGAAACGGTTCAGAAAAGAAACTGCAATACACCTCATTAACTTTTTCAAAATCTGAAATATCATCTAAAAAGATCGTCATCTTCACAATGTTTGTCACATCTAAACCAACTTCTTCTAAAATCGCTTTGATATTACTTAAACTTTCCTTAGTTTGTTCCACAAAATCTTCGGGCTTTTTTCCAGTGGCACCATTGATAGGTAATTGACCAGAAATAAACATCAATTCACCTTCTGTTTGAATCCCTTGAGAATATGGACCAATGGCTTGTGGCACTTTTTAGGTTTTCACTTGTTTTTTCATTTTTCTGCCTGCTTTCTTAAATATAAATCTATTTAAATACTAGCATATAAACGTTTTCTTAATAAATGAAGTTCTAATTTACTTAAAGTATTATATTCTTGATTCAAGTAAATCTGTTGCAGAGAAAATAGCTCCTACAATGAGTGGTGTAATTACCATTGCTGCAATCATCTCTGGTATACCATTCGTTCCAACAATAGTTAAAAGTACTGTCCACAATCCTTTTGAAGTTGTTTGGTAAGCTTGTGCTACAGGTGCAGTATAGATAATTCCCATTAATCCCAGTACTAAAACCGTATTGGTTAATGATGCTGCTCCAGAAGCTATAATAGTAGATAAGGAAACTTTTTTAGTTTTTTTGTAGATAAAACTAAATAAAAGACCTGCAACGACACCCACTAAAATTCTAGGAACTACGGATACAATTGGATTTGTAAAAATTAAAGTATCTATTGGAGTTGTTGGCATTGTCCAGGCTCGAAACATCGTTAAAAGACCCCAAATCAAACCAATTAACATCCCGTCTTTTGTGCCCAAAGTTACACTGGCTACAATAACAGTAATATGAATAATCGTTAAACTAGTAACGAACAAAGGTATAAATCCTAAAAAAGGCACCATAGATTGAACGATAATAATCGCTATTAAAATTCCTCGAATCGTTAACCGGTAAGCTTTACTTTTATTTTTCAAAACAACGTCCTCTTTTCCAAATTTTAATCATAATAGCATGTTATTCTGAAAATTTCTATTGTTTGATTTATGGGACTCAAGATGACAAGCTATTTCTTTAGCTGTATACTTAATTTAATTAAACCATTAAGTGAAGGAGCAGCTATTTATGAAAAAAACACCACGCTTTTGTACAACTATTTTAGTAGGAAAAAATGCTTCCATGGACGGCTCAACGATTATTGCTCGAAATGAAGACGGCAGTGATTCTGCCAATCCTCAAAAATTTGTTTTAATCACACCAGAACAACAACCTACAACTTATATTTCAAAGGTAAATCAAGTTAAGGTCCCACTACCTGAACTTTCTCTTTCCTATACAAGCACCCCTGATGCTGATGATTCATATGGTACTTTTGCTGGTGCTGGGATTAACAGTTTAAACGTGTCCATGACCGCAACTGAAACAAGTACTACCAATTCTCGGATTTTAGGAATCGATCCTTTCGTTGAATCAGGTATTGGAGAAGCTGATTTTGTCACACTTGTACTACCTTATATTAAGTCTGCTAGAGAAGGGGTTTTAAGATTAGGTGACTTACTTGAAACTTACGGCACCTATGAATCAAACGGGATTGCTTTTTCTGATAAAGATGAAATTTGGTACTTGGAGACAATTGGCGGTCATCACTGGGCTGCTATGAAAATCCCTGATGATGCTTACGTGATTGCTCCTAATCAGTTTAATATTGATGAATTTTATTTTGATACTGAGGATAATCTCTACTCTGAAGATTTACTAACAATGATTAATGACAATCATCTCAACCCTGATTTTGACGGTTTCAACTTACGTCATATCTTTGGTAGTCGGACGATTAAAGATACAGAATACAACACACCTCGTGCTTGGTTTATTCAAAAATACTTTAATCCTGAATTAACTCAGAAAATCGAAAATTTTGATTTACCTTTCACACTAAAACCTAGTAGAAAAATTAGCATTGAAGATATTAAATGGTGTTTGAGTTCACACTACGAAAACACAGACTTTGATCCTTATATAGAAAATGGCGTTCCTAAAAAATACCGTTCTATTGGGTTAAATCGTAATTTAGAAGTCCATCTATTACAAATTAGACCGAACGTTCCAGAAGAAATCGCTGGTATTCATTGGTTAGCCTTTGGACCTAATTCTTTCAATGCCCTAGTGCCTTTTTATACTAGAATCACAGATACACCTCAAACATTTAAAGAAACATCCAGTCACTATCAGCCTCAATCTATTTATTGGTTAAACCGTACAATTGCTCTATTAGGTGATACGAATTACACTTTATATAGTAGTCTCCACGAAGCCTTTGAATTAGAAATGATGGCTCATTGTCGATTCATCCAAAAACAAACTGATCAACAATTCATAAGTAAAGAACTAGGCTTAGATGATTTGGAAAAAGTGAACAACCAACTAGCCGAACACTACTTAGAAAAAGCCACAGAACTATTAGGTGAAATGGTCAACCAAGGAACAAAAAAAATGACCCTAAGATTTAATCTTTCAGACTAAAAAAGCGTGATGAAAAAGGCGTTTATCTCCAGTTTCTTGGAGCTAAACGCCTTTTTCACGATTTTTTTTATTCACTCTATCGTTTATTCACTTTTCTCTTTCAATTGATGGGCAAATTTCTTAGGTACTTTGGTTGTAAATTTCATTTTCTTGCCTGTTGTTGGATGCTCAAATACTAAAGTCGTAGCATGTAAACCTAAACGTTTCATCGGATTTCCTTTAGCACCATATTTTTTATCTCCTACAATCGGGTGACCCAAATCTTCCATGTGGACACGGATTTGATTCTTACGTCCTGTATCTAAATGAACCTCAAGTAAGGTATAATTTTGGTTTCCTCTAATTTTTTTAAAATGAGTTGTCGCTTGTTTTCCCCCATTATCAAAGGGAGATGAGTAAATTTTAAAAGTCTTACTCTCTGTTAACCAAGAAGATAAAGTACCTTTTTCTCTCTTAACTTTCCCCTCTACAAGAGCAGTATACGTTCTTTCACTAACTAACTCTTTCCAGTTTTCTTGTAGCTTGTATTTCGTTTGTTCATTTTTAGCAAATAGCATTAAACCTGATGTTTCTCGGTCTAAACGATGCACGATAAACACTTTATTTTGAGGATTTTCTTGTTTAACATATTGTTTTAATTGACTGTACGCCGTCACATCATAACCTTTTTGTGTGGCAACTGATAACATCCCTGCTTCTTTTTCAATCACAATAATATCCGCATCTTCAAAAACAATCTCAATGCCCATTAAAGCAACTTCCTTTTTCGCTGCTTTATTGCCTTGAATCTCCACTTTTTGACCTGGTTTTAATTCATGATTATGTTGAGTCACAACTTTCCCGTCTACAGTAACTTGACCACGTGTCATGATTGATTTAACTGAATTACGACTCATTGTACTTAATGTTTTAATTAAAAAGGGTAATAATTCGATTGGTTCTTCAATGATATAACTACTGACTCTCATTGGTTGGTTTACTTTTTTTGGTGTTTGCTTTTTCTTTGCCATAGATAACTCTTTTCTTAGTCTTTATTTTTCTTTTCCTTACTTTACCATGTTTTGATCTAAAAAGCATAACAAACAACAAATTTTAATCGAAGCTTTTTTTGATAAAATCAGTATTTTTGATATAATTGAACCTGTGAATAATTTATTTAGAAAAAAGGGGAATGAACACATGAAATTGAAACAAATCATCTTAGGAACTATCGCTGCAACTTTTTTACTTGCTGGTTGTTCTACTAGTAAAGATGAAGCAAAAAAAACAGATGACAAAGTTAGTGGGGAAATCACTGTTTTGACCAACCGAACGGATGGAGACGATATCTTTAAATCGGTTGAAAAAGAATTTATCAAAAAATACCCAGACGTAACTAAAGTTAAATTTGAAAACATTGCTGATTATGATAAAACTGTCACAACTAGACTAAATGGTGGTGACTACGGGGATGCTTTATTTATTCCATTTTCAATGGCAGGAAATCGTAGTAATTACCCAGATTATTTTGAATCATTAGGAACAACAAAAGAACTAGAGAAAAAATACTTAGATGTTTATGAAGCAGACTTCAAAGATGAAGTTTACGGATTACCTGTGGCTCTTAATTCTCTAGGAATTATCTATAATGAAGACGTGCTTAAAAAAGCTGGCATTAGCACAGTTCCAACAACTCAAAAACAATTCATTAAAGATTTAGAATTAATCAAAGAAAAAACAGACGCGACACCTTTCTATTCAAATTACCAAGCTGTGGCAATTTGGGCAGGTGCTTTAACTTCATTTGGCGGAGAACAATTTAAATCAGACACTTTAAAATCTGGAGATGCTTTTAAAGAAGGTATGCCAATTCGTGAAGTCATGGATTTATTTTATGAAATGGCTTCAAAAGGTTTAATTGAAGAAGATCCTATGACTTTAGATGGGCAAACAGCATTCAAACAATTAGCTGATGGAAAAATCGGCATGCTAATGCACGGTTCACAAGAAGTAGCTGGCATTCAAAAAATGTCAAAAGATTCAATTAAAATCATGAATTTCCCTGTTGAAACCGATGGCAAAACAAGTTTTCCAATCGGTGCACCTTCTGTATTAGGTGTTAACAAACATTCTAAAAATAAAAAAACGGCTGAAGCTTTCGTGGAATTCTTTGTTTCAAATGAAAGTGGCTATACAAAAGATTTAAACGGGATGCCTAATACAAAGTCAGATTTATCAAAAGAACAACAAGAATTAATTGATAACAGTCATGTGGTTCTAACCGTAGCTAAAGAAACACCTGAAATAAACACTACTTATTCAGCTATTGCTGATGAGGTAGGTGTCACTCGTTTAACTGATGTCTTACAACAAGTCATCAATATCGGTTTATACCCTGATAAAAATATGAGTTACGAAGACTACACCAAAGAATTATCAACTAAGTGGCAATCAGCTGCTAAAAATCATGAATAAATCAAATAAATGGGTGCGGCTATTCCTAGCTGTTCCAATTTTATTATTAACGATTTTTGGAATTCTACCAATTATTAATTTAATCGTCATTAGTTTTACTTCTTGGAACGGTATGGGTAGTGAGTTTAATTGGGTGGGCTGGGATAATTACACCACCCTTTTTAAAAGCCCAGTCTATTGGAATGCTTTAAGAGTTAATCTTTATTACCTTGTATCAGGTATCATACAAATGGTCATTGCCTATTATTTTGCCGTGATTTTATCAGAGAAAACAAGAGGAAAAAACTTTTTTAAAAGTCTTTTCCTCCTCCCTTCTCTCATTAGTAGCATGGCTGTGGCAATGATTTTCCGTTTATTTCTTAGTCCTAAAGGAGCTTTTGATCAGTTGCTGATATTTTTACATCTCGACAAGTGGATTACTTTTTGGCTAGGCAATCCTGATCAAGTCAATATCACTCTTGCGAGTATTTCTTTATGGCGCAATCTTGGGATTAGCTTTATTTTATATTACGGAGCAATTCAGAGTATTCCTCGTGATTATAACGACGTTTGCTTAATTGACGGAGCAAGTCTTTGGCAAAAAACAAAATGGATTACGATTCCTCAGACAATGAAAGTTATTTACTTAAACTGTATCTTACTAATTATCGGCGTGATTTCGGTTTTTGACATTCCATTTATTTTAACTAATGGCTCAAATGGCTCAACAACTATTGTGGTTCAAACAATGAAACTTGCCTTTGAACAAAAAAAATATGGCATTGCTTCTAGTCTTTCTGTTTGTATCACATTGATTATTGTTTTACTTAGCGGCTTCTTAAATTATGTAAAAAACAAAGGAGGGCAAAAGAAATGAAACGTCTCTTTACCTTTCTTAAGTACCTCACTTTAATTTTGTGGGCGATGATTATTTTATTTCCTTTAGGGATTCTTTTCTTTGGCTCTTTTATGAGCTTAGAAGAATTTTCAAGTTCTCAAGGATTGCGATTACCTGAAAGTTTTCTTTACTTTGATAATTATGTGACTGCTTTAAAAGAAGGACAGTTAATCAAAAGTTTTGTTGTCACCTTTTTTATTATATTAGTTAGTGTTGTTATGAGTGTCTTTATCGGCTCAATGGTGGCTTACACGTATCATCGGTTCCGTTTTAAAGGGCGTAAATTATTACTCTTAGCTTATTTTCTAGTTTCTGCTGTGCCAATGGTGGTCACTCAAGTTGGAACGTTTAACATTATGACTAGCTTACATCTGTACAATACGATTTGGGCGCCGATTATTCTTTACATTGGAGCAGACGTGACCATGATTTTTATTTATTTACAAAACATGGAACAACTACCTATTGAATTAGATCAAGCCGCTATGATGGACGGGGCATCTTTTTTTAAGATTTATTGGCATGTTATTTTACCACTTTTAATGCCTGCTACCACAACCGTTTCTCTACTTAAAATGTTGAGCATTTACAATGATTTTTATATACCTTATTTATATATGCCAAGTAGTGACTTACCCACTGTTTCAACGGGGATTTTCCGTTTTGTGGGACCAACTCAAACAAATTGGCCACTCATTTGTGCGTTTATTTTATTAAGTATGATTCCCATGCTTATTATCTATCTCCTTTTACAAAAACAAATTGAAAAAGGATTATCTCAAGGGAGTGTCAAACACTAATGATTCAAAAATTATTTAAATGGGCGCTTGGTTTTCCCTTTCGTGCCTATACTGTGATGGAGCTGCGCACAGGATTTGCAACAGGTCTACCCATTCTCAGCTCAAGTTTATTTGCAGCTTACTTAACTGGAAAATTAAATTTCCTCTACTTAGCTCTTTTCTTTATTTGTGGTTTTTCATTTAATATTGTGGCGAATGTAGCGAATGAAATTCGTGCTTATTTAAAGCAAGAAGAGGACGAAAATACGTTTACTGGACATTTAGGAAGTGAAGGGTTGGTCAGAGGGGATGCAACATTCTTGGATGCTTGTCTTGTACTACTTGCTTGGATTGGCTTAGGTGGCTTAACTGGTCTGATTCTCGTATATCTAACTAATAGTTGGGGCTTATTCTTATTAGGCTGTCTAGGGTTAATTGGGGCTCTGTGCTACTCTTTAGGACCCTTTCCTTATATTGTCCTACCAATTGGAGAACTTATCTCAGGCCTTCTTGTAGGCGGTTTAAGCTCACTTGTCGCTTTTTGGCTCCAAACCGGTTGGCTAAATATGTCTGCTTTTATTTATGCTTTTATCTGCATGATGTTAACTGTCTTTTTAATGTCTACAAACAACACTGGCGATTATGAGAAAGACAAAGGTGTCAGAGTAACTTTTCCACACATCATTGGTTTTAGAAACTCTATTTTAATCATGATTCCTGAAAGTATTTTAGTCATAGCTGCTTGGATTTTTCTTGGTTTCACTGTCTTAACCTGGTGGCAATTTATTGTAGGATGCCTCGTTTTCTTTGTTCAAGGCTACTTAAGATGGCTGAAAAATTACTTTAAAATTCAAGAAGTTTATCCAGAAATGGGACGCGATTTTGGTCCAAGACCCCTGCTTTTAATCCGTTCATTTCATACAATCATGGCTCTTTTATTTTTTATTGCAACTTAATTGAAAGGATGGTTTATTATCGCAACCATTAGATTACAACAAAATAGAATTAATCCTCTTGTTTTACCTGTCATTTTAGCTCAAGAACTTAACCTTTTTGAAAAACACGGGGTATCCGTTCAACTTTCCTTGGCTGATGATTTCATCTTCCAAGGAAAGGCTGCCTTTTTAGAAGGGCACGTGGATGCTCAAATGGGGGACACCTCCTTCTTCTTTTACTACCTAAAGGATGGTAAAAAGGCTGTGATTACTTCCACATTAACTAGAACCATTCAACTAGTTGGATACAAACATGCTAACCTATTAACTGATTTTAGAGTGGGGATTAATCGAACAGGTCTTTTTAAATTTTTCTTGGAGACTTATCTTTATGATTGTCTTCCTAAAACAAGCTATGTTTATATCAACAATACCTACGAGCGAATGGAGAAGCTTAAAAATCATGAAATTGATGGTTTGGTGGCGATTGATCCTTTTGTTTCAGAAGCCTTAACCATTCCTGAGACAGAAGTTATCTGGCATTCCAATGAACTCGACGCTTGCTTTGTGATGTGGTGTTTTGATTCGGATTTTGTTAAAGAGAATCCAAAAGATGTGAAAAATTTTCATTTAGCTTTGGAAGAAGCTCAACACTTATTTAATCGCCAAACACCAGAAGAAAAAGTTGCTCTTCTTGTAGAACACTGTCATTTACCAATGGAGAAAGCTCAAGTCTTTACTGAATTTTCTTATGAAGAACAACAAAATTACTCAGAACTAGATTTCATGTTACTTCAAGAGTGGTTATATCGAAACAAAGAGATAGACAGTAAGTTATCACCTGAAAATGGTATTTTTAAAACATTTAATTAAACGAAAAAGAGGCGAACACATTTTGTGAGTTCACCTCTTTCTTTGTTTATATACATAAATTTTTAAAAGCTGGAGCTAATCGCCGTTTTCACCACGCTTGTTTCTCTAAACTAATGGCAATGCCGTCTTCATCTGCATCAGCTGTCACTTCATCTGCTACTGCTTTTAAATTGTCTGTCGCGTTTGCCATAGCAACTTTATACCCCACTGCTTTAAACATTGATAAGTCATTATCTCCATCTCCAAAAGCAATCGCGTCTTCTTTCGTTAAGTTCAAATGATCTAAAACAAAGGTAACTGCCTTCTCTTTATCGATGCCCTTAACAGCAATTTCTCCACTTTCAGGACCAAACAAATGAACCGTTGAATGATACATATGGAACTCTTCACCAAATTTAGCATCAATTTCTTTAAAAGGAATCGTATTATTAATAAATGAAATCTTATTCACGTTACCATGATCGACTTGCTCATTATCGTAATTACGAGTCAGTTCAAAGAACCATTCCATCTTGTCACTCATCTCTTCAAAAGGAGTTCCTTCTTGCTCTGATACTTTTTTAACTTCTTCTTTAATCTTGCGCTCGCAATTCTCACTACCAAAAAGACCGTCATTAGACTCTAAGTAGTAACCAACATCATGCTGACCAAAGAACTCAATAATCTCTAGTACCGCATCTTTTGGCATTGTCTTGTGACTCACTACTTCATCATTCATCACAATATAACCACCACCAGCTCCGATAATGCCGTCAAAACCTACATCTAATATACTATCTAAAATTTCAGGTTTAGAACGACCTGTACAAATATAAGCTAAATTACCCTCAGCTCTAAAGTTACGAATCGCTGTGACACTTGATTCCAGTACCACACCACTACTATTACACAATGTCCCATCCACATCAAAAAATGCTATTTTTGTCATTTTCAAAATCCTCCCCTTTTTTAACTTACTGATTAAAAATAGGAGACTGACTTTATTTCACGTCAGTCTCTCACCCTATTCATTATACCTATTTTGAGTCCTTAATTAAAGCGTTTCACCATTGGTTGCGATAACTTCTTTGTACCAGTTAAATGAATCTT
Source organism: Vagococcus hydrophili (assembly GCF_011304195.1). Lineage (NCBI taxonomy): Bacteria > Bacillati > Bacillota > Bacilli > Lactobacillales > Enterococcaceae > Vagococcus > Vagococcus hydrophili. Next base: position 1,863,290 of record NZ_CP049887.1, on the reverse strand, counting down.
TACGGTAACGTGTTAATGGTCCGTTTCCTTTATCATCTTGATCTACATAGATAAAGCCGTAACGTTTTGTCATTTGAGACGTTCCACAACTAATTAAATCAATACAACCCCAAGTTGTGTAACCCATTAAATCCACACCATCTTGAATCGCTTCTTTCATTTGCTCCACATGTTGACGGATATAATCAATGCGGTAATCATCATGAATTTGACCATCTTCAGTGATTTCATCTTTTGCTCCTAAGCCGTTCTCACAAACAAATAATGGTACTTCGTAACGATCATATAGTTTCATTAATGAAATACGTAATCCGATTGGGTCAATTGGCCAATCCCATTGTGATAATTGTAAATACTCATTTTTAATCGGGCTATCAAATGAGCCTGCTAATTCAGACGCGTCCTCACGAGCTTCTGTTACGTGAGACATATAGTAACTAATGGCTACATAATCCACTTTACCTGCTTTTAAGATTTCTTCATCTCCAGCTTCCATTTGGACAGTGATCTCATTATCAGCAAAGTAGCGAGCCATGTAACTTGGGTACTCTCCTCTTGTTTGAACATCTGGGTAGAACATATTTAATTGATTTGATTTCAATGCTTGTAATTGATCTTCTGGTTTTGTTGTCAATGCGTATGACTCAATTTGATTAATCATACAACCGATTTTAGCTTCTGGCATAATTTCGCGGGCTGCTTTCACAGATAACGCACTCGCTAAAAATTGGTGGTGACTTGCTTGGTACGTTACTTCTAATTTTTTCTCTGGATCAATTAAATCTTCTAAGATTCCTGCTCCTGTATATAAACTATTTAAGTTCATGTTCATTTCGTTAAAAGTAATCCAGTATTTTACTTTTGTTTTATAGCGATTGAATAAGACACGTGCATAGTTTTCAAATAATGGAATTAATTCACGACTTGCCCAACCATTGTATTTTTCAGTTAAAGCGATGGGCATTTCATAATGTGACATGGTTACTAATGGCTCAATACCGTACTTCGCACACTCATCAAAGACTTTATCGTAAAATGCTAAACCTTCTTCATTTGGCTCACTTTCCATACCTGTTGGGAAAATACGTGCCCACGAGATAGATAAGCGGAATGTTTTAAAGCCCATTTCAGCAAACAAGGCGATATCTTCTGCGTAGCGATTGTAAAAATCAATCCCCAACGTTTAGGGAATAAGAAGTTCGCTTCATTTTCCTTGTATTCATTTAACTCTTTTGATGTAACGTTAAAGGTAAAATTATCTACTTTACCTGTTGCATATGGATCTTTGTAAGCCGCATAATCTGATGTTGACATGCCTTTTCCGCCTACATTATAAGCACCTTCTACTTGATTGGCAGCAGTTGCCCCGCCCCATAAAAATCCTTTTGGAAATCCTGTTTGTAATTCTTTCATTAATAATTCCTCCTATAAGTTGTATTTCTAATCTATGGTTTAAATAATTAGTTCACGACAATTAAGACTTCTTCTTTCGATTTTTCGATCACTTCGTTTTCTTTAACAGCAACGACGATATCGAGAAATTCCGGACTATTGGTGATCACAACAGGTGAGAATAAACTTAAATTCTTCTCTTGTATTGTTTTTATATCAAAGTCAATGAGGACATCCCCTAAATTGACGCGACTACCTTCTTCTATGTGACGCTTAAATCCTTCACCATTTAAGCTAACTGTTTCAAGCCCTACATGAATTAACACTTCGACACCTGTATCAGATAAAATTCCAATAGCATGGTTCGTTGGTGTGGTCATAGTGACGATTCCACTAAATGGCGCGACAACCTGACCTTCACTTGGAATAATTCCTAAACCTTTTCCAACCAATTCTGAAGCGAATGTTTCATCTGGACAATCTTTTAATTGTTTAACTGTTCCAGAAAGTGGTGCCATAATTTTACTTGGTGCCTCATTATTCGTTTTATTTACTTCTGAAATTTTGTTCTCAGAAGTTGCTTCTCCTGTATCAAACTTAAATAATAAGGTCATGACAAAACCAACCACAAAACTTGATAACACACCGATAATGGCATAGATTAAGTTATTTGTTCCTGATTCGATATAGGTTGGCACTGCCAAAATACCAGGTACGGCAAAACTAAATGATTTAACGGCAAAGGTTCCAAAAATTGCCCCACCTACTGCGCCACCAATCATACTGGCATAAAATGGTTTTTTAAGCTTCATCGTCACCCCGTAAATAGCAGGTTCAGTGATTCCAAAAACGGAAGGAATAAAGGCTGATATCGCAATTTGTTTCATTTTTTTATCTTTTGTTTTAAAGATAACTCCTAATGTCGCTCCAGCTTGAGCTAAGTTGGCTACTAAGTTTAAAGGTAGCAACATAATGTCGTAACCAAATTTTTCGATACTCGCAAAGGTTCCTGGAAAAAACGCATAATGCATCCCGGTAATAACGATTAATGGCATTAATCCACCCATTAACGCACCTGCTAAAGGTCCCGCAATTTCAAATAATTTCGTAAAGAACATTTCTAAATAGGTTCCGATTAAGCTTCCTAATGGTGCAATAAAAGCTAACATAATCGGTGCTGTGACAAGTAAACAAATCAGTGGAACAAAGATAATTGATAATGAGTTCGGGACAATTTTTTTAGCTATTTTTTCCACATAACTTAATAATAAAACGGCTAAAATAATCGGGATAACCGTTGATGAATAATTTTGCATTGGAATAGATAAACCTAAAAATTTCAAACTCGCAATTTCACCAGCTGCCGCATTAGCAATAAAGGTTGGGTACATCAAAACACCTGCTAATGCTACCCCTAATGATGGATTGGTTTTAAATTTATTAGCTGCTGAGAATGCCACTAAAAATGGTAAAAAGTAAAAAGTTGCATCAGCTATTGCATTTAAAACAATGTAAGTTGAACTGGTTTCTGTTAACACATTACACACTACAGCAATCGCCATTAATCCTTTAAGTAACCCACTTCCAGTAATAGCTGCTAATATTGGGGTAAAAATACCCGAAATAACATCGAAAACTTGATCGAGTACATTACCGCTTTTTTTAGTTGGTGCTTCAGTTTCTGATAACTTGCCTTCAGTTAATTTAGCGACTTCCTGATAAACATTACCAACTTCACTACCGATGATGATTTGGAACTGACCACTTTGAAATTGAGCCCCCATTACACCATCTAATTGCTTGATGTCATCTATCTTAATTTTATCTCGATCTTTTACATTAAAACGTAATCTTGTAATACAATGCCAATTTTGATTAATGTTTTCAGTACCACCAATATTTGCGACGATTTGTTCTGCTAACTCCTTATGAGTCATCTTTGCCACTCTCCTTTTGAGTATACAAAAAACCTAAACAAACCTTGTGACTAAAAATCACTAGAAAGATTTGTTTAGGTTTATGCCATGATTAAATGTTACACACCTAATTTAATTAGTTTCTAAGACAACTCGGTTGATATGAATGATCAGATAAATCATCTCATCATCACTGACGACTAAGTTGTACTCTTTTTTTAACATCTCACGAATCATTAATCCGCAAGCATAACTTTTAGGATATTGTTCTTGAATAATTTCATATAATTTCTCATTTGTTTCATTGTTAGACGTCTCATTATGTAACTGTCGGTTCATAAAATAGCGAATATGCGTGACAAATCTCGAATAGTTAATACTTTCTTTATTTAGCGAAACACCAAATAATGATTGAATCGTTTTAACCATACTCTTAGTTATTTCAGTCACCAACATCGTTTCATCCATTGACTGGACGCCATCTTGTGCATTAACAAAGTGAAGAGCAATAAAAGCAGCTTCCATTTCTGGTAAAGTCACTCCTATGTTTTCTTCAATCAATCGTAAGGCTTGTTTACCAACTTTCGATTCCTTAAAATATAAGAAAGGAATTTCCCATTGAAGGGTACTATCTGGAATCTCGGTCCCCTCTTTTTGGCGATTAATGGCATTTTGAATGTGATCTGAAAGTGAAATTAAAAGACTGGCATTTAATTTCTTTTCTAAGAACGTCTCACCCGCATCCACAATAATTTCTGTTACTGATAGAACGTCAGGATCAATATTTTCAACCATTTTTGACACATCTTGATGATCCTTTGATTGGAATACTTTTGTAATTAAAAGTTCCTCAATAGGGTCACCTTTTTTCTTTTTAAAGCCTATTCCCTTACCAAACAATACATATTCTTCTTGCTGATCATTTTGTGCTAATACTAAATTATTATTCAGTGATTTAACTGTCGAATAAATATGATCACCCCTTTTAATAAAGAAAAAAACACCAAACCATAGTAGTTCAATACCTACTATCGACTTGGTGGTGCCTGATCGTATCAGTAACACTCCGCGTGTTTTATCTTAAATTAAGATTACCACCTTTAGAAAGCGTTGTCAAATGTATTTTTCAATTTTTTTATTTTTTTACACATCGAAATCCCATGTTATTACTTGTAGATGTTCCTGTATTGCCGTTTCTTGCGGCTATTCGATATCTCTTACAATATGATTCGTGACATAAAAAAGAACCACCTTTTAGGGCGTAACTTTGATCATCGAATGTTTCATATCTCTCAAAAAAGTATTGACTATCCTTTTCTTGAAAGACGTTTAAATCAATGCCTTGAGGGTTTAAACACCATTCCCAAACATTACCAATCATTTGATATAATCCATAACCGTTTGGCGCGTAACTTTTAACTGGCGCTGTTTTGTCAAAGCCATCCTCTAATGTATTCGTTAAAGGAAACTCTCCTTGCCAAATATTGCATTGGTGTTTTCCATCGATTAAAAATTCTTCTCCCCAAGGATAGCGTTCGTTCGTTGTACCACCTTTAGCAGCAATTTCCCATTCGATTTCTGTGGGTAGTCTTTTCCCCGTATACTTACAATACACTAAGGCATCATTTCTTGAAACATGAACGACTGGATGATCCATTCTCATTTCAATTGAGCTGTTTTTTCCTTCTGGATGACACCAATCAGCACCTTCAACAGCTAACCACCAATTCAAACCAGACATTTCTTGCGCTTTTATTTTCTCTTCCATACTTAAAAAATAGTGAAACACATAAGACCAACCAAATTTTTCCGCCTCAGTCACATAACCAGTTGCTTGGACAAATTGTTTAAATTCTTCATTTGTGACAGGTGTTGTTTCGATTTCAAATTCATCCATCCAAACTAAAACTTGTGGACCTTCTTTATCTTTCTTAAACCCTTCTTGACTGTTGGTTCCTACTAAATAATGACCACTGGGAATTTTAACAAATTCAGACATTAAAACACACTCCATCCATTGTAAATATTTATCAATAGCACTAAAATAATCACTACTTGATACACTTGATTCACTTTTTTATCTGTCACTTGCTTACTAATATAAGACCCTACAAAACCACCAATGATTGCTGCTGGAATCACATAGTAAAGAATCGTTAAATCATAGCGACTTAGATCAACTGTTAGAAAAATGGTCGTCACTTTTGATAATTGAGAGAAAAAGATACTAATAATTGAATACACGGTGGCTTCTTTGATTGGCACATTAAAAAGCAACATAATCAGAGCCACATTAATTGGTCCACCACCGATACCTAATAGACTGGCTAAAAAACCTAGTAACAAACCCGTTCCAATTTTTAATATCCCTGATTCAAATTTAAAGTTACGCCAAATACTTTTACTATATAAAAATGAAAAGAGCAACGTGAATACCGTTAACACAATTTGAACCAATTGAACCTCTCGTCCAGATGGAAATAAATGAAGTAACTTTTCAAAAACACCATTTCCAAGTAAACCTCCAACAACGGCACCAACCGATATTTGAAGGGCAAAAGGCCAGTCAACCTTGATACCATTTTTAGTTTGTTTATAGGTTGAGACAATCGACATAGTAAGGACAGCTACACTTGAATAAAAGGAAACTGCGGCAACTGAGTGAACGTTGATTAAATCAAAAATCGGCTTAATCAAAACACCTCCGCCCATACCAGAGATAGCACCTATCGTATTGGCACAAACAATAATGATAAAATATAAGATTCCAATCACTCAGTTAACCTCCCCGCATATTGATTAATCGTTACTAACTCTTTGGTGTAATCATCAAGTAACTCTTTAAAGCCACAAAAAGTATCTTCTTGATCAACATACATAACATCTTTCATTCGCTTACAACCGCCTCCGCAAATATTTTGGTAAGGACACTGTAAACATTGATTTGTGACTTCTCGTTTTTTATATAAAAAGTTCTGTTGCAGAGGCTGACTGAAAAGCTCTCTTAGTGTGTGTTCCTTAATATTACCTAACTTATAATCATCCGTCACATAAAAATCACAAGGGTACACACTACCGTCTCCCTCAATCACATACTGAACCGAACACTGCCCACTAATTCCACAAGCCGTTACTTGCCTGTTAACTAATAAATGAAATAAATCATCTAATAGTTTAATACTGATGTAGTGGTTCTTTTTCAATTCTTCTAACCATAAAATAAGTATTTTTTGATAGAACGAAGCAAATAAATCTGGTGATAAGCCAAATGAATGTTGATGATTTTCAGTTAATGAATCCATACACGGAATAAACTGAATGTATTTTATTTCTTCTTCCATGATAAATGAAAAAATAGTCTCTGGTTCTTTGGCTATCTCATTGGTTAAAACAGTTAAGACATTATAAGATATTTCATGGTAATCAAATAAAGATTTCGTTTTTCTAACTCTCTCGAAAGTTCCCTTTTGCTTCCAATCAACTCTGCCTTGATTATGGAAAATAGCTGGTCCATCCATGGATAGACCAACTAAAAAATTATTATCTTTAAATAAACGACACCAACGTTCGTTAATAACCATGCCATTTGTTTGAATCGCATAGGAAACTTCAACTTGCTTAGTCTGACTATTAATGCACTCTATTAAGTACTGATAATAGGACAATCCAGCTAAAGTAGGTTCTCCTCCTTGAAAAGCTAAAGACAGATAATCTCCGTCTTCTAAATCAACGTATATCTGTTCAATCATTCTTTTTGTTGTTTCTTTTGTCATTTTTCCAAAAGATTCCACTTCTCTAAGTGAGCTGATGTCATTATAAAAACAATAACGACATTTGATGTTACATAGAGATGAGGCGGGTTTAATTAAAACAGAGACACGTTTCATTTTCTTATCCTTTCAAGCCCAAACGAGTAAACTCACTTTCAGGGGCATCAATTTCTTTCATTTTTTTGATTAGTTTTTGAATCATGGCATTCTCGACTTCTTCATTTTGCAAAGGTTCATTTTGATGTGGATCATTCTTCATATCAAATAACAAATGACCAATTGAATAAGAATCAATATATGTCATAGCATCAATTTCAAGAACTGGGTAGCCATTTGTAAATCTGTTTCCTGGAATTACTTTTAATTCTTCTAACATCTTATCTGGGAAAAAGCCACGCATCATCGTAACAGCAAGTGTTTGTTGCGTGATTGGTCCATTTGAACTATCCGCTGAGGCACGCATATAAATATACTCTCCGTCATAAAGACAAACATGTCCTCCGTTTGTTCCAAAGATAATTGTTTCATGATTCAACTCATCTTCAATTAAATTAATTAAAGACTTACCATCTCTGTCAAATTCATCTTCAATCTCAAAATAATCAAGCAAGGTTGAGGCGATATCAATCGTTTGACCAATTCCTTCAACAGTTTGACCTTGTTTATTTTTGAAACTTGGTACATGCATAAAGAAAGGAATATGGATGACTTCTTGATACATAGGCGCAATATTTTTCCCGTACCAATCATGCTCTCCAAGTAAAAAGCCATGATCAGTATTAACAATAATCAAGGTATCATCCCACATATTATGAGCGTCAAAGTAATCAAGTAAGCGTCCTAAATGATGATCGCACATAGAAATAAGTGCCGCATATTCCTTACGCATATTCAATTGATCTTCCTCTGATATATCCTCGTTGTGCTGATATTTTGGCCAATAAGGCACTTTGTCTGCTTCTATATTAGCATAAATTTCACGGTATGTTTCTGGCACATAAAAGGGTTCATGGGGATCAAAACACTCAATTTGTAAGAACCAATCTTTTTTGTCTGAATGATTTTCTAAAAATTCAAGACCTGCATCAATAGTTTGCACACTGGAATACTCTTCTTCTTCAAGTTGTCTCGTTCGGTTAGCATAATGCTGGGTTACAGAGATTCCTTGCTTATTCATGGGATGAGTATTTTTATTTTCCATTGCCATTGTTCTAGGTATCCAACGATCTCCCTCTTGTCCTCTAAACCCTTCCCATGTGGAATAGCGATTGTGGTAAGTAGCCCCACCATCTTCAAAATAATGAGAATGATCTGTCACAAGATGAGTATAGATTCCTTGTTCTTGAAGTCTTTCAAAGACTGAGTTATCAAAACTTTCTAAAGGTCCCCAACTACGGTGTAAGAAATTATAGCGTCCTGTTTGAAGTTCACGCCTAGCAGGCATACAGGGCATACTGCCACCGTAAAATTGATTAAAAGTAATCATCTTACTTTGAAGTCTTTTAAAGTTTGGAGCATGAATCCAATCATTACCAAAATTAGGTAAAAAATCTCTTGTTAGTGTATCAAACATAATCATAACGGCACGTTTAGTCATAAGTGTTTCCTCGTTTCTATTTTTACTTATTTCATTAATTATACCTTTATTTCTCTTAAATAATAACCTTTAATAAAACTGAATCCGTATTTACTTCTTTTTCTGAGGTTTCTAACACATCTAAATAATCATTCGTATTCGTGATAACAATTGGTGTTTCAATTGAAAAGCCTTTTTTGATAATTTGTTCTTTATCAAATTTAATCAAAAGATCACCTTTTTTAACTGAGTCTCCTTGTTCAACAAATGATTCAAAACACTCACCATTTAGATTCACCGTATCCATGCCCACATGAATCAACATCTCAACACCATTTTTAAAAGTAATTCCTACCGCATGTTTGGTTGGAAAAAGAGTTGTTACAACACCTTCATCTGGAGCAACAATTATATTTTCTGATGGAATCACCGCGACACCTTTACCTAAAAGTCCTGTTGAAAAAGCTTTGTCACTGATTTCTGATAAATTTTTAACCTGTCCTGCAATAGGCGCTAAAAGACTAACTTCTTTGATGGTTGTCTTTTTTTCTTTATTTGGAACTTTTGCTTCTTTTACTGGATCCATATCATTTGAGTAACCGACTGTTAAAGATAAGATTAATCCAATCACAAATGATGCCGCAATTGCTATTAAGAAACCATAAAATCCTTTATCCAGTCCATTTTCTGGATTAATATAATTTGGAACGCCAAAGATTCCCATGCCACCCATAATAAACATTTTAGTTCCAGCAATCCCCATAATTAAACCACCAATACCAGCAGCAACCAAAGTGACATAAAAAGGTTTCTTACGTGGTAAGGTAATTCCGTAAATAGAAGGTTCTGATACACCAAACAAACTTGAGATGAATGACGGTACTGCTAGACTTTTTAACTCTTTATTTTTAGTTTTAATCATAATTCCTAAAACAACACCAGCTGTCGCAAATGGAGTTGCCATTCCAAGAGCCATAATTGGGTCAAATCCCATAGTTGCAATATTGTTAATTCCGATTGGTATAATTCCCCAATGTAAGCCAAACATAACCATGACTTGCCATAAAGCACCAATTAAAGCTCCAGCGATAATTGGGTTAAAATTATAAAGCATTAATGTCACAGCGCCTAATAAACTACCAATCCAAGTCGCAATAGGTCCAATGACTAAAAACGTTAAAGGGACAACAATTAAAATTGTTAATAATGGCACTAAAAATGTTTTTACAATCGTAGGAACAAAACTATTCACCCACTTATGAACTTTTGAAGCAAAGTAAACGGCAATAATAATTGGAATCACACTTGAACCATAATTCATCATAATGACAGGAATACCAAAGAACGTAACGTAAATTGGCGATTGAATGACCGTTCCTTCAAACAACGTATAAAGTGGTTCTGCACCTGGTTGAACAATTCCAGCAATGATTGGATGCACCAGTGACGCACCAATAACCATACCGATAAAAGGTGGCACTTTGAATTTCTTTGCTGCTGTGTATCCCAAGAACACAGGGAAGAAATACATTAAACTATCACCGGCTGCTTGTAAAATTTTGTATGAACCAGACGTCATTTCAATCCAACCAAAGGCTACAAGCATAGCGTTGATTCCTTTAATCATCCCTGTTGCAGCTAATATTCCTAAAATAGGGGTAAAAATACTTGAAACCACATCAATAAATTTATTAAAAACGCCTTTAATTTCAACATCTTCAGAATCAGTTGTAGCTATTTCTAAATTAGCGACTTGTAATAATTCTTGGTAAACTTCTGGCACATGATTACCAATAACTACTTGAAACTGCCCGCCGCTTTTTACAACAGTAATGACACCATTAATATTTTCTACAACTTCTTGATTGGCTTTCGACTGATCTTTTAGATTAAAACGTAAACGAGTGACACAATGTTTTACCTCGCCTATATTTTCTTTGCCACCTATTCCTTCAAGTATTTCTTCAATCATCCCTTGATACTTCATTTAACTCATCCTCATTTCTTTATTTTTTTATATCAAAAAAGCAAGACTAAACAAGACGGTTTCCCATCTCATTTGGTCTTGCCTGCATTACCAGTAACAACCCTTAGCTTTTTTCAATTAGTTTCTGAATATGTAAGCATAAATACAATTGCTCATCTTGATCTAATTCAACTTCTAAATAATCCTCAATCAATTTCATTGTGGCAAATGAATTCGGATAACGTCCCTTAACTTCTTGAGTCAATGGGTTTTCCCGATTAGAAAATTTTCTTGAATCCATCCGCTTAAAAAAGAAACGTAAATGGGTGACAAATCGGTCATAAGCCAAAGATTCACTATCCAAATCAATTTTATTATGAATACGAACAATTGTTAAAATATCTTTAATCTTTTGGGAAGTGTCGTCTTTACTTGAAGCATTCTTCATCTGGGCATTAATTAAATGTAAGGCAATATTGCCGACTTCAAACTCGTTGAAAGTGACACTAGTTTGCTCTTCAATCATCTCGATCGCTCGTTTAGCTATTTTAGATTCTCTTGGATAAAGTTTCTTTACCTCCCAAGATAATTCTGTTCCAGTGGCTAAGCCTTTTTTATTTAAATCAATGGCGTTGGCAATGTGGTCTGCCAATGAAATATACAAACTGTTGGATAGTTCTTCCGTCAAGTTTTCTTTCGCATAATCCACAATATCAATCGTAATTTTTAAATAATCCATCGAGATACTGCCAAGTAGATGATTGATTTCCTCAGACTGTTGGCTTTTATCCAAAATAAAACGTCGCTCTATTTTTTTCTCCTCAGGATAGTCACCTATTCTTTTTTTGAAACCAATGCCCGAGCCAATCCAAATACAATCAACACCACTCTCCTCGGCAACAATAATGGCGTTATTGTTTAAAATTTTCCTAATCTTCACCATGTCCTAACCCCTTTTAAATAATAAAAGACCTCAACAAACAGAGTATAAACTATCTCCATTTGCTAAGGTCTAGCCCTGTCATTAGGTAACTATCCTGTCATATTTTCTATATCATAGCATGAATGCTTTTTAAATTGCAAGCGTATTCAAATTTATTTTTTATTTACTCCACTTTCATCCATAATATATAAGATTCTTCATTACTTTTTAAATCTCTTTCATAACCTTTCCATCTTCTATAGTTAGACTCGAAGCTGAATCTTTACCATATCCAAAAGTGGCTAACGAAATAGGTATATTCTTAACTAATTTCACTCTATCACTATTTAATTCACTTGCAGCACCCCCATTACGAACTTCACTTTTTAATCGATAAGAAGATTTAGTTATCAATTCATCTTTTTTAACAGATAATTTTATTTCAGCATTTTCATTAAAATCTTCAATTCCCCACATAATACTGCCTTTTATTCTATTACTATTACTTGAAGTTGTAATTAAATCTTGAGTTTTTACTAAACTATCCTTTTTATAATGTTCCATATAAATAACTATCTTATCTCCCGAAACATTAAAATATAACTTTTCCTCCATACTAAAAAGCATATCATCAAACTCTGAATTAACCCGCATCACAGTATTTTTTGGCGCCCATGTATTATTAAAATGAAAAAATTTCTGATTTAAAATTCGGTTATTAATAAAAATAAGTAGCGCAATAATTACAAGAGTTGATCCTGAACTAATAAAGATAATTCGAAGTTTTTCTTTATTTAATTTTAGCTTCCCCATCTAAATTACCTCCTTTTATTTAATTGTACCTTAGGATTAAATAATTGGCTATTTTAAACAAAAAAACCACTTATTTTTATTCAATAAGCAGCTTCATCTAATTATTTATTATTCTTAATAAAATCTCTCACTTCTAATAAATCATTAAATTGTTCTGTTGGATGAAATGCGCGTTCTTCATTCACAGGTAATTTTATCTTAAGTGGAAATTTCCCTTCTACTGGTGGTAAATCTGTAATGTCATCTTCAATTAAGAAACTTGGAATATTAGCTTTATTAGCCGCTTCAATCCCAACAAGAGAGTCTTCTAAAACTAAAGCATCTTCTGGTGCGATATTTAATTTTTCACAGGCTTTTAAGAAGATTTCAGGATTAGGTTTACCTTTTGTCACTTCATCTCCTGCGACGATTGTATCAAAGCAATCTGGCATTTCTTCAATTTCCATGTAAAACGAAATAATTTCTCGTTTTGATGAAGAGGCTACTGCAATTAAATAGTCATTCTCTTTCAAAAATTTTAATAGTTCAAGTAGTCCTTTTTTCTTATATACTCTGCGATCTGTAGTGATAATTTCCATTTTATTTGAAACCATGAAATCACGCCATGTATCTGTTGGTTGCTCGCTTCCGTAAAGTTCTTTTAAGGCTTCACGAAATCCCGGTTCATTGCGTCCTGTTAAGTGATAATAAACACTTGGATGTAATTCAAAGTCATATTTTTTTGCTGTGTCACTATAGTTACGATAAGCCAAACGTCCTGTATCGAACATCAAGCCATCCATATCAAAAATTACTAATTTCAATTGATTCCCTCATTCTCATCTATTTAATTTAATCATTATAACATAGTTCTTTAATACTCTAACGCTTCCCCAACCTTCATCACATGACCCACACCATTCTCTAATCGGTTAACAAATTCATCTGGATTTTGTTCAATGACTGGAAAGGTATCATAATGCATAGGAACAACTTTTTTAGCTTGAATTTTACCTTGTGCTTTCACTGCGTCTTTAATTCCCATAGTAAAATTATCTCCGATTGGAAGGAAGGCTAAATCAATATCAAAATCCTCATTTAACAAGCCTAAATCACTAAAATAAGCTGTATCTCCCGCATGATAAATCACAACGCCGTCAACTTCTAAAACAAAACCAGCTGGTTCACCCATATAAATCATCTCTTCACCTGTATCATAGCCTGAACTATGTTGGGCAAAGACCATCTTCACTTGACCGAATGGAAACTCGAATGTTCCTCCAATATTCATTTCATGGATATCTTGAACACCTTGTTTTCTCGCAAAGTGAGCTATTTCAGGAATCGAAATAACAGTTGCATCATTATTTTTAGCTAGTTCTACCATATCTCCTACATGATCATTGTGCCCGTGAGTCACTAGGATATAATCTACCTTGACTTCTCCAACTACTAAGTCAGTTAGAGGATTTCCTGTTAAGAAAGGATCAATCATTACTTTTTGCCCTTGATTTGTTTCAATCATAACAACTGAGTGCCCATGATAACTTACTTTCATACTAAAACCTCCATCCATTTTAATACATTTAGTTTACCTTGTTTTAAAAATAAACTCAAAAATTCTAAAATCAAACAGTTGACATTCGTTAAAAAAAGGATTAAATTATCTGTAACAAACAAAGTTACATTAAAAATTAAGCGGAGGTTATTATGAAAATTGGAATTATTGGTGCAACAGGAAAATCAGGAATGACTATTTTGAACGAAGCAGTTTCACGTAACTTAGACGTGACAGCAATTGTTAGAAATAAAGCAAAATTAGACGATAAAACGATCAATGTGATTGAGAAAGATTTATTTAGTTTAACAACAGAAGATTTAAGTTCTTTTGATGTCGTGGTCGATGCGTTTGCTGCTTGGGGAGACAATGTGGATCAACACAGTACAAGTTTAGCTCACTTAACAAACATTCTAAAAGATACTGATACACGTTTATTTGTTGTTGGTGGTGCGGGTAGTTTATATGTAGACATGGACAAAAAAATTCAATTAATGGATGGTGCTGAGTTTCCTGATGCCTACAAACCACTTGCCGTTGCGATGGGAAAAGCGTTAGATAGTTTACGTCAAGTTACAGATGTAAACTGGTTATATATTAGTCCAGCTGCGATGTTTGATTCGGAAGGTCAAAAAACGGGTAACTACGTTTTAGCTGGGGAAGAATTTAGTACAAATGATAAGGGTGATAGCTATATTAGTTACTTAGATTACGCGGTTGCTGCAGTTGATTTAATGAGTCAATCTGAGTATAATCAAACAAGAGTTAGTGTTAGAAACTAACAAATGACGATTATTGAAGGAGGTTAGTAAGATGGCAATGTCCACTAAATTAAGTGTGGCGGTTCATATTTTAAGCTTATTAGAAATTGAAGCTTCTTCAACACCAACTTCAACAGATATTTCCAAAAGCGTGAACACTAATCCAGTGGTAATCAGGCGCATTATGAGCCAATTAAAACAAGCTGGACTTCTTGAAAGCCAACCAGGAAAAAAAGCGAATCGATTAGCAAAAGATGCCCGTGAAATTTCACTATATGATATTTACATGGCAGTTGATGGGGATCAGGATGTCTTTAATATTCATAAAAATACCCACCCGAATTGTTTAGTCGGGAGTCAAATTCAACGGGTTTTAGATAGTAAATTCGAGATAGCTCGGATTGAGATGGAAAACTCCTTAAAAACAATGCTTTTGTCCGATGTGATTTGGGACATTAAGAGTGCGAGAAAGTAAAAAAGAAATCCCTTTAATTGAGGATTTCTTTTTTTTCAAACTAAACGGTGTCACAGAAGTAGCTTCTTCGGAGATAAGCCGAATACTTCTGTCACAAGCTCTTTATTATCTCGGAAAAATGAATTTTGTGATTAAGACTGCTGTTAGGTATCCTAATACCAAAAGAGTGCCGCCAGCCAATGCTTTTTGTAAAAATAATTTTGATTTATCAGTCATCTTCAATCAGTCCTTTTATTTTTATTCTACTCCTCTTTATGAACATAAACAATTAAAAAAATTAATTTTCACCTTCTAAATAATCTTCTACAACCTCAATGACTTCTATTTTTCCATTAACTAATAATTCAGGAAGTTCACACGTTTCACTTCCTTGCCAATAACTATTTGCTTGTTCTATCTTTTTTGAAAAGGAAAGACCATCTTCTTTTGGTAGTAGATTTCCATCGCCTTCAAAACAAGCGCCTTTTACTTTTAACTTAACCAGTTGTAGGACTTGGCGATTAAATGAATCGAATAGCTGTTTCCATCTCATCGCATCTTCATAGTTTTTAGTCGCATATAAACAAGATAATCTAGAAGGATACTCTGGGTATTTTTCTAGTCTCACCATTTCGGTAATAGTTTCTCTAATCGCCCTGGTTGTTTGATCCACATAATTCAATGTTACTTTAGTATCTTCTTTATTTATTTTTATTTCATCATTTTCTTTATTTAAATAAAGAATCTGAATAGCATCTTGTCCTGTTTTATTTAGCTGCTCTCTTTCAAAAAAGAAATGATACAGTTGATTTTTTTGATGATTATCAAAACTAATTTTTTGACCCACATTCATTTTTTCCCGTGTGACTAGGTGGTATACAATAAATTCTTCTTTAATCATAACGGTTCTCCTTAACAAATATTATAAATAATCTTAACATAAAAAGCCTACAAACCTAAAACTAATCAAGGTTTGTACGCTTTTATTATTTAATTATAATACACTTCATCTAAGAATAATCCGTACGACGGTACTGTTTCACCAGCATTTTCTCTGATGCGGTCTTCGAAGATTTCATCGATTAATTCCACAGGTAGTTCACCTAATCCGATTTCTAATAATGTGCCCATAATGATACGAACCATATTATACAAGAAGCCATCTCCCACGAAAATAAATCGTAACATGTTGCCTTCTTGTTCCATTGACAATTCTTTAATCGTTCTTACAGTTGATTTTTTTGATTTCTTTAAAGATGAGAAACCTAAGAAATCATGCTCACCCACTAATTTTTGACAGGCTTCATTTATTTTATCAATGTCTAATTTTTCTTGAACATGGAAACTATGTTGTCCTTTAAAAACTGAGGGTACTTCTGTATTCCAAACGTAGTAGCTATATTGTTTACCCGAACAGTTATAACGTGAGTGGAATCTTTCTTGCACTTCTTCTATTTTATTAACAACTACATCATTTGGTAAATAGTAGTTTAAATAGTCCATCATTTTTTGACGTGACATGTTTGATTCTGTTTTAAAGTTTGCGACTTGCCCTCTAGCATGTGCACCAGCATCCGTTCTACCTGAACCAATAATTTCAATTTTTTCTTCTGTCATTTCAGATAAAACATATTCGATTTTTCCTTGAATCGTTTTTTCTGAATCCTTTAGTCTTTGCCAACCGTGATACCTTTTGCCATCATACTCAATCGTTAATTTTATATTTCTCATGTTTGCTCCTCTTGTTCTGTTTTTTCAACACATTATTATATCAAATAGACTTCCATTTGTGTATGTCTATCATCTAATTATCATTATCCGAGTCTAATCCCTGAAGAAGTCAACGCTTCGTTTACAATCTCCATCACGATTTGACTATGTTCTATCTGCTCGATTGTTTTCTTCATATCAAGCGTTTCAATCATCTCATTAAATACTTTAAATTCTTGATACATTCTATGAGAATGACTATTTTTATTCATCACTTCTTTGTCTTGTTTCAACATCTGTTTTTCAATTTGATTGATTTCGTTTGTCGCACCAACAACAACCATCGATCCTAAATTACCTTGAACCGTCGATCTAATCTCCGCCGTTGAATCTTTTGCCCCAATACAAACAACTTTCGTCACACCATAATCCATGACTAAAACACCTGACGTATCAATGCCTCTTTCGATATTTGGCAAATAATTAACCGATAGTGGTTTGCCCAACAATCCAACCACAAAATGAATGTTATAGATATTAATATCCATTAATGCCCCACCGCCTTTTGCTGGATCAAAAGCTGGTAAAATCGTTCCTTCTTTAAACGCATCATATCTAGATGAATATTGAGAGTAGTTACATTCGATAAGTTTGATGTCCCCTAGTTGAGGTAAACTTTCTTTTATTTCTTGATAATTTTCTAAATATTGATTGGTAATAGCTTCAACTAAGACTAATTTTTTTGAGATAGCTATTTTTTTTAACTCCATGAATTGTTCTAAATTTAGGGTAAATGGTTTCTCACAAATCACATGTTTGTCATGCTCTAAAGCTAATTTAGTGTACTCATAATGAAGATGATTAGGTAGTGCCACGTAAATAGTATCCACATCAGGATTTTCCAAACATTCTAAGATATCCGTATAAATTGAATCTATCTCGTGTTCTATTTGTAAAACTAACAATTTATCATAACTTCTCTTAGTTCCTACAATTGCTTTTAATTCTATCTCTGGAAGATCCTTAACCATTCTTAAAAAATCATTCACGATCATTCCTGATCCGACAATCCCTAATTTCATCCGTGTAAGCCTCCTACAGGTTACTTTTTCTTATGTCCCTATCTTACTATATCTCAGTGAATTTTAATAGAAATCCACACATTCCTCCTCATTTTTTTCTTTTAAAAATCCACATAATTGATACATTTTTAACATTTTATATAAAATAACAAAAGTAACGATTTTTATTCTCTATTCATATCAATTTAACATCAATTTAATAACAAAAACTCGTTAATTAAAACCTTTTTAGAAAACGTTTCACATTAAAGTAAGATTAAAATAGAATAAAAGTACAATTAAACTTTAAGCAACTAATTTCTAAAAAAGAACCTTTATTTGATACTATCATTATCAGATTCACAAAGTAAAAGGGAAGAGGAGCTACATTAATGAAACATTTTGTTAAATTATTTTTTATGGTTCTAACAGTTACAATAGGTGGTTTAGCCGGTCACTCTGTTGTCTCAGCACAAGAACTAAGCAGTACAGATTTTATAGATTCGATTAGTTTTACGAACACTAATTTACAACAAGGACAATCATCTTCTGTTCGAGTTAGTTTTAGTGAAAAGAATAACCTAGATGTTAAACCAGGTGACACCATTACTTTAAGTTTACCTCCTGAATTAAAAGGTATGACTGAGTCTGATGGCTCTCCTCGAAAAATACAATTAAGCGACTTGGGTGAAGCCCTTGTTTATTCTGACCGCGTAGTTGCCACATTCAATGACAAAGTTAAAAAATTAAATCACGTCACTGGAACATTTAATTTTGGTTTGACTGCCACACGAACAGACCGTACCAAAGATTCTGTGATTCATACAAATCTAGGAACGACAGTTAATACTCAATCTATTACAATTAAAGGAAACAGTAATACCAACACGGGACCAAGTAAATACCCATTCTTCTGGAAATCTGGAGATATGAACGGGAGTAAAAATGCGGTTCGTTGGTTTTTAAATGTTAACATGAACAAATTGGAAATGGCATCAGATGTTTCTTTAACTGATACGCATGGTCCTGGTCAAAAATTTGATAAAAATAATATTAATGTGACGGTTGATAATTACTTGGGTAGAACTCAAATAACTGCTGCTGAATTTGAGAAGAAAGGTTACGGAACAATCACTATTTCTTCTGATAACAAAATGATTATCCACATTCGCCGTGAGTGCGTAAGACTTGCTTCTTTTAGTTTTAGCTATGAAACACTCATTACAAATAATCGTTTAAAAGCTTTTGATAATAGTTGCGATATCACTTACCAACTATGGGGAGGAAAACCGCTACTAGAAACAAGTAGTTATAACGTAACTAATCTTTTTTCTGATGGTGAAGCCTCTGGAAACTTAGAGACTCATGAGCCTGTGAAAGAGCAAGAAATTAAGCAACCCATTGAAACAGTTGACCCAATTGATTCACCAAAAATCAAACCGGAAATACCTAAAACAGATGTTGAGAAAAATGAGGTAACTGATCCTAAAGACGTGAAGCTTACTCAACCTGTGATTAAAGTTGATGAAACGGAAAACTCTTTTGATGAAGAATCGATCACTGATATCGAGACCATTAAACCAGAAATTCCTAAAACGGACGTTGAGAAAAATGAGGTAACTGATCCTAAAGACGTGAAGCCTACTCAACCTGAAATTAAAGTCGATGAAACAGAAACTTCTTTTGAAGAAGAATCGATCACTGATATTGAAACAGTTAAACCAGAAACACCTAAAACGGACGTTGAGAAAGATGAGGTAACTGATCCTAAAGACGTGAAGCCTACTCAACCTGTGATTAAAGTCGATGAAACGGAAAACTCTTTTGATGAAGAATCGATCACTGATATCGAGACTGTTAAACCAGAAACTCCTAAAACAGATGTTGAGAAAAATGAGGTAACTGATCCTAAAGACGTGAAGCCTACTCAACCTGAAATTAAAGTCGATAAAACAGAAAACTCTTTTGAAGAAGAATCGATCACTGATATCGAGACCATTAAACCAGAAACTCCTAAAACAGACGTTGAGAAAGATGAGGTAACTGATCCTAAAGACGTGAAGCCTACTCAACCTGTGATTAAAGTCGATGAAACGGAAAACTCTTTTGATGAAGAATCGATCACTGATATCGAGACTGTTAAACCAGAAACTCCTAAAACAGATGTTGAGAAAAATGAGGTAACTGATCCTAAAGACGTGAAGCCTACTCAACCTGAAATTAAAGTCGATGAAACAGAAAACTCTTTTGATGAAGAGTCTATCACTGATATCGAGACCATTAAACCAGAAACGCCTAAAACGGATGTTGAGAAAAATGAGGTAACTGATCCTAAAGACGTTAAACCGACTCAACCTGAAATTAAAGTCGATGAAACAGAAAACTCTTTTGATGAAGAATCGATCACTGATATCGAGACCGTTAAACCGGAAACACCTAAAACGGACGTTGAGAAAAATGAGTTAGTTGATTCAAAAGAAATCACTACCACTCAACCTAAGATTGAAGTTAAACCAGATACATCTGAAGTTAATTTCGTCGATGAATCTGAAAAAATTGAAGAAATTGAAGTGATTACTCCTGAAGTTCCAACTGTTACTATTGATAAAGAAGAAGTTGTGACACCAAAAGAAGTAACAACAACAACTCCTGAAATTAAAGTAGTTGAACCTAAAAAAGAAATCAAAGAATCACCTACTAAACCAGAAGAACCTAAAAAAGAAATTACTTTAGAAATAACACCTAAAGTCAAAGAACCTTTGAAAGACGTACCTGCTGTTAAGAGTTCATTTGATAATGAAGCACCAAAATCAAATCAAGCACTGACATTACCAACAACGACTCAAAGAACCTTACCTAAAACTGGGGAAAAAAATAACTTATTCCTTGTTATTGTAGGTACAGTAATGACTTCTTTTACTGGTTTAGTTATGATTCGTATTAGAAAATCAGCGTGATGAAAAAGGCGTTTAGCTCCAAGCAACTGGAAGAAATAAAAAAAGAGAATGAAACTGGCAATTATCAGTTTCATTCTCTTTTTTTGATGACTTATTTTCAGTATAAGTGATTCATCAAAGGTTATCTATTAAAACAATTTTTACTCTTTAAAATTTTTTATTTTTCAGCTTGAACTCCCTATTTTTTACAGGTATATTTGAATTAAAGTAATTAGAATAATGAACCAAAAAGGAGATTTTATGTTTCTTTTAATTGATAACTACGATTCATTTGTTTATAATTTAGCCGCTTACTTTGAAGCTTTAGGTGAAGACATTAAAGTGGTGCGGATTGACGATTTAGATTTACAATTTATTAAAGAGAAGCAAGATTCTATCAAAGGATTAATTCTCTCTCCTGGTCCAAAACGTCCCGAAGATGCTTTAGAATCGATTGAGGTTTTAAATACTTATCAAGGCGTTCTACCTATTTTAGGTGTTTGTTTGGGGCATCAAGTGATTGGTCATTACTACGGGGGAACAGTTGCAAAAGGAAACAGACCGCAACATGGAAAGATTTTTCAAGTCACTCACACTAACCACAACATGTTTGCTAAAATTCCAGAAACTTTTAATGTGACTCGTTATCATTCCTTGGAAATTTTACTAGAGACTCTACCTGATTGTTTAGAGGTGACTGCCACAAGCTCTGATGGGGTTATTATGGGAGTTGCTCATAAAACAAAACCAATTTTTGGCGTTCAGTACCATCCAGAAGCTCTATTAACCGAATATGGTAGTGAAGTGATCCAGAACTTTATTTCTTATTGCAAAGGAGAGCATCTTTAATGAGTACACAAATAAAGTATTATCAAGACTATCCAAGTATTTCTACTATTTTTAATTTATTCAAAGAAGATGATTATGCTGCCTTTTTAGATTCTTCTCTAGTCAATGAGTTAGGTCATTTTTCAATTATCGGCATTGATCCTTACCTGATTATTGAAAGCTCTGAAAACTCCGTCAAACTAAACCATGAAGTGGTTAATCAAACGGTGGAAGAGATTCTAAATGAGCAACTTATTAATGACTTTACGCCTACAGTAGCAGGGTTACCTATCACTAAAGGAGCTTTAGGATTTTATTCTTATGACTACGGTCGAAAAATAATGGGTGTACCAACCCGGCATAAAGATGAGATTGGCATGAATGATGCTATTTTTTGTTTCTATGATACGTTTATTATTGAAGATCATCATAAAAAGCAGTTAGCAATTGTTTGCAATGGTAAATTATCCTCTACTAATGACAGATTAGAAGCACTAGAACAAATAATTTTAACAACTAATTCTGAGAATTACGTACCAGCCAATCAAAATTTATCTCAGCCAGTTATCACAACGAATATGGCTAAGGATGCCTATATTTCAGCCATTGAAAAGGTTGTTAATTATATTTACGAAGGCGATATTTACGTGATGAATTTAACGCGCCAACTTCAAATTAAAAGCGATATCACACCTTTCGATTTATTCAGAAAATTAAGAAGGATTAACCCCTCTCCATTTGGAGGGTATCTCAATTATCCCGAGTTTCAAATTGTTTCTTCATCTCCTGAGCGTTTCATGAAGATTGAGAATCGTGAAATTACGACGCGTCCGATTAAAGGAACTAGAAAACGGGGACAAACACCTGAAGAGGACGAGTTATTACGGCAAGATTTAGCCAATTCTGAAAAAGAAAAAAGTGAGTTGTTAATGGTCGTTGATTTAGAGCGAAATGACCTGAACAAAATTTGCCAAGCAGGTTCTGTAAAGGTGCCTAACCTTTTTTCAATCGAACCTTACGCCACTGTATTTCATTTAGTAGCTGATGTGACGGGAACACTTAAAAAGGAAATTTCTAGTGTGGATGCGATTCTTTCTGCTTCTCCAGGCGGCTCAATTACAGGTAATCCTAAATTTAGAGCTATGGAAATCATTGATGAATTGGAAAAAAGTCGCCGTGGTTTATATACTGGTTCTATTGGCTATTTTTCATTAGATGGGAACTGCGATTTTAATATTGTGATTCGAACAGCAGTTGCTAAAGACGGTTGCTTTCATCTCGGTGTTGGTGGTGGTTTAACCTATGAATCTGATCCAATTGACGAGTTTGAAGAAACCAATCAAAAAGCCAAAGCGATTATTGAAAGCTTCAAAAATTAAGAAAGGAGCTTTTGAATGAAACTAGATAAAGGTTTTTATTTTGGAATCGGTGCTTTTGAGACGATTTATGTTGATCAAAAACAACCTGTCCTTCTTGATAAACATCTCAAACGAATCAATCACTCGTTAGCTTACTTGAAAATTAGTCAAACACTAACTGAAGTAGAAATAACCGAATTCATTAGCCAACAAACGAGTGTTTCTTTTGTTTTGAAAATTGCCATCTCTGAAGAAAATAAAATTTTTTCAATCCGAGACAATCCATATACTGCTGATATGTACCAACAAGGTTTCAAGTTGAAGATTTCTGAGGTTAAACGAAACGAAACATCTCCTTTGACTTATCATAAAACCTTAAATTATGCTGAGAATATTTTAGAAAATGAGTTGGCTAAATCAGAAGGTTTTAATGAGGTTGTTTTTATGAATACAAAAAACCAAATTAGCGAATGCAGCACGTCTAATATTTTCTTTGTTAGAGACAAAAAAATCATCACGCCACGACTTGAAAATGGCGTACTACCAGGCACCTTAAGAGAGTATCTTTTGGAAAACTATGACATTGAAGAAATCGATATTTCCATTGATGATTTAGCTTCTATGGATGAATGTTTTGTTACCAATGCTGTTTTAGGGATTATGCCCGTCGTTTCTCTTGATAACCTTATTTTCAAAGAACGTACAATCTGTGATTTTTTATTAAAAGATTATCTGAACATGACAAAAAACAATCTAAAATAGCCTTTTTAGGGTTACTTTAGATTGTTTTCTATTTCTAGCTCTAACCAAGCGTCTTGTGCTAAATGAATAGACCAAAAATCAAGCTGTTTCACTTCACTGACAATTGTTCGAATCACGCCTAAGTGACAGACAATTGCTATATCACCTGTCGTTGTTTGAATAATTTCTCGATATACCCTTAAGACTCTTTTTCGAAATTCTTTAAACTTTTCAGCTTCAGGTGGTGTATAGTCAAAAGGTTCATCTAGCCACTTTTGCCATTCTTTAGGATAGCTTGCCTCAATTTGGTTAGCATTCAATCCTTCCCACTTTCCAAAACCTTTTTCTGATAAATTGGCTTTTACTATTTTAGTTTGCTTTGGAAAAATAATTTCTGCTGTTTCCTTCGCTCTTTTCATGTCACTCACAAAAATAGTCGCCACATTTATTTCCTTAAAATCTACTTTTAATTTTTGGGCTTGTTGTTTACCAGTGTCATTAATTGAAACATCCAGACTGCCATAAAAACATTTTTTTTTATTTAAATCCGTTTCCCCGTGGCGGATCAAGTATATTTTTCGCGTCATCCTTTTAGCATCCAGCTCACAAGAAGCATGAACACAATCTGACTTAAAGGAGACGCTGCGCCTAATGTATCACCATTTAAGCCGTCAATTTTTTTGTAGACGAATCTTTTATAAACTAAAACAAAAAGAGAACCCACTAGCCAGCTCACTAATCCACGGTAACCAAACATTAAGTAAAGAACAATCAGACCGAAAATCTGTGCAATCACAACATCCATTAATTTCACGCCCACAAAAACAGTCCCCAACCCATTTGGATTGCTTCCAGAATATTTCATTTTGTAAAACAAAAGAGAAATCCCCATTTTTCCAATTAAATTAAAGGCTATCACCAAATAAATACCTGTTTTAATATCTAAAGTTGGCGAGATTTCAAAGAAGGTGACAAAGGAAATTAAATAATAAAAGATAAGAATTAACACACCATTGCTACCCACTCGGCTGTCTTTCATGATTTCTAACATTCGCTCTTTTTTTCGAGAAGAAAATAAGCCATCTGCCATATCAGCCACTGCATCTAAGTGAAATCCACCTGTTAAAACCACATCAACAAAGAGAACAACAAGCCAAGAGATACTTAAACTCATGACTTGTGCACTCATAAAAAAGACAAGGGATTCAATAATTCCCACAAGAAAACCAAAAAAAGAAAAATATTTAACACCTGTACACATTTTTTCAGTTGGATTATCCACACCGATTGGAATTGGAATTTGCGTAAAAAATTGGAAGTATAAAATCAAACTTTTTATCATTTAATCGTCACCGGTATTCCAGCTACCACTAGATACACTTGGTCGGCTTCCTTGCCTAGCAATTGATTCACGCGACCATAAACATCTCGAAACCATCTTGTAAATGAGTTTTCAGGAACAATGCCCAATCCAACTTCATTAGCTACAATGTAAATATCCCCTTTGAGCTCTTTGGCTGCTTCTAAAATAGTTTGCCATTCCTTTGTAATTTGCGCTTCGACCTCATCTTTTTCTTCTTCTGTAAAATGAGCAATTTTGTCATCGATTAACTCGTAGTTTTTTCCGTACTTCTCTATCATCATGCCGTAAAAATAGTTCATAGATAAGGTTGTGGCACAATCCAGTAAGTAACCGTCATACTCTTTATTCTCAGAAAGAAAGCCCCCGATATTTTGGTATCTTTCTTCTGTATGCCAAATATTCGGGCGTTGCTTTTGATGTTTCTTCACTCGATCAATCATTTCAGTGTCCATTGGATCAACCACACTAGTTGCCAAATAGCACACTGAATCTTTATCTCGTAACTTGGCTTCTGCAAAAGATGATTTACCACTTCTTGCGCCACCAATGACTAAAATAATTTTCCCCATAGTTCTTTTCTCTCCTATTTAAACTGACCAATTTCCAATAAATTAGTCTGATTTAAACTAAATTCGAATTTTTTTTCTGCTGAAACAACTACTAAGACCACAGTTGATGGTCCAGCTGATTTTTTCAAATCAGTAGCATCTGGTTGGTAAAATTCAATCTTTAAATTATTATCTGTAGCTAAAACGTGCCCTTCATAAGCAATGCCTTTTGAACCAACTGGTAACATATCTACGACGCTCTCATCAGCTTTTAACTGATACAAGTCTTGATAGTCACACAAATGATCTAAATTAGCAATGACTTCGTTCCCCACAAAAGGCTCACCTAATTGAAATAAGTAGTCATTTTTAGAAATTACTGGTTGTATAAATTTGCCTGAATGCTCTCCTATTACAGTAATTCCTAAACTAGACATGGTTGAGATCATATTTTCTTCTGTACTTCCATTTAGAGGAATATCTTCTAATCCCGCTTTTTTAAGTTCTGAATGAATGCCTGAAAGCATCTTTTTACCTGTTGATTCGTACTCGTTACCAATCATATCAACAACTAAATTTGGTTTAGCTCCCACACAAATTAATTCAAATAATGGGACTCTCAAACAACAGGCAGCCACTATTTCTGGATCAATATGAACGGTGTCATGTTCTTTATGTCCAATACTAGCACTACTGTCACAGGCCACCATTAGTTGTAAATCAGGTGTCACATTCATAATGGTTAAATCTCGATAATTACTTACCTTCATAGACGATCCCTTTTTTTGCTAACACATCGAATGTTGTATTGAAAGCTTGAATGGTTTTTTCAATGTCTTCATCACTATGAGCTGTGGACATAAAGTTTGTTTCAAATTGAGAGGGTGACAAGTACACACCTTGATTTAACATCTCTTTATGGAAGTGTCCAAAGAAATGTTGATCACTATTTTTAGATGTTTTAAAATCAACCACAGGACTTTCATTAAAGAAGAAGCCCCACATCGTTCCTCTAGCCGAAACTTGAATTGGCAGACCATGCTTTTCAGCGCTTTCTTTGATACCACTTGTTAGACGCATTACTTTTTGATTCATCTCTTCGTAATCTTTTTTGGTTAACTGTTCTAAAGTTGCAATCCCTGCTGCCATTGCTAAAGGATTACCTGAAAGCGTGCCTGCTTGATAGACAGCACCAACTGGAGCAATATGGTCCATATATTTTTTCTTACCACCAAAAACCGCAGCTGGCAAGCCACCACCAACCACTTTACCTAAGGTTGTTAAGTCTGGATCAATATCATAAAGCCCTTGTGCCGAATCATAATCGCATCTAAATCCCGTCATGACTTCATCAAAAATAAACAAAGCACCATATTCTTTCGTTAATCTGCTTATACCTTTAAGAAATTCTGGCTCTGCTGGAATCAGTCCCATATTCCCTGCAATTGGTTCAATGATAACAGCCGCAATCTCTTCTGGGTAGCGTTTAAACGCTTCTTCGACTGCTTCTAAATCATTATAATCCAAACTTAAAGTAGCTTTGATTAACTCTTTAGGAACACCTGGTGAATCTTCTAGTTCAAATGTCGCCACACCTGAGCCAGCGTTAACTAAAAACGAATCACTATGCCCATGATAGCATCCATTAAATTTAATAAATTTTTCTCTTTTTGTGTAACCTCTTGCTAAACGAATCGCACTCATTGTAGCTTCCGTACCTGAATTAACCATTCTCATGGTTTCAATCGATGGCACTCTTTTTTTAACCCATGTGGCTAATTCTGTTTCTAAAGGTGAAGGTGCACCAAAACTAGTTCCTTTTTGGGCTGTCTCCATCACTTTTTTTAGGACTTGCTCTTGGGCATGTCCTAAAATCATAGGACCCCAAGATAAAACATAATCCACATATTCATTCCCATCAACATCATAAATATGCGCACCTTTTGCGTGATCTATGAATAAAGGGGTTCCACCTACAGAACCAAACGCTCTAACAGGACTGTTAACGCCTCCTGGGAAAACTTCTTTTGACTTAATAAATGCTGTCTCTGATTTCGTTGTTTGTCTCATTTATTTTTCAACTTCTTTCATTCTTTTAGCAATATCTTTGGCAAAATACGTCATAATCATATCTGCTCCGGCTCTCTTCATTGAGATGAGCATTTCATTTACTACACGTTCTTCATCAATCCAACCATTTAGGCTGGCTGCTTTGACCATTGAATACTCGCCACTTACATTGTAACAAATAATCGGTGCATCTGTTTTTCCTCTGGCTTCTTTTACCACATCAAGAAATGACATACTTGGCTTGATGATAAACATATCAGCGCCTTCTGCTATATCGCTTTCAAGCTCACGCATTGCTTCTCGGCCATTCGCTGGATCCATTTGATACGTTTTACGGTCACCAAATTGTGGGGCACTTCCTGCGGCTTCTCTAAAAGGACCGTAGAAACTTGAGGCATATTTCACCGCATAAGACATAATTGGAATATTCGTAAAACCAGCCTCGTCTAAACCTTTTCTAATCGCATAAACAAACCCATCCATGGCATTAGATGGCGCAATAATATCTGCTCCACTTTTTGCTTGGCTGACAGCTGTTTGAACTAACAAATTTAAGCTCTCATCATTTTTAACATAACCATCTTCAACCACACCACAATGACCATGATCTGTGTACTCACAAAGGCAAGTATCTGCCACAACAAGCATCTCTGGGTATTTATCTTTAGCGATTCGAATGGCTTCTTGAACAATACCATGATTATGATAAGCCCCCGTTCCAACAGCATCCTTACATTCAGGAATACCAAATAAAAGAATCGCTTTAATCCCTAATTCGTTAAGTTCATCTAGCTCTTTAGAGAAATCAGCTAACGTGTATTGATAAATCCCTGGCATAGAGCTGATTTCTTTTGTTTCACCTTTTTCAATGACAAACATAGGATAAATTAAGTCATCTAATATCAAATGATTTTCTCTCACCATGTCTCTCATATAATTTGTTCTTCTTAATCTTCTATGACGCATAAATTTTTCCATTTTCTTTAATCTCCTTTAAGACGACTTCATATAAATGTTTCGTGTCATGAACCTTACTTTCTTTTTTTACAACTGCTCCCGATTGTTCGATTGCTTGACTTGTAATCGGACCAATAGAGTAAAATTGCCAAGCACTTATATCAATTTGTTCCTCATCCGCAGTTTCTTTAAAATGACGCCATGCACTAGGACTAGCAAACATTGCTGAATCGACGTTATTTTCTTTAAACAGATTGATTAGTTTACGTTTTGATTCTTCTGGAAAATAAGTATGATAAACTTTTTCTTCGATTAATTTATGACGACTCTTTTTTACGGCTTCTGGTATTACTTTTCGTGCCAAATCACTGTTTGGTAAGAAGATAACTTGTGGCGCTTCTTGTTGCTCTAACCATTCTGACATCATGATTTCAGCAACTGCCTCACTAGGTTCAAAATCAATCTGAATACCTTTTTGACGTAAAGCTTCACTGGTTTTTTTTCCAATAGAAGCTACCTTGAGCTTCGAATAATCTAAGCCTTGATTCAAATATTTCACTGTATTGGAGCTGGTAAAAAAAATCCAATCAATTAATGTCTTTGGTAAACAATGAGCTAAGCCTTCTGTTTTAATTAGGGGCAGTTCTATGAGAGTTGTCCCTAATCGTTGAAATTGTTCTTTAATAGTTGCCGGGCATGAGTCTTCCCGTGTGTAAAGGATTGTTCTTAACATAGGTTTGACACTCCTTGATTAATCGATTAGCGCCTTGATTGATTAATGATTCACCTAATTCTTGCCCTGCCTTAATTGGATCTTGATGCCGACAAGTTTCTCTCAGCATTTCAACGCCGTTATAATTTGAAATCATACCTTCAACAACTATGGTCTCGCCTTCGATTTTTGCAAATCCACCAATTGGAAACGTACAACTGCCATCCATTGTTCTAAGAAAAGCTCGTTCAGCTTCCACTGCTTTTCTTGTATCTGTATCTTCAATACTTCTTAATATCTCTAATAATTCATGATCATCTTCACGACACTCAAGAGCAAGAGCTCCTTGTCCGATTGCTGGTAAACATTCATCACTTGTTAAGACGTTAAAGAAGACTTCTTCTTCTGCTACAGCTAGACGCTGAATACCTGCATGGGCCAACATAATTGCGTCATAGTTCCCTTCAACTAATCGTTTGATTCGTGTATCAATATTTCCTCTTAAAGGGAGTATTTCTAAATCAGGTCTTAGTTTTAGTAACTGGGCTTGTCTTCTTAAACTACTTGTTCCTACTTTTGCACCCTTAGGTAAGCTTTCTAAATTATGAGCACTGTCTCTAACAATTAAGCAGTCATATGGACTTTTTCTTTTCAATGTACATCCAATGGTTAATTCAATTGGAATAAGCGTTGGTAAGTCCTTTAAGCTATGAACCGCAATATCAATCTCACCTGCGATTAATTGATGCTCAATCTCTTTCACAAAAGCTCCTTGTCCACCAATTGTGGCTAGACTATGATTTTTTAATCGGTCCCCTTTTGTGACAATTTCAATTAATTCTAGTTGAATGTCTGGATATCTGTCAGTTATTTCAGCCATTGCTTGTTTCGTTTGAGTGGTTGCTAATTGGCTTCCCCTAGTTCCTACTCGAATAATTCGCTTCACAGTCATTCTCCTCTTTTAATTCAATCCCAAATATTCGTTTAAACAATTGAATATCATACAGGGCATTTTCTTCAGTAGATAATTCTTTAATTTCTCTAATGGGCGTTCTAAGTGATTGATTGACAATACTTTTCATGTGTTTTCTAATAATTTTTACTTCTCTTTCAGATAAATCGGGTAACTTACTTTGCAAACTTTTTAGAGCACTTTCTTCAGCTTCTAAGGTTTTAATTCGAAGTTCTGTAATAACGGGGATAATACCTAATTGTTTTTCCCATTCTTTGAAAGATGCTACTGCTAGTTTGACTTCTTCTGCGACTTCTAACATTAATTCTTGGCGTTTTTTTTCACCCCGATTGATTCTTTCACCAATACTGTCCACATTGTAGAGTGTCACATTTTCAACAAGCTGACAATGTGGATTAATATTTCTTGGTAACCCTAAATCAAACAGTAGCAGATTTTTATTTAAATTGACTTCATCTAGTATCTGTTTAGTCATTAATGGTTCTTGACTTGAAACAGCCGTAATCAGGATATCTGCCTGATTCAGATTAGCTGTTAACTCTTCTAATGGATAGTAATTCATCTCAAAGGTCGTATGTTGACCTAATTTTTTTGCGTTTTCAATGGTTCGATTAAAAACACTTACTTTCTCTAACTCAAAATTTTTAAGGTTCTTAATGACTAACTCACTCATTTGACCTGCACCTATGACAAAAAGATGTTTATCTGATAAATCCTGATATTCCTCATTAGCAATTTGTAGGGCTGATTGGCTAAGAGATGAGGATATTTCATTGAACTTATAAGTACTGTGCATTTTTTTTGCAAAATGAATGACCTCATTAAATAGTTTATTAAAAATAGTTCCTGTTGTCTCTGCTTTTTGTGCTTCTAAGAAACTTTTCTTTAATTGCCCCAATATTTGAGTTTCTCCTAAGACAGCAGAGTCTAGTCCACAACCAAGTCTAAAGATATGTTCTAAGACTTCATCGTCTTCTTTAAAGCTTAAATGAGCTTCTAATTCTTCCACTGGCAAATCAAAAAAATCTGCTAAAAAGTGTTTCGTATAATATTTTCCTGTGTGTAATTGATCCACTACTACATAAAGTTCCGTTCGATTACAAGTCGAGATAATCACATTTTCAAGAATACTTTTCGTTCTAAATAATTGCTGATTCGCTAATTTAATGTCTTGATTTAAAAATGTTGCTCTCTCTCTTAATCTAACTGGTGTATTTTTATAGGTGAGTCCCACATATAAAAGGTGCATGACACATTACTCCTCATTTTTATTTAACCATTCTTGTAATTTAATTCTTGTTTCTTTGGTAACTTTTGGAGAGGCTCCTTCAGTTGTAATGCCAATTTTTATGCCCTTATGTTTAATCATCGACATGTTATAAAAATCTGATTTTTCTTTGTTACTCACAACATTAACTAATTGAGACGGCAGTGCATCACTTAATATTTGTTCATTCAAGGAGTTATTATCAGTACATGCAAAAATCAGTTGGTACTGAGGCCTAATATCACTTGCTTCATATTCTTTTTGTATCCAAGTAATCATTTCTTGCTTAATATCTTTATGAAGGATAGGTGAAATGACTGTCATATCTGCCCCTTCACCTAGTAGTCCTTTAATCTTTCGGGCAGCAATTTTTCCGCCACCAATAATTAAGACAGGTTTGTTTTTTAAATTAAGAGTTATCGGGTACACTTTTTTTCCTCCTAGAAAAAACTTGGGGACTGTTCTCATAGTCAAGCTCTAATTCCCCTGACTGAAAATTAACTAAACGAGCTAAAACAAACAAGTAATCAGACAAACGATTTAAAAAGACCAATACTTCTGAATTAACGTCTTCCCCTTCATCCATTAAAAAAACAACACATCTTTCGGCACGTCTCGTAACGGTCCGCACGACTTGAAGGGAACTTGCAAAAAGTGTTCCTCCTGGCAAAATAAATTTATTAATCTCAGGGCATAACTTCCAGTAAGCATCAATTTTTTTTTCAAGCCACTTGTAGCTGTCAGATGTTAACTTATAGGGACGCATGCCTCTTTCTGGCACAGCTAAATCTCTGGAGCAATCAAAAATAAGTTGTTGAATGTTGATTAACTCCTCTTTGTACTTATAATCCTCAGAAGATAAAAATGATAGACTGTGACCTAATAAAGAGCATAATTCATCAGTCGTTCCATAGGCTTCCACACGTGGATGATGCTTTCTAACCTTCACTCCACCGACTAATTTAGTTGATCCCTTGTCTCCAGTTTTAGTATAAACAGCCATCTAAACACTTCCTTTGTCAGACTGATTGATAATCTCATAGATTTTTTCCATGTCTAAGTTTTGACGTAAACAATCTGCTAATTTGTCGTATTGTTCCTCTTTAAATGCTTTATATTCTTGCGTTTTTTCTGTTAACATCTCAAGACCTTTTGAATCTCTTACTTGATTAAAGAAATCATGCCTAAAATCACTACCATCAAAAATACCGTGAAGATACGTTCCAATAACTTTACCATCTTCACTAACAGCCCCATCAAATCGAGCGATTTCTTGATTGTTTTCTTTTAAAATTTCTGCAAAAGGTTGACCAGTTTTTAAAAGTGTTTCCCCCATATGAATTTCATAACCTGTCACTTTTAATTCATCTCTCATCCCTTCAACTTGGGCGGTTACTTTGGTTTCTTGAATCGTTGTTTCCACTGGAAGTAAACCTAAACCGTCAACTGAACCTGTTTCTGATTCCATTTTTTGTGGATCATGTAATTTCTCTCCAAGTAACTGATAACCACCACAAATCCCCAAAATATAAGTTCCTTTTACTCGTAATTCTTGAATTTGTTGCGCCAAGCCACTTTCTTTTAAAAACAAGCTATCTTCTAAGGTATTTTTACTACCTGGAATGATTAACACATCCGGTTGTCCAATTTTATCTCCTTGAAAAACATACCTAACGGAAACATCTGGTTCTAATTCTAAACTATTAAAATCTGTAAAATTAGACATTTTACTTAAAGAAACCACTGCCACATCTATTTTCTTACTTGAATCAAATAAACGATTCACATTTTTCAACGCCACACTGTCTTCATCTTCGATTTTAAACTGTTCATAAGGAACCACACCTAAAACAGGAATATTCGTCAAATCTTCAATCATCTCAAGTCCTGGATCAAGTAAAGCTTTATCTCCTCTAAATTTATTAATAATAACCCCTTTAACTCTGGCTCTTTCTTCTTTTTCAAGTAATTCAACTGTACCGTAAATTGAGGCAAAGACCCCACCTCGGTCGATATCAGCAACAAGAATAACAGGTGCATCTGCAATTTTTGCCATGCCCATATTCGCAATGTCACGACTATTTAAATTAATTTCAGCTGGACTTCCTGCGCCTTCAATGACAACTACATCATTTTCAGAACCTAACTCTTGATAGATTTCTGAAATCTTATGGCTTAAAGTTGGTTTAAACTCGTGGTATTCTACGGCATCCATATTAGCTAAAACTTTTCCATTAAAAATTACTTGAGATTTACGATCTGAGGTTGGTTTTAAAAGCACGGGATTCATACGAACGTCAGCTTCTTTTCCAGCTGCTTCTGATTGAAACACTTGCGCTCTTCCCATCTCATGACCAGTTAATGTGATGTATGAATTTAGAGCCATATTCTGTGATTTAAAAGGCACACATTCAAGCCCATCTTGAGAGAATATTCGGCACAATCCTGCCACTAAAATACTTTTCCCTACATCTGAGGCTGTTCCTTGAACCATAATACTTTTAACCATTTTACTTATCCCCCAACTTTCGTATTTTTATAAAAACTTTCTTCATCTGGAAACAAAGGTATCTCTAACTGTTGGTGCATTTTAACCAACCACGGCTGTTCTAATTTAGCAGATAGGAGTAATTCTCTATCTAAGAAAATATCTTCCTTTGAGCCTTCAAGAATAACTGATCCTTCTTTTAAAACATAGAAATATTGGCAAACCTCGTACATTAAATCCATGTCATGACTAGATAAAATCACCTTTTTATTTTCTGACACTAATCGTTTGATAATCTCGATCATGTGCCCTCTACCAGCTGGATCTAAACCTGCTGTTGGTTCATCTAATAAAATCCATTCCGTTTCTAAAACAAGAACACTAGCGATTGCTACTCGCTTTTTTTGACCGTAACTTAAATATTGAATCGGCTTTTCTTTCAAATGCTGAATATCTAACAAATCAAATGCTTTATTCATCCTCTTAACAATTTCTTCCTCTGAAATTCCTAAGTTCTTTAATGCAAATGCTACATCATCCTCAACGATTGAATAAAACATTTGCTGTTCTGGTTCTTGAAAAACGATGCCAACTTTTTTTCTAAATTCCGTTAATTTACTTTTTTTATAAGATAATTTTTGATTATTGAAATAAATATTTCCCTTGGTTGGTTTTAATAAGCCAACGATTGTTTGAAATAAGGTTGATTTACCTGAGCCATTAGCACCAATAATTCCAATGGGGGTATTTTCTTTAAATTCCATACAAATATCATTTAAAATTTGTGTATTCTTGTCATAAGAAACACAGACATTCTCAATTTTTAACATCTCTAAACCTTCTTTCAATTCAAGGGAAAATCACCATTGAAAAATTTCATCTCTAAGGCAATCATCATTTTTTTATAACGTGCCATGCTTTGAAGAAATAATACTCTAAATAATAAACCTAATGAGTGATAGCTTGTTTTTACCGTTTGATAACCAAACCGCATGCTTTGAGATTGATGAATCAATAACATCTCATCAATTAAAATAAAAATAAAGCGATACATTAACATAGTTACTTCAATCAAGTAGCTCGGCAAATGGCACTTATTCAAAACATATAGGATTTGATTAAAAGGCACACTCATTGCATAAAAATAAGTACAAGCCAAACACCCAAACGATCTGAAAAATAACTGATAGCCCATTTCTAAGGAAGCTGATGTTGCTCCCACATACCTTCCAAAAAGGTGAGCTGAAAAAAACAACTCACTTTTGGAAGTAGAAACGGTTAAAATAATCGTGATAAAACTAATCAGTAAAAAAGGGAGCGGCACAAGTAACCACTTAATATATCTAACAATCGTCATTCGAGCTGTATAAATAGTTAAGATTGCAATGATTAAAATTCCCACACTTTGAAAAACAGGTGATAAAAGAAACATGTACACTAAGAGACCAAAGTAACAGACTGTTTTTAAAATGGGTGAGACATCCTTTAATTTACTTTCATAAGCTATTTTATCAATCGATAGCATGTTTATTCTTTCCTTTGTTATAACCAATCACATAAGCAATAATAGCTGCCCCAATGCTTCCTTGTAAGGTAAACAATAAACTTTCAATTTCACCACTTTTAGGTTCAATCAAGGGTTCAAACCATGGCTCATAATCTGGTTTAATTTCTGTAATCATTGCTTCTGCCGCGCCATCTG